>CANKBS010000020.1 GCA_947480015.1 Sphingobacteriaceae bacterium
ACCGTTCAAGGCATTGATCAAAATGGTTGTGTAAATCAAGGCTCGTTTGTTTTAAATGTAAGTTTATGTTTGGGTGTCGATAATTATTCAAGTAATGGCGCTCGTTTGTTAATCTATCCTAATCCATCTCATGGGGAATTTGTGATTGAATTGAATCAGAATGCAGAAATCGAAATATTTAATTCACTTGGACAAAAGGTTTATTTTAACAATTTACTTGAAGGGAAAAATCACATTGAACTTATCAACCAATCAAAAGGGATCTATTTTGTTCAAATGAAATGCAATAATCAGGTTTTAACTTCTCCACTAATAAAAGAATAAGCGAGTAATTTGTTTGAAATTTAAAAGCGGGGAATTTCCCCGCTTTCTTTTTATACGGCTATGATTTCTAAATAGGAAAGGATTCGTTAAATTTGCAAATAAAATCAAAATCAGAAAGTAGTATAATGAAAGTATATCTCGATAACGCAGCAACGACAAAATTGGACGACGAGGTGCTAAAGGCCATGATGCCGTTGTTTACCGAAGATTTCGGTAACCCATCTTCCATACATGCATTTGGGCGAAAAACGCGCTACTACCTTGAAAATGCAAGGAAGACAGTGGCCAAATTATTAAATGTTACTCCGGCAGAAATATTTTTCACTTCCGGTGGAACGGAAGCCGATAATATGGCTATTATTCAAAGCATCGAAACTTTTGGCATAAGCCATGTTATTTCAAGTCAAATTGAGCACCATGCCGTAGAACACACCATTAAAATGCTTGAGGAAGCTGGAAAAATTAAAGTGAGCTGGCTAAATACCGATGAAAAGGGCAATGTGGACCTCAATCAACTTGAGGATTTATTAAAAAACAATCCGCGTAGTTTGGTTTCATTAATGCATGCAAACAATGAAATTGGAACGTTACTTCCAATTAAGGAAGTTGGAGCGATTTGTAAAAAATACGAAGCTGTTTTTCACAGTGATACCGTGCAAACTATGGGGCACTACAAAATGGACCTGCGCGATATTAATGTTCACTTTGTTACTTGTGCCGCTCATAAATTTCATGGACCTAAGGGCGTTGGATTTTTATATATTAATCATCAACATAAAATCAAACCATTTATTCATGGTGGATCTCAGGAACGAAACATGCGTGGTGGCACTGAAAATGTATCTGGAATTGTTGGTTTGGCCAAAGCTTTACAGCTTTGTTTTGATGATATGGAAAAACACCAACACCATATTAGTGGCTTAAAGGAATATATGCGTAACAGTTTAATTGAACAAATCCCTGGTATTGAATTTAATGGTGAAACTTCTTTTGAAAACTCACTTTACACGGTATTAAATTGTCGTTTCCCAAAACACTCTGATGCGGAGATGATCTTGTTTAATTTGGATATTCTTGGCATTGCCGCTAGTGGTGGAAGTGCTTGCAGTAGTGGTTCTAATCAAGGCAGCCATGTGTTGAGAGGTTTGGGTGTCGAAATGGAAAGGCCGTCAGTGCGGTTTAGTTTTAGTAAGTATAATACGAAGGAAGAAATAGACTTTGTACTTCAAAAAGTAGCAGAGCTTTTTGCAATTAAAGAAAAAGTACAATAAAGAATAATAAAGAATAGTAAAGGAGTATAGAATAACTAGTAAATTCAGAAAAATTAATTTTATGTCAGATGTAAAGTCAGTGTTAGATTCAACTAAAAGTTTAATGGAAAAAGCCATTAACCATCTAGAAAGTGAACTACAAAAAGTACGCGCAGGAAAAGCTAATCCGGCTATGCTTGAAAATATTATGGTAGATTATTATGGCAGCAAAGTGGCCATCAGCAATACGGCTAGTGTTAATACGCAAGATTCCCGTACATTGATAATACAGCCTTGGGAAAAGAGTATGCTGACACCGATTGAAAAAGCCATTCAAATGGCTAATCTTGGTTTAAATCCTCAAAATGATGGTATTATTATTCGTATTATGGTGCCGCCCTTAACAGAAGAGCGCCGTAAAGAACTCACTAAAATGGCAAAAGGTTTAGGTGAAGATGCTAAAGTTGGAATTCGCACATCACGTAAAGATGCTATGGAGCAAATAAAAAAGCTTCAGAAGGATGGTTTGCCAGAAGATGAAGGTAAAGATGCCGAAACGAAGGTGCAAAGTCTCACCGATGCATATGTGTTGAAGGTGGACAAACACATCGAACAAAAGGAAAAAGAAATTATGACAGTATAAAAAAACCCGGCTAAAACCGGGTTTTTTTGTTAATTAAAATTTTGAATGTGATTTTGTTCTTTCAAATTTATAATTCAACGAATCAGAAACAACTAAGTATATAAATAGGGGTAGAAATCGCAATAATTTAATTAACAGTGAGAATTAAGCCAACTTTACGTTAACGGCATTTAATCCTTTTTTACCTTCTTGAATTTCAAAAACAACTTCGTCATTTTCACGGATTTCTTCTTTAATCCCTGAAACGTGAACGAATACTTCTTTTCCTGACCCTTCAACTTTGATGAATCCGAAACCTTTTGTTTGGTTGAAAAACTTAACTGTACCTTTTTCCATTTTTTTTATTTATTTTTATTTCCCTTTTTATTACTATTAAATACCGACAGATAAAAGGGTATGACCCGTCGGCATTATTTCTTTACTCTTTTATAAAAAACGAACAAGTCAATTCTTAAGCCGATTTGCCATTTGTTTATTAATTTTCATAAAACTTAATTAAAACGAATTGCAAAAGAGATGAAATCGAGGTGTTGTGTGTTTAAGGTTAATTCGTATAAAGATTCAGGACAAATTTAAATAAAAATTATCAAATCACAAATAATAATTAAACGACTGTTAATCAATATGTTAAAAAAAATTCTAAGCCTGTTTACAGGTTTAATAAGCTGAATTTGTTCAGAAAAAATAAATGAAAACATTTAAAATAGTTCTTTAATGACTTTCAAGTACCCAATCCTATTCCGCGTTGAATACCGAATTAACGTATGGTATACCTTTATTCGATAGGAGTGAATGCATTTAGGAAATAACTTAGGAGGCTTTAAAGAGGCCGTATTTTAAAATACAATAAATCGCTCTAAATCCGTCTTTCCAACCAATTTTTTTCCCCTCTTCATAGGTACGTCCATAGTATGAAATGCCCACTTCATAAATTCTAACTTTGGTAATGCGTGATATTTTTGCGGTAACTTCCGGTTCAAAACCAAAACGTTTTTCTTTTAATTGAATGCCTTTAATAATATCGGTTCTGAATAATTTATAGCAAGTTTCCATATCCGATAAATTCAAATTGGAAAACATGTTACTGATGAATGTTAAAATTTTATTTCCTATAGAATGCCAGAAAAAGAGAATACGATGAGGTTGACTGCCAATGAAGCGACTACCATAAACAATATCGGCCATGCCGTTTAAGATCGGCTTAAGCATGAGGTTATATTCTTCCGGATCATATTCGAGATCGGCATCCTGAATGATCAGGTAGTCGCCGCTTGCCTCTCTGATTCCGGTATGTAAAGCAGCACCTTTACCCATGTTTACTTCATGTTTACGGTACTGAATATTCAGATTAGGATTGTTTTTTTGATAAGTTATGATTGCATTTTCGGTATCATCTTTCGAGCAGTCGTTTACGATAATGATCTCTTTTTCGACGTTTTCTAACAGAACAACGTCAGTAATTTTATTAAGTATTAAATGAATGGTTTTTGCTTCATTGTATACAGGTATGACGATTGATAATTTCATGTAAATCTTTCGGTGGTGTTTGTTACAAATATAATTTAATTATTTTGGTTTATCCCATCAAAAAAATTAGTTTTACAAAAAATGAAGAAAGTACTGATCCTCACTTATTATTGGCCGCCCGCAGGTGGTGCAGGGGTGCAACGTTGGCTGAAATTTGTTAAGTACATGTATTTGTTTGGATGGGAACCCATTGTTTACACTGCCGAAAATGGCGAAATGCCGGTAATTGATAAGAGTCTTGAAAAGGATATTCCATCAGGTACTGTTGTTTTGCGCCAGCCAATTTGGGAGCCTTATAGTGTATATAAAAAATTTATTGGTAGAAAAAAAGAGGATAAAATAAACGCGTCTTTTTTAAGTGAAAATAAAAAGGATGGAATTACGCAAAAAATATCGGTGTGGATTAGGGGTAATTTTTTTATTCCCGATGCCCGTAAATATTGGATCAAACCAAGTATAAGGTTTCTTAGCGACTATATAGAAAAAAACAACATCCAGCATGTCATTAGCAGCGGACCGCCGCACAGTATGCATATGATAGCAAAGGGATTAAAGCGTCAGTTTGCTGAACTAAAATGGTTGGCCGATTTCAGGGATCCTTGGACGAACATTGATTTTTACGAAAAGCTTATGTTGAGTTCATGGGCCGACAAACAGCATCATGCTCAAGAGCTAAGTGTATTGACCCAGGCCGATGCGGTAATAAGTGTTGGTTATGCTATGAATGAAGAATTCAAATTAATGTATGTCAATTCAGGGGGAAAGAAGACTGAAAAATTTTCGGTCATTACAAATGGGTTTGATGAGGCCGATGTTTATCAAGGTCCTTTGCAAAAGGACAGTAGCTTTAGCATTGCCCATATAGGTACGCTCGTTAAGGATCGTAATCCGGATGTGTTATGGCGTGTATTGGGAGATTTAGTAAAAACAGATTCTGAGTTTAAAAACCAGTTAGAAATTAAGTTAGTTGGGAAGATAGATATTTTTGTAAAAGAAGAAATTGAAAAATACGGCTTAAGCCGTTTTGTGAACAAGATCGATTATTTACCTCATGATGAGGTAATCAAAGAGCAACAAAAGTCGAGCGTGTTATTGTTGTTGGTAAATAATACTAAAAATGCAAAGGGTATTTTAACCGGAAAGTTTTTTGAATACATGGCTGCTGGTGCGCCAATAATTGCTATTGGTCCGGTTGATGGCGATTTGGCAAAAATCATGGAAAGCAGTAATTGCGGTTTAATAAGTGATTTTGCTGATGAGCGCAGTTTAAAAGAGAATATTTTAAATTGTTTTAAAGGGATTACAGAAAGTTCCAATAAGTCTGAAATTGCCCGTTATAGCAGAAAAGCTTTAACAGAGGACTTATGTCACCTTTTAGATAATCTTTAAAAAAAATCAGAATTTATTCGGTTAATTTTAGAAGTTTTTCAGTAAAAAACTGCGCCATTTTATTGGTATAAAATTTCTCTCTGAATTGCCCAACCCATTGAATACCATTAATACTATTGGTTAGAAAAACCTCGTCACCGTTCACGAGTGTGTAATTGGTAATTGGAGTTTCGAAAGTAAGGATCTTATTTTCGGTGGCTAAATTCATTACTTGTTTGCGCATGATGCCGGCAACACATCCTTCGCTGAGTGGTGCCGTATATAAGGTGCCATTTTTAACCACAAAAATATTGGAGCTAATACTTTCGCAAATAGTACCATTTTCATTAATTAAAAAACACTCATCCAATTTCATGCTTTGTTTGGAAATGCCTGCCATCACGTACATGAGCGCGTTACCACTTTTAATATTGGAAAGTTTGTTGATTGATTTTTTAATGTCTGCGTAAACATCTACCCAAAAACCTTTTTGATTTAATTCATAAGGTCCGGCTAATTCATCACTTTCTATTAAAAACGAAATATCGTTCGTTTCGGGTGTATAAAAACCACCATCATTTCTAAATACCGTGAGTCTGATGCGTGCATTTGGTGCATGGGCATTATGTTTTAGCAATTGAATAATGAATTCGTTAATATTCTCACTAGTAAATTCGGCCGGCAAATTCATGCGCAATACTGTCATGCCTAATTTTAGTCGCGTGAGGTGATCACGCAGAAACATTAATTTATTATTACAAAGGCGAATGGTTTCAAATAAGGAATCCCCGTAGCGGAAGGCACGGTTGGCAAATGATACGGTGGGTTCGTAAATGCTAATTAAATGGCCATTTAATATGCAGTACTTGTCTTTTGTCATTTACGTTTTTACAAAAGTGCAGTAAAAATCCTGCTAATGCGTTCATTATCAATTTATTTAATAACAATGTAAAGTTAATCTACAGGCATTTAGGGTTTTTGTTAAATTAAATTGGTGAAAAAGTATGACAAATTAGCGTTAATAACTATTTTGCATCGTATTTGATATACGTAGCCTAACAATTACATTTGACACTAACTAAAAACAAAAAATTATGTTTGATAATAATGAATTTAGAAAGTATGCCACCAAACATGTGGGCATTAACAGTTTAACTTATGATAGTTATACCTCCAGAATCCAATCTTCTTTAACGCCATATATTATTGAAGAGCGTTCGCTAAATGTGGCGCAAATGGACGTTTTTTCACGTTTGATGATGGATCGGATTATTTTTTTAGGAACCGGTATTAATGATCAGGTAGCCAATATCGTTCAAGCACAGCTTTTGTTTTTAGAAAGTGTGGATGCTAAAAAAGATATTCAAATCTACGTTAATTCCCCTGGTGGCAGCGTTTATGCCGGCTTAGGAATATACGACACCATGCAGATAATTAAGCCCGATGTGGCCACTATTTGTACCGGAATGGCAGCCAGTATGGGTGCAGTGCTTCAATGTGCCGGTGCAAAAGGAAAACGCACGGCATTAAAACATGCCAGGATTATGATTCACCAACCAATGGGTGGAGCTGACGGACAAGCCAGTGATATTGAAATTACAGCCCGTGAGATTCAAAAATTGAAAAAGGAATTATATGATATTATTGCATTACACAGTGGTCAAACCTATGAAAAAGTATGGGCTGATAGCGATCGTGACTATTGGATGATTGCTCAGGAAGCAAAAGATTATGGTATGATTGATGAAGTTTTAGAAAGAAAATAAGAAAACCAACAATTTTAAACCGGCATAAGCGTTAAGTGGGCAGCAGAGGCTTGCCTTCTTAACATTTATACGTTATTAAGAAAGAATTTTGGCATGGATTTTGCCAGTATCTATTAAATAAATATATTTGAGAATCGAACACACGTATAATAAATTTAAAAACACATGAAAAATCTGTTTGCATTAGTACTCGTAGCATTTAGCTTAACGGTTAGCGCTCAAAAAAACAAAGCACCAAAAATGGCCCCAGTACTTGCTGAAGGTTACTATGTAGGAACCAAAGGAGATACTGTAAGAGGAATGGTACAAACCAATCCCGAATTTGAAGTTGACATGTATAAACAATTTTCGTTTAAACCAGATAAAGGTGGAAAAGTAATGCCGGTTAATCCGAAACGTGCTACTGCTTATGGATACGACGGAAAACACTTTATTTTGTATAATTATGGCGGAGAAGATGTCTATATTGAAAGATTAACTTCAGGGCGCTTAAATTTTTTCGAATACCGATTAAATGGCAAAGTGGATGGTTACACTGCAGTGGTTTCTGAATACTTTGCTCAAGATAATAGAGCGGAAGGCGAAGATATTAAACTGAAAGAACTTACTAAAATTTCGAATAAGTTTTATAAAAAAGATTTAAAGCCTTTTATGAAAGATCAATTAATGATTTGGACTGATTTAGATAAATTTACTTTTGAAAAACAAACGGTGGTTAACGCCATCATTGAATTTAATAAGTACTACATCATTAGCGCAAACTAAATTTGTCGTTTAATTTTTAGGCCGCTTCAGGATCTGGAGCGGTTTTTTTTATTTCCCTAAGGGATAAACTTTTTGACGATTGCTTTGCTTTTAATACTTTAGTTTCCGTAAAATAAAACCCTATGCAATTTGAAAATACAGGACTCCTTTATACAGGAATTTTATTGGCTTTATTTAGCTTTGTAATTCACCTGACAGGTAAAGATAAATTAGCCATACTTTTTTTGTTCTGTTCGGCTTTATTTGTGCGATTGTATATTGTTCATCTGGATCATTTTTTGCATGACTGGGATGAACGTTTTCATGCTCTGGTAGCAAGAAACATGATGGATCACCCATTTAAGCCTATGTTGTATTCACAGACTATACTTCCCTATGAGTTTATGTCGTGGACTGAGAACCACATTTGGCTGCACAAACAACCTTTGTTTATGTGGCAAATGGCATTAAGTATGAAAATTTTCGGCGTGTCGGAATTTGCTATGCGTTACCCGAGTGCTTTAATGGGAGCCATCATGGTAATAGTTGTGTATCGTATAAGTTGGTTATTAAGCAAAGACCGTCTATTATCCTATGGCGCTGCTTTGTTAATGTGTTTTTCGAATTACCAGTTAGAACTTATGTCAGGTTATATAGGCATGGATCAGAATGATGTTGCCTTTGGCTTTTATGTTTGCGCTAGCATTTGGGCTTATATAGAATTGCTAAACGATAAGCGCTGGTTTTGGATTCTACTAGTAGGCGTATTTGCCGGATGTGCTGTTTTAAATAAATGGCTTACTGGTTTACTAGTATTTGGTGGCTGGGGATTAAATATCCTACTGGCAATTAGAAAACCTGAATCGAAAAAGGAAATCTTTCGGATGCTAATGTCGTTTGGCATTTGTTTACTTGTGTTCGTTCCTTGGCAGATCTACATTCTGAATCAATTCCCACTGGAAGCAAAAAACGAATTTGCTTACAATTCAAAACATGTATTTGAAGCTGTAGAAAATCATGCGGGCTCTACTATGTTCTATTATCAAAAATTACCTCAGTATTTTGGTTTATTCACCTGGCAACTTTTTCTGATTGGCATAGCGGTATTTGCTGCTGCTAAAACTGAGGACTGGCGAATTAAGCTGAGTTTGGGTTTTAGTGTTTTAATTATTTTTCTTTTCTTTTCATTAGTAGTAAAAACAAAAATGCAGTCTTATTTTTTTGTGGTAGGTCCAATTGGATATATTTTTATGGCTTATGCCTTGGTTAGGGGCATTCAGTTTTTTAAACTTCCAGGCTATTGGCCAAAACTCGTTAGTGGCAGTGGATTGATAATTTGCGCCTGGTTTTTATTTAATTATAGCGGAATAAAAACATTCTTTCACGATCCAAATGATCCCGACAGAATAACAAAAATAAAAAACACTGCCATTTATAAAGACCTTAAAAAACAACTTAAACCAAATACCAGATGTGTTCTTAACCTTAGTCAGTTTTCGGAAACAGAGCTGATGTTCTACAATCCGAATCTGGTGGCCTATCACGGTAATCTCAACAAAGAAAGTATAGAAAGACTGTTGAAAGATAATTTACCAATAGCGGTATTTAAAAATCACGACAGATATAAGGATGCCGATTACCTTCCTACTTCACCATTATTTTATTTAATTGATGAGGAATTAGGGGAAGCCAACAAATAGGTTGGATAAAAAACCAATTATGCTTTTTTTAAGCCTGTCTTCACTTCCTTCCAGTCCACCAAATCTCTTATCACCACCGAAGCACAGGTGAGTCCGAATGCTGCCGGCAAATAGGATATGGTGCCATAAGCCGATTTTTTATATTTACTGCCATCTGTTTTCATAATAGAATATTTGGCCGGAATTTCGGTACTGTAAACCGATTTAATGCCTTTGTATATATTCATGTAACGTAAACGTTTACGCACATACTGAGCCATGGGACAAATATTGGTTTGCGAAATATCTACTACTTGAATTTTAGTGGGGTCCATTTTACCACCCGCTCCCATGCTCGAAATAATTCGCTGGTTATTAAAATAAGCGGTTTGAAGCAAATATAATTTTGGTGAGATACTATCAATGGCATCAATGACGTAGGAGAATTTTTGCGACATAAACGCCTTCATGTCATCGGGATTTTTAAATTGTTCAATAACATTTAATTCAATTTCGGGATTAATGAGTTTTAAACGTTCACCCATAAGTAGGGCCTTGTTTTGACCATGCGTTGACGTAAGCGCTTGAAGCTGACGGTTACGGTTGGTAGGGTCAACCGTGTCTCCATCAATAATGGTCATTTTTCCAACACCACTTCTGCCTATGGCTTCAGCGGCGTATGAACCCACACCACCCAAGCCAACTATGAGCACATGCGCTTGGTTTAATTTTTCCAAGCCTTTTTCACCTATTAAAAGGGAGGTGCGCTCCATCCATGCTGTATCCATTGCCGTTGTTATTTAAAATCGCGATTATTTACTCAAAGATAATTTAAATACATTCTCGAAATTACTTTGTAATTGTTGTTTAATGATCTCTTCATCTATACCTAGTAATTCAGAGGCTTTTTTGTAAATGTATTTAATAGAAATGTCCGCATCATCGGTTTCTAAAAAGAAATTTTTTCTACCCACATTTTTTATCGCCTTGGCTGCGTTTGATTCATAGCCCAGCAAGGCTTTTCCAAAGGAGAATAAAATTCCTTGGTTAACCAAAACCCGAGCAATGTTTTCGTTGTTATTAAAGCCATGAACAATTACCGGAACCTTATTGTTGTTGAGGTTTAGACAATTAATTAATTCATTAAAGGCTTTTACGCAATGTACGATTAAAGGTTTTTGGATTTTGTTTGCCAGTTTAATCTGCTCAATAAAAGCTTCTTCCTGCAAAGCAAAATCAACCGGGCTTAATTTATCGAGTCCACATTCTCCAATGGCTAAACAACGTTTTTCATGAGCCAGTACTTTTAAATTTTCGAGATCATAGGACAGACTATCCTTGTCTATATACCAAGGGTGAAGTCCGTATGAATAATAATTCGGACGTTCTTTTGAGCCAAGAGAAAGGTTGACCACTTCTATTTTGGCGTCGTATAATTGAGCGTGCGTATGTGTATTAATGAACAAGTGATAAGGATTTACGCGGGATGCTGTTGACATCTTTGCGGTTAAATTTTTTTTGAGACGGATTAATAATTAATTTTATATCAAACTTAGAGAAATATAAAAGAGCTATTTTACATGGAAGCTATAAATTATAACAAAGTGCGGTCAATAACCTTAAAAGCCTTTGAAAACATTGTGGGGACAGATTATATAAGTGTAGATCACGAGCAACTTGAAAAATACGGCCAAGATGAGACCGAGGACTTTATTTACCATGCTGAGGTGGTTTTAAAACCACAAACCGTTGAACAGGTTGCGGCCATAGCCAAACTTTGTAATGAAGAGAAGATTCCATTAACCACCCGTGGTGCAGGAACAGGTTTGAGTGGCGGTGCCTTGCCAATAAAAGGAGGGGTGTTATTGAGCATGGAAAAATTTAATAAGATCCTGAGTATAGATGAACGTAATTTACAAGCTGCCGTTGAACCAGGTGTCATTAACTATATTTTTCAGGAAGAGGTAAAAAAAGTGGGATTGTTCTATCCCCCCGATCCGGCCTCTTGGGGCAGTTGCAGTTTGGGTGGTAACATTGCCCACAGCAGTGGTGGACCAAAGGCGGTGAAATATGGTACGACCCGCGATTATGTGTTGAATTTGCAAGTGGTTTTAACCAGTGGTGAAATTATATGGACAGGCGCTAATACTTTAAAATATTCTACCGGATATAATTTAACGCACCTTATGGTTGGGAGTGAAGGAACATTGGGTATAGTGACAAAAATTGTTTTTAAATTAATTCCTTTGCCGAAGCATGACCTCTTAATGCTGGTACCATTTAAAAGTGCCGAGAATGCCTGTAAAGCAGTAGCAGAGGTGTTTAAGGCAGGCATTGTTCCTAGCGCGATGGAGTTTATGGAACGTGATGCTATTGACTGGAGTATAAAATATTCGGGGGAAGTTAACTTCGACATAAAAGCCGATTGGCAGGCCTTATTGCTGATTGAGGTAGACGGTAACAATCAAGATGTTTTGATGTTAGACTGTGAACAGATCAGTACAGTAATGCAGGCGAATGATTGTGATGAGATTTTATTTGCGGATAGTGCCGAACAAAAAAATGCCTTATGGAAGATCAGAAGAAAAGTAGGGGAGGCTGTAAAAAGTAATTCGGTGTATAAAGAAGAAGATACGGTTGTGCCCAGAGCAGAACTGCCTGTACTTTTAAAGGGTGTGAAAGCCATTGGAAAAAAATATGGTTTTAGTTCGGTGTGTTACGGACATGCCGGCGATGGTAATTTGCATGTAAATATTATTAAGGGCGATCTGTCTGATGAAGTTTGGGATAAAGATCTTCCTAAAGGCATTAAAGAAATATTTGAATTGTGTAAATCGCTGGGAGGCACTATTAGCGGTGAACACGGCATTGGGCTGGTACAAAAACCTTATTTACCCATTGTTTTTAGTCCTTACCATTTAGACCTGATGAAAGGCATAAAAAAAGTATTCGATCCTAATTACATTTTAAATCCGGGTAAGATTTTTGACTAGCCTTGAAGGGTTCAAAGGGTTCAACCCTTCGACAGGCTCAGGGTGACGTTCAAAGTTCAAAGGTTCAAAGTTCAAAATAGTTGAAGGGGTTCAAATAGGCTCAAAGGTTCAAAGTTCAAAATAGTTCAAATAGGTTCAAAAAAGTTTACACTAGTTCAAAAATTGTTTAAACTTCTTCAAAGCGTTACTTTCTTATATGACCTTAGATCTCTTATGTGGTTCAAAAGGTTACGAGAGATACGCAATTACTCCAATACCTTATCCTTCGTGTATTTGCGCCATTTATCCAATACGGCTTGCATATCGGCTGGAATCTCACTATCAAAAAATAATTTTTCTCCGCTAATAGGGTGCGTAATGCCCAGTGTTTTGGCATGCAAGGCTTGACGGGGTAAAAGATTAAAACAATTTTGAATAAACTGTTTGTATTTGGCCGAATTAATTCCTTTTAAAATCACATCGCCACCATATTCCTGATCATTAAATAAAAGGTGACCAATGCTTTTAAAGTGAACACGAATTTGATGCGTTCTTCCTGTTTCGAGTTTACATTCTACAAAGGTGATATAACCAAATCGTTCAATGACCTTATAATGTGTTACGGCGTGTTTACCATGTTCGCTGCCTTCGGGGAAAACATACATTTTTTTGCGGTCACGTAAATCACGACCAACATTGCCAACAATAGTACCTTCATCTTCCTTTAAATCGCCCCAACAAATGGCAATGTATTTACGATCCATGGTGCGGTCGAAAAAATCTTTTGCTAAACGCGTCATGGCCAGTTCGGTTTTAGCAATGATAATAATGCCCGAGGTGTTTTTATCAATGCGGTGCACCAAACCCGGTCTGTCAAGATAGAGATCGTTGTTTAATTTGGTTCTTGATTTGGGTAAATTTTTAAAATGAAATACGAGGGCATTTACCAAAGTACCCGTGTAATTGCCATAGGCCGGATGGACCACCATGCCCGGTTTTTTATTTATTAGGGCAATGTAATCGTCTTCAAAAACAATGTTGAGTGGAATATCTTCGGCAAGAATTTCAAAGCTGCGAGGCGGAACCGTTAGAACGATCGAGATCTCATCCAAGGGTTTTATTTTGTAATTCGATTTGGTAGGTTTTCCATTCACCAAAACAAAACCGGCATCGCAGGCATTCTGCACTTTAGTACGGGTAGTGTTGGCCACACGAATCATGATAAATTTATCAATACGCATGGTCACCTGACCTTTTTCAACTTTAATGTGATGGTGTTCGTAAAGGGCCTGATCTTCGTCGGTACCTAATTCTTCGGGGTCTTCAACCAAATCGGGCATAGTGTAATTAATGTTGTAAAATTATTTTTTGTTGTTGCAGGGTTTTGCCGTTTTCTTTGAGTGAAAGAAAATAAATACCTGATGACAATGTGCTTGTGTTAACAGCTTGTTTGGTGTTTTCAAGACTGCCGTTTAATAGGTCTTGTCCCAATGTATTATAAACGTGGTAAGTAACATGCGGTAATTGAGGGCCACTAATAAAAAACTCTTCACGCGAGGGATTTGGATAAATTATAAATAGGTCCTTATCATTTTTGGCGTATTCGTTTATCCCAACAGGAGGTGGCACATAGCCGCCAAATACGGGGTGAATTAAAAGCGAGCCTCTGAATACCGACTGCGTCCAGCCGCTTCCCGAATCGAAATAAGTATTTGTATGACTGTCGTAATTTTTATCAAAACCCACGGCTATCCCATCGGGCGATTCCTGCTGAAAGCCTAGGTAGTACGTGCCCGGACCCAGAATGACTTTTTGACTGAGTTGATATTCCGGAATAGCTCTAAAGTTTGTGTCGTAAAAAATGGGAAGTTTAGCGGCATCTAGATGAATGCGGCTTCCCGGACCATTTGTGCCACCGTCGGCCCAAATACTCATGGTAAAATGCGAGGTTGAGTGGGTGTTACTTACAACCGAAACCATACCAACCGGATCAAAATAAATACGCATGGCCCGCAGTGTATCGGTTACATTAACTCTAATTTTAATGGCGATTTTTCCACCCACACCGGTCACATAATAACCGGCTTCGGCGCTTCCATCGTCGTAAGCGTAATAGTTTCTAAATGGATGATATTGTATAACGGTATCGTTTTCGAGAATAAAATCAGAACTGCTGGTTGTGCCGCGATCTACCACGTGTTTGATCATAAAATCGGTACTGTCGGTCATGTTTGGAAAGAGATAGGTAAAACTGGCATCACCCGCCGGATTGCTGATTGGCTGGAAGGAACAGTAACCAACGGATTTAAAAGGGCCTAAATTATCGTTACTGCCGGGATAGGAATATACATTAGCTCCTGATTGATTGTATAGTTTGTTTTCGTATTTAAAACTAATTTGCTGACTGTAATTATTTTTTATGAGCACCGAATTTTTGTGCGACATTTCTGAACTTTTATATTGTTGAAATGGCATGGCCGAATAATCTTTGAGGAAGGGTGTAGGAACATTGGCAAACGTAAGGTCGTTGTAAAGCGTATCACCAATCGAATCGCGATTCATGTTGAGGTATACATAATCTAAATTCCAGTGATCAAAATCACCGGCAGTAGTGGCTTTATTTCTAAATCGAAAACGAAAACCATCATGAAAATAATCAGGATCCTTAATTGAAATAAAAGCTCTGTAAAAGGCGGTATCACTAAAATTCACATTATTACTGCCTTGTTTTCTCCAAACCGGAACCCATTTATTTAATAAGGGTTTGTATAAATCAAGAATTAAACTGTCGTTAAGTTCAGGGTTTTCACCATTGCCTCTGGCTTGATAATAAAAGGTGAGTCCCACTTTATCGGTAGGAATTATAGTATGTGAGTTAGGGGTTGTATAAAGATTGATGGGCAATGAGGTGAGCGTATCGGCAGGTTTAGAACTGGCAAGATTTAAAAGGCCCGGAGTATAAGGATAACCGTGTTTGTTCAGTCCATCAAAAGTGGCTACACCAATACTTGGTGGGGCTATGGGGAAACCTGAATTAATATATACATTCGAGTCGGCCCAGAGGCTGGCTTTTGGGTATTTGGTTTTGGTGCAGTAAGAAAAGTCGTCGAGAAAGGGAATGGATAGTGACGTGGACTGAGGTTTATTTTGTGGCGATTGTTGGTTCTGTTGTTGCAACTGCTCATTTGGTCCAAGTGCTTTATAAACGTAGCTTAAATTGGATGACAAAGGCTTAAGGCTCTCTTGAGCGAAAGCAGACAGGCAAAGGAATGGAAAAATAAAATTACAAACGAACCTTGTCATGAATGGCTTAAATTTAGTTTATTGGGCAACCTGACTTGTGTCGGCGCTGGCATCATAATATGCATCTTTTCTGCCCACCACCAGGTCAACCGCCGTACCTTTTTTAATACCGGTACCCGGTTCAACACTTCTACCTTTAACAAGTTGTGCTAACACACAGCCATTGCAATCGGACGCTTTTTCACTAATACCACCCGTTTTTAAACCATAACTACTCAAAATAAGACGGGCTTGTCTTTCACTTCTATCAACCAATTTTGGCATAATAACCTGTGGGGCAACCATACCTGTAACGTAAAGATAGATGGTTCTATTGTGTTTTACTTTAGCTTTTATAACAGGGTCTTGCCAAAGTACAATCCCCGATTTTTCTCTCGGGTCGTAAATACTATCAATTATTTTGTAACTAATGTCTTTGTCTTTAACAAACTCATCAAGTTGACTTATTTGTTGGCCTTTAAAATCGGGTACTTCGGTGTATTCGCCATGCTGGGTGTAGGATGAGAGCCAACGAAGACTAACGAATAAAATGATAAAAATAAGGGCTACAATTATGCCCAACTGAACTAGAAATGTTTTTGATTTAAAAAATGCTAAAATACCTTGCATAAACCTTTGCTAATAATTGATTTTTTTTGGAAAGAACTAGGCATGTTCGATCTGAGGTTCATGAACGACTACTTTAAATAGCACGATTACCATGGCGCCGACAATTTGTTCGGTCATTTGCCAAATACAATCCATCATGAGGTGTTGCATGCTTAAGTGGCGGGTAAGAGAAATATTCACAATGGTAGCAACCATAAAGAGTGAGAAACCTGCAATTACACCGCAAATCACCCCTCTAACAAAAAAATTGCGAATCTTTTTCATGACCTGCGATTCGTACAAGAGGTAAATACCTGCTCCAAAAATTAGATAGGTGAATGCAGCAAAGGTAACAAACCAAACAAGTGGAAATTGAATGCGTTTAAAATCATTTAAGAAAACACCATGCCATACATAAAATAGTGTAAACATCACTATTGCGGAAAAAATCCAGGACAGAAAAAATCGATAACCTACCTTCATTTAATATACAACAAAGATAGTTAAAAATGAATCCCTTTTTTACAAATAAGCATAATTATTAAGCAAAAATGTGTTTTTGATTGCCCGCTGCCGGGCGAAATTTTGCCCTAACTTTTTAAGGTCATTTTAAATTACTAAGGCTGGGATAAGACTCCAACCAAAAAGAAAAAATGGTGGATGAAAAACCTGGTTTAAGCTGAATTTGTTTAAAACGGCCAAGACTTAGGACATTCGTGAGACCTTCGTATGTTCAAAAATTAATTTATATTTGTAACACATGGTATTCTTTAAAAAAATTTGGCTGCTTGGCCCTGTACTACTCTTACTTTTGGGCTGCAGAAAATCAACCAATGCCAACTGGGATGTGGATGTGGTGCTACCGGTAGTTAATTCGGTTTTGGATATCAAAAATTTTGTGGGGGATAGTTTATTTAAAACGGATAAAAACGGTTTGATGACCCTAAGCATTCACCGACAGATTGCCTATATAAAACTCGATTCCTTATTGAATTTGCCTGATACAACTTTTATTAGCAAGTTTACCAATACTGTTTTTCCGATTGGACTTCAACCTGGAGACAGCTTTACAAACGCCCCCATCACCGAACTCAGTTTTAATGTTGGAACCGGTATTGAATTGAAGCGGGTAGATATCAGGCAAGGATTATTACACATAAAATTTAGTAATGATCTTTCTCAGCCACTTGATATTCGCTATGTAATTGCAAACGCCACTAAATATGGACCCTTAGTCATTACAGAAACCATTCCGCCCGGACAAAATTCACTTGTTAAGGAATATGACCTTTCGGGATATAGTTTAAACATGCAAGGTATTTCGGGCAATAAATTTAATACCATATCTCAGGCTTATACATTGGCCTTAAATCCGGCTGCCACTTCTTCTGTTACTATATTCATTGGGCAGGGTGCCGCCCTTGAATTGGGTTATTCTGAAATAATACCACAATATGCCGAAGGGTATTTTGGAAATCAAAGCGTTAATCTTGCCTTGGATACGGCCAGAGTGGGTTTGGTTAAAAACTTCAAAGCTTCTAATTTTTTATTGAGCGATGCCACCATGAATTTCTCCATCATTAATGAGTTTGGCGCTGAATTCAGGGGTAATCTCACCAATGTAAAATCCATAAATACGCCAGATAATAAACTCATACAACTTAATAACAGTCATCTATCCAGCATTAATATAAATCCGGCCAGTAAAAATGGATCGGTGATTAGTTCTTCTACAACTGTACTTTCTTTTAATACTGCTAATAGCAATATCACTTCCTTTATTTCAAATTTACCCGATAAACTCACCTATCAAGGTCAAATTGATTTGAATCCGAATCAAAATCATAGGGGATGGAGTGATTTTGCCTTTTACAATACCGGTATTAAAATTCTGGCCGACATTAATATTCCTTTAAGGTATACTGCCAATTATTTTAGATTAAACACCAATTCTGTGACCGATTTTTCAAGTGTGTCGCAATTAGATAAAGTGAATTACGGACGCTTTGTGATTTTTGCCACAAACGGATTTCCTTTTAATGCCAGCTTACAAGCTTATATGTATAACGATCAAAACCTAGTGATTGATTCGCTTCTTACCTTTGATGCCAACACCATTATGGCCGGAGCTGTGGATTATTACAATGTGGTGCAAACACCAACGGCTTCCAAATTAATTATTTCAATGGATAAAGCTAAAATTGAGAACCTAAAAAAATGCAAGTCCATTAAAGTAGTATCCAACTTTATTATGCCGGTTAATCCGCCCGAAATTAAGATTTTAGATTCGTACCAAATAAGTGTGAACATAGTAGCTGAAGTAAATTATAATGTTGGTTTGTAAGAGAAGTTTATGAGAACCCAAAAAAAACAAAAAATAGTATTTTATTTTAGGCTCAACATGTTGTTTGTCCTTTTGATGTTTTTGAGTAAAACCTTAAACGCCCAATACAATACCAATTTTCTAAATTATAGTTCAATGGGTCGCAGTGTGTCGGCCAATCTCGATTTTGAGGCAGGCAGCAATGGCATGAGCACACCCTTGGTAAACAAACTGTTTTGGGGTGGCTATATTAGTAAGGATGTAAAAGATCAATCGGCCAAGCATTTAAAAGCCAGTAATAATTTCGGCTTGCTACTTGACTACGATGTAAACGCTTTTGTAAAAGGCAATTATAAATTTGATTATTTAATAGGTGTAAAAAGTCAGGATGTACTAAATGCCACCTACACCCGAGATTTTTATAATTTGCTTTTTTATGGAAACGGCGCCTACAAAGGGAAAACAGCCAATATTGGCAATTCCAGTGTAAATGCCCTTCGTTTTAATCAAGTAACGTTTGGTGCCGTTTTACACAAGGTGGATTCGGTTGGTAAAATCGGCATTTCTGTTTCGCTTATTCAGGGGCAACAATTGTTTGATGTGAAAACTAACGCTAATTCCAGTTTGTACACTTCACCCGATGGCACGGAACTTATTTTTAATTCTAATTTTAATATGGCGCTGAGCGACACCACGCGTAAAAACCC
The DNA here is from genome assembly GCA_947480015.1 of Sphingobacteriaceae bacterium. Classification (GTDB taxonomy): domain Bacteria; phylum Bacteroidota; class Bacteroidia; order B-17B0; family Aurantibacillaceae; genus Aurantibacillus. The sequence continues at coordinate 19,195 of CANKBS010000020.1, forward strand.
CTTAAGCTTTAATGGCATAGGGGCCAGTGCCGATATCTTTTTTGAAACGCCATACAAAAGCCGTATTGGGAAGCGCAGTGTATTAATTGTAAACGCTAACAATTTGGGTTTTATACATTGGCAAAATAATTCGGTGCAATATAGCAGCGATTCGAGTTTGCGTTATACGGGTTATAATATTCATAGTATAAATGATCTGCGCGATTCTACCATTAATCGTTTAAAAAGCGATAGTTTGGTTCAGAATCTTTCTAATGCCCGTCACCAGTCTTTTAACGTAAACATACCAACCAATTTAGTAATTTTAAATAAGGTTTATTTTTCGGAAATATTTAGTTTGACTTTAGGTTTCAGACATATTTTTAATGCCAATTATGTGCCCTATGTGTTTTTGGAACCGGAGTACAAATACAAAAATTTTATTTTTGGATTGCATACCGGATACGGGGGTTATGTGAGGTTAAACGTGGGTGCTAACATTACTTGGAACAGCAAAGCCTGGTTTTTACGCTTGGGAAGTAATAGTTTACAAGGTTATTTTTTTCCTAACATCACTTATGGACAAGGATTGTATTTAAGCTTAGCAAAAAAAATAAAATGAGAAAACAACTTATTTACATTCTGGCTTTGCTGAGTTTATTGGTATCAGCGCAGCCCCCCGATAAATTTTATACCAAATTTGGAGGCTCAGGAATTGATATCGGCTATGGTGTAAAAGAAACGTTTGATCGCCAATATGTGGTGATTGGTTCTACCAGCAGTTATGGGGCAGGAGGGATGGATGCCTTTATGTTGTTGGTTGACAGCATGGGGCAACTCAAATGGCAAAAAACCTTTGGTGGCATAGGCACCGATGAAGGAAAAAGTATTTTAGTGAACCCTGCAGATAGTGGTTTTGTGTTTGCAGGTTATACAAACTCTTTTGGTTTTGGGGGGTATGATGTATATGTGGTGCGAACGGATAAAAACGGCAACATTATTTGGGAAAAAAGTTTTGGTGGTTTTGACTGGGATTTTGGAAATGATTTGGTTTTTGCGGCGGATGGGAATTTGGTAGTTTGTGGCTCTTCCTATAGCAGTACTTATGGCAAAAATGACGGCTATTTAATAAAAATTAATACGAATTCAGGCAATTTAATTTGGCAAAAAAATTATGGCGGCATAGAGGATGATGAATTTAAAGCGGTTGTTAGAAGAACGGGATCTGATTTTTATCTTGCTGGTAACTCAAAAAGTTTTGGAGACCTAAACGGCGATATGTTAATGTATAAAATTGGTGCAAACGGAGATTCCCTTACATCTATTGTTTATGGAGGGTCTAAATATGATGGGGCTAATGATGTTATTGTTTTTGACAATAAGGACATAATTTTAGCGGGTGGAAGTAATAGTTTTACGAATGGAAAGCGGGATGTTTTTGTGATAAAATTCGATTCTTTAAGCAATGTGATTTGGAAAAAGAATTATGGCCAAAGTGGGGATGATGAGGAATGTTATAAAATAGTTTTTTCTTTGAGCAGCCTTCTCAACGAAGTAGTATTAATTTATACAACTCAAGAGTCAGGAGCATTTACAAAAAAGGACATCAAAACTATTTACCTAAATATTTTTGGGGATTATTTTGGAGGGTACAATAGTGGTAAATTCGGATCCTATGGTGATGATGAAGCATTTGATATAGCCCCTGCAAAAAACAAAGGCTATGTTCAGGTTGGTTATACTACTGGGTATAATGCCCAAAATAAAGATTTGTTTATAGTTAGACAAGATTCTTTACTTGCCGAAGGAACATTTTCTGTTGTTGGTATAAATGAAAATATTTCAAAAGAAGATCAAGTCTCAATTTATCCTAATCCATTTACTTCTCATTTTAATATTGATATTACGGAAATTGAATCTAATTCTTCTATTCAAATTACTATTTATGATGTTTTTGGGAATCTTCTACTTTCCGAAAAACAGATTATTGTTCGTCAATCAAATATGCTGAAAGTTTCAACAATGGGATGGAATTCTGGTGTTTATTCATTGTGTATAAAATCGGACATTAAAACATATCACTCAACAATAATTAAGCAATAAAATAAAATAATTATCTATATTTATTCCTTAAGAAGTTTTAGTAAATGAATATTAAAAAGTTTTTTATTCTCCTACTCATCTTTTCTTACATAGGCTCCTCAGCGCAGGTTATGAATGTAAGAAAGTGGCGTAAAACCGAGCGTGATTCGCTTGATTATGGTATGATTTTGTATGAAGAAAAATCATTTTTACAGGCCTTGCCGCTTTTTGAAAAGATTCTCAACAACCACTCCGATGAGGAGTTTCTTAAATTTACCTATGCCAAGTGTGCACTTAATCGTTCAGACAAGCATGCCGATGCCTATAAGTATTTGACCGAGGTGTATGAAAAAAATAAAAAATTGCCCGACATGCAGTACGACATGGCCTTGGCAGCGCATTATAATTATAAATTTGAAGAGGCTGAAAATTATATCAATCAATACGAAGCAAAAAAATTAAGTCCGGAAGCAAAGTTAAAGGCCGATCAATTAAAGCGTTATATTGCAAATGCCAAGGTTTTTTATGCCAATCCCACTGCAGCTAAAATTAGCAATTTGGGCGATTCCATCAATACGGCCGATGATGAGTATGTGCCGGCCATTACTGCCGATGAGTCCTTGATGTATTTTACCTACGCTGGTTCTAAAAGTTTGGGTGGGCGACAAAATGCCACTTTACAGGCCGATTCCGGTGGTACATTTATGGAAGATATTTACATGGCGCATCAGCATAACAATAAATTTCGCAAAGCCATTTCACTCGATAGTTTAAATACCAATGCGCCAGATGCTGCCATTTCGGTGAGCAACGACGGTCGGGTTCTTTTTATTTATCAGGATATTGGCGATGGTCACGGTGATATTTATAAAAGTGATTTGATTGGTGAGCATTTTTCAAAACCAAAAAAATTACGCGGCGAAATTAATTCATATTCTTGGGATGGCCACTGCTCCTTGTCTCCCGATGGGCAAACCCTTTATTTCAGTAGCGAACGTATTGATGGCTTAGGTGGTCGCGATATTTACCGCGCCAGTTTGTCGGCCGATTCGAGTTGGACCCATGTGGTTAATTTGGGTGATTCGGTGAATACGCCATACGATGATGATGCCCCATTTATTAGTGCTGATGGCTTAACCCTGTTTTTCAGTTCAAAAGGACGCAGCAGCATGGGCGGTTATGATGTTTTTAGAACGGTGATGAATCCGGTAGATTCAAGCTTTAAAAAGTCAGATAACTTAGGATATCCGATTAATTCAACAGCCGACGATATTTATTTTGTAATGGCTGCTAATGGGATTAATGGGTATTACAGTTCGGGTAAAAAAGAAGGCAAGGGTATGAAAGATATTTACAAGGTTGAACCCAATTTTACTTGGGAAAAACCTGCTTTGTATTTAGTAAAAGGGACTATAAAAAACCTGGAAGGCCCTGTAACTGCTAAGATAAAGGTGGAGGTTTTATCTAATAATAATAAGATATACAACACCTTTAGTGCCAATTCAAAAACGGGAGCTTATTTGTTGAGTCTGCCCGGTGGTGCAACTTACCGCTTAACATACAGTTATAAAAATCTTAAACCCGAGGTGCTCGACATGGATGCAAGTGCCATAAAAGGTTATCATGAGAAAACAGAAAATATAGTATTATCTGTAGCGCCGGAGCCGGTATTGGCAGCGGTTACAGCAATAGCAGCAAATGTAACAGCCACAGTAAATCAGGTAGCAGTTAAAACAAACACAAGTACATTAGCCTTAGTCGCAAAAACGACAGCTTCTGAAACAACGCGTATTGCAAAGGTAGAGCCAAAACAAGTTGAAAAAGAACTGAAGGCGGCAGAACCGTTAGCCAAAGTGGAAGCTGTAAAAACAGAAACAAAAACGGCCGTAATTGCGGAAGTACCAGTTGCAAAAGTAGAGCCTGTAAAAACAGAAACAAAAGCGGCAGTAGTTGAGGAAGTTGCAGTGGCGAAAGTAGAACCAGTAAAAACTGAAATAAAAACACCTGAGCCGGAAAAAGCAAAAGTAGTTAAAACAGAACCGGTGAAAGAAACGCTTGCAGTAACTGAAAAACCTGTGTTTAAGCCTGAAGAGGCCAAGCCATTGGCAGAAGCCAAAGTAAGGAAAAGCAAAGAGAAAAATCCATTGGCGGCAGCCTGGGATTTTACAGCACAGCCTGTGAGTTCTACTCCATTAAAATTACCGAAGGTGGCGGCTAGTAAAGATGGCTTCACCCCAATTAATGGTCCACAAGTTAAAACACAAAAATTCGCCGAAAAATACGGTAATGTTGCTGATCAGGATGTGGTGTATTGGGTGCAAGTGGCTGCAATTAAAACCGATAAACCGATTGAATTAGCGCATTCTAAAAAATTGGGCAAGGTTGAAAAAATTGATCTGTCGGATGGTTATATACGCGTTACCGTTGGTGGTACCTTTAAAACGCTGGGTGCAGCTTATAAACATACCAAAAAGGTTGTAAAAGCCGGTCAGAAAGACAGTTTTGTGATTGCCTTGTATAAAGGCAGGCGAGTAAGCTTTGAGGAACTTGAAGAGATGGGTTTACTAAAATAGCCAACGCTATTATTTGCTTTTGGTTGAATCCGTTTATTTTAAAAAAATTGACGGATTTTTTTTGAACAATTTCCTGCCCTCATAGCCTTTGATTGCTTGTTAAGCCGCAATAACAGCATAAGTCTAGAAAAAAATGAGATGCTGTCTTAGTGCGGCTAATCCTCATGCGACAGGCGCATGATGAACTTATTAGTGTTTGTTAGGATTTCTTTTCACACAAAACGCGGAAATCCTTACAAACACTTATATCGCAGAATTGCAGTTTAATTCTGTTAAGGGTTAAATAAGCCTTTTAGTGAGCAATTGTTTTAGCAAATCGCTTTTTTTTCAGTACTTTTGCCTACAGTTTTAAAAAACTTCTATAAAACTGTATGTCAAATAACACGAAATATATCTTTGTTACCGGCGGGGTAACATCATCTCTAGGAAAAGGAATTATTGCTGCATCACTCGCTAAACTGCTTCAGGCGCGCGGCTACACAGTAACCATTCAAAAATTAGATCCTTACATCAACATCGATCCGGGTACTTTAAACCCCTATGAACATGGCGAATGTTATGTTACCGATGATGGTGCCGAAACCGATTTGGATCTTGGGCATTACGAACGTTTCTTGAATGTACGTACTTCACAGGCTAATAACGTCACAACAGGACGTATTTACCAATCGGTTATTGAAAAAGAACGTAAAGGTGATTATTTAGGAAAAACCGTTCAGGTTATTCCACACATTACCGACGAAATTAAAAATCGAATTAAATTGTTGGGTAAAACCGGACAATATCAATTTGTGATCACTGAAATTGGTGGTACGGTTGGTGATATTGAATCGTTACCTTACATTGAAGCGGTGCGTCAGTTAAAATGGGAATTAGGTGAAAATTGTGCCGTTATTCATTTAACCTTATTGCCTTATTTGGCAACTTCAGGTGAATTAAAAACCAAACCTACGCAGCACTCTGTGAAATTATTGTTAGAATATGGTATTCAACCCGATATTTTAGTTTGTCGTTCAGAGCATGCTATTAGTAAAGATATCCGTCGCAAGATTGCTTTGTTTTGCAACGTATCGCCCGATGCGGTTATTGAAGCACTTGATGCGCCTACCATTTACGAAGTACCGGTATTAATGGAACAGGAAAAATTGGATGAGATTGTATTAAGAAAATTAAACATCACTGAACCTACGGTTGTGCATCTTGAAAAATGGAAAAATTTCCTCACCAAGTTTCACAATCCTTCCAAAGAAGTTACCATTGGATTAATTGGAAAATATGTTGAATTAAAAGAATCGTATAAATCCATTGCCGAAGCCTTTATTCATGCTGGCGCGGTAAACGATTGCCGGGTGAAGGTAGAATGGATTCACTCTGAAAGTTTAACCGAAGAAAACATTGACGAACAATTTAAAAACCTTCAAGGGATATTGGTAGCGCCTGGTTTCGGGAACCGTGGTATTGAAGGTAAGATAGCGGCGATTAAATATGCCCGTGAAAAGAAGATCCCGTTTTTAGGAATTTGTTTGGGTATGCAATGTGCGGTAATTGAATTTGCCCGTAATGTATTAGGATTAAAAGATGCGCACAGTCGCGAAATGAATCCTGCTACGAACAGTCCGGTTATAGATTTACTCGAAGCACAAAAAAACATTTCGCACATGGGCGGTACCATGCGTTTGGGTTCTTATCCTTGTCATATTGAAGAAGGTACCTTGGCCTATAAAATTTACGGCAAGAGTGAAATAAACGAACGTCACAGGCACCGTTATGAATTTAATAACGAGTATACCAAATTATATAAAGAAGCCGGTATGGTACTTTCGGGTATCAATCCTGATGCGGGTTTGGTAGAGATTATTGAGTTGCCATCTCATCCGTTTTTTATTGGTGTACAATTTCATCCGGAGTATAAAAGCACCGTTGAGAACCCACATCCTTTGTTTGTGAGTTTTGTAAATGCCGCTTTAAGTTAATGGAACTTTTAGAAGTAGGATATTTTAGTAAAACACACGGTGTTAAGGGACATTTAATTCTTCGCACCGAGATGGCTATTTTACTGGAAGATCTGAAAGCCTTGTTTATTGAGGCCAGTTCGGGCAAAGCCCCTTATTTTATTGAAGAAATAAAAGACAGCAATACCGGAATTATTTTGCGCTTGGAAGAAGTGGATACCGTTGAAAAAGCAAAGCCGTTGCTTGGTAAAAAGGTCTTTATTGATGCCTCATTGGTTGAAGAAGAGGAAGCAGATTTTGAATGGTTGGGATATGAGTTGATTGATGAGGCGAAGGGATTCTTGGGCATTGTGAATGGGGTTACGAATAACGGACATCAGGTATTATTGAGTATCCCATTCAGGGGGAAAGAAGTGATATTGCCCTTGGTAGAAGATTTTGTGCAACGAATTGACGAAAAAGAAAAAAAACTTTATTATAATGCTCCGGAAGGCTTGATAGACTTGTATTTGGAGGAAGCAGAATAAAATAAAAAAATTGTGGATTTTAAATAAAAATTACTTAGATTTGCAATCCAAAATCTGGTAAGCGCTAATGAATGCAGTATACGTTTACTTGGAAATTGATTGGTTAGGTGGACGTCAAATGTCCTTTGGACATTTGAGCGAGCAAGAGCGAAAGCCATCCGCCTAACAAACATAAGAAGCCAAAATATTTTGTGAAAACGAAATATTAAAATACCTAGGTTAGGTGGATGAGTGGCTGAAATCACCGGTTTGCTAAACCGACGTACGGTGTTAAGCCGTACCGGGGGTTCGAATCCCCCCCTGACCGCAGATAAATGCAAAAAGGTTTGAGCTTTGCTCAAACCTTTTTTGTTTTGTGAAGTACCGTCGAAAGCTTGCTTTCGAAAGGGGAGGCACAAAAACAAAAATAAGATCTGTCTTAGCAGATCTTTTTGCATTATGACTCTGGGACTTTGTGGGGATCAGCGGAGCTAATCCCACCCCCCTGACCGCTGAAACGAGCTTAAGAAGCTCTAAAACCCCCGAAAACAGGGGGTTTTTTGTTGACCGTTTTTAAGGGGGTGTAATTTAGGGTGTAATTTCATCAGAATCCCCCCCCCCCTTGCCTGTAAAATTTTTTACAGAAGAAGCTTTGGCGATAGCGTGGCTTAAAACCTTTATTTAGAAATGTAGTGAATTCTATTAATTGAACGATGCGACTAAAATCATTTGCCTTTCTAGGAGTTATCAACTAGTTTAGAAAGTAAATCAAGCGTAAAACAGACACTGTGATGTTGTTAAACGCTAAGAGTGTATCGCATGATGCCTGTGGTTAGGTCAATGTGGTGTATTCGTATTTCCCTTGCATTTGTTAGTTTTTTTCATATCTTTACTTGAAATAAATAGCTGCCTCTATTTATTGAATGCCGGTAGTATTGTAACCCCAAAAAAATCAATATGAAAAAGTCCCTACTTGTAATTTTAACCCTCATCTTTTTTATGCAATGTAAAAAAGATAAAAAAACCGACACAAATACAAATACCGATAATGGTAACACAAATCCTTCAGTTGTTGTGCCTAAAAAAATTGATACCTTAAAACCCTTAAGTTATTTCCCTGTTTTTCCGGGCTCTTATTGGAAATACCTGGTGAATAATCAAGACACCCTTCGCATTCAAACGAATCCAACTTATATAAAGGATTCATATCCTATTCAGATTTACAGTGCTCAGAATATTTACCATGTTTCTGATACGGTGTATGTACCTGTTATTACCAATGCCAATCCGAATTATCTCTACGATTATGTATTTGCTTCAACAAGCAAGGCTATTTATCAGTATAGTAGCATTGTTCAAATGGGAATAGCATCAAGTGCTTCAACTGGTTTGATCAAAGCTGCTTTTCTTTCTGAAAGCATTGGTGCTGTTATTACTAGGGGGGGTTATGACTTTCGTTACCCAGACTTCCGTGAAACCATAGTAGTCACTCAAAAAACAGCAATAAATGGTGATTCTGTGCTAATTCTGAAAGGGCAGTATAACAAAACAAATCTGCCTAATCTTTTTTCGTATGAGAAGTACATAAAGAATGTAGGTTTGTCACTCCGCTACGTGACTGATTCAATAAGTCATGATACGGTATACAAATGTAAATTGTTGAGTTATTATATTAATTAATCGCGATCGATTTTTTTTAGAAATATAAATCAGTTTTTTTTTGATTTTAAAATTGAAACCGGATGTAATTCATCTGGTTTTTTTATTTTATCCCCGCAATGCCTTTAAGCATATTCCGGAAAATAAAAAAATGGAAAGGTAGCATGGCGTACCAGTAGTTTCGGCCTAAGATTCCCTTAGGACGAAAGGTAGCGGTTTGTTTGAGTACACAGCGTTGTTCGGTTTCAACAATTGAAAACTCAAGCCAAGCTTCTCCCGGTAATTTCATTTCGGCATATAATAAGAGTCGTTTGTTTTTGTGATCGGCCACTACTACTCGCCAGAAATCAATGGTATCGCCAGCCTCAATATCAGTGTCGCTTGTGCGACCTCTGCCAATACCAACACCACCAACAAATTTGTCGAGCAAACCTCTGAACTGCCATAATAAATCGGCATAGTACCAACCGGTATTACCACCAATGGCAAAAAAACGGGCTGCAACTTCGTCGGCTTTTTCTTTATCTATCTCAATCCATTTACGATCGCGGTAACAACCATTCACCGGTACTTCGATATACTGGTTCACATCTAAGCGTGTTAAGCTACTCGAGGCGGCATCTTTCCAACTCGATACCACCATGTTTTGTTCAATACGCTGAAAGGCCATGGTAATAGCATCGCGATAAGAAATTAAGTCTTGTGGGATAATATTTCTTATTTCAAACTCTTTACAAATGGTATCGTTTTTCATGCTCTGAACTAATTGTCGTGCAATGGTAAAATTAGCAGATGTGGTAAGGTAAAGCCAATAAGCCGAGAGTCCTTGAAAAGCCCCTGGTATGGAAAAGATATAACGTTTATAACCTCTGATGTTGGCAAATTCTAAAAGCATTTGTTTATATGATAGTACATCGGGTCCTCCAATTTCGAAAGTTTTGCAGAACATCTTTTCGTTCATCAAACATTTATGCAAATAGGTAATTACATTTCGGATAGCTATGGGTTGACAGCGTGAGTCGAGCCAGTTAGGAACAATCATCACCGGAATTTTTTCGGTGATATCACGAATCACTTCAAAGGAAATACTGCCTGAGCCCACAATAATGCCTGCCTCAAAAATAGTGTAAGGAATGCCTGAGTTAACAAACACCAGCTTTACTACCTTACGCGCCATAAGATGTTTGGATAAATTGACTTCGTTACTGATACCACTGAGGTAAACAATTTGTTTAACCTGTGTAAGACTTGCTACCAAAACAAAACAACCGGCCGAACGCAATTCATATTCTTTTAAGGTGGTGAGCGTGTCGCCCAGTGAATGAATAAGATAGTAGGCAACATCATATTGTTTTTTATTAAAATTTTGAATAGCATTTTCGGGTTGCAGAAAATCAAATTCGATAATTTCAATTTTATCGAGTAAGCCCGGAGCCGGACGAAAGCGGTTACGGTCTCTCACCACACAGGTTACATCATGGCCGGCTTCAACCAAGGTAGGTAACAACCTCATGCCAATATAACCATTGGCTCCTGTGAGTAAAATTTTCATGACTTTAATTTTATAAGTTAAAGAACCGTCGCCTCTGACCATGGCGAGCTATAACAATATTACAATCAATTGTTCCAAATAAAAATGCGCAAAGTCATGCTTTGGCTTTTTGCATGCTTACTCATCGACTTGGCACAGACCCCACCCCAATAATAAAGCTAGGAGAGATGGATGATTTTGGTCATTTTGATTTTAACCAATTGCTGATTAGTGACTTATGGAAGAAAAAAATAGTTAAGGATTAGCCACTACCATTAAATCGGTTTTGAATTCCACATTCGAATGATTTGTGACCGAAAAATTTACTTGACTAATAATTTCTTAATGAAGGGGGTATAACCACTTTGTACCTTAATCAGATAAATTCCTGAGTCCAAGTTTAAATTTTCGATTTCAATTTCATTCGGTTGGTCCGGATGTTCCGGCATAACTGCACGATTAAAGAATTGTTTGCCGGTTAAGTCGCAGATGATTACTTCTACTGCGCCACCAGGGTGTTTATCTAAATGAATAGAAAGTGTTTCATTGCCGGTAATTGGATTTGGATAAAAAGAAAAACGAAATACATCATCAATGTCAAGATAAACGATTGGGGAGTATTTATAAGTGCCATCTACATCCATTTGTTTTAATCGATAATAATCAAATCCTATTTTTGGTTCGGTATCTATAAACTCATAATTTTTTAAAGTGTTGCTATTTATCGCGCCTGCAACCGTTCCGATTTTAATAAAATTAAACCCATCGGCGCTTTTCTCAATCTCGAATAATTTATTGTTTTTTTCTGAAGCGGTTTGCCAGCTTAATTTAATGGTTGACGATTCGGCCTCCCCTTTAAAAAACACCAGTGTAATTGGTAAAGGACCGTTAGCTGAAGCGATGATTCCACCATTATTTGAACCTCCTCCTCCGGTGGCATTCGTCGTGCCGCCACTGTTATCGCTACCGGGGGTTCCGTTATTGGTTTGTGTTGTAACGTTGGCTGTTGGTTGTGTTATCGAATAAATAACCACACCCTGTCCGCCACCAGCACCACCACCATGAGCAGCGGCGTTTCCAACACTTCCGCCGTTTCCGGCATTCGACATAATGGTAAGTGGACACGCAGCCGTTGCTGAAAAAGTAGTGGCTTCAAGTAGTATACTACCTCCTGCACCGCCACCACCGGCCCCATCATTCCCACTATTTCCGGTTGTTACCCCATTCGCTGAAATCTGAATTGACGATCCACAAGTGGTGTTTGTAGCAATGGTTCCGGCTTTAATTAATATAATACCTCCACCATTGCCGCCAAAGGTAGAAACGCCGTTATTAGCTTGGCCACCGCCACCACCACCGCCCATAAAAATACGAGAGGCACTTATTTGTCCTGATAAAGAAATGCCGCCCAAACCTCTGCCTGAATTCGCCAAGGTGCAAGGATACCCCAAGCCACCATCACCACCGGCTGAATAATTTCCGCCACCGCCACCGCCAGCGTTGTTCTCACCGCCGCCGCCGCCGCCATTTAAAATTTTTCCGCGACCGGTACTGAATGAAGTTACGGTTGCCAGATAAATTCCTTCACCTTTTGCGCCTAAGGTGGTTAGGGTTGACGTATACGACGTGTTTACGCAGGCAAAATCACCAGATGCATTGGAGGAATAGGAACCTCCTCTAAAACCCAGACCGTCGGCAGTAATACGATGATTAAGTGTTAAGGTGTTGGTTACATAAAATGCGACTACACCACCCACATTACCATTCCAGCTTAAGCCGCTAATGTTGGCGCTGGTGGTATAACTGGCGCCCAAATCTCTTAAACTAATTAGTTGAACAGAGGCGTTTGCGTTGATGTTATAAGCGTTAGATAGCGCCGCACTTAAGGTTAACGACGTTGGTGTGCCGCTTGTTGGTGTCACAGCAGCAATCGTTCTTATTTCATATAAACCAGCACTGGCAATAGCCGAAAGGTTCCCAAAAGTAACCGCATTGGTGGTATTGGTACCTATGACATTATCCTGCATTTGCATAATCACCACCTGCCCACCAACAGTAAAGGTATGATTGCTGATATTAACATTAGAAAGCGCCAAAACACTGGAACCAGTAACAGAGGTCACTTTAGCATAAGCATTAAGGGTGGTTTGGGATTGAATAAAACAAGCACTAAGTACAAAACTAAGAATAAAGACTAATCGCATAAAATTGGAATAAATTCCAAGATATGGAAAAAAAGAAATCTGTGCAAATGGAAATGAAAACTTATATCAACGACCAGATCTTAATATCTTAAGGAGATTAAAACCGGTATAAAATTTTCATCTATAACATTTACTTAACTTTATGCAAAATTGGTACTTGGTATGTTCAAAGGACTTAACAAACATTTTTTATTACTGCATTTAATTGTTTTTATATGGGGATTTTCGCCTATTCTGGGGCGATATATTACCGCCGATACCTGGCAACTGGTATGGTTTCGGATTCTCATAACCGTTGTGGTGATGTTTACATATTTGAAATTTACTAAACACGATTTTAGGATCTCGCGCAAACATTTTTGGCAACTTACCGGCATTGGCATCATTATTATGCTGCACTGGCTTGCTTTTTATGGAGCCATCAAAGTTTCTAATGTGAGTGTTACCATGGTGGCTTTTAGCACCGGCACCTTATTCAGTTCTATAATAGAACCTGTTTTTTTCAGACGCAAAGTGCGCATGTATGAAATAATAATTGGACTTATTATCATAGCCGCCATAGCATTAATTTTTTCTATCGAAGCGCAATACTGGCTTGGAATAGTTTTAGGAATAGTTGCTGCATTCACCTCTTCTGTATTCGGGGTGTTAAATGGAATTATGGCACATAAAATGCGTTCGGGTATAATTAGCTTTTATGAATTGAGTGCGGCCCTTGTGGGATTAACGATATACATTCTTTGTCTCGGAAAATTTGAGGTGACGTTTTTTGTTTTGGATCAAGCCTCTGTGATAGGATTACTTCTCCTAAGTTTAGTATGCACGGTTTTCCCATTCATCACATCAGTTAACCTAGCCAAATTTATCAGTCCTTACACCATTGTGCTTACGGTTAATCTTGAAACTGTTTATGGCATTATTTGGGCCATTTTATTTTTTAAAGAAAACAATGAAGTGCAGCCTTCTTTCTACTTAGGGGTGGTCATTATTCTACTGGCCATTTTTTTAAATTCCTACCTTAAAAAAATCAGCGATAAAAAATCAATACAGATTTCCTAAATTTGACTGTGCAAAAGATTCTCATCATTCGATTTAGTTCCATAGGCGACATTGTTTTAACCAGTCCGGTTATACGCTGTTTAAAAGAGCAATTGCCTGATGCGCAAATTCACTATGTAACCAAAGAATTATTTAAACCGGTATTGGAACACAATCCTTATGTTTATAAAATTCACACCTTTAAAAAAGATGTTTCGGAGATTTATGAGGAATTATTAAAGGAGCAATTTACTTTAGTCATCGATTTGCATAAAAATCTAAGAAGCTTACGATTAAAACAAAAATTAAAGCTGCCTTCTTATGCGTTTAATAAACTTAACCTTCAAAAATTTGTGGCAGTTAATTTTAAAATGCTAAACCGTTTGCCTCAGCAACACATTGTTGACAGATACTTAGAGGCTGTGACAAGGCTTGCTATCAGAAACGATGGCAAAGGCTTGGATTATTTTATTGGTGAAAATGATAAGGTGAATAGGTCTGAAATTCCCGCCGGAAAATTTATAGCACTTGTTGTTGGAGGTTCGTACTATACCAAACAAATTCCGCACACAAAATTGCAAGCGATTTGTGAATTGGCTCAATTGCCAATTGTTTTAATGGGCGGCAAAGAGGATGCCGTTATCGCAAAAAAATTACAAGATCAATTCCCCGGCCTTATAAATGCCTGTGGTAAGTATTCCATTAATCAAAGTGCTTCTATCATTAGTCAGGCTGAATGGGTGATTACTTCCGACACAGGACTCATGCACATAGCCTCGGCCTTTCATAAAAAAATAATTTCTGTGTGGGGAAATACCATTCCTGAGTTTGGCATGGGGCCTTATTTATCCGCCGCCGGTAGCAGAATAGTAGAAGTAAAAAATTTACCTTGTCGCCCTTGTTCTAAATTAGGTTATCACAAATGCCCCATTGCGCATTTTTATTGCATGAATCAAAATGATTTTTCTTTTGTGAGTGAATTAAAGTAATCGAATTATTCTGTCGACTTATTCTACCAGCAATTTTTTTCTGAAGATTTGATCTTGATTTTTGATCTCGATCACATACACCCCTGATGCGAACTCAGACAGATCAATCGAAGTAAGAGATCCAATGTTTTTATTGTTGATGATGATCTGTCCTAAATTATTATACATATTCAATTGCAAATCATTTCCCCTGCATTTTATGCGGATACTATTTTTAGCAGGATTAGGATAAATTTCGAATCCATCATTAGTTGTCATATCAGCAATTCCGGTATTCACACCAACACATGAACTTGTTGAGGTGAGACAGCCATTAGCATCTTGAATGGTAAGCGTATAACAACCCGGTAGCAGATTAGAAGCGGTACTGCCATTGCCGCCGCTTGGTAACCAGCTATAGGTAAATGGCGCAGTTCCTCCCGCCGTGTTTAATTGAATGAAGCCGTCGTTACAAGAACTGCAATTGGCATTGGTAATTGATAAAACCGGCACCAGATTATTTATTGGAGCAGTGATACTGAATGTTACATTAGAACTGCAACCGGTATTATCGGTAGTTTTTAAGGTGTAGTTTCCTGCGCATAAATTCACACAAGGTAAACTGTTACACGATGCCCCGGTTAAAACATAACTATATGGTGCAGCACCTCCCGAACTGGCAGCATTTGCCATGCCCGAACAAGCATTGGTACAATTGGCATTGCTGGTGCTGATAACCGATAAGGGATTATTAATAATAACACTCAGGGTTTTTACAGTGCTGCATCCGATGCCGAAACCTGTTACGGTATATACCGTGGTAACGGGTGGGTTAACCAGTACACTTTGACTACCAGCTCCGGTACTCCAGGAATAACTAATGGCACCATTTACGCTAAGGGTTGCGGTTCCACCAACACAAATGTATTGATCAAGGGCTACCAAGGTAGGTGAAGGACTAACCAAAACGCTAACTATTTTTGTTGCCACACATCCCGCTGATGATCCGTTTACGGTATAATTTATTGTACTAATGGGTGATACAACTAAACTACTACCGGACGCTCCGGTATTCCAGGTGTAGGTGCTTGCTCCCGATGCCTGCAAGGTGGCAGCATAACCGGCACATATGCTGGCATTGCCGGCCGAAATAGTCGGCAATGAAGAAACCGTTATGGTTCGCGTAACAGAACTGGTGGAGGTTCCATTGCTACCCATTAAATTTAAGGTATAAGTTCCCGGTGCCGAATAAGTCACGCTTGGATTGGTGGCGTTTGAAATCGCCGGTGTAGCTCCCTGAAAATTCCAAGTATATGAACCGGCACTTGCACTGCTGTTAGTAAAGCTTAGACTTGGATTAGTGATACAAATAGAAGAAGCATAAGTGGTACTTAACGTTGGGGTAGGGAAAACCAAATTAATATTATCCAAATAAATAGGCTGACCATAATGGCCACGATTAATAAAACTAAACATCACATTGTTTTGTCCTGCTGTGAGCAACGAAATGGCAATGGTATCGCGTCGCCACTGGGTTGAGCTCGGACTATAAAAACTTCCCGCATCGGGTGCTGTGGCTAATTGTGTTCCACCCTTTAAATAAATACTGGTCCAAGTGGTTCCACAATTGGTTGATACTTTCACTTCCAAACTATCCGAAAACACAGCATCGTAACGGGCATAAGCCACATCAAACCGTAACCGCGCGGTGGCTACATTGGCAAAACTAAATTTGGGTGAGCGCATCTCGTCGCGGTCACCGGGAGCATTCAAATTAAAATTATCGAAGGTAGCACAGGCGGTACTGGTACCAAAGCCGCCAACACCAGTAGCGCGCGACCAATATAAATTATCGTTCCAAATATTATTCGGACTCCAACCACTGGGTAAAAACTGATTGGCCTGAAAGCCTTCAAAAAAGGGCAGGGCAGAGGGCCCTGATACATTTACATAACTAAGTTTGGTTTTTGAATTGCTGCCATTGGCATTACTTACAGTGAGTGAAACGGAGTAGTTGCCTGCAGTGGCCCATGAAACGGAAGGATTGGAGGATGTTGAAGTGGCCGGGGTACCTCCTTGAAAGGTCCAGATCCAAGTTGTTGGAACATATAAAGAACTATCATAAAAAGGGATATTGGTATTTGGACAAGTGAAAATTGGAAAGGCATAAAAATTGGCAACCGGCGGTAATGCTGAATACGAAGCGGCACAGGTCATGGCAGCAAAAGCATCAATTCGTCCCGCCCCTAATTGTGAACCGGGCGCAAAACCGGCATTACCGCCTAAAGTATAAATATTTGCCGCAGTAGTTGAAATGCAATTTAAAACATCGTTGCGTGTCATGTTTGGACTTTTAGATAACATGAGTCCTGCTAAACCCGCCACCATGGGCGTTGCCATGGAAGTGCCTGATAAACCCCCATAGGCAGGTATGCCGGTATATGGTAGGGTGCTGAATATGTTTACACCTGGCGCAGCTACATCTACCCATGTGCCATAACAACTTAAGCCCCATGCGACATCGGAAGCGTCAACTGCCGTTACGCAATAAACGTGATTGTATGCTCCGGGATAATTGGGTGTGTTATTACCCGCATTGCCTGCCGCTGCAACAATGATGCAACCTCGGTTCCAGGCATAATCAATGGCGTATTGTTCGGTAATTGAAGAGCCCACTTGATTGCCCCAACTACAAGAAATAATTTTTGCTTTTGCACGGGTCGCATAAATAATACCTTCGTAACCATAGGTCACATTAATCGTTGAACCACTGGCATCGGGTTCACATTGAACCGGAATTAATTTGATGTTCCATCCAATGGAGGCAATACCTGAAGCATTATCGGTGCGAGCCCCGGCAATACCTGCACAATGCGTGCCATGAGACATTCCTAAATTAGTGGGATTAGCATTGTTATTATTATCAGCTACTGAAAAACCATTAATGTCGTCAATATAACCGTTTCCGTCATCGTCAACACCCGTTGTACCTGAGGCTTCCGCAGCATTGGTGTAAGTATTTGCAGTAAGATCGGCATGCGACCACATGACGGCATTATCTACAATGGCAACTGTTATGTTAGAGTTTCCATTAAAAACATTCCAAGCATTTTGTGCGTTAATTTGTGTCAAATGCACTGAGGCAGAAGAAATGGCGAAATCGTTGGGTGTGGCATCCGTTTTCATTAAGGATACTTTTTCGGCATATTCAATTCCGGGAATGGTTTTTAATTCTGCAATAATGGATTCAATTTGTTGTATTTGGGTGAATTCTAATTTTACCACATCGGGTAAATTGGCATCATCATTGGCTTGGTAAAAGGGACAAGTGGCTTTACTGATTCCGTATTTTGAAATGAGTGCCTTAACTGAAACCATTTTATTGAGAGAAATATTTTTGGGATCTTCTTTCGAAAAAGGTTTATGCGCAGCTTTAGTGAACTTTACATACACTCTCCCGTCAATATAGTTAGGATATACGTTTTGAGAAAAACTGCTAAAACTAACAGCCAGGCATAAAAATGTCAGGAAAAGATATTTCATTCGTTTGAAAAATTATAATTATAAATATAAGAATTTTAGGACTCTTTAACCCCTTAAAATGATGGAAAAGTACTTATATTTATCAAATGTACAGGCTCACTGAGTGAATGAAATTGTTTTACCTGAAAATAGATTTTTGAACGGAATTATGAAGCGCATTGCAGTAATAGATTGTGGTACAAATACCTTTAACCTGATAATTATTGAATTACAGGACGATAAAAAAATTAAAAAATTATTTAACACCCGCCTCTCTGTAAAGCTTGGCGAGTCGGCCATTAACCAGGGTTTTATAGCCGAAGCACCCTTTAACCGGGGATTGGCTGCCTTGGAATCTTATAACGAATACTTAGGACAGTTTGATGTTGAAGAAGTACAGGCCTTTGCCACATCGGCTATTCGTGAAGCTAAGAATGGTAACGATTTTGTTGAGGCTGTAAAAGAACGCACGGGTATTAGTGTGGAGGTTATTCAAGGCGATAGGGAAGCTGAACTTATTTACAAAGGCGTGCGGGAAGCTGTTAAGATGCAGGATTCAAACACCCTCATTATGGATATTGGAGGTGGTAGTACCGAATTTATCATTGCCAATAAAAACGAATTACTGTGGAAACAAAGTTACAAAGTGGGTACAGCACGTTTGCTTGAATTATACAAACAAGCAGATCCTATTCGCGAAGAAGATATTGCCCATATAAACCAACATTTGCAAAAAGAATTTCATTCCCTGTTTGAAGCCGTAGCTAAGTATCAACCCTCAGAACTGGTAGGTGCTTCAGGCGCCTTCGATTCGATTGTGGAAATGATCCATGGCGAATTAGGCGGCGAGGCCATTACAGCTAATAAAACAGAATACGCCATTGATTTTAATCAGCATACAAGCATATCCACCAAAGTTATTCAATCAACGCTTGACGAACGTAAAAAAATAAAAGGTCTCATTGCCATTCGTTTTGATATGATTGTGGTTTCTTGTTTAATGGTTGATTTTGTGCTCAACAGTTTTCAACTTAATAAAATGCGGCTCTCCACCTATTCTTTAAAAGAAGGGGCTTTAGCCGAATACATCAGTAATTTAAAAGACATTTAAATGGCAAAAATATTAGTGATTGATGATGAAAATGCTATTCGCCGTTCTATCAAAGAAATTTTGGAGTTTGAAAAACACAGTGTTGAGGAAGCAGAAGATGGACTAACAGCACTGAGTATGGCCTTAAAAAATAATTACGACATTATTTTAAGTGACATTAAAATGCCAAAATTAGATGGCACCGAATTATTACAAAAACTCATCGAAGCTAATTGTCCGAGTACCATTATTATGATGAGTGGTCACGGTACCATCGAAACCGCTGTGGATGCTGTTAAAAAAGGTGCTTACGATTATTTGGCTAAGCCCATCGATTTAAACCGGCTTTTGGTTTCGGTGCGCAATGCGCTTGAAAAAGGAGAGTTAGTTACTGAGACGAAAGTGCTCAAAAAGAAGATCACCAAAAGTGTGGACATGATTGGTAACTCACAAGCCATACAGGATATTAAAGACATTATTGAAAAAGTTGCCCCTACCGATGCCAAGGTTTTAATTACCGGAAGCAACGGAAGCGGTAAAGAATTGGTCGCAAAATGGCTGCATGAAAAAAGTAACCGGGCTTCCGGACCCTTGGTGGAAGTGAATTGCGCGGCTATTCCATCGGAATTAATAGAGAGTGAATTATTCGGACATGAAAAAGGATCTTTTACCTCGGCTGTGGCTCAGCGTAAAGGAAAATTTGAAATGGCCGAGGGTGGTACCTTGTTTTTGGATGAGATTGGCGACATGAGTTTAAGTGCTCAGGCCAAAGTATTACGGGCCTTGCAGGAAAATAAAATCACCAGAGTAGGGGGTGATAAAGAAATAAAAGTGAATGTGCGTGTGTTGGCCGCTACCAATAAGGATCTTGAAAAGGAAATTGAAAAAGAAACATTCAGACGAGATTTGTTTCACCGTTTAAATGTTATTCCCATTCATGTGCCTTCTTTAGATGAACGCAAGGAAGACATTCCGGTTTTGGCGGAGTATTTTTTGGATCTTATTTGTGAAGAAATGGGGATTGCCAAAAAAACCATTCAGGCAGATGCTGTTAAAGCTATGCAGGACAGGAGCTGGCAAGGTAATATCCGCGAATTCAGAAATGTGATCGAGCGCTTAATTATTTTGGGTGGAAAAGAAATCTCGGCCGAGGATCTGAAAAAGTTTTCGTAAAACTCTTTTTCATTTATCAATTTCCTGCTTAATGTTTAAATCTCCTTAATATCTCTTGTTGATATTATTTTTATTCCAAAGCTTAAACGGTAATTTTAGGGAGTTTTTAATGATTTAATGAGAATTAAACAATTTGAATTCGCGCGTTTAGAATATAACGAATCGACGAACATTCTAATTTACCGGGTTAAACAAGGCATTGTTGTCGACGTACACGAAATTTCTGAGATGCTTAAGTACGTGGAAGAATTCATGGGCTATGTTCATCATTATGCCGTTATTGATTTTGGCGATAATCTTTTATCTACTACCGAAGCCCGCAAAGCCTATGCCCTTTCATCTTATATACAAAAGTACCGCATCGCCGATGCGTTTTTAGTAAAGTCCTTAGCGGTGCGTTTAGTTGCCAATTTTTTTATTAATGTTACCAAACCCAAAATCCGCACTAAATTATTTACCAGCGAGGCCCAAGCATTGCAATGGCTTGAGAACATAGAGAAAGCCCTTCCGGCCCAACAGAAGGTTGATTAGTGTTTTTTTTAAGATGCTTTAGCCATTTTTAATGCTGGGGAAAATCAAAAAGGTTAACAGCAGTTGAAATGTTTATTGTGGGTTGATTATAAGTGTTATGACATTGCTTATAGAATAGTTCGCGAAATTATTTTCGATTAAATCGTAACTTTTTTTGTAGAACATCGTAAATTCACAATAAAACAAATTAAGATGAAAAAAACACACGTCGTAATGGCGATAATTTTTGCTACACTTAACCTTAAGAGTCAGATTGTTTTTAATGGATCTGTCACTAAAAGTGGTATCGGAGTACCTTCATTAACATTTACTAAAACTGTTACTGCTGGCAACAATGTTTTGCTTATCGTGGGTGTAACGGTGCAAGATAAAAACATAACTAATGTTTCATTTGCCGGAACAAATTTAACCCAATTTACCCTAGTCACCCGAAACAGTATGCGCGTGGGTTTGTATTATGGGGCTATGGGAAACTTAGCAGTTTCAGTAACTTCTAATGTGGTTGTTACCTTGGCCGCTTCCAGCGATGCGTTTGCGGGTGCGGCAGATTATTCTGGTGTATGGCAGGCCGCTCCATTTGTAAATCCAACCGTTGCGCAAGCCAAAAATACCCAACCTTCAGTTACCTTTACAAGTGCCGTTGGCCACAAAGCCATCAGTTTATTAGGTGATATTTCTGCAACTCCAATCGCTAACGGGGCCGGACAAACTCAATATTGGACGTTTACAGGTTCACATTCCAACAGGGCTTGCGAAAAAAACGGAGCGGCCTCCATAACCATGTCTCACACTTTAAGTGCCAGTGAAGATTGGGTAATGATTGGTGGTACCATGCAGGATTATGCCGTAATAACTTTGCCGATTGAATTAATTGAATTTAATGCCGAACGAACGAGCCATTCGGAGGTGAGTTTAAAATGGTGTACGGCATCGGAACTTAATAACGATTATTTTAGTCTTGAAAGAAGCCTGGACGGATTTGAATGGAAAGAAGTGGCAAAAATAATGGGCGCTGGAACATGCTCTGTTCAGAAAAAATACGTGTATGTCGATAAACTTGAATTCGAGGTGCTAACCAGGAGTGAAGAAGCGCAATTAATTTATTACCGACTAACGCAGGTGGATTTTGATGGCACTATGAAAGCCTTTGATATAATATATGTTGAACCTTATGAAACTGATAAAACCGAATTGATGATTTTTCCTAATCCCACTTCAGGTGATAAGGTGAATTTGCAGATTGAACTTAAAAATCCGATTCCAATGGCTAAGCTCCAAGTTATCTCAAGTCAAGGGCAAGTGGTTTACAGCTCCACACAAGCGCTAATAAAAGGGACTAATCATTTTCAACTTAATTACAAATTCGAAAAGGGAGTTTATTTTACCATGCTTTTTTCGGGCAATACGCTTTTAGCTTATAAAAAGTTAGTTATAAAATAGTATCAGTCATATAAAATGTTTTGAAAATTTTTGATGTTTGGAAGTACTAACTTGCTCTAATCCGGCCGAACATTTGGAGGAATAACACAACAAAATCTGGTTTCTTAGCGTTCTTCTGATTAGAAACGCAATGAAACGCTTCATCAGTTTATTAATTATCTTTTTAGTTTCATCTTTATCCGTTCGCGCGGATCTATGATCCGTGCGAATATCCCGAGGCTGTCCGCTCTAAGTCACGACCTCATGGGTGCTGCTGCGGCTTTGCGCAGTATTCGAAATTGTAATTTTCAGGTTGTAATGATTACGATTGATTTTGTTTAATGCACATGACACAACAATTAAAGTGCCTTGACGTTCTATGATAAGCTTAACAATGAAATCCTACTTGAGTTTCCTGTCTTTGTTTTTAGTTTCATCTTTATTCTCGCAAGAAAGTAAGGACTATCTCATCAAACTAAATCAAGATATCATTTTCCTGAAAGTAATAAAGATAGATCGCCATTTTAAAAAGGTGATGTGCGAACTAAAGGGACGAAAACTAAGCTACCCGGCAAAAGATCTTTTAGAAATAAAAAAGGACAGCATCACTTATGAAACCGCCTTGCTGAGCTTGAAATGCCTTCGAGCGAAAAAATATGTTTTTCTTCAAAGAACCATAAAAGGAAAACTGAGTCTGTATGAAATACCGGTAAAGCGAACTCAATTTGATCTGATAACATTTGCCGGTGATTTTGTTCATTTACGTTGGGTTTACCGGGCACACGATTGGTCTAAAAGCGAACAGAACATTGTGCATTATTATAAAAAAGAAAATGAAACCCGGGATGCATTTACCAAGCAGTGGAAAGAAAAAACAAAAGACTGCAAAGCATTGCAAGATGAATTGGTACACAAGTCAAAAGTCGAAATACTTTCACCTGAAGCCATAGTAAGCTTTTATAATTCGCACGGTGACTAAAATGAGTGATTTCTTCAAACGAATGCTTGCGAAATTAACTCAGGAATTGCTCATCCAGAGCTTCGTCGCTGGTCATGGTTCCTTTTTTGCTCCATGATTTTTTAAGAATAAGGTAAACAGCCCAACAGCTAAGCAGGCCTAAAGGAAATCCAATTAGACTGAGTGTTAGCTCCGAAGTGCCCTCTACAAAATCGGTTTTAAAAAGCACATCCGAAACGGCAATAAGCACACCTAGCAAAAATGAGCCAAAATAAAAAGAAACAATGCCAAGTATGGCAAAACCCCATTTGTTCTTATTATGTTCGAGTGCTAATTCGGAAAAGTATTTCCATATAAAGTAGATAACTAAGAAACCTAACATATTTTTGTTTTTTATGGTTGTTTGAAATAGTTATTTGCTTTCGCCTTTGGGTTTATATTTTTCTTAAATCTAATGGTTTTGAAACAAGTGTGCAAATGCCGCCTGTTAATGCATAAAGATACTTGATTAAGGCACGATTTAAACATTTTAATGACGTACTGAATGTCATCTTTTCTCAATAGTTGGGCAAATTGAACTAGTTAAGTATAATCTCTATCGAAGACTCATCAACTCTTAAGCAAAGTAGTAATAGTTTTGCACGACCTTTGTCATGGGTTTTGCAACGATCGAATTCAGTTAAAAGTCCACTTGCATAAAGCCTTTCGTTAACGGTCATTCCGCCGAGACCATCAATTCCGGAAATTTTTTTTATGAGTTCTTCATCGGTCATTCTATTATTAGAGTGAAGTCAAAAATTAATTTAGCTTATCCGATAGTATCATCATTCATTCAAATTCATTGTGATTTTATTTTGCAATCTGATATTTTCTTACCCGATTTCGTTAACCTTAACCTTAACCTTAACCTTAACCTATACCTTAACCTTAACAACCTATACCTTTGCCTCAATCTGTTACTTGGACGCCCAATACTTAACGCACATCACTAACCTTCAATCTTTAATCTGAAATTTGCAATCTGTAATTTTTAATCTTTAATTATACGTAAAGTCATACCTGTATTCCTGTGTCTGGGCCGATCTTCCGAATGCCTCATTAGCAGGCTGA
The DNA here is from genome assembly GCA_947480015.1 of Sphingobacteriaceae bacterium. Classification (GTDB taxonomy): domain Bacteria; phylum Bacteroidota; class Bacteroidia; order B-17B0; family Aurantibacillaceae; genus Aurantibacillus. The sequence goes on from CANKBS010000020.1 coordinate 43,490, forward strand.
ATGTTGCGTGTTTTTATAATTAAACCTTTTTCGTTATACCAAAACTGTTCGGTAGAATTTAAATTACCACCATTAATCTGTTCAGTTATCTGATTTTTTTCGTTGTACTTAAATTTGTAATTACTTCCGTAAAAATCTTTTTCTATAAGTCGACCTTTCACATCATAGGTATATTTAGAATCGGCTTCCTTTTCTCCTTTTACCGTGCCGGTCAATACCGCTTTTAAAAACAAAGGTGAAAAAACATAGTAGTTAAAATCTTCGGGATGTTTTTGCATAAAGGCCATGTAAGCATTTTCGTAATTCATTTTTCCGGATGCTATGGTGCGGCCCTTGGCATCTGTTTGTGTATAATAGGATTCAATTTTATCGGCTATTTCAATACGACCATTTACCTTGTAAGTAATTTCATCTTGATAAAAACAATTATTCTTTACATATGTGCGCTCCACTGTTTTGTTGCCCTGTTTGCGGCCTTTTTCATCTATATCTTCCGGACGATAGGTATAAGTGATGTAATAATTGTAAATACCCGAAGTGCTGTCTAGGCCGGTAATGGTTTCATACACACTGTCGCCAAGGTATTTATAGGTCACCATTCTGGTTTTATCTTTTTCTTCACTTAAAACCTTTGTTTCCGATTCGGTGTGTACCACTAATTTTCCATCTTGATAATTACCGTTTTCCTCTTTCAGTAAATAACCTTTATCATTAAAAGTAATTGAAGTCCAGGCTTCAATTTTACTGGTATCCTTATCATCAAAACTAATGCGTTTCGTAACCAAACCTTTTGCATTGTATTCGAATTTCATGCGATGCCCCGAATTGTTAAAGGTTTCAATCACACGACCGTCTTTATTAAAACAATAGCGCGAAACGGAATTGTAAAGCAAATTGGTTTCAGTAATGGCATTAACGCGATTAAGCTTAACTAACGCACGTAAAGTAGTATCCTCATAATAAGTCCCCAATCCTTCAAATTGCGCCATTAATGAACAAAAGTTGATGATGGTGAGTGTAATAAATATTATATTTTTATTTTTCATTTCTCTAATAATCCCTAATCTTTAAGTTCTAATCTTTAATCTTTAATCTTCAATCTTTAATCTTCAATCTTCAATCTTTAATCTTCAATCTTTAATTTTCAATCTTTAATTTTCAATCTTTAATTTTCAATCTTTAATTTTCAATCTTTAATCTTTAATCCCTATAGCTGTATACAAAAGTACTTTCCTGCTTTGTTACCTGTGCATTCTCCGACAGCGGATCAAGGCTAGTACTTTGTGTTTTGCTAATCAAGCCTTTTTCATTGTACCAATACAACTGTTTAGTGCTTTGATTTTCTTTGTTCTCACCAAACTGTTCAACAAGCTGGCCTTTTTCATTGTATTTCATTGTATAACAATAAACAAACAAATCTTTTTCAATCAGGCGACCGGCAGCATCGTAAGCGTTTTTAAATTCCGGGTTTTTTACGCCCTGTACCTTGCCTTCCAGCAAGGCTTTAAGAAACACGGGAGCATAGAAATTGGGATTAAAATCTTCGGGATGCTCCTGCATAAAATCCATATACACATCGTCGTAATTAATTTCGCCCACTTCCAGTAGTCTTCCTTTTACATCCAATTGTATGTATTGCGTTTTAATCTTATTCAGAACCTCGCTTTTACCAAACACCTGATAAGTTAAGACATCATCATAAGTGCAAAAATCTTTGGTATAACTTCGTGCGACTGTTTTAACGCCTGCTCTTCTGCCTTTTTCATCCACATCACCCGGTCTGTACTCATAACTCACATAAAATTTTTGTTTACCCGAGGTGCTATCATGTCCGTAAATGGTGCTGTGGAATTTATTATCCTCATAGCGTTTACGTACAATTCTATACACACCTTTGGCTGTTTTGCTATAAGTGGATTCGAAGGTTTTACGCATTTCCATTTTTCCGTTTATGTCAACATTTCTTTCTTCCTTCAGTAAGTGATTTTCAACATCCCAGGTCCATATTTTTATACTCTCAATCTTGCTGGTGTCTTGACTGTCATAACGAATTGTTTTTGTCCAGCTGCCAATTTTATTATAATAAAACTTGTTACGATTAAAGCCATTACCATACACCATGTTGAACTCTGTCACCCTGCCATTCGCATCAAAAAAATACGTTCCGTTGTATTTACTTATACTGTCTACTTTTATATACTCGCTCACAGTAACAATACGATTAGCTTTAACCTGATTGCGCAGGATAGTATCGTACATAAAGCTACTTATGCCGTCAAATTGCGCTTTGTAAGCGAGCACGCAAAATAAAACGCTAACAATAAAGAGAAATTTCTTATTCAATGGTTTAAGTTTAGATGGCCGTAAAAGTACTAAATTGAATATACTTACTTTAGTTCTACATGCGAATTTTATAAGGTAATAACCAATTTAACTAAAAATTAAAAAATTTAGCAGACTAAGCATTCATGGGCGTTTCTTATGCTATGATCTCCGATTGAAACTTTGGGGCTGATACCTATTGGCACTTTGTGGTTAAAGTGTTCGAGTGTTTCTATTTGAAAGGGAAATCAGCCCTTCAGTCTAAAACGTATAGGTTAATTGTAATTTTAAACTTAATTCGGTATTGGTTTGATTCGACATGCCCGATGATGTTTGTGAGCTGTAAAGTGAATTTCTGTGTATAGATTCGCGACCTTTGAAAACATCAACTGCTAATTCAGGAGAAAGACAAAGTCGTTTTGAAAGGCCTATTTTATAACCTAAACCAACTAAGAAATTAAATCCATTTTGTGAGCTTGTAAATGTATAATCACTCCCAACAACATCATCATTATAATCACCGGAAGCAAATCTGTTTCTATAAATTGCATCCGCAAAGGCATACACACTGTTCTTATAAGTTGTTAAGGCAAATTGTGTGCCTAACCCCAGTCTAAATTCCTTGTATTCCGCTCTGCCACCAAATTCTTTTTGATAAGTTGAAGAGACTAACGGATGAATGTTGGGTGAGTAGTACTGCGCATAAGCGGCCTGAGCTCTGAGTCCCCATCTGTTTTTGACATAACGAAAAAAAACACCATTCACATATTCTATTGGTCGCACATAAGATGAATTGTTGATCATTCCATAAGGGTTAACACTATTAGAATGAAGCATGACAAGATTAACACCAATTTCAAAACTTTTACCGGTGTTTTGAGCAACAGCCGTGTGGAGTAAACAGCTTAAAATGATTGCAAGTGATACTGTTTTCATGGTTTGGGGCTTAACATGTTTATTAAAATTACAAAAATTAAATGGTGTTTTTACTCATAAATGAAATTTAACATACAAGTAGAGTCAATTCAACTTTACAAACCTTAAACTTTTAAACCCCTTTGAATCTTTTGAACTCCATTGAACCTTTTGAACCTTTTGAACTTTTGAACTATTTTGAACTTCCTTGAACCTTTGAACCATTTTAAACTTTGAACGTCACCCTGAGCCTGCCGAAAGGTTGAACCATTTGAACCTTTGAACCCTTTGAACCACATAAGGCACATAAGGTCATATAAGAAGGAGGTTCATTCAAAAAGTTTGAACACCAGAACCCTTAAAGCATTTTCAACTTTTAAGGTCACCCTGAGCAAGTTTATGCTGAGCCAGTCGAAGCATAGAAGGGTTGAACTTTTGACCGAAGAACCAACTTGAATCATTAAAAACTAAGTACTAGAAACTAAACATTAAACACTATACATTAAACACTAAGCAAAAAAACTAAATACTAAAACAAAGCATCTACTAAACCACGGTAAATTACTCCACAATTAGTTTGCCTGAACCAATACTTATACCATCGCCCAGAACCGTATAAAAATAAAGAGCGCTCTCAAGTGAGGTTTTGATATCATTGACGCCGGCTTTTAATTTTTCCTTTTGAACTATGCGGCCTTGCGTATTTGTAAGTATGAGTTCAATTTGATTATAACCTACTGGACAAATTACGCGGAATTTATTGCTGCAAGGATTCGGGTAAAGTTCAACAGCTTGATTTAGATTATTTTCTTTCAAACCGGTACAAGCATTCACAATTAATTGCAGGCTCACTGTTTTTGTACAGTTATTAGATCCCGTTCCTGTTAGGCTATAAGTTTTACTGATGGTATCCAATACTATTATGGAAGGTGTTGCTTCTCCTGTATTCCATAAATAGGCCGAAGCTCCTGTAGCCTCAAGTGTCGCAGATTCTCCGGCACAAATGGCACCCGGAATTATATTGGTAGTGATGTTCGGTGCGGGTTTTACAATAATTGAACGCACGCTGGGCACTACACTTTTGCAACCTGTTATCGTATCGGTTCCATAAACCGAATAGGTGCTCGTAGCGCTTGGTGTAAATGGAACACTGTTTAAAACGCCTCCGGTCCAGGTGTATGTATTGGCACCACTTCCGTTGAGAGTAACCGAACTACCTTCACAAATGTTTGAAGCCGATGCATTGGTATTTATTATCGGCAAACTGTTAACCGTTATACTTGCAATGGCCAGTGTTGGCGAAATACATCCGTTTAATCCTTTAGCTGCAACGGAATAGGCCGTATTTACAAGAGGTGAGATAACCGGGCCACCGTTCATGTAGGTATAGGTCGCCGCTCCTGTTGGATTTATAGTATAAGAAAAACCTATACACACCGCACCGCTGTTAATGTTAATAAAAGGTACCGGTTTCACTGTAACACTATGTATAGCTGTTGTCGCACATGTACCACTGAAACCGGTGACGGTATACGTAATATTGGTGAATGGATTTCCGGATAATGTATTTGTTTGCATTCCTGTATTCCAGCTGTAGGTAGAAGCCCCGCCTGCTATTAAATTCAAGGGATCTCCCGCACAGGTTACATTGCTGCCGTTTATACTTACCGAAAGGTTATTTGCCACCGTAATCGTTACAGTTGCAGGAGCGCCTAAGCAACCTGCTGTAGAGGTTCCGCTAACAGTATATACACTGGTGCTTGTTGGCGAAGTAATAGAGCTTCCACTTGAATAGGTATAAGTTGCAGCCCCAGATGGATTAAATGTAAAGGAGTTGCCAGTACAAATTCCCCCGCCGTAAACAACAATCTGCGGTAGTGGGTTAACCGTTATGGTAATGGCTGTTCTGCTGGCACTGGGACCGCAGGTAATGCCTTCAGCGTAAAATGTTGTGGTTGTGGTAAGTGTAGGAGTGAGAAATGTAAATCCCGAACTTAAATTGCTAGTGCTTGTTGGACTTGAAAACCACTGCATGCTGCCAGTAGTTGAATTTACGGTAAGTGTGCTGCCATTGCCACTACAAATTAGTTGATTGGCTGGAAGGCTTATGTTTGTGGGTGTTGGAGGTGTATAACACACATCGTAGCGCCAAAAGTCATTTAAAAGTCCGGAAGCTCCAGCCGAACGGCCAATACCTCCAAATAACCAAAGCCTTCCGTTTAAATCTGTCCAGCTCATATATTCCTGGCGACTTCCGGGCATATTATTAGGCGCCGCTATGCCTTGGGTGCCATAAACACCAAGCTGGTCAAACAGATTACTTCCCTTCATTAAGGTCCATTGGTTGTTGCTGACGTTATATTTCCACAAATCACTCATGTAATTACTAAAAGACGAGGCAGAGCCATAGCCTCTTCCTGCAAACAACCAAAAATTTCCCGCCGCATCCGTCCATCCTTTATGCATATCTCTGCCTCCAGGTTGGGCCGTGCCAGTTGCAACGCCTATTGGACTATAGTTTGCAAGTTGATTAGGCAAACCCGACCCCTTCATCCAGGTCCAGTTATTTGTTGTTGGATCGAATTTCCAAAGATCGCTCATTAAACCGGTTGAAGTCGTGCTGTTGCCTTGACCCCATCCACCATAAAACCAGAAGTTCCCCGCCGCATCTTTAAAAGAACAAGCGTCTTGATGTCCACCGGGTGTGTTGCTGCTTGAAGGAAAACCTTGCGATCCAAATACACCCATGGCATTGGTTGGTTGGTTGCTGCCTTTCATCCAGGTAAATTGATTGGTAGCGGTGTTATATTTCCAAAGATCATTCATCACACCACCTCCAAATTGTGAAGAACCTACAGTCATACCACTAAACATCCAAAGGCTTCCCGTTGCATCACTCCAACCCACTGCCTGCAGTCTTTGTCCCGACAAATTAGAAGAATTAGCAACACCTAGTGTTCCGTATACGGCATACTGATTGGCTGAAGTGCCAATACAGCCGCTATAGAAGGTCCATTGATTGGTGGTAATGTTATATTTCCATAAATCGTTCAAGTAATTCGTTCCACCAAGTGTAGTGGTACCATAATAGCCCATGCCTCCATACAACCATAAATTTCCAGAAGGGTCTACCCAGGTTAAAGCGTTTTTTTTACCGCCAGGCCTGTTTCCCGGTGCAGCTATGCCCGGTGTTCCGTATGCGGATGGCTGATTAACAAGGGGCGAGCCTTGCATAAAGGTCCATTCGTTTGTTGTTGGATTATAACGCCACAAATCATTTAAATAATTATAACCCGATATAAACTGGCCGTAACCTTCACCACCAAATAGCCATAAATTACCGTTTAGGTCTGTCCAAGTAGCTCCCGAACGACGGGCACCGGGCGTATTGGCAGTTGAAGGTAAACCCTGAGTGCCGTAAATACCCAAGGCGTTAGGAGTCGTCGTTCCCGTTACCCAGGTAAAATTCTGAGAGGAAGCAGTTTCTGATATCAAAAAAAGAAAAATGTAAAATGCAAATAGGACTTGGGTTTTGAAAAGTGCTTTCATATTGAAAAATTTGCCGTAAAGATAAGCTTTTTTTGCATATCCTTTTTTGCCTGAGGTCTCCGTTTATGGATTGCAGGAGGCGTAACTAAACACTAAACACTAACAACTAGCTAGAGGTAAAGTTTAGTATGGTTATGAAGTCTTTGAGGTGGCCAAATGCGGTCATGTATTTTTAATCCACATGAGACATTCTCCTTCTGAAAGCTATCAACCGAAGGATTATACCCTTTGAACCCTTTGAACCCTTTGAATGTCCCCTGAGCAAGTTTATGCTGAGTTTGGCCGATAACTATCGTACGAAGGATGGTTAAAAAAATAGGCGTCTAGCTCCGTGACCTTTGTGCCAAACATTGTGGCCATTGTGGTTAAAGCAAACCATGAAACTATTTCGCTTGCGAACATGGCAGGGTGCGCCTGTTGAATGTGAACCCCTTGAACCACTATGGTTTTTTCTAAGTAAAAAGCATTAAAAACTAATAAAAAAAACCCTCCAAACCGAAGTCAAGAGGGTTTATATGATATAACAAAGCTTCTTATTAATTGATTGGCTGTGCCGAGAAATCAATCATGATTAAATCTTCTAAGGTATAACGTTTACCATCTACAAACGCTACAATCCATGAATCGGCGGTACCTTTGCTTATCGCTTTCTGACGGTGTTTTTCAGCGTCTTTTAACGTAGTAAATTGTTTTTGAGTGAAACGAGTAATGCCATCCGGGTAACTTTCCGATTCTAATTTACCTAAAGATTGTAATTGCGCACCTTTAAAATTAGCCGGGTTTCTGTATGCACCCACCTGTACTTTAAATACCAAATTACCCGAACAATAATTTCCGGCCAATTCCATTAACTGTTTGTACACTGCCGCATCGTTTAACGATTTACCTTTAACCCCACTTAAATCAGGCAGGGTAGGTTCACAAGGTGCATTTTTCGCTACCACTTCTTTTTCTTCCTTCACCACTATTTCTTTTACAGGAGCTTTAGTTTTTTCCTTCTTTGGTTCTACAACCGCTATAGGCTCTTCTTTAACAACTTCCATAACAGGTTCTACTTTTACCACTTCTTTCACAGGTTCTACTTTTGCCACCTCTTTCACCGGTTCTTCTTTTACAACAACAGGCTCCGGAACCACCGGTTTCACCACTTCTTTAGGCTTTACCTTCATAACCGTAACCACCGATTTTTTTGGATTTGGATTAGTGGCTAAATACACAGGCGTATATAAATAAAAGTCTTTGCTCTGCTCCATATACGAAGCTAAAGTCTCAATATCCACATCTTCTTCTACCGGATCAAATCCATCGGCAATAACTTTAATTCGGTAAACATTACCCGGACTAAGTGCCATTAAATATTTTCCGGTTTTATTATTACTGGTAAATGGACCAATGTTTTCTTTCTTAGCGGTTTTAATCACTTCAATTTTCGCTCCAATTGGTTTTTCATCACCATATACGGTTCCTTTAATGAGGGCTACAATTGGCTTCTCACCTAAGATACCCGGGGTAACCATATAAATATCTTGTTGACCAAAAGCACCTGCGCCATTTCGGTCACTACTAAAATACCCTTTATCCCCTTTCGAATTAATTACATAATACGAATCATCTTCTGTGGTATTCAAAGGAATACCCATGCTTTTTGGAGCGGTCCAGCCATTGTCTTCTTTAATAGAGAACATGATATCATATCCCCCAATACTTTGATGCCCTTTTGAACTGAAGAATAAGGTAATCCCATCGGGGTGAATAAAAGGCGCATCATCATCATAAGGTGTGTTAATGTTTGGTCCCAGGTTAACAGCCGGCCCCCAATCACCATCTATATTTTCACTCACCCAAATATCCCTACCTCCTAAACCTTCAGGCCGTTCAGAAGCGAAGTATAAATATTTTCCATCAGCAGAAATGGAACAAGAACCTTCCCAATAATCAATGGTATTAATATTAGCATTTAAAGCTATTGGTGTTGAATAGTCATTGCCTACTAACTTACTCACCATAATATCACCCGGATTATTATTATTACTTAAAAAGGTAAACAAGGTTTGACCACTTGGTGAAATAGCAATGGCAGCATCGTTACCGCTAGTATTTAAATTTTTCATCGGTACCGGTTTATTCCATGTGGTGCCTGATGTATCGCGGGTACTGATAAATATATCCGATAAAAACACCCCGTTAACAGGGTCAGATTGAAGGGCGGTGTTTAATTTACCCCCCATACTTTTACTTCCAATGTAGGTGTATATCAATTCCGACTCATCGGCCGTTATAATAGGTACCCCTTCTAATTCATTGGTGTTTACAGGAGATCCGATATTAGTAATCTCAGCATAAATTTTATTCTGCATCAGGTATTTCCCGTTCTCACAATTCTTAATGGTTAAGGCCACCTCATCCAGTAAAAACTTATCTTCTTTTTTGGTGCTTTTTGATAAAATCTCAACCAAAGGTGTTAAAGTCGCAATGCCCTCATCAAATTTATAGTTTCGGTGAAAGGCTTTCCCTAAATAGACTTCTACTTCTAGGGTTTTGTAGCGCTGTTTCATATCCTTAAAGATCTCGATGGCACGGTCTTTCTTATCCGCGTAATTTAAACAGCAGATCCCCAATTTAAATTGGTAATCGATCTCTTTTGGATAACGTGAATGTAATTTGTCGAAAATTTCATAAGCCTTCACATATTGGTGTGAATTTAAAGCGTCATAACCCTGATCTTCCATAGTACTACGCGATTGGGCCTTTGAGAGACCTGCCATAAGTATAAATACAAATGCAACGAGGTAATAAGTGTTAAATTTGACCATGTTTTTTTGTTTATATTAATAAGTATAAAAATTGCAATTAAAGCCTTTGGTATTTTGATGGCCTTAACAAACTTATTAAGAGGGGGATGTTTAATTCCTAAAATTTAGATTTTTCGGGATTAAACTGGTTATTTAGTGAAACAATGGCAGACTTATTACTTTTAAAAACGATTTAACTACCTGGGTGCAAGGTTTTTGTTCAAAGCAAAGCCTCGGTTTTATACTAAATGGGCTAAACACGTGAATAAAATGAAACCGCTAAAAGTTTGGGTTTTGCGCCAGGGACACGAAAGGTTTAGCTCTTTTTGAGGCGCACTATAATTGAACGCCAACTCACACCAAAAAAAAGCCGAAGCCTTAGTGGAGCCTGCAGCGGCCAGCTCGGGCGCCCAAATAAAAAAATGGTGTCATCAAACTATTAAAAAATTACCAGCTGCAGTTGCAGGGCGAACTAAAAAAGATGGTACAATCGGGCAACATGGCCGAAATGGCATCCTGGTGGTTTTGAGGAATGAGAATATTTCGCAAATCCATCCACTTCAGGTTTTTTAGTTTAGACATGGTTTCAGGAAAATACTCCAAATTATTGCTCCACAAATCGGCCACTTCCAAGTTTTCGAGGTCCCCAAAACTATACGGTAAAACACTCACCTCGTTTTGATTGATGTTTAAGAATTTGAGGTTTTTTAATCCACCAATGTTTTTAGGAAGAAATTCCAAACCGGTTTTGCTGATGATGAGGTATTGTAAATTCACAAAAGTAACAATGGAATCGGGCAGTTCTTTAATATCGTTTTTACTCAAATCGAGGTACTGTAAATTTTTAAATTTATAAACCACACTGGGAAAACCTTTGAATTTTTTTTTACGCAAACTTAACTTTATCACATCATCCGGATTTTTAAGCGCCTCTCCCAAATCGGTGTATTCCTGATAAGTAGCCAAGGTAATAGAGTCGAGCAGCGTGGTTTGAGCCCAACAAAAATTGCTCAGCCAGCTAAATAAAATAAGTATTAAAATTCTTTTCATGAATACTCGGGTCTTAATTGCAGACAAATTTCTTTGTCCTCATTAAGGGCCATTTTTAGTTCAGTTAAGTTAGAGAATTTTTTCTCGTCACGGATTCTTTTAAGAAAATTTAGTTTAATGGTCTTATTATAAATATCGGCAGTGAAATCAAAAATATGCACTTCCAATTTGATGGCCTCATCGGCATCGGTAGTAGGATTAAGCCCCACATTCATCATGCCAAAGTACGGAGCGCCATCAACCAACACTTCCACAAAATACACCCCTGTTTTAGGAATGATTTTTTCTTCACCCTCAGGTTTTACATTGGCCGTGGCATAACCCAGGGTTCGACCCAATTGTTTGCCTTTAACCACTAAACCATTTAAAAAAAAGCGGTGACCCAAATATTCATTTGCCAATTCAATTTGGCCCTCTTCCAATGCCTTGCGAATCTTGCTGCTGCTAATAGCAATGGTATCAATGTCTTTAGCGCTGATTTCTTCAACCGAAAAACCAAATTGTTTGGCGTAATTTTTGAGGGTATAAATATCGCCCCCACGGTTTTTACCAAACTTGTGATCGTAGCCTATTACGAGGTGTTTCACTTGTAATTCTTTGTGCAGCACTTCCTCTACATAAAACTGCGCGTCCATTTCAGAAAAAGCTTTGCTAAAGGGATATACCACGGCCACATCTACACCATAGGTTTCAAATAATTCGAGTTTTTCATCGATGAGTGTGAGTAGTTTCAGGTCTTTTTGTTCGGGGAATAAAACCTTGCGGGGATGCGGTTCAAATGTAAGCACCACGGTTTTTAATCCCGTTTTTTGTTTTAATTCCTGTAAACGTTTCAAAATTTTTTGGTGCCCCACGTGCACCCCGTCGAAGGTGCCAATGGTAACAATGGTGGGCGACTCTATTCTAAAATGTTCGGTGTTTTGGACAATCAGCACAAAACAAAAGTAAGTTTAATTTAATTAATTCGGAGTTTTTGCCGCCTTAAACTTTTTTAATAAAAAGTGACCTTTCAAAACTGTTAAAAACCCCTTAATAAATAGCATTTTTTTGTTGATAGAATAAGATTAAAATACTACCTTTGCGCTCGTAAAAATTAAGAAAAATTCAAACCATGTCTACACAAATTGGCAAAATTGCTCAGGTTATTGGTCCGGTAATAGATGTACGCTTCGATTTAGAAGGCGGACAATTACCAAATATATTGGATGCGTTAGAAATTGCACGCGAAGGCGGGCATAAACTCATTTTAGAAGTTCAAAAACACATCGGTGAAGACATGGTGCGTACCATTGCCATGGATAGCAGCGACGGTGTATACCGTGGTATGGAAGTGGTTGCAACAGGTTCTCCAATCAGAATGCCGGTTGGTGATAAAGTAAAAGGTCGTTTATTTAACGTAGTAGGTGAAGCCATCGATGGGATTAATAAAGTAAGCAACGAAGGTGGAAAATCCATTCACCGCGAACCGCCTCGTTTTGAGGACTTATCGACAGCAACGGAAGTGTTATTTACAGGTATTAAAGTAATCGATTTAATTGAGCCTTATTCAAAAGGTGGTAAAATTGGTTTATTTGGTGGTGCCGGTGTAGGTAAAACTGTATTAATTCAAGAGTTAATCAATAACATCGCTAAAGGTCACTCCGGTTACTCAGTATTTGCCGGTGTAGGTGAGCGTTCACGCGAGGGTAATGACTTATTACGTGAGATGATTGAATCAGGCATCGTAAAATACGGTGAAGAATTTAAACATTCGATGGAAAAAGGAGGATGGGATTTAGATAAAGTAGATTTAAAAGAATTAGAAAAATCGCAAGCATCCTTTGTGTTCGGTCAAATGAACGAGCCTCCAGGAGCCCGTGCCCGTGTAGCTTTATCAGGTTTAACCATGGCTGAGTATTTCCGTGATGGAGATGGTACAGCAAAAGGTGGTCGCGATATTTTATTCTTTATCGATAACATTTTCCGTTTTACACAAGCAGGTTCTGAGGTGTCGGCTTTATTAGGTCGTATGCCATCAGCGGTAGGTTACCAACCAACCTTAGCTTCCGAAATGGGTGTGATGCAAGAACGTATTACCTCAACAAAAACAGGCTCCATTACTTCTGTACAAGCGGTGTATGTACCTGCCGATGACTTAACCGATCCGGCTCCTGCAACCACTTTCTCTCACTTAGATGCAACCACGGTATTAAGTCGTAAAATTGCTGAGTTAGGTATTTATCCGGCAGTAGATCCATTGGATTCTACGTCCCGTATTTTATCGGCTGCAGTATTAGGCGAACAACATTATGCTTGTGCTCAAAGTGTGAAATTAATTTTACAACGTTACAAAGAATTACAAGACATCATCGCCATTTTAGGTATGGATGAATTGAGTGAAGAAGATAAACTGGTAGTGCACCGTGCACGCCGCGTGCAACGTTTCTTATCTCAACCATTCCACGTAGCTGAACAATTTACCGGTTTAAAAGGTGTATTTGTAAGCATCGACGATACCATCAAAGGATTTAACATGATCCTCGACGGTAAAGTGGATGAGTATCCGGAAGCTGCCTTTAACTTGGTTGGTACCATTGAAGAAGCTATTGAAAAAGGTAAGAAAATTTTAGCAGAAGCTAATTAAAGAACCAAGAACCAAGAACCAAGAACCAAGAGCCAAGAACCAAGAGCCAAGATTCAAGAGCCAAGATTCAGGAGCATTTATCTTGAATTTTCTTCTTACTCTAAAAAACAATTGATATGAAATTAGAAATTATCACCCCTGATACAAAACTCTACGAAGGTACTGTGAAGTCAGCCATTTTTCCCGGTAATGAAGGGAGTTTTGGTGTACTCGACGAACATGCTCCAATGATTGCCACGCTTAAAGCAGGTAAAGTAGTGCTTATAGAAGAAAACAACAGCAAGGTTGAATTTGAGGTAAAAGGCGGGGTGGTTGAGGTTCTTCACAACAAAGTAATTGTATTGGCCGAATAAAAGCTGTTCAAATTATTAATTCAAAAAAAATCCTGGTTTTATACCGGGTTTTTTTTTGCCCCTATTTCGACGCATGTCTAGAAAACACTTGTGTAATCCAGAAAAGCATGAGCACTAAAGCCGACATTTCGGTTATTAGTTCCAAATCCGAACACGCGCTGGTGTTTCCAAATCCGGTAAACGATAAAGCTACCATCGCTTTTTCGGCGGGTGATCATAAAAAAGCAAAAATTGACTTAGTTTCCTTAATGGGTCAAAACTTTGCCAGCATTGAAACAGAGGTGAAATCAGCCGGTGATTATGAGGAAACTATCGACTTTAAAGCCATGAATTTAGAGAGGCGTATTTATTTTATAAACACCACCATTGGTGATCATTCACAAAAACAAAAAGTTGTTTATACAAAAGCCAATTAGTCATTTTATTAATTTTAAAATGGTCGCACCATAAAGGCGGCCATTTTTTTTGGGAAAGCATAACACTGCTAAAACTGAAAATAGAAAAGGATTAATTAAATTAGTAAAAAATTAATTCGTGGAGACAACTAAAAAAACCAAAATATCGCAGCAGGTATTTCTATTAGGCTTGTTAAATGCAGTGATATGTGTAACCTGTTTTTTGCTTTTGAATTCCTTTGGGGGATTTAAAACCGATTTAGCTTACCTTCTCCTGTCAACCTTTGCCTGCTTCATTACCGGCTTTCTTATTCTTTATTATTTTTATTATGTGGTAGTAACCCGTAACGTTAATGCCTTATCTGATAAAATAAAAAAACGTTTTTTAAATAATGAAATCCCACAGCGTATTAATCAATTGGAAGAAGAAGATGGAATTGATATACTGGAAGGTAAAGTTGACTTTTTAATTGAAACGCGAGAAAAAGAAGTGATCCATTTTGAAAATTTAGATAGCTATCGCAAAGAATACCTGGGTAATGTGTCGCATGAATTAAAAACACCGGTATTTAATATTCAAGGTTATGTAGATACCTTGTTAAACGGTGGCTTGGAGGATGATACCATCAATGTGGATTATTTAAAACGCGCCGAAAAAAGTATCGATCGACTCATCAATATTATTGATGATTTGGAAACCATTACCCAGTTAGAAAGTGGTGGCTTACACCTCGATCCGGATGTGTTTGATCTGGCCAATTTAAGCAAGGATGTATACGGTTCACTCGAATTAAATGCTGCTAAACGTAACATTAAACTTGAATTGGCGCGAAAGTACGATAAACCAATTTTGGTAAAGGCCGATAAATTCAGAATCAGACAGGTGATGGTGAATTTAATTACCAACAGCATTAAATACGGAAAAGACAATGGCACCACCCTTGTATCATTAAGTTTTTTAAACGATGATGTAGTGGTTGAAATTAGCGATAACGGTGATGGTATTGACGAAAAACATTTGCCTCGTATTTTTGAACGTTTTTACCGCATCGATAAAGGCAGAAGCCGAGAGCAAGGGGGTACCGGTTTGGGATTGGCCATTGTAAAACACATCATCGAAGCGCATGGTAAATCAATAAAAGTAGAAAGCAGTATTGGAAAAGGAACCACCTTTACTTTTTCATTGGCTGCGGCCTAGTGAGCCAAAAAAAGGTTTTTTTAGGATAAAAAGGCTCTAAAAGGCATAAAACAAGCAATTTTTAAAAACTTTTAATTGCTAAACTTACCTATTATTACTAAAATTGCAAAAACTTTAACAACAATGGCTGAAATTCACATTACCGATATCGAATATATAGAAATTAACTCTCAAAGTGGTCTGGATTTTAAATACAAACCCGAAATTCCTAAGTTAAAAGTGGTTGGCACTTTATTACTTTCTGAAAGCGAAGAGGAAGAAAGTGGTGTGTTATTCTTAACACAAAAACAATTAAACCAAGTGTTGGCGGGTAAGGATATCGATTTAAAATTACAAGACGACCGTTGGTTATTAGGAAAACCCTTAACCAAAGAACAGGTTAAAAAAGTAGGATTAGTGGATGTTGATGCTGAATACATGGGCACTGCCGGCGACATCAAATGTTTTGAAGCTGTAAAAATTTCCGAATAATTTTCTTTTCGTAGTTAACATCGGCTGAACGTAAAACCTTCAGCCTTTTTTATTTGTTGCCTGCTACCAATAGCAAGGACCATATTGTTTGGTGATTGCCGATTTAGGAAACAACTCATAAAACAACTGATCGAACCAAAATAAGGCTTTAAAACTTAATGAGGGTGAACTCAATTGAACATAGGTTTTGTTGGCGTTCTGCAGGGCAAACCGGTAAGCCACATCGGCACCGGCACCCATCCACCTAAGTACTTTAAACTGCATGGTTATGCCGGGCTCATAAAACACAACGGGGTATTTTTTTTCTTCAACACCAAAAGCATATACCCTGTTTTGTTGATGCCATACAGAACCCATACCCAACTGAATTGGCACACTCAGTTGCCAGCGCTTGGTTTTATAAAAAACAAAATCGGCATAAAAACACAGGTACATAAATTTTAAATATTTTTTTACGGTGTCAATTTTCCCAAATTCATTTTGAGGATAAAAACGCTTACTCACCGGAGTCTTAAGCCAACTCACACCAAAACCTAATTTTAATTTACGCTGAAATGCCAATCCTAAGCGCACCCCGTTAACACTGGTGAGTTCATGGTCAATAAAACTGTTGCGTGATTCAAGTCGGGTATCGATGCTGTATTTTTTTTTAAAGAGCGTCCGCAGCGAATCTACAAGTTGTGTTTCACCCTCGTAAGAAAGTAGAAAGATAAAGCATATAAAAAGTAGTTTTCGCAACATAAACAAAATTACGTTTATAAAGTTTTTATTCTTTTTCCTTTATTCAATTGTTTCAACAATCTACTTGTAGTAAATTTAACCCTAATCAGAATTGAATAATTCAATTCTGCGATTAGTGTTTGCAAGAATTTCATTGTTTTGTCGCAAAGAAATCCTCACAAGCAGTAAATGCCGATTAAAAATGGAATGTTAGACACGCCGATTGAATATTTAAAGGGAATTGGTCCGCTAAGGGCAGAGGTGCTTAAGAAAGAACTTGGTATTTTTTTGTACCGAGATCTGCTGAGTTATTACCCTTTTCGTTATGTTGATCGTAGTAAATTCATAAGTATTCGTGAAGTAAAGGATGACTTGCCAGGCGTGCAGTTGCGTGGCTTTATAGAAAGCATGGAAGTGGTTGGTCAAAAACAAGCCAAACGCTTGGTGGTGATTTTTAGAGACAAGTCTGGCAGTATTGAATTAGTATGGTTTAAAGGATATAACTGGATGGCCCAAAAATTACAATTGGGTGTTGAGTACATTGTTTATGGTAAGGCCAGCGCTTTTAATGGAAAATTTAATCTCGCTCATCCCGATATAGAAGAGGTAACGGAGCAGAGTTTGAGTCACCAATCGGCTTTTCAATCGGTTTATAATTCAAGCGAAAAACTCAAGTTTAAAGGCTTGGATAGTGAAGGCATCCGACGATCAATGAGAGCCTTGGTTTCGCAATTACAACTGGGGCACATCACTGAAACGCTGAGCGAGGAAGTCCTGCAGGATCATCAGCTCATTTCTAACTACGAAGCTTTAAAGTACATTCATTTCCCTGAAAATCCTGAACAGTTGAGACGTGCTGAGTTTCGGATAAAGTTTGAAGAACTTTTTTACATACAGTTGAGGCTTTTAAGACTCAATAAAGTGCGCGCACATACGGTAAAAGGGTTCGTTTTTCCGAGGGTTGGAGAGCAGTTCAATGTTTTTTTTAACAAGCATTTACCTTTTCAGTTAACCAATGCTCAGAAACGGGTGTTAAAGGAAATTCGAATGGATATGGGCAGCGGCCGACAAATGAATCGCTTGTTACAAGGTGATGTTGGCAGTGGTAAAACCATGGTGGCTTTGATGAGTATGTTATTGGCTATTGATAATGATTTTCAAGCTTGCTTGATGGCGCCAACCGAAATTCTTGCACAACAGCATTTTGCCACCTTTAACGAATTACTCGCTGCCATGCCCATCGAAATGGCTCTGTTAACCGGTTCTTCCAAAACAAAAGAACGGCGTGTTATCTATGCTAAATTATTAAATGGTGACATAAAAATACTTATTGGTACGCATGCCTTAATAGAAGATATTGTGAAATTTAAAAACATTGGCCTGGTGGTTATCGACGAGCAGCATCGTTTTGGGGTGGCTCAACGGGCAAAGTTGCGAAGTAAAAATACCCATCCGCCGCATATGCTCATTATGACCGCAACCCCAATACCACGCACCTTGGCCATGACCTTTTACGGCGATTTGGATACCAGTATTATTGATGAATTGCCACCGGGACGAAAGGCTATAAAAACAGTGCATTACAAAGATTCAAAGCGTTTACGCGTGAATGGATTCATGAAAGAACAAATTGCTTTAGGTCGCCAAGTGTATATTGTTTATCCACTCATACAAGAAAGTGAGAAAATGGATTATCAAAATTTACAACAGGGTTATGATAATTTGGTTTTAGAATTCCCGCCACCGAACTATCAAATCAGCATTGTTCATGGTAAATTACCCAACGATAAAAAAGATTTTGAGATGCAGCGTTTTATAAAAGGTGAAACACAAATCATGGTAGCCACAACAGTTATTGAGGTAGGCGTAAATATTCCCAATGCCTCAGTAATGATTATTGAAAGTGCCGAGCGTTTCGGCTTATCACAGCTTCATCAGTTACGCGGAAGAGTAGGGCGTGGAGCCGAACAAAGTTATTGTATTTTAATGACCGGTTATAAATTAGGAGCCGACAGTCGGTTACGCATGGAGACCATGGAGCGCAGTAACGATGGTTTTGAGATCAGTGAGGTGGATCTAAAATTACGCGGTCCGGGTGATATTGAAGGCACACAACAAAGTGGGGTCATGGACTTAAAACTGGCCAATCTGGCTCAAGATGGACAAATACTGCAACTGGCCCGCCAAAGCGCTCAGACTTTATTAGATGAAGATGAAAACTTAACCTTAGAAAAAAACAAGGTATATGAGCGGCAACTGTCGGCCATGCAGGAAAGCAGAAAGAATTGGAGTAAGATAGGGTAGGTTTTAGTGTTTAGGTTTTAGTTTTAAGCACAAAGTTTTAGTACTTAGTTTTTGGGATAGTGAACGCTAATCCTAAAGCTGTAATTTTTAATTTCAAAGACAGAAATCGTGTTTCCAATAAACCACATGGCAACCCCTTCATTTTCCATAATTTGAAATCATTACAAAATATGGAATTATAAAATTTTTAAACGCGAATTAACATTTGTCTGTTTTTATTAAACCTAATGACAAGTTTTTGTTAATTGAACGCCCGTTTTGGTGAATAAAAGCGAATTCGTCGATAAAAACAGTATCTTTATCTGCAAAATCAAAAAAAAGACGGTAAATGTCGGTGGTTTTAACTTTTTCAATATCTTTAGGTGTTAAATAAATACAAATACAAAATATGCGATACATACTTATTTTTCTATTTATTGGAATTGAATTTCTAGGCTTCAGTCAGGCGCCGGCTTTTATTAATTATCAGGGTATTGCCCGTGATGATAAGGGTGCGCCAAAAGGCAACCAAGCGATAGCACTGCGTTTTGAAATTTTGCAGGGTTCTTCTTCCGGTAATGTTATCTACACCGAAGATCAAGCAACCGGCATAACAACCAATTCATTGGGATTGTTTAGTACTCAAATTGGTAAAAACGCCAACTTGGCTACTGTTAACTGGTCGGCCGGCCCATACTATTTGCGTGTCTCGATGGATATGACAGGAGGAGCCACTTATGTATCTCTTGGTTCGCAAGCCATTAGCTCTGTACCTTTTGCATTATCAGCGCCGGCCCCCTCACTTTCATACAGCAATAATATTTTAAGTATAGGTGGTAATACCATTGGTATCACTACAGCTCAGCAGGTTTCAATTAGTGCTGGCAGTAATGTTACAGTAACAGGCGGACCAATTTATACCATTTCAACAGCATCACAGACCCCTCAGGTTTTTCAAACGCTTGCTCTTAGTGCTAATAATGCCAGCTTAGGTATTAGTGGCGGAAACACCATTGCCTTACCGGCAGGATTACCACCATCCAATGTTACATCAACATCCGGTATAGCTTCGGTTAGTTCAATCGGACAAAATTCATTTAACGTGAATGTGCCGGCTCCTTCATATAATGCAGCTTCTGGCGTTTTATCATTTGGTTCAAACACAACCAACGTTGTACCTAATTTAGGTTTGACCTCGGGTATTTTGTATGTTGGACCAACCTCCAATTCCATCAGTTTACCGGCAGCGGTAAGTGTTTTGGGCACCGGTATTGCAACGGTAACAGGCGGACCAGCCTATATGGTAAATGTGCCGCAACCAAGTTTAGCCATTTCGGGAAATTCATTAATGATTAGTATAGTTGGCGGTAACTCGGTGACTATTCCAACAGCGCCAACTATATCGGCCACGCCGGGTGGTATCGTTTCGGTGAGTGCCGGACCAAATTATGCGGTTACAGTGCCATCACCAACCTATAACGGAACCGTATTAACCATAGGAGCGGTTACGACAACCATTGCACCAACGGTAGCCTTAACAAGCGGCACACTGCTAACCGTTGGTCCACTTTCCAATTCAGTAAGTTTATCGGCACTTGGTCCATGGCGTCAGGGTGCGGGCAGTGTAACCCTTGCTACTGCGAGCGATAACGTGGCCATTAATACGCCGGGTGCGCCCAGTGCCAAATTAGATATTTCGGGCGGTGCCGCGGGTCTTTTATCTGCCTTAAAAGCCGATAACCCCAATGCCGCCAATGCTAATCCAACCGCCGATTTTTCGTCAAGCGGTGTGTTAGGTTTACGAGTAATCAATAACAATGCCGGTGGTGTTGCCGGTAATTTCCTTTCCGTAGGCGGTATAGCCTTAACCACACAAAATAACTCTGCTTCTTTTCCAACCTTTCAAGCACAAAACACCAATTCAACAGTAGGTGCATACGCCGGTTATTTTATCGGTGGATTTGTTTCCAAAGGAAACAGTTCAGGCAGTGGTGATTTTGCTTTAAAAGTTCAAAACAGTTCAGCTACCGATTTATTTACCGTGAGAAATGACGGCAATATTGGTGTAGGGACGAATGCACCCATAACCCGTTTGGATGTGCAACATAACAGTGCAGCATTATCGGTGGCCCGCATCATGAACCAAAGTGTTTTGGGTAATTCGGCCATTGATTTTGGTGATAATTCGGGTACGGCAAAAATGACTTTTGGTTATGCGAATAGTAGTTCAGCATTCGCATGGTCAAATAATAGCTACATTAACACTTCAAATTCAAATGATTTGGTTATAGCAACACAGGGTGTTGAACGCATGCGGGTAACAAGTGCAGGTAATATTGGTATAGGTACAAGTTCTCCAGTTCAAAAGTTAGATGTTCAAGGTTCGGTTAAGATAACTGACGGTAGTCAAGCAAATGGTAAAGTTTTCGTTAGTGATGCAACTGGATTAGGAACTTGGAGAAGTTCACCGGCAGCAACCTCATTTGGGGGATTAAATATCTCATCTGTTACTGTAGGGACCACTACAACGGTATTAGGTACAGGTGTCATTTCTTTTACCAAGGTATATCCGTCAACCGAAGTGCAAATCGCATTATACTCGACCATTTATGGTGGAACATTTACCGGGGCAAGTTTTATTTCATTTCAGATTTATGTGGATGGGGTACCGGGTTCTGCATCAAGTATTCATTATTTCCAAACTACCGGCAAACAAGAGTATGTGCCACTTAGATCATTTTTCTCAGGCTTGTCGGTTGGATCGCATACGATAACCATTGTTGCACAAACCGATGTAGGAACTTCCAGCGGTGTAGTGGTTGATTCAGGTGGATTTGGAGGTAAAATAATGGTGAAAGAAACTTTTTAACCGGAAATTTAAAAATAATACAATTTGAATTAAGTATTTAAAAAAAGAAAGGTAATGTCATGAAAACAATTTTATTCTGGACCTTGCAACTACTGGCCATCGGCATTTTTGCCCAATCGCCGAAGCTGATTAATTACCAAGGGGTAGCTCGTGATGGTAATGGTAATGCAGTGAAAAACAAAACCATTAGTTTGAAGTTTGAATTGCGCCAGGGCAGTGCTACGGCTGGGACGGTGTTTTCGGAACAACAGCTTGTGACAACTAATAATCTGGGTTTGTTTTCAACTCAAATCGGAAAAAATAACGGCAGTGGGTTAAGTGCCATTAACTGGCAGGCTGGTTCTGTTTTTCTTCAGATTGGCCTTGACACCACAAATTCTAATACTTACGTCGATTTGGGTGTGCAACAATTGGTGAGCGTGCCTTATGCCATGCATGCCGAATCGATACCGGCTAGTTATGCAGGTAATGTGTTAACCATTGGTAATAAAAGTTTCACCTTAAGTTCGGCTAGTTCAACCATCGACATACAACAAGGCAACAACGTGAATGTTAATGGCGCCTATCCTAATTACACCATTTCCTCAACGCCAACACTTACTATATTAGCGCCAAACACCTTAAGTATAAGTAATGGTAATACAGTAGATATTAGTCCACCTATTACCTACACCAATAATATTTTAACCTTAGGAGCACCTAGTAATTCGGTTTTATTACAAACCGGAACCATTTCGGTAACCACCCCTACTCTAGTGCCGGGCTCCAACGTCACGATCACTGGTATTTATCCTACCTTAACAATAAGTGCAACACCCTCTTTAACGCTTTTGTCTCCAAACACGTTAAGTATTAGTTACGGAAATTCAATTACCATTGCTCCAACATTAAGTTTAAACGGCAATGTGCTAAGCGTTGGCCCAGTTACCAACACCATTGTCATACCGGGTTCAAACACACCAACCATTTTAGGGGCGGGTATGGTAGCAGTGACACCATCCACCGGATTGAATTTTACAGTGTCGGTTCCAAATCCAACGCTAAGCTTAACCGGTAATAGTTTAAGTATAAATGGGGGTAACACCGTGTCCATTCCAACGACTTCTTTAAGTCAATCGGGCGCCGTTGCTATTACAACCTTAGCTCCAAATTCATTTAGTTTACATGTAGCTCAAACGAATGTCGTGGTAACCTCCTCGGCCTCTACGATGTCGGTAACCAATGTGGGCACTAACTCGGTAAGTATTAATATTCCGACTGTAGCTGTGAATGGAGGAACGAATGTGACCATAAGTGGCTCTTATCCGAGTTACACGGTTTCTTCAATGCCTACTTTAACCATTTTACCGGGTAACCTCTTACAAATTAGTGGTGGTAACTCTGTGTTACTGCCAACTACAGCTGGTACCATTGTCGCCTTAACAACTTCTCTTCAAGGAAGTGGTGCGGCTTCCGTTTATACCTTGGGTGCAAATAATTATAGTATTAATGTGGCACCTACTTCTGTAGCGGTTACCTCAACCCTTGGTCCAGTTGGTGTTAGCTCACCTGGTACCAACTCCTTTAACATCAATATACCACCTTCACAAGCACAGACCTCCCTTACCGGAGCCGGTGCAGCGGTTGTGACCTCTGCCGGTACAAATACGTTTAATGTTACGGTGCCACAAACATCTGTGGCAGTGACCTCAACAGCAGGTGTTGTAGGCATTAGTTCTGCGGGTACCAACTCCTTTAACATCAATATACCACCTTCACAAGTGCAGACCTCCGTTACCGGAGCCGGTGCAGCGGTTGTGACCTCTGCCGGTACAAATACGTTTAATGTTTCGGTACCACAAACATCTGTGGCAGTGACCTCAACAGCAGGTGTTGTAGGTATTACTTCAGCAGGCACTAACTCGTTTAATATTAACATTCCACCAGCCCAAGCTCAAACTACAGTAACAGGAACCGGTGTTGCTGTTATTACTTCAGCAGGCACTAACACATTTAATGTGAGTGTGCCACAATCAGCTGTCTCGGGTTCAGGTGTTGCCGTTGTAACCTCTGCAGGTACCAATACATTTAATGTCACTGTTGCACAAACCTCGGTAGCTATAACTTCTACAGCCGGGGTAGCAGGTATTACTTCTGCAGGTACAAACTCATTTAATATCAATATTCCACCTGCAACTGTTCAAACTTCCGTAACCGGAACAGGTGTTGCCGTTGTAACCTCTGCAGGTACCAATACATTTAATGTGAGTGTTCCTCAGTCTAGTGTTACCGGTGCAGGTGTTGCTGTCGTTAGTTCTGCCGGCACAAATTCATTTAATGTAACAGTACCACAAACATCGGTAGCTGTAACGTCAACCGCAGGCGTTGCAGGCATTACCTCTGCAGGTACAAACTCGTTTAATATCAATATTCCACCTGCAACTGTTCAAACTTCCGTAACCGGAACAGGTGTTGCA
>CANKBS010000021.1 GCA_947480015.1 Sphingobacteriaceae bacterium
CTTTAAATGGCAATTTAAACCTGGCCAGTTTAAACTCACATCAAGAATTTAATACCGGTGTGGTACAAGATCGTGCGGGGGCAAAAACCAATAACAGTGGGGCCTCTATTAATGCAGCATGGAATGTGTTTGATGGAATGCGCATGTTTGCCATTAAAAAACGTTTGGATTTAAATGAACAATTAAGTTCAATACAATTACGACAACAAATGGAAAGCACCGTGGCTGCCATTATTGTAGCCTATAACAACATTGTGCGGATAAGTGCATTGATAAAAGCGGGCAAACAAAATTTGAGTATTTATGAAGAGCGTAAAAAAATTGCGCAGTTAAAATTAGAACTGGGATCCGATTCGAAGGTGGATTACCTGCTCAGTTTAACCGATGAGAATAAAGCCAAGAGTGCATTACTACAATTAGAAATAGACTTGTTAACGGCTAAAACCAACCTGAATAATTTATTGACTAAGACCGTGGATACTGATTTTAAAACCAGTGATTCTATAACGGTAAATTTTAATCCGCAGTTGGAAGACCTTAAAAAAAGTGCCATACAAAGTAACGCCTCCTTACTCATTTCAAAACAAAATGAACTTATTCTTTCGCAAAGTGTAAAAGAGGCTAGGGCAGCTAACTTACCATTACTTCAACTTAACGGTGCTTATGTATATAACCGAAATCAAAGTCAGGCCGGGATTGTGTTTTTAAATCGCCAAAATGGTCTTAATGCCGGTTTAACGGCTAGTTGGTTAGTGTTTAATGGTAATCGCAACAGTCGTTTGGTTCAAGAAAGAAATATTTTGGCTTTGAATCAAAATTATGTGAGTCAGCAAACGCAACTTCTTATTGATGGCACTGTATTTATTAATTACCGGAGTTTTTTACTCAACAAACAAATTGTTGATATGGAATTTCAAAACCTCCGTGATTCGAAGGAATTATTAACTATTTCATTGGAGCGCTACCGTGTGGGGAAGGCTAATTTATTAGAGACCATAGAGACCCAGAAGAATTTGGAAGACACGCAGGTGCGTTACATTAATGCCTTGTACGCCATGAAAGTGGCGGAAACCGAATTATTGCGTACAAATGGAAGTTTGGTGAAGTAAGTAATGCGGGGATTAGGAAGCGAAACGCATTTGGATAACACCTAAAAAAGCTTCCTTAAAAATCTTGGTACTCATTTTACTCACGCCTAAAATACGGTCGGTAAACATAATGGGCACTTCAGCAATTTTAAATCCTTTTTTATAAGCACGGTATTTCATTTCAATTTGAAAGGCATAACCCATAAATTTAATTTTATCCAAATCGATGGCTTGTAAAACCTTTCGTCGGTAGCATTTAAAGCCTGCGGTGGTGTCTTTAATGGGAATCCATAAAATCATACGCACATAAACCGAAGCGAAATAACTCATTAAAATACGGCCAAGAGGCCAGTTATTGACTTTACCACCTTTGCAATAACGTGAGCCAACGGCTACGTCGGAACCAGCTTCACAGGATTCGAGTAAACGCACCAAATCGTTAGGATTGTGACTAAAATCGCAATCCATTTCAAAAATAAAATCGTAATCGCGAGCCAAAGCCCATTTAAAGCCGTGAATGTAAGCAGTACCCAAGCCCAGTTTGCCTTTGCGCTCTTCGATGTGCAATTTACCCTGAAATTCTTTTTGTAGTTCTTTTACACATAAGGCAGTGCCATCAGGCGAGCCGTCATCAACAATCAGTAATTCAAAATCGCGGGCTAATGAAAAAACGGTACGTACCATTTTGTCAATGTTCTCAATTTCGTTGAAAGTTGGTATGATGACTAAGTTTTTGCCCATTAAAGGCACGAATATAACAGTTTTAAAAAGTAAGTAAAAATAAAATTAAATTATGAGTTCAAACCAGTTCTTAATAATTGCCAAAAAGCGTAAATTGTGGCTTAATTATTTTTTTTGAAGCTCCGTTACATACATTTTCTGGTTTTATTTTTGGGTTTTTTTTGCCTTCATTTTTTAAAGGCGACTCAAGCAATTTATAGGAGTGATTCGTTTCCAAAAAAGAAACGTTTGTTTGTGAGCGGCGTGCCGGTAATGTTTTATACGCCCGAAACCCGTTTTGCTTTTGGAGCTTCGGCCATTTCACTTTTTAATTTTAAAAACGACACCCTTAATGCCCGCCGATCAAGCATGAGTCTGGGCTTTGCTTATACACAAAATAAACAGGTGTTATTTTATTTGCCTTTTAACTTGTATTTAAAAAACAGACGTTATCAGGTTTATGGCGAACTGGGCTACAATAAATACCTCTACAATTTTTATGGGTTAGGTAATAATCAAGCCGACAATTATGTGGAAAAATATGGTGTTGAATTTCCACGTTTGCGTTTAACCTTTTTAAGGAAGGTTAGCCGTCGTTTTTATGCCGGCCTGCGCTATGCCTACGATAAATTCAGTTTGTTTCAACTTGACCCCAATGGTCAGTTAGTTCAAGGGCTCATTCCGGGCTCAAAAGGCGGCCTCATATCGGGCTTTGGATTAGTGAGCGTATACGATAGCCGTGATCAAATTTTTAATCCCTCCAAAGGTTTGTTTGGTGAATTGGTGTTTTACCGAAACGATCGGGTGTTTGGAGGAAGTTTTGATTATAACCGTGTAGCGCTTGATGTGAGCACGTATTTGAGTTACAAAAAAACTATTTTAGCTTTAAACGTATACAGTATTTACTCCAATACCGATCTTCCTTTTTTTCAAATGGCTAATTTAGGTGGACAAAAAAAGATGCGTGGTTTTTACGAAGGACGCTATCGGGATAATAATTGCCTGGTGTTACAAGCCGAATACCGCCGGCATTTGTTTTGGCTCTTAGGCTTTACCGTTTTTGCCGATGCCGGCCAGGTAATGCATCGTTACGAAGACCTTAGTTCGACTCACTGGCAATATACCTATGGTGCCGGACTCCGACTGATGATTGATCAATCGCAGAAATTAAATTTACGCATTGATGTGGCCGTTGGAAATAAAAAGATTCTACCTTATTTTACTGTAGCGGAAGCATTTTAATTGATTAAATAATTCCGCAGCCTAATAACAATCCGAAAATTACAAGCATGCCGGCTACCAAGTAGTGCATGAATTTTACTGTTATTTTTTTAACGAGCTTATTTCCAATATAAGCTCCAACAAAAGCCGATAGCGTGGCTGCAAGTAATAAGGGTACGTTTTGTAAGGTTGATGGATTAAAAACATGTGTGGCATAAACCGATAAACGTGTAATGTCGATTACACATGCAATCACAACACCGGTAGCAATATAACTTTCTTTACTCAAATTAGCCTTTATTAAAAAAGCACTGCGCAAAGCACCTTGGTTGCCCGAGAGGCCGCCAAAGAAGCCGCTTAACAAGCCACCCAAGGGCAAATATTTTTTATCCAAGTGTAAATTGGCCAGTCGCGGCATAACATCCATTAAAGCAAAGAAAATAAGTAAGAGGGCAATCAAAACTTTAACCGGCATAATCATAAATTCACGCCCCATCCATTCGTAAACATAAAGCGCCTGGGCTGCACTAATACGATTGAGTATATAAGCACCAATTAAGGAAGCAAGTAGGGAAGGGAGACCAAATTTAAAAATGATTTTTTTGTTGGCGTGTTTTCCAACTAAACCTAACTTAAATAGATTAGTTAAAAAATGTACAATGGCCGTTAACGCAATGGCAAGTTCAATAGGGAAGAAGAGGCCAAATACCGGCACCAGTATAGTACCCAGACCAAAGCCCGAAAAAAGGGTCAGTCCGGATCCAAAAAGTGCAAAAATACAAATGATAAAATAGTCCATAAGCCTGTCGTGCAAAAAAATAGCCACTTAAAAATAAGGATAATGTTTGATTAAACCCTATTTCATGGCAATGCTAGCTTTTATGAATAAGGTCATTTAATAATAAATCGTGGCTTTGGTAAAAGGTATCATATAATTGATTAACTTAATTCTAATTTTAACAATTTCTGGTCAGGTATTTGATAAAGTTTAATAGAGTAAAACTACCATTATGAAAAAAAACGCATTATTTCTCCTCATTCTAGTTTTCAATACTTGCATTTTTGTCGGCAACATTATTAATCCGCCTAAGTTTATTAAGACCAAGGATGTGTTTGGCTCCCGTGCCTTTATTGAGAATAAAGGTCAGTTCGAGCGGCAACTTAAAACAGAGGATAAGATTTATTTTGCCATGGAAAATGGTTTAGAAAAAATCTATTTCACCAATAAAGGTCTGGTTTACGAATTTACCAAAGCCGAAGCCTTAACTGAAAGGCAAATGGAAGACCTTGAAAAGGGCAAGGATAATTTAAAGCCTCCAGTGAAAAAATTTGTTCAAATGAATTGGTTAGGGAGCAATGCTAACATTCAGGTTTTAGGTGATCAGCGTCAGGGCTATTATTATACGTACGGTGCAGCAGAATACAATTCATACGCCTTTAAAAAGATCACCTATTTAAATGTATATAATCATATTGACATTGTTTACACCATACCTGAAGATAAAGAACAAGGCATTAAATACACGGTGGTGCTGCATCCCGGCGCAAATCCCAACGATATTCAAATAGCCTATACCGGTGATGTGAGTAAAATTAAATTAAACGAAGATGGGAATATCATTATTAAAACGCCTTTGGATGATTTGATGGAATATGCACCATGTTCTTTTTATGAAGGTACTTCTGAAAACACGAAAGTAAAATCGTTTTTTACATTAAAAAAGAATGTCATCGGTTTTAATTTCCCTGAATCCTATGATCAAACTAAAACCTTATTAATTGATCCTTGGGTTACAGCCATTGCAAGTTTAACTTCTAATCAATATGCCTATGATGTGGATTATGATTTTGGTGGAAATACTTTTATTTATGGAGGCTATAGTCCGTTTAAAGTGGCACGTTATAGTCCGGGTGGATTATTGCAATGGGTATTTGCCGGCACGGTGGTTACGCCGGCCTGGTCAACGGCTCCCATCATTTCACAAGCTTCTAATTTTGCGGTAAATAAATTTAATAGTAAAACATATATTGGCCAGGGCTATGTAAATGGTGGTAATCGTGTAATTCGTTTAGATGCCTTAGGCAACTACGATAATTTTATCAATACGGCTAATGGTCAATTTCAGGAGGTGTGGGATATGGGATTTCATTGCACCACGGCTGATGTGTTTGTTTTGGGTGGAGGAACATCCTCCAACATTTCGGCAGTTACCATTAATCCAACTACAGCGGTTATTGGCTTAACTACTTTTCAGCCGCTTAATCTGGGTATAGCTCAGGATGTGGTTTGCCATGCCATTGATGATGCCGGAAATATTTTCGTAAACTATGCGGGTGGCAGTTTAACCAACAAAATTTGTCTGGTTAATCCGGCATTTAATAATAACATTTGGACACAACCAAGTACCTTTGTGGTGTTTACCGAACAGGGTAATAAATCGCAGTACCAAGGTGCCGGTGCAGTTAGTTCGAATGGTTTTAACTGTTTAGCGGTAAATGCTAATTATTTATTTTATTACGATGGTTTAAATTTAGCTTCCTACAATAAGTTAACCGGTGTGTTAATTGCCTCTACCACAGTGGTTGGCGTTACCTTAAAACGTCAGGGTGGTATTAGTGTGGATGATTGTAATAATTTGTATTTAGGTGGCAATGGTAACATTATCACTTATAATTTTAATGGCACGACCTTTAATGCGCTTACTGCAATTCCTTTAAATATTACCACTACCAATCAATATGTATACGATATACAACTTGACAAACAAACTAAAATTTTATATGTGTGTGGCAGTGGTTTTGTTGGCACTTATTCACCGGTTAACAGTTTGGCTTGCGCCACAGCATCCAGCGCCTGTTTTTTCTCTCAAAATTTCGATTATCAAATTTGTGCAGGCGCCAGTGTAACGCTTACTGCGTCTAATTCAAATAGTTTAGCTGGTGTGAGTTATTCAGTTCAACCAAGTGGTCTTGCCAATACGAGTGGTATTTTTACAGTGAGTCCGGTTACAAATACTTCATACACCCTATTTACAACAGGAACGAATCAAGGGAATGTGGTCGTTACCCAAACGGCGGTTTCCAATGTAACGGTTTATCCCAATCCATTGGTGGTGCCAACTTCAACACAATCTACTTGCACCAATACCATGTCCTTTATTAATTTAGGTTTATCGTTTAATCCACCGGGTTCAACACCGGGTTATACTGTTTCTTGGTCGGCTATTCCTAATGGCATATTAACCAACACACAAACTTCAGCTTCGGGCTTAATGACCCCGGGGTTTTATACAGCTTTTGTGAGCACTGCTTGGGGCTGTTCGGTAAGCACAACCTTTACCATCAACCCCCAACCCGAACAGGCGCTCTTTACAATAAGTCCGGCCGGACCGATTTACATTCTTAATTGTTACAATCCAACACTCACGCTTAATTTCACGCCCGCAACTTTTAATTACACCACCACAAATACGGTTGCACAAACACAATATGGGCCGCAGTGTATTTATACAAGCACCAATTCAGCCCTAACGTTTACCGCATTGGCGCAACATCCAACGTCGGGATGTACCAGTACACAAACGTTTGTAATTAATCAAAATTTTGCTTTACCAAGTTCGGTGATTTCTCCCACCTTTCAAAACGTAACCTGTTCCTTAACATCTATTTCAATCGTCACAGCGGCTATTTCACCAAGCATCAATGTGGTGCACCAGTGGGTGTCGCCACTTGGAGGAATCTTAACAGCAACGGCAACCACTTCCAGTTTCATGCCGGGCACCTCCGGTACGTTTACTCACATGGCATTAAATACCTCAAATGGTTGTATGGTATCCAAAACATTTACCGTAGCTTCTAGTTCCGGATTTCCAACCTATACGGTGGTGAGTCCGCAAAACTTTACCCTAGGCTGTAATTCACATTCATTGGCTACCATTAACATCATCAATGCACAAACTACTCCAACGCCGGGTGGACCAACTTCTTATGTTTTTTTAGCTCCGGGCTCGGGATCCAATTATGTTACCGGTAGTATTTCCACAACGGTTGTGTCAGTGCCCGGTACATGGACGATAATTACTAAGGATAACACCAACTTTTGCGAATCACGAGTTGAGATTTCGGTTTTACAAAATACCTTTGCTCCGGGCATTGCCGCTAATGTACCTTTTACCATATTAAGTTGTGATCGGCCAAGTGTGGTGCTTGAAGGCATCAGCACAACGCCCAATGTGTCTTACAAATGGTCATTTCCAGGCACGCCGGGTAATTTACCAAATAGCACCATCACCATTTTAGCCAATTTTAATGCCAGCACCAATACACTCATTGCAAATTATACCTTAACCGTGGTTGATAATAATTCAACGTGTCGCAGTACATCAGTTATTCCAATGGGACAAAATTTATTCAAACCAAATGTACTCGTTTCGGGTGGCACGCAAATAACCTGCAATACACAAACCTTACAACTTACAAATAATTGTACCAGTAATATTCCACCGGGCTTTGGCAATTCACAACCTGTGGTTGCTTATTTGTGGACAGGACCATCCCCACAAGAACCCCTTCAATTAAGTTCAACTTATATTGCGCAAATGCCGGGTACCTATACCTTATTGGCAAAAGATTCTAACAATGGCTGCTTTGCAACTGGTACCTATACGGTAGTTGATTTCAGAGATTATCCTTCGGTTAACAGACCTGATGTACATGCACCATTTGCATTAGATTGTGGTTCGGATAGTGTGGCTATTTTTCCTTTTTTACCCAGTAATATTACGAGTTATACATTTTCATGGACCGCAGTTGATGGCGCCCATGTGAGTTCGATTAATTCACCAACTTTAATTACGAATAAATTAGGCATTTATGAATTAGAAGTGGTTAATAAACTGAATGGTTGCATGACCCAGGCTTTTGTAGAAGTAGTGAGTGGCTCACTCAGTGCCGATTATACAGCCGAACCCAATGTTGGTTATGCGCCACTTAATGTGAGTTTTATTAATCACTCGAGTTCAACTACCGGAACTACCAGTATACATGCTATTTGGAGTTTTGGTAACGGTACATTAATGAGTACTAATTCTGTTTCGCTTGCTGCCTTCACGACGTTTAGTTTGGCCGGTACCTATTCGATTGTGGCTTATATCAGCAAAGGTGCCTGTATTGATACCATTATTAAAACCGTGCAGGTTGAAATTCCTTCAGAGCTGGAGATTCCGAATATTTTCTCGCCAAATGGCGACAATGTAAACGATCTCTTTTTCTTAAAAGCTACCAACCTTTCAGAAATTAAAATGCTGATTTACGATCGCTGGGGTCATAAAGTTTTTGATAGCAACAGCGAAAAAGGAAACATTGCTTGGGATGGAAAGAACCAATTGGGTAAAGAGGTGGCGGAGGGGATATACAGTTATGTGCTCACCGCTAAAGGCAAGGATGGCAATGAATTTAAAAAATCGGGCAACATTACGCTTGTGCGTTAAGTGCTTACCGGTTAAAGATGCAATATGATTAAAGATTATTTGACTATAAAGTGAACCAAAAAACCCCTCTACCTCATGAAAAAGTCCTTATTGTACCTCCTCGCCATTTGTTTTGCTTTCCTCCGGGCCCAAGCCGGTAATGGCAAACATCCCGATTTTGTTAGTAATCGCGATGTATTTGGAAGCAGTGTGTTTATCGAAAACATGGGGCAATTTGATAACGATGTAAAATCGGTTGATAAGATTTACTATGCCTTAATTAGCGATCAGGAAAAGATCTACTTTACAAATAAAGGTGTCTTACATCAACTTATTAAAACCTATCCCTTAACCGAGCGCCAAGAAGAAGCACTTGAACAGGGGGAACATATTTTCAGGAAAGATCCGGATGTGTTTTACGTAAAAATGACTTGGTTAAATGCAAACGCCGACATTCAAATTGAAAGCAGTCAAAAACAAAGTCATTATTTTTCATATTGGTCGGCCGATTTAATTTCACACACCTATAAAAAACTCACCTATAAAAACGTTTACAATCACATCGATATTGAGTACATCATTCCCGATGATAAAGAACAAGGCGTTAAATACACGGTGGTACTGCATCCCGGAGCCGATCCAGACGATGTGAAAATAGCCTATACCGGAGATGTTGAAAAAATAAAACTTAATAACGCGGGTGATGTTGTTATTAAAACTCCCTTAGAAAACTTAACAGAACATAAACCGCAAAGTTTTTATATGGACAAGGAAAAGGTGAATTCTAAATTTAAATTAGAAAATAATATTTTAAAATTTAGTTTTCCCGATAGTTACAACCCAACTAAAACCCTGTATGTTGACCCCTGGGTAACTGCAGTAAGCACCTTAAGCACTAACAATTCGGCTTATGATGTGGATTATGATGATAACGGAAATGTTTTTGTTTACGGTGGCAGTCAATCGTGTAAAATTGCTAAGTATAGCGCAGGTGGGGTTTTATTATGGACCTTTGCAGGAACCTTAGCCACGCCGGCTTGGAATAGTGCGGGCATAAGTAATTTTGTGGTGATGCGAAGTACCGGTAAATGTTATGCCGGACAAGGGGTGCAGAGTGGTGGAGCACGCATTATTCGATTGGATGCTAATGGTGTTTATGATAATTTAATTACTCCGGCAGCTGCAAGCTGGAATGAAGTATGGGATTTAGCCTACCACTGTTCAACAGGCAATGTTTACGGTATGGGCGGAAGTACCACCTCCAATCAATCGGCCGGAATTTTAAATCAATCAACCGGCAATTTGGTGCCGACTAATTTTATTGGACCGTTTAATACCTCGAACGTTGGTAATGATGTGGTTAATTACGCCATTGATGATGCCGGTGAATTTTTCTGGATTTATGCCTCCAACTTTACACCAACCTTAAGTAATCAAATGGCTAAAATTAATTCAGCCTTTACAACTACAATGTGGGTAGGGCCCAGTGGCTTTAATACCTTAAACGAATACTCCAACAAAAACCAATACATCCCAAACCCGGGTAGTTCTAATGGTTATAACTGTTTGGCCGTAAATTTATCATACTTATATTTTTATGATGGCAAAAATATTGCGGCCTATAATAAAGCTACCGGTGCTCAAATAGCCAGTGCCATAGTTCCCGGTAATATTTTAAAACGACAAGGTGGTATTGCCGTAGATGATTGTAATAATTTATATTTAGGAGGAAATGATACCATTAAATCGCTTCACTTTAACGGCACAAGTTTTACTGCCTTACCTCCAGTACTTATTGGTGTTACAGGAACTACAAATGCTGCCGTATATGATCTCAAAATGGATCGCTTGAATGCTACCTTGTATGCTTCGGGAAAAGGCTTTGTGGGTGTTTATGGGGCGGGCAACTCAGGCACTTGCACGCCTTTAAATATTATTTGTTATAATCCCAATCCACAAGATTATGTTATTTGTGCAGGAAAAAGTTTATCACTGACTCCCGCTAATTTTTTAAATCTGCAAAATCCAACCTACTCCTTGCAACCGGGCTCTGTGAGCAGTGGCAATGGAACCTTGGTGGTGACGCCCACTGCAAATACAAATTATACGACCTATGTTACCGGCACAACCACTAACAATGTGGTACTCACGCTTACGGCTGCCGTTAACGTTACGGTATATGCACAACCCATTACCTTTACGCAAGTAACGCAGGCAACATGTCTTAATCCTAACAATTCGTTTAATTTAAATTTAGGATTTAATCCATCCAGTCCGGCTCCTAGCTACACCATCACTTGGTCGCCTATACCCAATGGTATTGGATCTCCTACACAATTTACCTGCGCCGGAGTTATTGCCGGAGGCTCTTATACAGCAAGTATACTAGCTGCTAACGGTTGTTCAACTGCCGCAGTAGTGAACATAAATGCCCAGCCCGAACAGGCCACCTTTTCGGTATTCCCGGCGAGTGGCTACATTTTAAATTGTTATAATCCCACACTCACCTTAAATTATAGTCCGGCTACACTTAATTACACCACAACAAATGGCTTAACGCTTGCGCAGTGCGGACCAACCACCGCTTTCACCACTACCAATGCTGCCAACGTATTTACCATTACGGCTGTGCATCCAACATCGGGTTGCATCAAAACCCAAACCTTTAGTATCGCACAAAATTTCGCTTTGCCTACTTCAGTGATCACCCCTACTTTTCAAAATATTACCTGTTCGTTGAGTGGCATAGCTACCGTGAGTGCTACTATTAATCCGACAATTAATGTGGTGCATCAATGGTTGTCGCCTCTAGGGGGAAGTTTAAGTTTTACGTCTGCCAATTCGTATTTTACACCGGGTACACCCGGCACCTTTACACACATTGCCCTTAATAGTAGTAATGGTTGTTTTATTTCTAAAACATTTACCGTAGCATCCAGTTCAGGTTTTCCGACCTATACAGTAGTTAGTCCGCAAAATTTTACACTTGGGTGTAATACGCGAAGTGTGGCAACCATAAATATTGTGAACGCGCAAACCACGCCCACGCCTGGAGGAACGGTTACCTACACCATTCTAGGTCCGCCTAGCAATTCGGCTTACGTGCCAAACGGCATATCAACATTTACGATTAATACTCCTGGTACCTGGACCCTCATCACCCGTGACATGAACAGTTTATGCGAATCAAAAGTGGAAGTATCGGTGCTTCAAAATACAATTGGTCCCGATGTTTCTGTCATCATTCCATCGAGCATATTAACCTGTGATCAACCCAGTGTTACTTTACAAGGACAAAGTACAACACCTTCAACGAGTTTCAACTGGTCATTCCCCGGCACGCCCGGAAATTTGCCAAACAGTGATATTATCGTATTGGCCAATTTTGCAAACCGAACCAACACACTCATTGCTAATTATACGCTAACAGTTATTGATAATAACAATACTTGTATTACTCGCACCATTGTTCCTATGGTTCAAAATTTATTTGTGCCTAACGCTATTATTAGTGGTGGTAGTGAATTAACTTGTAGCACCACGTCCATATCCTTAACAAATGGTAGTTCAAGTAATGTTCCACCAATTTTCACGAATGGCTTGCCGGTGGTGGCTTATGAGTGGAACGGACCTTCACCACAAACACCATTACAAGTTAGTTCAACGTATGTAGGAACCATACCTGGAACCTATACCATATTAGTTAAAGATTTAAATAATGGTTGTTTTGCTGTTGGAACAAAAACAATTGCCGATTCGCGCGTTTACCCGAGTATTAATAAACCTAGTGCTCCCGACGCATTTATATTAGATTGTGGGGCTACAAGCAGAACCATCACCCCAAATATTACTTTCGCAAATTCTGCCTATACTTATTCGTGGGACGCTGTGCCGGGCGCTACAGTAAGTGGTACCGATAAGGCCATACTTCTTACAAACACCATTGGTCAATATGTGATAACTGTGACGGACACAAAAAATGGTTGCCAAAGTACCGGTGTGGTAGAAGTGGTTAACGGAAGTTTAAAAGGCGATTTTAGTCCTGATCATTTATACGGTTATGCACCAATGGAGGTGAAGTTTACGAATACCTCACACTCAAGCATAGATAGTTTGAATATTATTTCGGTGTGGAGTTTTGGCAATGATTTATTCAATACCACTTACTCAGCCGCAGTGAGTCCTACTACCATTTACCAATTGGCCGGCACTTATACAGTTACTATGTATACCCACAAAGGCAATTGTATGGATACCGTTGTAAAAATTATCAGTGTCGAAATTCCTTCTGATCTCGAAATCCCGAATGTGTTTACGCCGAATGGCGATGGGGTAAATGATGTGTTTTTTCTGAAGGCTAATAATTTAACCGAAATAAAATTAAGTATTTACGATCGTTGGGGACATAAAGTATTTGACGAAACTAGCGATAAGGGAAACATTGTTTGGGACGGTAAGAACCAATTAGCGAAAGAACTTCCTGAAGGGGTTTATTCTTATATACTTACGGCTAAAGGTAAAGATGATCAAGCCTTTAAAAAGAATGGAACGATTACCCTCATTCGGTAATAGTTCCCTTTAATTATTTTACAATAAGCACTATTGTTTTTTGAGTGATGTTACCATCGCGGTCAACCATAGAGAATACCCATTTTTCGCTGCCGGCCTGATCACGCGCGCCAATTTTAATGTCCTTGCTATAACTGTTAGCTTCATCGGTTGTAAGCCAATAGTTATAAAAGGTAGTGCTTACCGTATTGCCATCGTAATAATACGACACGTTATAACTCTTTAAATTGTCTTCCGTTTTGGTGGCACTTATCCCAACTAAAATGGTGTCTTTTCTATTCACAGTTTTATCTGCATCCGTATAAGCGCCACCGCTTTTTAAGCTCACCTCGGGTGGTACATGTGGATCGGCTTTTTTCTTTTTGCAGGAAAAGGAGAGTAGTAGTGCACTGCAAATCATTACAAAGACGAGAGTGAAATTTTTCATGGTGGTTTTAGTTAAAGTGAAATTTTAAATTAAGATTGATCGATCGTCCGATATTGTAAATACCAAAATATTTAAAACGCGACAAGTGATCGTAATAAGCTTCATTGAGTAAATTATTTCCTGCAATGGAAATGTTGAGCAATTTATTTTTGATTGGCCAATCAGCCCCAATGCCTGCGTTTACAAGCTGATAGGCGGGTGTAGCCGTTTCAAATTGATTGGCTTTGTTTTGGGCAAATACATAAATATATACCAAACTAACATAACAGTGTTTGAGTTTTTTAAATTTATCCGTTTTAAATTTTACTTCGTTGTTTATTTTTTGTGCCGGAATAAATGGCAAATACTCATGTGCATCGGTTTGTCCAATTATACCTGAATAAGTCGAGCTTAACTGAACAAAGGGAATGGATCGTGGATGAAGTTTGATCCCGCCCTCTAAGCCTTACAATGTGGCATTTTTTGAATGTAGCGGTACATGTGATTCAAATTTAGGGTTTTTTGAGCAAAAAAAATCCCTTTTACAAAAGCAAAAGGGATTTTAACAGAATTAAAACAACTTACATTTTGTATCGCAAACTCAAGATGAAATTTCGACCCGAGGCATTTATTCCACTCGAAAATACACGGTAGCGATTATCGGTCATGTTTTCGCAAGAAGCGTTAATTCGAATATTTTTAGTGAGGTTGTAACCTAGTCGAATGTTAACCGTAAACCAAGCCGGCATGTAGCCTAAAACAGGGTTCGCACTGTACAAGGCATTGTCTTCGCCCGAATTACTGTAATCGGCACTCGATTTTTTTCCGTTATATCTGACAAAAAATTCGGCATCGGTGTTTTTTTCTTTAAATATCAAACTGCTCTGTCCAAACATGGGTGGGATATGATCCAATGGCACCACAGTATCTTTATTCACATCGGCATATCGTCCGTAGGTATAATTGATCACACTTTTAAAGGAGATGTTTTTATTAAAATCAAACTGAACACCTCCGCTAAACCCGCAAATATAAGCGCGGTTTTTGTTTTGAACGGCTTGTACTTTTCTTCTGCTACCACTCACTGTGATCGAATCGGAACCATTGTATTTGAAATCGGCTAATACCAGTGCGTTTTCGAGCAAGGTATAATAAGCCGTAAAATCGAATTTGTATTTTTTATTAAGGATTTTCGTTAAACTCATTTCAACATTACTGGCGTATTCAGGTTTTAAATTGGCATTGGGCACTACCATCATATTGCCCCCACTTTCAAACACACGACTCATGTCATCAATGTTAGGTGTTCTGAAACCTGTACTGAACAACAAACTCACTTTATAATCATCATACTCCTTCCAGGTGAATCCTAAATTACCGGTTAGGGCGCTGTTGTTTTGTTTAGCATAACTATAAGGCGATTTAAAAAGTGTGGTGTCTTTAAATTTTGATTCCAGTGTATTGGCTGTAAATCGAAGGCCATCGGTAATCACAAAATTTTTAGTCATTTCCAAGGCATGTGATACATATATTCCCGCGGTGCTCATGCTGTTACCACCATCACCATATCGCGTAGAGGCCGCACCTTCGGTGTTTTTCACAATGTCCTCTGTTTTAGCGGTAGAAGTTACCTGATTACTTTGTATCTCTGCACCATAACGTAATTCGTGTTTTTCTTTGATGCGTTTGTATGCATCCACATTCAGCGAAACCACGGCCACATCTTCCATTTGGCGGGTGCGATTATTACTTCTGAATCGGCGCGAAATGCGATCCTGATCAATTTTCTGATAAGCGGCTATCACTTTAATATTGTCGCTGAGCTTGGTAAGCTTGTCAAAATTTAAAGTATAAGCCGCCAGCAAACGTTTTTGCGGACCGTAATTCCATTCAGCATATTTTAAATTGGCGCCCGAAGTTTCTGTTAAACGATCGTAACGTGGAATGTTTGACGATTGACTGTACTGAAAATTTAAATTATGTGTCAGGTATTTTCCGCTACGGATGTTAAAGCGCTGCATGAAATCAAATTGGGTATAGGCCGAGCCCACCTGCAGATTGTTGTCACTGTTTTTTACCATACTGTCGCGATTCCCAAACCGTTTTACATAATAGTTGCGGTCCCAGGCATTGGTATAGCCATTTAATTTA
Source organism: Sphingobacteriaceae bacterium (assembly GCA_947480015.1). Taxonomy (GTDB): domain Bacteria; phylum Bacteroidota; class Bacteroidia; order B-17B0; family Aurantibacillaceae; genus Aurantibacillus. The sequence continues at coordinate 15,624 of CANKBS010000021.1, forward strand.
GTCGTGCCGCTCATCAAGTCGCCAAATTGCGAGGAGGTGTAATTGGTCATGGACGCAAAATTTTTCCAGCCCAGATTTAGATCCAGATGTACTGTTTTTTCATCACTCGCCTTGGCCGAACGTACAAAAGCATTGGCTTTTACCAGCATTTTATCGGTACTGCTAAACTCAGCATTTTTGGTATAAAAATGCATCACGCCCCCAAGTGCATCGCTGCCATAAATGGTGGAAGCAGGTCCAAACATCACTTCTGTACGTTCAAGCATGTTGGCGTCAATTCCTATCACATCCTGTAAATGGCCGCCACGATAAATAGCATTGTTCATACGCACACCGTCTACCACCAATAACACCTTGTTGGCTTCAAAACCACGTAGCACTGGACTTCCGCCGCCAAGCTGACTTTTTTGAACAAACACCGCACCGGTATTTTGCAACACATCGGCAGACGTTGCTTGGTTGCCGAATTCAATTTCTTTTTGTTGAATTACAGTGATGGCGTAGGGGACATCTATTTTATGTTCTTTCTGACGGTTGGCTGAGAGCACAATCTCATCCATCATCACCGTTTTTGCGGTCAAACGAATTTCTTTATTGCTGCCGTTTTTTTCTTCTTCTGTTAACTGGTAAGGTAAATACGAAAGGTGATAAACACTGATCTCGCCGGTTTTATCCAGTTCGCTGATGTCGGCCTCACCTTTATTATTGCTGCTCACCAGTTTTTCGTTCTTGTCTTTAAATAGGACATTGGAAAGCGCTTCACGCGATGAATTATCACGTACACTGAGGGTTTGGGTATTAGCTTGTATGCATAGCAATACAAAAAGTAAAAGAAAAATTCTCTTCATGGTCAACGTTTTTTAATGAAATAATAAATGAATGGTTGCTAAGCTTTTTTGAATAAAAGCTTTTTAAGAAACACTGCTTAGCGGAGGCTTTATTATTTTATGAGCATGTCCCTGACATAGGATGGAAAGAAAGTCAGTATTTATGGGTGTTGAAGAACGACTTGGTTTAAGATTAAAAACGTTTTCACCCGGTAAATAGGTTTGATTTAAAAACTGTTGAAGCAAAGTAAAAAGTAGCTTATTACTTTTTTTATTCAGATTAAAAAAGGCCTCAAAACTTTTATTTTCTTTTTCGTCACTGCTCAGAATAACTACAATGATGCCGTTTTTTACGGCAATGCTTTTTAAGTCGTAATAAGCGCCATTTAATACTAACTCCGTATTGTTTTCTTCCCAACGCAGGCCCTCCGTGTTTTTAAAAATTTCTGAAGCTTTAAAACGGAGTGTTTTTAATTCAGCATGCCCCGAAATACTGGCTTTTCTAAATTCTGATTTTTGTGTGTCAATATAGGAAATGAATAAAATAAAACGAGCCGAGATCAAAAACAGGATCAGGATAAAGAGAATGGGAGATATGATTTTTAGGGTTTTCAACGGATTATATAACAAAAGTAACATAATTTATGAATTTCAGGCCCCCTGCTTAACATTCATGGGGTGATAAACTCTCCACATGGCTTCCTAATCTTGCCCTTAATCTTTAACTTTGCAGGGTGGGAAAAAACTTTAATGTACGTGTGTATGGCCTCTTAATTCGTGAGGGAGCTCTTTTGGTGTCGGATGAATACATTAAAAAAAACAAGATCACTAAATTTCCCGGTGGTGGATTGGAGTTTGGTGAAGGAACCCGTGATTGCCTTAAACGTGAGTTTAAAGAAGAACTTGATTTGGAGGTTAAAATAGCCGAACATTTTTATACAACCGATTTTTATGTGGCCTCTTCCTTCGATACCAGAAGTCAGGTGATTAGCATCTATTATGTGGTTGAAGCACCAAAACTACTGCCATTTAAAGTAAGCAACGAACCTCACGATTATATTTTAAAAGAAGGAGCTCAATCTTTTCGCTGGATAAAATTAAAACAGTTGAAAGAGAGCGATTTTACGCTTATTATCGACCGGAAAGTAGGCGAACTCATTTTGAAACGTTATGCTTAATTTCACAAGGTGTTAAAAAAAATCCCCATACTTTTTGTCAGGTTTTATCAAATGGCTATTCGTCCTTTGTTGCCCAATGCCTGCCGTTACACCCCTTCCTGCAGCCAATATACCATTGATGCCGTGATTAAATACGGGGCTATGAAAGGAACTTGGCTGGGATTAAAACGGATTTCGCGCTGTCACCCCTGGGGTGGACACGGATACGATCCGGTTCCATAAGCGCTAATTTTTTTGTATTTTTGATACATGATGAAGTCGAAATTAATTCTCATGGCATTAGTGGCCGTATTTGTGAGTACTTCCTGTAAAAAGGATACAAAAACAGAAACTCCTGTTGATCCAACTCCAACGCCGGTACCTACAAATACCCTGGCACCTTCTGTGACTTTTAATTTTAAAGCCATGGCCAATTCCCAAACCTTAACACCCGTTTCAAAACATTATGCCGGGGTTTACAGCGATTTTTATACCGTCACCAAATTCACCTATTATATTTCGAATGTAAAATTAAAACGGGCCGATGGTTTTGTTTTTGCAGAACCCGAATCCTACCATTTAATTAAACATGTGGAAGGTGCTACCAGCTTTACATTGAACGATGTTCCCGAAGGCACATACAACCACATTGAATTTTTAATAGGGGTGGATAGTCTGCGTAACTTAAGCGGCGCCCAAAGCGGAGCCCTGGATGTGGCCAATGATATGTTCTGGGATTGGAATACAGGTTATATCTTTTTTAAACTCGAGGGTTCATATGTGAGTTCCGGTATGCCTAATGATGCCGATTATTCGATGCACATTGGCGGCTTTAAAGGGAAGTTCTCCTGCCTGCAAAAATGCAGTTACGATCTGGCAAGTCCCATTGTGGCTCAAAAAGGAAAGCAGTCGAACGTATTTAATAATGTGATTATTGACGAGATTTTTAAAACCCCCGTTACTTTTGGCTTCGATCAGTATTATTCTTCCATCACCGAATCAACCTTTAAACTGATTTCAGATAATTACAAAGACATGATAGTATTGGATCATGTTGAAAATTAAGCCTTCAGCTTTTTGATTTATTAATATACTACCTATCCGTTTTTTACTCACATATTCTTTTATTATTTTCCTGGCCTCCATGCTGCTGGCTCAGAATGTGCAAATCAAAGGCAGAGCGCATACTTCCTATGCGGGTAAAGTCATTTCCCTCTATACAGCCACCGATTTTATCACCAACATCAAACAAAAAGAAACAGAAGATACGATTGCAGCCGATGGTTATTTTGAACTGGCTTTTCAAAGCGCGTATACCCAACCTGTTTTTTTAAAGATCGGAAATGTTTCTTCGCAATTTTATGTGGAGCCCGACTTTGTATATGGCATCACCATTCCCGAACTCGATAAACAAAACGATTACCATAACGATGCCGAACTCAGCGTTAATGTTGGCATTCTCGGGACCGACAGCACCGAACTCAATGCCCTTACTTTCGATTATCAAGAGCAATTTAATAAATTATTTCTGGTGGAAGATAATCGCTTTTTAGGCAGAGCGGCCATGTTTAAACGGGCCGACTCCTTGCAAAAAATTTGCGATAAACGTTATGCTAAAATAACGAATGCTTATTTTAAAGCCTATGTGCAGTATTCCATTGCGGCCATTAATGCCAGTGTGTCGCGTGGAGAAAATTACCTCATTAACGGCTACATTTTAAATAAGCCCATTTTATACACACATTACGCGTACATGCAGTTTTTTAACGCGGCTTTTAAAGGATATCTGAATGCATTGGCCAGTAAACACAAAGGCCAAACCCTTTACAACATTGTAAATGTGAAGGCCAATTATAAATTGCTGGATGATTTTTTTAAACAAGAAACTTTTTTGAAAAAAGATTCTCTGCGTGAACTGGTAATTTTGCGGAACCTCTGGGACTTTTATTTTGCTTCCGATTTTGTACCCGATGCCGTTAAAAATTTGGTTTCGCAACTTCATACCAAAACACATAATAAGGAACATAAAAAGATTAGCGCCACCATGTTGGCCTATTTCAATAAAATGCAGGTGGGTTCGGCCATGCCTTCCTTTAGCGCTGTGAATAAAGCCGGAGCCATGGCGTCTTCTTCTACCTTTAAAGGAAAGTGGATTTACCTGAATTTTTTCTCCACCCAAAATATTGAGAGCTTAAAAGAAATGCCAAAACTGGCAGCCCTTAAAAAGAAATTTGGAGATAAACTGTTTTTTGTGAGCATTTGTTTGGATGATAGTTTAAAAACCTATCAAAGTTACCTTAAAGCCAATCCAAAATACGATTGGTATATTTTATATAATAACGACATAAGCATCACAAAAACAGCTAAGGATCATTTTTGTGTTACGGGCACCGAAGCTTATTTCCTGATCTCCAATTTGGGTTATCTGTCGCAATCACCGGCTCTGGCGCCTTCCAAAGGCATAGAATATAAATTCAATACCATTTTTAAGATCCGGCAACGGACAACTAAAACCGGCATCCGCTAATGTTATGATCGATAAAATAAACAAAGCATCTATCTGGGACGAACAAATTGTTTACGAAGACAATCACATCATGATCGTAAATAAAATGCCTTCTGAAATTGTGCAGGGCGATAAAACCGGCGACATGCCCCTGAGCGAAAAAATAAAAAATTACATCAAAGAACGTGATCACAAACCGGGTAATGTGTTTTGTGGCGTGATACACCGTTTAGACAGGCCGGTAAGCGGACTGGTGATTTTTGCAAAAACCAGCAAAGCCTTGTCGCGCTTTAATGAATTGTTTCGCGAAAAAACCATTCATAAAGCATATTTGGCGGTGGTAAAAAATCTTCCGGCTAAAGAGTCCGACCATTTAACGCATTACCTCATTAAGAACGAAAAAACCAACATGTCGAAAGCCTTTGATAAGCCTAATAATTCGGCTTTAAAAGCTGAGTTGGAATATCAGTTAGTCGCTTCTTCAGACAATTACCATTTATTAAAAATTAAATTGTTAACCGGTCGTCACCATCAGATCCGTTGTCAGCTTGCTGCCATTGGCTGTCCTATTAAAGGTGATCTTAAATATGGTTTTGGTAGAAGTAACGAAGGTGGTTTTATTCATTTGCACAGTTATCATTTAAATTTTGTGCATCCCATTAAGTTGGAAGAGTTAACAGTTACAGCCCTGCCTATCAGCAACGATCCGGTTTGGAATTATTTTAAGAAGTTGAAGATCGATTAGTCATGGTTCGATGGTTCGACAGGCTCACCATGACTGATTAGTGGTCATCCTGAGCAAGTTTATGCTGAGCCTGTCGAAGGATGAGCCTGTCGAAGGATGAGCCTGTCGAAGGATGAACTAGTTGAAGCATGGGAGGACAAAACAATCAGCTAAGTTAACGACTATTGTGAAAACCCTCCCCGAAAAAATCCATAACTTTATAGCCTCCAATGGATATTCTAAAACCTTACAAAAACCACGACATACAGCGCCTTACACGACAACGTGAAGGCGAAGAAAAAATAGGTGAAGTAGTTTTGTGTGTGACAGATAACTGGAGAACGGATCTGGAACAAACCAAAGCCAAGTATGTGATTGTTGGTATACCCGAAGATATTGGTGTGCGCGCCAATTATGGCAGAGCAGGGGCAGGCAGCGCTTTTAAACCGGCCTTAGACAGTTTTTTAAATCAGCAAAACAATTCGTATTTAAACGGCGCAGCTATTTTTGTTTTGGGAGAAGTGTATGTAAGCGATCTCATGACGGCTGCTACCGAAGTGAACTTAAAAGAGAAAAAACATCTCGCCTTGCTGCGCGATATGGTTTGCGTCATAGATGATAGAGTCACCGAAGTGATCCAACGTATTGTGGCTTTAAATAAAATTCCGATTGTAATTGGCGGCGGGCATAACAATGCTTACGGCTGTATTAAGGGCAGTTCACTGGCTCTAAATAAAAAAATTAATGTAATCAATTGTGATCCGCATCTCGACTTTCGTCCGCTTGAAGGCCGACACAGCGGTAATGGTTTTTCTTATGCATATCACCAGGGTTATCTACAAAAGTACGCGGTGCTCGCCATGCACGAACAATACAACAATCAAGCCTCCCTCGAACAATTTAAAAAACAAGCAAACCATCTTTATTTTTCGACCTACGAATCGGTTTTTGTTCGCGAAGAAATGGATCAACATCTGGCACTGAAACAATGTCTGGGTTTTGTAAAACAACAAGCTTGTGGGGTTGAAATCGACCTGGATGCCATTACCAATGTGCCTTCCAGCGCCAAAACCAGCAGTGGTTTATCGCCGGTGCAAGCCAGGCAGTATTTATATCAATGCGCTTTAAATTTAAACGCTTTATACCTGCACATTGCCGAAGGCGCGCCGGTATTATCACACATCAAAGCCGATAATAAAACCGGTAAACTCATTGCCTATCTGATTTCAGATTTTATTAAAGGTTGTGAAAAAAGGTTGAATGATTAGGGTTTGAACCTTCATGAATTTGCAATCGTAATTTCCCGCTTTACTGGCTTCGTTTAGTATTCACCTCTTTTAACCACAAAGCATAAAGGTTAGCACAGAGGGCACTGTGTAACCGGGTCTAACATTGTGCTCTTTGTGCCTTTTTCTTTGTGGCCTTTGTGGTTAAAGGGAGCCAGACGTTTCGCTTGCGAAACTTATTACATGCTTGATTTTTTTGTTTTTGTATCCATCACGAATTGGATGATCAGAGCCATCAACATTACTAATAAACAACCAATGACATTTAACCATAAAAAGGCCATCAGATTAGTAGCCCAGGCGTAAATGATAAAAGCTTCTCCAATAAGCGCTGCGTAAAATACCGCCGTGCCGCCAATATGTTTCAGGTAAAAGGCCACCAAAAAAATACCGAGAATAGTGCCATAAAAAAGTGAACCTAAAATATTCACAGCCTCAATAAGGTTGCCTAATTTCATGGCATAAAAAGCAACAACGATGCAAAACAATCCCCACAAAACCGTCGCCCAGCGTGATGCACTTAAATATCCGGCATCGCTTTCCGATTTCCTGAAGAGTCGTTTGTAAAAATCAACCACTGTGGTGGAGGCCAAAGCATTGAGTCCGCTTGCCATTGAGCCCATTGAAGCCAGAAAGATAATGGCTATGAGTAAACCCACCACACCAATGGGTAATTGCTGGGTTACAAAACTCAGAAAAATATAATTGCTGTCATTGGTATCGGCCTTTGGATTATTTTTTGCGATCAAAGTATTCAGGTCTTTTCTGATTGCCGTACTTTTTTGATCGGCCTGTTTTAACGCTTCCCCTATTTTTGATATCCCGGCTTTGTCTTCCTTATGCAGAGCTTCCACCAGGGCATTCACTTTTATTTTCTTTTCTTCAAACACCACAGCATACTGTTGTTTCAGATCTTTGTAAGCTTCTTTGTAAACCGAGTTTTCAAGTTTATTGATCTCAACTTTATTAAAAAATAATGGCGATTGATGGAACTGATAAAAGGTAAAGACTAAAACACCAATTAATAAAATAGCGAACTGCATCGGGATTTTGATGAGTCCGTTCATGAGTAAACCCAAACGACTCTGGGCAATGGAACTGCCCGTTAAATAGCGTCCCACCTGCGATTGATCGGTACCGAAATAAGAAAGTTGTAAAAAAAATCCGCCAATAATCCCCGACCAAATGTTATAGCGACTGTTCACATCAAAATGCGTGTCAATGGCATTGGTCTTATTAAATTTTCCGGCAATGTGCAAGGCATCACTAAAACTCACATTCTCCGGTAACAAATGCATCACCATATATACTGCTAAAAACAAACCCGAAAAAATAATACCCATTTGTAAAAGTTGGGTATACGAAACCGCCTTGGTACCGCCATACACCGTATATAAAATTACAATGAGTCCGTTAAATACAATGGTATAAGTAATGTCGATGTTTAAAATGGTGGATAAAATAATGGAAGGCGCGTAAATGGTGATGCCTGTGGACAGGCCACGTTGTAACAAAAATAAAAAAGCGGTGAGTGAACGGGTCTTGTTATCAAAACGTTTTTCAAGGTACTCGTAAGCCGTAAATACTTTTAATTTGTGGAAGATAGGAACAAAGCTGATGCAAAGTACCACCATAGCCAAAGGCAAACCGAAATAAAATTGCACAAAACGTAAACCATCGCTGTACCCTTGTCCCGGTGCCGATAAAAAGGTAATGGCCGAAGCCTGAGTGGCCATCACCGATAAGCCCACATGGTACCAAGGCAATTTACGATCGGCCAATAAATAACTGCTAATGGTGCGGGTACCACGACTTTTCCAAATGCCATAAGATATGATGGACACCAAAGTGAGTGCTAAGACCAACCAATCGATTAAACTCATTTAAAATATTCAGTAAAATAATACAGACAAATAATTACGATTACGAGTGTTCCAATAACTAAAGCATATAAATTACGCCAGCGTTTTAGTAAAGGTGGATTTTCTTCGCTCATGGCAATTACATTTTTAAACTAGTCGTTTTTTGGTAAGCTCAGTAAATTGGCAAACAAACGATAAGCCCCTGGCACGCCTGCCGGCAGCTCCCTGAAGAACACCAATCCGGTATAAACAAAATTACCTTTACCGTATTTAGCCGTGATCAAACTGCCGCTACTTGCTTTTTCACCTGGGTCGTTCATACTTAAAACAGTTTCGTAATGCGCATCCACATCCGACGCAAAATAAATACCGCGTTCCTGAACCCAACCTTCAAAATCGGCACCGCTTATTTTATTCGGGAAATTTAAAGCCGGATGTTTTTCATTAGACAAGGTAATCACTGCTTTTTCGTCGGTGACACGGTCGCGTGAAATGGTAAAAGGGTAGGGGCCAATCTTAGCTTGTAGCGGCCCCACACGACTATTGGTATTATATTGCACCACCAAATTGCCACCGTTTTTTACATAATCCATCAGCTTGTTATAATACACTTGTAAACGTTCGTTGGTATTGTAGGCCCGCACACCGGTAACAATGGCGCTGTATGCCGAAAGATCATCACTTTTTATCATGGCATCGGTTAAAAAAGTTAGCTCGTAACCCATTTGTTCCAAACAGCCGGCCACTTCGTCGCCCGCGCCGTTTATGTATGCAATTTTAAGACCTGCTTTTTTTACATCCACCTTTACCAAAGCCGCCTCGGCATCGCTTAAAATAAACTGAAAAGGAATGTGATCGTATTCGATGCGTTTGATGCTTTTGTTGTAAGTGTTGCCATTGCTGCTAAACGAGACTTCCAGTTTTCCTTTAGCCGCATTTGCCGTGGCGCTTACTTTTACGTCCACAATCGCTTCATCTCCTTTGTTTACGAGTGTCAGGTTACTGTCTTTAAAACTTAAATTCCAACCCGCAGTGCTTTTTAATTGAAGTTTGCCGCTAGTGTTGGCCTTATTGGCTTTTACAATAAGCTGGATACTTTTTTCTTTGTTATCGGCAAACACAAAACTTTTTTCCGAAATGTTGATACTCACCGGTGGAAGAATTTCAAAAGGTCGGTATACCTCGCCTTTAACCGGATCGGTGTTTTTATAAATCAGATCGCGCATGATTTTTAAATCAAGGTCCTGGATACTCAAATCAAAACGTACTTTTAAAAACGGGTCGTTCTCCGGTCTTCCTTTAAGGGCTGGGTTATTCACGGTATAACGTCCGGCTTCATGTTTTTCGTTTAACCAATAAGGATTGGAGTAGGGGCTGTTCAGCGCAATTTTTTCTTTGTGCTTAATGGTGACCATCTCATTTTGTTTCAAAACCAAATTACAAGAGCTATCACTTTGATTAAAATAATTCAGGGCTCTTAAGGTCACCTCGTTTTTATTCCGATTCACCACCTGCACAGTAAAAGTCGTTTCATCACCCGGAATTCCTGTGAAATCAGCGGCATAGGCTTCCAGCCATAAACCCGAACAAGCCATCAATAAATTTTCGCATTCTTTTAATTTTTGTTGTTTCCAGTAAAGCAGCTCTTTGTTTTTTGTTTCCTGTGCTTGAAGTTCTTTGTAAACGGCTATCAGATCCGTCAGACTTTTTTCCGGATGTTGGGCATCAAATCCCGCAATGCATCTATTAAGTGTTGTTTCAATTTTATCGCCTTCCTTAAATTTTTTCCAGTTGCAATTTACACCATCCATCACATCGCTGGTGGCGGTTTCTCCTTTTAATAATTTAAAAAACTCAATGTTAGAGCCGCGTTGGTTGGCTGAGCCAAACCCCTGACTCTTATGCATGGAGCGACTTTCAGAGGCAATCTCACCAAAACTTTTTCCTAAAAGCGGATTGTAAACACCCACATCCATTTTTAACTGATCGGGTGCAGTGGTATTGGTTCCACCAAAATTAAAAGTGTTCCAAAAAATGCGTTTAGCCTGCCACACCTGGGTAAAACTGAGTTGTTCAGGAAAACGAGTGGGATCGGCAGCGGCATCAAAAGCTTCTAAAGCTAAGATGGCCGATGCGGTATGGTGACCGTGTCCACCCTCACCCGTGGTTGGGAAGCGACAAATGATTACATCAGGTTTAAATTTGCGAATACATAAAACCACATCCGATAAAATACTGTCTTTGTTCCAAAACGAAAAAGTCTCATCGGGATTTTTTGAATATCCAAAATCATTGGCTCTGCTAAAAAATTGTTCGGCCCCATCTTTACGACGCGCAGCCAGCAATTCCTGAGTGCGGATCAATCCTAAAGGCGCACCTTGTTCTTTCCCAATTAAGTTTTGTCCCCCATCACCACGGGTTAAGGAGAGATAGGCCGTACGTAATTTTTTTTCGCTGGCCAAATAAGCCAGTAATCGGGTATTTTCATCATCGGGATGGGCCGCCACATATAACACAGAACCTACGGTGTTTAGTTTTTGTAGTCCCAGAAGTATCTCGGCCGAATTTAAAGGTTTGCTTACCTGAGCAAGACTGTTAGCGGATGCCAACAGAGCAGAGGCAAGGATTAGTAAGGTTTTTTTCATACCTGAATTAAAATTAATTTTTGAAGTTACTGATTTATGAAGAATACGAAGTCTAATTTTGGTTAAAATCGCCTCCTTCCTTCCTATGGCATCCTCAGGAAGTCGGCTCCCTAGCAAAGATTTGTTATCTTCGCGTAAAATTAAATACATGACATCGTTTAACGACCTTAATCTTTCGAAACCGCTTGTTAAAGCATTAAACGATATAGGGTTTGAATCGCCTACACCTGTTCAGGAAAAAGCTTACCCCGTTATTATGTCGGGTAAAGACACCGTTGGTATTGCACAAACCGGCACGGGTAAAACCTTTGCTTACTTAATTCCCATTCTACGCCAGCTTACTTATTCCGAACAACGTCACCCCCGTGTGCTCATTGTGGTACCTACCCGCGAGTTGGTGGTGCAGGTGGTAGATGAAATTGGCAAACTGGCCAAATACATGAGTCTGCGCACGCTCGGTGTTTACGGGGCTTCCAACATTAACATCCAGAAACAAAAAGTGTACGATGGTCTCGATATTTTAGTAGCCACACCCGGACGCTTAATGGACCTTACACTCAGCCGTACCCTGCAATTGGGTTCGGTTAAAAAACTGGTTATTGATGAAGTAGATGAAATGTTGAATCTGGGTTTCCGGCCGCAACTGATGCGTATTTTGGATGTATTGCCCCCTAAACGTCAAAACTTATTGTTTTCGGCAACCTTATCAGAGGATGTAGAAGCCATTATTGAAAATTATTTTAATGCACCCGAATATGTTGAATTGATTTCGCGTGGTACACCATTAGAGAAAATCATTCAGGGCTATTACCAGGTTCCGAATTTTTATAGCAAAATCAATTTACTGAAACATTTGCTCAGTCATGATAAGAACATGAAACGTGTGTTGCTTTTTGTGAAGAATAAAAAAATTGCCGACGATATTGAAGGCGAATTAAAAGACTTTGCCGATGAGATGGGCGTTATTCACTCCAATAAATCGCAGCCCCATCGTTTTGAAATGGTGAAACAATTTCAGGATGGTAGCATTCGTTTGTTGGTAGCAACCGATGTGATAGCCCGTGGGATAGATATGACCGAGGTAACGCATGTGATTAATTTTGATATTGCAAAAGATCCCGATTCTTACATTCACCGCATTGGACGAACCGGACGTGCCGATAAAACAGGCATAGCCTTAAGTTTTATTACCCCTAAAGAAATGGAAGGTCGTGAAGCCATTGAAGCTTTGATGAATAAAAAAATTCCTTTAATCAAATGGCCAAAAGCGGTTGAGCTCTCAGAAGAATTAACCAAGGATGAATTACCGGTTACACGGGATAAGAACTTAAAGAAAATCAAAAAATTAGCCATTCCAACCGGCGCTTTTCACGAGAAGAAAGAGAAAAATAAAAAAGTACAACTAGGTGGCAAACGCCGTCAGGAAAAGCAACGTCGGGCTTTGGTAAAAAGCAGGAGCAAACGCAGCGGCAGATAGTTTGGAGCAAAAAAAAGGAGCGAAATTTTCGCTCCTTTTTTTTGAATGACTGAATTTTATTGTTTAGCGTAAGTATAGGTAAAAACATAATTGGTTCCATTCGCAGTTTCTGTAACAGTACCTTTTAAAGTTGCCCCATCATTTGTAATAACGTTAATACTACTAACGACGGTGCCTTGGGTAATAGTTAAAATAGTTTCATTAGTATTCCATAACCAGGTACCAGGAGTAGATTGTGCGCTTCCGGAACAAACCACTGTACTTTCATCCTCAATGCAAGTGCCATTAGTTTTAAAGTTTATTAAATTGTCTTTTTGACATTGTGGAAAATAACTTGAGGCATACCAATCGGTAATGGTAGCATTACCATCAAAAAAGCCCGGGTTCACCGAAATAGCAGTTACCTTAAAGTTTTTATCACATAATTTTTGTGTATTGGTTAATGACACAGGAACAGGCGTTTCTTCGGTGGTACTGCTGCTCTTTTTCTTGCATTAGTAAATACTAAGGAGGTACCCAGCACTGCGAATGCTACGCAGGCATAAGTGATTAGTTTTCTTGCTTTCATGTTTTTTTATTTAGGTTAATTTATTATAAAGATAATATATTTTTTTTGTCGATTTACAAGCAAATAAACCGATAACCTGTTCTATTATTTTACTTCTATCACCAAAAATTTAGATGTACTCCAAAAATCTTCCGGTTTGGTAATGCTCAGGGTTGAATAACCATTCTCGCCTACAATCCAGCTGTATGAGCCTTCCGGATGATGCGTTACCAATTTTGGTTTTTTGCCCTGAATAGGAATTTTTTTAGCTTCACGCACATCCAGTTCGGTAAATGACGATCTGTTTTTAGTGAAGGCTGAAGCCAAAGCTTGTTTTTTACCCACACCTAAAAATCCGCCTTTTTTCTCTACAATGCTTTTTGCCTTTAACTCTTTATAAGTGCCGTAAATAAAATAAGCTTTATTTAAATCTCTGTCCATTTGAGCATTGCTTTCAGTTAACAATACTTTTTCTGAAGTCAGAATTTCGTTCGACATCTGCACTTCATCCATTCTCTTTTCCAAATCAGCCACCTTGTATTCTTCAGCAGCTAAACGCTCCTTCAACGAAGCAATTTCTTCTTCTTGTTTTTGAATGCGTAACTTGGTTTGAGCAGCCAATTTTGTTAAAGCCGATTTTTCCTTACCCAAACGGCGCGACTGACGGGTTAATTCCTCAATTTTCTTTTTATTGTCCTCAATCAAGGCATTAATCATGCTGATGTTCTTCAGAATCTCTTCTTTTTTAGAAATGTCCTCACCCGGCGTGCTATTAGACACAATGCCTTGTTTGTCGCGGATCATATCCAGATTCTGGTTGATCTCGTTCATGGTTTGTACCAAAGCGTTTTCAAGTGAATCTTTCGACGTACTAATCACTTCCACTTCTTTTAATGCCGCTTCTTCTTTTTCGTGATTGGTGCATGAACTAAGCATAGCACTACCTGCCAGAGCAAGACCAAGGGAATAAGTAATAATTGATTTCATCATGTTTTTTTTTTGAGATTTGAACGACTAATACGTTTTAAGACAATTTTTGCTTCTTTACCTCAAATATATGAGTAATTACGAACTCATTTGAAGGAAACACTAACAATTTATTGACTTTAACTGACATGAATAAATTTAAAAACAGTCTAATTATCGCTTTTTTTAAGGCGACCAGTGCGGAAAAACCTAATCAGATCACGGCTCTTTTTTGAATGGCCAGTCATGTGTGCTTTTGGCTTTTATTAAATAAACGATCAAGCCCAAAGCTATCACCAACAAGCCGGTGAGCACCATTTTAGCACCCGTTGAGATAAGGATGCCAATCCATAATAAAATGGCCAGAATCACGGGTAATGGGAAGAAGGGCATTTTATAAGGGAAGACTTCTGTTGATTTTCGTCGTCTTAACCATAATAAACCGATGGCCTGACCAATAAACTGCACCAAAATGCGCATGGCTAAAATGGCACTGATCACATCACTTAAACGAAACAACAAACTAAACACAAAGGCAATGCCACCCAATACTAATAAGGAGATGTGAGGAAATTGTCGGGTTGGATGCAGTTTGGCAAAGACCTTAAAAAAAGCCCCGTCAACTGCAGCGGCATAAGGTATGCGACTATAACCCAGCGTAGCCGAAAATACCGAAGCAAAGGCTACCCATAATACCAAACAGGTTACCACAATGGCCGCTGTGTTACCCGCCAGATGCTGCATAAATACCGAAATCACATGTTCGCTGTTTTTAGCTTCCTGCCAGGGGATTACTGAGGTCACGCTGATATTCATGGCCAGATATAATACCGAAATACCCGCAATGGAAATGAACATGCTGCGTGGAATGTTTTTAGCAGGATGAACGATCTCTGCGCCAAGGTGACAAACGTTATAATAACCCAAATAGGAGTAAACCGTTTTAACCCCCGCAAAGCCCATGGCGGCTATAAAAGCGTAGTTCATGGTCAGGCCATCGTTCATCTGTTGTATGGGTTCGAAAAAATGTCCGTGTGCTATGCCGCCACCAATAATCCAAAGCAAGGTCAATAGTACCCCACCCCATAAAAAAGTACTTATTTTTCCGATGGCTTCAATTTTGCGGTATAATAAAATAACAATTAAAATAACCACCCCGCCACTCACAGCCTTTGATGCTAGCGAACTCAAGGGTAGGAGGTAAGAGAGATAAGAAGCAAAACCTATGGAGGCAGAAGCAATAACTAATGGAGCTTGAATCATGGTCTGCCAAACAAATAAAAAACCCATCATTTTTCCGGCACCTTTGGGTCCGTAAGCTTCTTTCAAAAAATTGTACGAACCACCGGCCCTCGGAAAAGCCGCGCCCAGCTCACTCCAAACCATGGCATCTACAAACGATAAAAGCGCACCGGCTAACCAGGCATATAAAAAATACGGACCATTCATCATGCCTATAACCATGGGCAGGGTAATAAATGGCCCTATACCCACCATATCAATCATGTTTATGGCCGTTGCCTGAGTTAGACTGAGTTTACGTTGCAGCATTTTTTGAATGTGTTTTTACAAACATCGTCAATTTAAAACAAAAAGCAATGCTTGTTAATTAGGTATCAGCTGTTTTTTTTTAGGATTTAAAGTAGAAAAATGGTTTTTTTAGTTTTTTGGGCGCCCCACAAGCAGGCACTTCCAAACTTTCGGAAGCCTGCTTGTAACCGGGCTGCGCCGGGCTCAAGGCACAGGCTGGCTCATCAAGCCTTAGGCTTGCTGCCCTGCTGCGGTTTTTTTGCAGCCAAAAGAGACAGGCTGCAAAAAGAACTAAACCCTTTGCATCCCATGGCGCAAGAATCCGTATGATTGCATCTTCGTGAATTCAAAATAATAGCAGTATTCAGTTAAAAAAATAATAAGAATAACCCATTATGCTAATTAGTGTAGGAATTTCGAAACCGAGAATAAAGTCTAAAAGAAAGTCTCAGTCAGAACCAAACCCCGCTAGCCCATCTTGTGGTCCGGTCTCATGAAATTTTTCTCGACAAATCTTATTGGCTTCAAATGCAGGTCGGTAAATTCCTCCTACACTAGGCGTTATAAGGTTTCTCAAGGAATTTGCAGACAGCTTCCACGTGGAGCTTATGCTGCTCTTTCGCTACCGCGAAATTTGCTTGGCGAAAGAGCATGATCATAAGCTCAGCTTGAAGCCAATAAGATGTTCGAAAAATTTCATGAAGCCTTGATTTTTTGGTTCTTTTTTAACTTGTGCTGAGCCTGTCGAAGCATCAAGAAAAAAGAACTTCCACTAATGAAGCTATTATTAAAATACCATATGATTCAGTGATTCTATCTATTAGAAATCCATCGGCACGATTTTTCGCTGCAACCCGCAACCCTATTCAAACCTTCAAAAACAAAATTCCCTTGTCATTATAACAAGAGTATTAAAAAAAAAATTAAAATCTAAACCGTCACCGCGCTTTTACTCACCTGGCGGTAAATAAAAGAAGTACTGATATGTCTTCGGATAAAACGCGCCTGTGAATCGGCATTAATAAGTTTCACATAGGTATTCTCCGGTACACTGATGTATTCATACGAGCAACCATTATTAAAATCTATACGCAAACGTTTTGCTTTGTATTCAATGTCTTTAATACCGGCATTGGCAATGGTTTCGGCATATTCTTCCTTATTCGATTCGTTGGTTTCGGGAGCAATGCTCACTAAACTGTGATAAGCCTCAATAATCTTTTTACTTTTTTCTTCCGCATGAATCTTATTTTCATCGTTATCCTGAAATTTATCGGGATGAAATTCTTTCATAAAATTACGATACAGGCTTTTAAGCTCGTCTAATTTCATTTCCTTATTAGCTCCTAATATTTTTCGGTGTTCAACTATTTTTTTCATGCTTTATTTTACGCTTATCTATTTTTAAAAACTTAAACCACAACCAACAAAAAACCCCTGTAAACACATGATTTACAGGGGTTTAATTTTTGCGGACTGGACGGGACTCGAACCCGCGACCTCCGCCGTGACAGGGCGGCATTCTAACCAGCTGAACTACCAATCCATTTCCAAATTAATAAAACATCTTTCCAATTGGCTTTCCGTTTTATTGTTTGGGAGTGCAAATTTAACAGTTTTATTCTTTCCAGCAAAATTTATTTTATAATTCTAAGGGTAATAGTTGTTGAGCGTGATTTTTAGTGTTCACCTCGTTTATTACTTGCTTAATAATGCCCTCCTCATCAATCACAAAACTGGTTCTTACTATGCCATCATAATTGCGTCCAAATAACATTTTGCTACCCCACACATCATAAGCTTTTATGATTTTCATCTCGGTATCAGCTATGAGCGGGTAGGGCAGACTGTATTTAGCTGCAAACTTAACATGCGATTTTACCGGATCAGCACTCACCCCCACAATGGCATAACCTTTTTCTAACAAAAGGTTATAATCGTCTCTTAAGCTGCAGGCAGTGGCCGTGCAGGCCGGGGTATTATCTTTGGGATAAAAATAAAGCAACAACTTTTTGCCTGTAAAGTCCTTTAAACAAAGGTACCGACCATCCTGGTCGGTACCTTCAAAATTGGGAGCTTCACTAAGTGCTTGTAAGCTGCTTTGATGCGCGATAAAATTACCAGCCACTGTTATCGGGTTTGTTTTCTTCCGAAGAAGTATCGTTCATATCGTTCGATGCTTCATTACTTGTTGCATCATGATCATGCATCTCTTCATGTGGCGTGTTGTTTTCTTCAGGCATACTTTCTACCGCCGGTGTATCCATAACGGGAGCGGCAATGTTACGTGTAAACTCCGATATCGTATGCGTCAACGATTCCATAAAACTTTCAGGTTTTTTTGGCGCTGCTTTTTTTATGACTTTTTTTACAATCGGTTTCTTTTTAGCAATCATTTTTTTTACAGTTTTCACTACTTTTTTAATTGTTTTTTTGACTGCTTTTTTTGGCGCGACTTTCTTTTTAACCACTGCTTTTTTAGTGGCCTTCTTTGCCACTTTTTTAACGGCTTTTTTCGTTACTTTTTTAGTCGCCTTTTTTACCGTTTTTTTGGCAGCCGCTTTTTTAGGAGCCGATTTCTTTTTGGTAGCCTTCTTTGCAGCCTTTTTAGCCGGTTTCTTGGCTGCTTTTTTGGTAGCTTTTTT
Organism: Sphingobacteriaceae bacterium; assembly: GCA_947480015.1. Taxonomy (GTDB): domain Bacteria; phylum Bacteroidota; class Bacteroidia; order B-17B0; family Aurantibacillaceae; genus Aurantibacillus. The sequence continues at coordinate 33,796 of CANKBS010000021.1, forward strand.
TACCACTTTTTTAGTGGATTTTTTTACTGCTTTTTTCTTACTTATTTTCTTTGCCATAACTAGGGATGTTTAATTGTTAGATTGATTTTTTTCTTTTTTGGTTTTATAAAATGCTTTTCAAAATACTTACAATATGCTTTTATTTTACAAAGCTCGCATTTGGGGCTTCTTGCCGTGCACACATACCTCCCATGTAAGATTAACCAATGATGTGCTTTTGAAACTAGTTCTTCAGGTATAAATTTAATTAATTGTTTTTCAGATTGCAAGGGGTTTTTAGCATTCACCGTTAAGCCTATACGATTACTTACCCTAAACACATGGGTATCTACCGCCATGGTTGGTTTATCGTATACCACCGCGGCTATCACATTGGCGGTTTTACGGCCTACACCGGGTAATTTAACCAAATCTTCCACCTTGCTAGGGACTATTCCCTTAAACTCTGAAATAAGCATTTTGGCCATGCCAATTAAATGTCTTGCTTTATTGTTAGGATAAGAAATACTGCGAATGTATTCAAAAACCGTTTCCTTCTTTGCCTCTGCAAGCACTTCAGCTGTTGGAAAGGCTTCAAACAATTTGGGCGTGGTTAAATTTACCCGCTTATCGGTACACTGGGCACTTAAAATAACGGCTACCAGCAATTCGTAAGGGCTCGAATACAACAATTCGGTTTCTGCTTGTCCGACTTCCGTTTCAAAATATTGCAGCACTTTCGTATATCGTTCTTGTTTGGTCACCGCTTATATTAATTTTAATTATTGTCTTAACAATCCTTAATTTTACTCTAAATTATGATTAAATCTTTTCTTAATCCGCTTTCCATAAGTTTTTTTTTATGTTTTGTTTCCTGTCAAGAAACACCGCAGCCATACAGGCAAGTGGCACAGGATGCCGATCATAACAAAGAAAAAATAAAGAATCAATTTGTTCAAGCCAATCAGCAATTGATGCAAAAGGAAAACGACGAAATGGATAATTATGCCAGCTCGCACCGTTTGCCTTTTGTGCGCATGCCATCAGGTATTCGCTATTACGTTTACAAACCTTCTGCCAAAGGTGATAGTATACGCGATAGTATGCAAGTGACATTATTTTATAAATTAAGTTTATTAGATGGTACCCTTTGTTACTCGTCTAAAATCGACGGAGTTAAAACCATACGTATTGGCATGGAAGATGCTGAAAGTGGCATACATAAAGGGTTACAGTATCTTAAACGTGGCGATAAGGCTATCTTATTAATTCCTTCACCCTTAGCGCATGGGCTGTTGGGCGACTTTAAAAAGATTCCACCTCAAATGCCCATCGTATACGATGTGGAAGTGTATTAATAAAAATGAGTGTGAATTACTAGGCTCTTACGCCCATTACCAGCACGTCATCCACTTGTTCCAGACTGCCTTTCCAATCTTCAAAACGTTGTTCGATGATGACTTTTTGCGTTTCTATCGATAATTCAGAAACCTCGCATAAGATATCTCTGAGTTTTTTATGTTTGAGTTTTTTGCCTTCCGGACCACCGAACTGATCACCATACCCATCGGTAAAGGTGTAAATCATATCGCCTTTTTCGAGTGCAACTTCATTAAAGGTAAACACTCCCGAATCGTCGTGCGATTTACCTACCGGCATTTTATCGGCTTTACAAGTTATCTGTTCGCGGTTACGAATAATACAGAAACTATTGTTGGCGGCAGCAAATTGTAATTTCATATTCGCGAAATCAATACGACATAGAATGGCATCCATACCATCTTTACTCTCTTCTTTACTGCCTTCGGGATTTAAAGCCCTGATGATACCTGTTTTTACCGCGTTGAGCACTAAATCTGGACGGGTAATGTTTTGGTTAATGGCGTCGTTAAGTTTACTAATAATAAGCAAACTCATAAAAGCTCCCGGAACCCCATGACCCGTTGAATCGGCAGTAATGTATATAAAGGTTTTATCCGGCAATGGAACTGCCCAGTAAAAGTCACCGGCCACAATATCTTTGGGTTTAAAAACTAAAAAGTGTTCAGGTAAATTATCGTTTAGCAATTTGCTATTGGCCATTAAAGCGGTTTGAATACGCTTCGCATAATTAATACTGTCTAATATTTCTTTCTGCTTCTCATCCACCAAATGCTTTTGTTTTTCAATTTCATTTTTTTGTTCAGAGAGTAATTTGTTGGCCTTGCGCCTTTGATTATTACTTCTAATAGTGAATAACAATAAAATAATACCAACGGTAGACAATAAAGCAATAATGGAAATTACATTTTTTTGTTTACCAATAGTCCCTTCACGTTTTTTAATATCCAGATCACGTTCGGCAATTTTTTTTCCTTGTTCATTCATGAGTTCCTTTTGTTCTTGCACGCGACGACTCACTTGCTCGTATTCATGCATTTTAGCTTTCACACGCTGTTCTTTAGCATTCAAACTGTCTTCCATTTGAACAATCATTGTTTCCTTAACTTTCTTTTCTTCTTCCAAATTTTTGTACAAGGAAACCATTTGTTTGAGGTCGCTTTTATTCACTTTCACATCGGTGCCACCACTTGTTATGAGTGAATTAAACTTGTCAAAAATAGATTTCCATTCGCCTTCTTTAACAATGGCAGCTTTATAGAGATAGTCATTCACGACCAAATTGGATTCATCCATTTTAGCCTTGTTAATAATGAACTTCATTCGACCATTAATCTCGGCAAATGAAATCATCGATTTTTTATAGTCTACCAGGTTTTCAGCTACCATTAATACACTTTTACCGCGAATTTTAGAGTACACCGACCAGATATTGTCATTTTTTGCCCCATCAATAACAAGCATGTGACAGTTTTTAATGTCATTAACCGTTTTACAGGAAATTACTTTAATGGGGATTTTGTTTCTGAATTTAGCAACAATGGTAAGTGCTTTTAAATACTTACTCATTTCTTCTGAACTGATCACACAGATAACAAACTCAGACAATTTATCTTCATTTGGCCAAGTTACATAATTCGTAAATTTAAAAATGTAGGCTGTTTTTAACCTGGCTTTGTTTTGGACCTCATTTGTGGTTACTGTGCTTTGCGAAAGCAAGGAATTTGAAATAAAAACACACAGGGTTAGGAGGTAAAATATCTTGAGTTTTAATCCCACAGGCTTGATCTTTTTTAGGTTTGCTAGCGAATTCGAATGCTAATATACATTTTTCAATTACAAATCGTGTACTCATAAGAGGGTAGATAGATAATAATATCTAAAATATTTAGGAAAAAAGGTTTTTTTCATTAAAAATGGTAAAAACAACCATCTTTCGATAAGTTTCAAAAAAATAACGACGAATGGTAGTTATTTAATCCTGAGCGCGCTTTTTGATTTTTTTATATGCCTTAAAATGTCTAAAACCCACAGCTAGTCTTGAATGAGTATAAACATGGAGTGTTTTTTTAAGTATTTTTGTTTTAAACATAAAAGACTCCTCACGAATAGTTGCCGAGAAATTAGTTGAAACAATCATGAGTCAAAGATTTAGTTTATTTTACGCCGGATTTACTGCAAATACACCAGCTATGTATTTTGAGAAAATGTCGTTTTTAAAAGAGCATGAACTGGAGCCTAATGACCTCATTCATAATTGCATTATTCGTTTGTCTGGCGAAATTATAGCACGACAGGAAGAGTTTACCTCCTATTTAAAAATAGCAAATAGTTTGGCTGCTAGATTTGATTTTGGAGGCATGCCTGAACCGTCCGATGCCGAGGCTTATACCAAATGGTTATCCAATTACATTCAAATCTTTGAAAATGAATTTCCGATGAACCGCATCGATCATTATTATTTTCATTATGCCCGTAAAATTTCCGAAATAATTGGTAATATGGGTTTGGCCAAATGCTTTACCGAGTTAACCTTGGCTACCGAAAGGCAAATGGACATGAGTCATAAAATTGAAAAGTATATTAAAGATACCGATTATATTTTGTTTAAACTCATGGCTTCTGCGGCGTTATTAGCAAGTGAACCGCGACAAAATTATTTTAATGTGTTTTATAAGAATATGACCAATGAGTTTAGTTGCTTTAAAAATTTGCAGCCGCAAACCATGCCTGAAGCCGAGTTAAAACAGTTGGTTGAAAATCTCGATACTTACTCGTGTTCGGTAATGGACGGTTTTAAAAAGTGCATTGGCATGCTCAAAGAATTGCAGGTGTAGTCTTTAGCCTATTTTAAATCCTATTACAAGGATATCATCCACCTGTTCATTTTCCATTTTCCAGTCTAGATGTGCCTGTTTAAGTGATTGTTCCTGCTTATTAAAATCTAGCTCTGAGGCTTGTTTCACCAATTCCTTAAAACGGCCGGTACTTAATTTTTTGTCTTTTGGTCCGCCAAACTGATCGGCATAACCATCGGTGAAAATATAAAACGTATCGCCTTTTTCCATTGGTATAAGCTGAGTGGTATACGCTATGTTTTCAGTCCGATCTTTTTGTTTGGTGCCAATCGGAATTTTATCGGCCTTAATTTCACGCAATTCATTATTGTTCACAATCCATAAAGGCCGCATGGCGCCTGCATATTCGAGGCTATCCTGTTTATGATTGATTTTACAAATAGCAATGTCCATGCCGTCTTTCGATTCCGATTCGTTGCGATGCAAAACTGCTAACACCCCATTATTTAATTCAAGGAGTATTTCTTTTGGATCACTAATCTTCCTTTCATTAATGATACGATTCAATAAATTATAACCAATCAAACTCATAAAAGCTCCCGGAACGCCGTGTCCGGTGCAATCTACAGCGGCAATGATACTAAAATCATCAAAATGCCCGAACCAATAAAAATCACCGCTCACAATGTCTTTGGTCATGTATAACACGAACGAATTGGGCAGATGTGTTTTTATTAAGGCATCACTTGGTAAAATGGCATGTTGTATTTTACGGGCATAAGAAATACTATCGGTAATGTCTTTGTTTTTTTGTACGATGATCTGTTCCTGCCTTTTGCGTTCGGTGACATCGGTGTCAATGATGATGATTTTTTTTAACTGACCGTGTTCATCAAAAATAGGGGTGAGGGTGCTCGATTCCCAGATCTCTACGCCGGTTTCTACTTTTTTGTTTAGTGACTCGTAATGCACCGATCGTTTGTCGTTGATGGCCTCTTCAATAATACGCCGTATGTTAGGGTTATTACTAATCTCATAAATGGTTTCACCGTATCTGGCTTTTATCTCCTCCAAATTCATTTGATTTTGTTTTACAAAACTTTCGTTGATGTATTCGAGTTTACCTTGGGGATCAAGAATGAGGACCACATTGTCGGTTTTACTGGCTACCAGAGAGAGTTGTTCGAGTTCAGTATTTTTTGCCTCTATTATTTTTGATTGTTTTTCAATTTGAAAGGTGCGTTCTTTAACACGACTTTCGAGTATGAGGTTTTCGCGTTGCAAGCGACGTAAACGCCAACTGAAGAAAACATACAAAGCAGTACTGAAACTGGCAACAATCAAAAGCCAGAACCACCAACGTTTCCAGATGGGTGTGTGAATGACAAAAGCATATTGGGTGTAATCACTCCACACATCCTCTTCATTCTTTACCTGCAGCATAAACAAGTAATTACCTGCAGCCAGGTTGTTGTAATTGATTGTTTTCCCTTCATCGGCCGTTTGCCAGTTTTCTTCCAAGCCATTTAAGCGATAACGGAACAATAATTTATTAGGACTCTTAAGCCAGATGCCGTTGAAGCTAATGGCAAAATTGTTTTGGTTATAATTAAATTCAAAAACCGAATCAAGGGCAATGGGTTTAAAGTTTACTTGTACTGATTTAATAAATACCAAGGGTTTAATAGAATCACCATGTTCGTTGCCGCTGCGGTAACACAAAATACCGTTATTGGTTCCTGAATACAATTTGTTGCCATTTAAGAAAATGGCATTTAAGTTCGGTTCTAAATCTCCATCAAACAGGTCAAAATAACTCATTGAATTATCAATGCAATTAATCCGATCAATACCCTTGGCATTCAACGCATAAACAACAGTTCCTGAAGCTATGAGTTGCTGCGGTTGTTCATCTCTTAAACCTTTAAATGCATTAATACTTTGCATGGTTTTGCCATCGTATTTAATAATACCATTGGCATTGCTGGTTGCCCATATGGTATTCATTTTATCTCGACAAAGTGAGTAGATGGTGTTGGAAACAAGGCCGTATTTTTTGGTAAGATTACTGAAACTGCCGTTCAATAGCAGCTCCAATCCGCCCCCATCGGTGGCCACATATAAGTTGGCATTGGTGTCGGTTATAGCAGCGTAAATATAATTACTACCTAAACCATCGGCTTCGGTGTACGTTCTTTCAATTTCAAAACTTTTTTCTCGGCCCTCTAATTGCACCTTGGCTTTAATAATGCCACTTCCCAGCGTTGAAATATAAACCGTATGATCGTCAGCAAAATAAATATTCGAAATGTTATTATCAGCCAAATGATCTTCACTTGAATTTAAAATAACCGATTTGTTGGTTTCTGAGCTTAATATGATTATGCCATTGCCATAGGTGCCAAACCAAATATTGCCATCGGGTGCTTTTGTTGCACATGAAATGGTGTATTTGGTGAGATCGTTAATTTTATTCACAACGATCTTCCCTTCTTCATCGCGCATAATTTTAGAAATACCATTACTGGTTCCTATCCAAATGCCATTGTCGTTATCGGCTGCTATGGCAAGGACTTTGTCGTCTTTTAAACCATTAGTGCTGTTAATAAAGGTAAATCTCCGTTCACTGAATTGTGAAATGCCTTTTTTAGAGGCAAGCCAAATTTGGTTTTCACGATCAATGAAAACCTGATTAATAGTGGAGCATTGAATGTATTTTTGATAATTATAAATATTAATGCTTCCCTTATCAAATTGAATTAAACCGTTTGATTCAGTACCCAATACAATTTTATGTTGTTGTTGTGTAAACGCATTCAGCACTGCACCCTGTGTCCAGTTGGAGAAAAATGGATGTTTTTGAATTTCTTTTTTCGCGATGTTATAATAACAAAGCCCCGAATCCTGCATGGCAATAAGTAAATGATTGTTTTCAAAAACCAGGTCGCGTACGATGTTATCGGGCAGACCGGTTTTATTGGAAATAATATGACAATTGGGTTTTGAATTTTGTACATTTAATTCACTAATTCCCGCATCGGTGGCACACCAGATAGTGTTTTTACCATTACCGGCAATTTTATAAATCACATTGTCACTTAATCCTTGTTCCGTTGTAAAGTGGCTCAGTTTACTGTTCGTATAAACATATAAACCGTTTCCATAGGATCCAACATATAAACGCCCATTGAGTTCGTAAAAGGAGGTGATTTTTTCATGGTTTGGAAAAGCAGAGAAATTAAGGGAATCGATTTTGTTTTTTTGAATACTAAATACCTGACCTTCTTTGGTCCCAATCCAGATGTTATCGTGACTATCAATAAATAAGGCACTAATTTCTTTGCGAAGGAGGTTATTTTCACGAGCAACACCCACCGAATTTCTGCCATCGAATTTGAATAAGCCATCGGAGCTGCCCAATAATAAATTACCTTCATTATCTTGCACGATAACATTTACGGGCACATCTTTTTTACCGGTAAGTGAAAAGAAATTTTTTACCTGTAATTGCGAATACAGTAGGGAGCTGCAAATAAAGAGTGCAAACGATATGGAAATTCGTTTTAACACCTTATTGCTTTATACTTTGGGTTTGAGTGTGGCTTTTACTTCCACCATAATAACAGAGGCTATTTTTTGATTCACAACCTTTGGGATTTTAATGTTGTGGTCTTCAAGTGGCACTTCAAAACTAGTTTCCACATATATTTCTTTGTCCTTTACGATAATTTTAACCTTTACAATTTTTTCTTTTTCGGTGCCATGAATGCTAAACACCCCTTTGGCTCTAATCATGGTAGTACCGGGCTTCTTAAAATCAATGTCTTCAATTAATTTACCTTTAAACGTGGCTTTCTGAAATTTGCCGGTCTCCATGTAATTTTCACGAAAGTGTTCTTTTTGCAAGCCACTGTTAAAGCCGTCAAACGAATCAATGTCCACCGAAAAAGCCACATTTTTACTGGCACAGTCAATTACCCCGTTGGTTTTATTCGACTGGGCCTTTATTAACTCTAATGGTGCTTCAGAGGTGAATTTTGTATTCCCATCTTTACATATTAGAATCTGAGCATTTAGAGCATTCAGACCAAGAAATAGAAAAACTACAAGTAACTTATTCATAATTTAATTGATAGATAAAGGTATGAATTTTGATGAACAATTACCATGATAAGCTCATAGTAACAGTTCATTTACCAATATGTTTAACCAAGTGCCTGTTTGAGGTCATCAATCAGATCCTCAATGTCTTCAACCCCCACACTTAAACGTAATAAATTATCCACAACGCCGGCCTTTTCACGTTCTGCTTTTGGTATAGAAGCGTGGGTCATAGTAGCCGGATGATTGATGAGTGATTCAACACCGCCCAGACTTTCGGCCAATGAAAATACCTTAAAGGATGAAGCCAATTTAAAGGTGTTTTCTACATTTTTATCTTTTAAAACAATCGATATCATTCCGCCAAAATCGCGCATTTGTTTTTTAGCAATCTCGTGATTTGGATGCTCTGGAAAGCCGGGCCAGTAAACCTTTTCAATCTTCGGGTGATTTTTTAAAAACTCGGCAATTTTACGACCATTAAAACAATGACGTTCCATACGCAAATGCAAGGTTTTTATGCCACGCATTACTAAAAAACTATCCATTGGTCCGGGTGTAGCCCCACAACTGTTATGAATAAAAGCCAACTGCTCATAAATTTTATCATCATCCATTACCAAGGCACCCATTACCACATCACTATGCCCGCCTAAATACTTGGTTACACTGTGCATCACTATGTCGGCACCCAAAGCCAGTGGGTTTTGTAAATAAGGAGAAGCAAAGGTATTATCAACAGCTAACATGATCTTGTGGGCTTTTGCAATTTTAGAACAAGCCGCTATGTCGATGATTTGCATGGTAGGATTGGTAGGTGTTTCTACCCAAATGAGTTTGGTATTTGTGTTCATATAGCTCTCAATGTTTGAGGCATTGGTCATATCAATAAAATGAAACGTAATGCCAAAATTGGCAAACACCTTGGTAAACATGCGGTAACTACCGCCATATAAATCATCTCCGGTAATGACTTCATCACCCGGACGTAACATTTTAATAATAGCATCAATAGAACCCATACCGCTGCTAAAGCATAAACAGTACTTTCCTTTTTCTAAAGAAGCAATGTTTTTTTGCAAGGCTTCACGGGTTGGATTTTTACCACGGGCATAGGCATAGCCTTTATGTTTACCGGGATATTCCTGAGTAAATGTAGAGGTTTGAAAAATAGGAGTCATGATGGCACCAGTACTTGGATCGGGCTCGGCACCGGCATGAATGGCACGGGTACCAAATTTATGATTTGAAAAATCAGACATATTTTTTGATTTTAAATGAAATTGAAAACGGCTTAATACAACACACAAAGTTAGTATTAAAAACAGGCTTACAAAAATTAAGAATGAAGGAATAAGGGCTTAGTTCTTGACTTTTTTTATAAAAAAAACATAAAAAAGATTGCGGGCAATTTCCAATAAAAAGGAGTTAATGCTGGCTGTTATGACCCAAAAAAAGGAGAGGTGATAACGTTTGTCGCGGTAAAGGGCCATGGCATATTCTCTGAATAATCTGGCTTGGGCAAAACGCAGTTCTTTTTTACTGGTAGATTGTGCCGAAATACGGAACTTACCTAAGGGTTCGGGAATAATATAGAGCTTGCCTTGCAACAGTAATTCACAAAGCATATCCACATCAAAGGTCCAATTGTTACCTTTTTCAAATTTCGGTTCGGGAATCTTGTCGTACGCTTCTTTTTTGAAGAGGGCCCCATTGGGTTCGCCAATGATATTAGAGCCGTATAAGAGATTGGAACGGATGCCCCAATAAGAAGAAAAGCAACCGCCACCAAAAATAAATTTCTTCAAATAAACACGTTTGCTTTCTTCATTAATGATCGAGATATAACCATTAACCAGCGACACGTCCCGGTATTTTTCCGATTCAAGAATGGCCACACCCTTTTCAATGGTCGTGAGTTCCATGCCATCGTCGGCACCCATAAACGACAGATATTTTCCCGTTGCATACGTAAATACCTTCAAGTAATTGTACTTTATGCCCATGTTCTTTTCGTTTGAAAAGATTTTCACCCTCGGGTCGGCATACGCTCTTATTAACTCAAGTGTATTATCGGTAGAACAATTGTCGGAAATAATGAGCTCGATGTTTTTATAGGTTTGGCCTAAAACACAATCGAGGGTTTCATTAATATACTTGGCACCATTGTAAACGGGTATACACACGCTTACCAACGGTTGTGACAATGACATGTGTTATTTAATTCTTTTTAAATATCCGTCAGGAGCAACGCTGATCAGGATTTTGTTATCAATACTCTTATCAATAACAAAATCGGAAGTGGTTTTTAAAAATTCAAACACCGCTGTTTTTGGGTTGCTACCAACATCCCATGGACGATCGTTGTATTTACCTTTTGGTAAATCTTCTACCACGGTATCAAAAACCACACAATAAGAACCTACGGTGGTTAAGCCTGAATAATGCGCTAATTCCTGAGCCACATGGTCGTGGGTGTGGTTCGAATCCAAACATACCATAACCGTTTGTTTGCCTTTGGCATGTTGTTTTACCTGATCAACAATAGCTTGATCAACAGCCGAACCTTGAATCATTTTAATGCGTTTTGACATGGGGTGAGATTCAATTTCCTTGCGGTTATGATCTCTAATATCGATGTCAATTCCTAACACTTCTCCTTTGCCAATTAATTCAAGTATGGAAGCATAAAAAATAAGTGATCCACCATGTGCAATACCGGTTTCAATAATTAAATCGGGTTTAATGTCCCAAATTAACTCTTGCATAATTACCATGTCTTGTGGATACTGGATAATGGGTCTGCCCATCCAGGTAAAGTTATAGGAGTATCTTGAATCGATGGATTCTTTTAGAAATTCAGTGGTTGCTTTTTGTAAACTGCTGTTTTTTCCTTGTAATTCAATGCTTTCTTTACATTCAAGTTTGAATTTTTCTATTTCGTTCATGAGCTTATGTTATAGTGTTATTAATTTAATTTTTAATGGATCGGTAAACTTTTTAATTTCATCAATGTAATTCACATTCATCACAATTACAGTGTCAATTCCGTAATTAGCAAGGTTTTCAGGTTTAATAATGGGGTGACCGGTTCCACCAAGAAACTGATTTTGTTTTTTTGGATTAATATCAATCACACATGTTACTCGGGTAGCTTCTTTATCAATAAGATTCAAAAAGGTTGAGCCCTTAGCGCCTGCGCCCCAAATGGCAATATTTTTATTTGCCGCCAGTAATTCCTGATAAGCCGTAATTTTATCTTTAAACTTAATGGTATAGGTTTTAAAGTCTCTTTTTTCAAGTTTTTGTTTCACCTTACTTAAATCGGCAATGACATAAATGTATTGTCCGTTAAAGAAATGGCCACCAACACTTTCGGTAAAAAACTGTTGCAAGGTTTCAAGGGTAAAGTAATTGCAATGTTCGTAAAATACATCTTCTGAGGCATTATTGTTTACAATCCACTCAAAGGTAGGCACCTCAATATAAATAAAACCTTTGTTATTATTGGCCTTAGCAATGGTTTGAATAAAGTCAAATGGTTTTGAAATATGTTCAAGGGTATGACGAAGAATGATGCTTTCAGCGGCAATATCTGAATATTTTTCAGAGAAAAAGTCCTTTACTACCCGTGGCGAATTGCCTTCATAAGTAGGGTCGAAGCCGGTAATGTATTCACCTTTTTCGGCCAACATATCCAGAAAAAAAGCTTTTCCGCAACCAATTTCTACAATTTTTTTACCCAGCATATGGTTTTTTTCCATAATGGAAATCACATTATACAAATGGTCTTTAAAATAATTGGAATTACTTTGTTCGTTTTGATAATGCTGATCATAATCAATTATCGAATCATCAAAATTTGCACTAAACACAAAGCCATTTTCGAGCGATTGCGCCAAGGTGACATTAATTTTTTTAGCACTTTTAGCCTCTTCAGCCGTTGGGTACACTTTATTTTGAATCAGCGGAACACCTTGCTGTTCGTATATTATAGCGGTATTGGTACTATCTGTAAGCGGACATTTAATCATTTAACACGGTTTTTAGTTTACTGTTTCTTCCCCAAAATTTCATCGGCTCATAATCGGTGTAAGGATAATAGCCCAAATTAAGGTGAATGGTTTTGTTTTTTTCTTTGAGGTAGTTTTTAACCAGGTCAACAATTTTTATGGGTTCGTTACTACAACAATTTATAATTCCTTCTACTTTTTTTTGTAGGGCGAATATAATAATATTTTCTGAAACCTTATTTACCGGTAAATAATCGCGAACCTGCTCTCCGTAACTCATATTGAAGCTTGGCTCATTGGCTTGAAGGGCTTTTTCGAGTAAAGATAAAATGGACTTAGGACTTTGCCCTTTGCCATACATATAAAACAAACGTACCCACTTAAAAGAGAAGTGTTGTGTTTTTTGAAGCTCCTCCAAATACAAGCGTAATTGGTTTTTTGCAATGGGGTAGGCAATGGTAGGTTGCGAGGGCAATTTTTCCGTCAATTCACCTTCCTGCATGCCATATTCGAGACAGGTGCCGGTTACCGTAAGGTCGTTTAATCCGTTCGAAATTAAATTCCTTAAAAAAGCTTTATGAAAACCTAAAACCACATCCACATGTATCTGATCTTTAAAGTTAGATAAATTGGCCCAAGCCAGGTGGATGAGTATATCGGGATTTTGAAATTTCTCAATTAAATTTTCATCACTCTCCACATGAATGTTATGTTCAACATAACTTACCTTATCAAACCAGTCTTCAAGACGAGCCTTTTCGATACTCGTAGAAGTTGCAATAACAGTGTGCTTTTGTTTCAGTAATTCATTGATTACATAATGACCAATAAAACCTGTTGCACCGGTGACAAGTATTTTCATTGTTTTTAGCCGGAAAATTTTTGTTCGGGGATTTATGAAAAAACCTCGAGTTTTGGCACCGGCACCACAAATTTACAATTCCAATCCTTTACATAAGCCAGTTGTTTACTTATTTCCTCTTTTAAATTCCAAGGCAGAATAAGGATGAAATCGGGTTTTGTTTCTTTAATACGGTTTTCGGCACAAATGGGAATATGACTGGCCGGCATAAATTTGTTTTGTTTGTGTGGATTAGCATCCACCACAAATGAAATCAAGTCTTTTTTTACACCACAGTAATTAAGTAAGGTATTGCCTTTGGCTGCTGCACCATAGGCAGCCACCGTTTTACCGTTTTTCTTTTGAGCCAGTAAAAACTCAAGTAAATCGGTTTTAATTATCTCAATTTTATCCTGAAAGTTTTTATAATAGTCGATGCTTAACATGCCCGCATCTTTTTCTTTTTTGAGCATGGTTGCAACCCTTTCGCCAACCGCCTTTGCACCGTCATCGTTGTGTTTCGCGAAAATACGCAATGATCCTCCATGGGTGGTTACTTCTTCCACATCAAACATCACCAAGCCCTGCGCTTCAAATATTTTTTGAACGGTTGTAAAGGATAAATATGAAAAATGTTCGTGGTAAATGGTATCAAACTGATTGTTTAAAACCAATTGGAATAAGTGAGGAAACTCCATGGTAATAACGCCTTCCGGCTTCAATAGTACTTTCATACCGCCCACAAAATCGTTAATGTCGGGTACATGTGCTAACACATTATTGCCTAAAAGTAAATCGGCTTTTTTGCCTTCTTTTACTAATTGTGTGGCCAAACGCACACCAAAAAAATCAACTACCGAAGGAATGCCTTTTTTAATGGCCACCGCTGCCGTGTTGGCGGTTGGCTCAACACCCAATACCGGAATTTTTTTCTCGTTAAAATACTGCAACAAATAACCATCGTTAGAAGCTATTTCAACCACCAGTGAATTGCTATTAAAACCAAAACGCTCGGTCATCATATCGGCATACCTTTTGCAGTGTGCCAACCAGCTGGTTGAGAAGGATGAGAAATAAGCGTAATCCTGATTAAAAATATCGGACGATTTTTTATACTCATCAACCTGCACTAAAAAACACGATTCACAAACCATCACCTTTAATGGAAAAAAAGTTTCAGGTTCGTTTAATTGTTCTTCGGTTAAATAAGAGTTAGAAGCCGGACTGTTAACCAGGTCGGCAAATTCGGTGTTTACGGCTTTGTTGCAAAAACGGCAATTCATAAGTTAGATTCCTTTGTAATCGTTAGTTAATAAGGGGTGATTTTTATCCCGTTCAGATATTACCTCAATGGGAAGAGGCCAATTAATTTTTAAAGCTGGGTCGTTATACCGTATACCACCTTCGGCATTGGGCACGTAAAATTCGGTATGATGATAAACTAATTCGCTATTGTCTTTTATGGATTGAAAGCCATGAGCAAATCCTTCAGGCACATAAATCATTTTTTTGTTTTCTTCCGATAGCTCCAGCATCACATGCTGTAAAAAACTAGGCGAATCTTTTCTTAAATCCACTATCACATCCATTACTGCACCTTTAATACAACGGATGAGCTTTATTTCTTGAAAGGGTGGAATTTGAAAATGTAAACCGCGAAGGGTGCCTTTTTTAGTATTCCACGATTGATTAAGCTGCACAAATTCTTTAAGATGCCCAATGGCTTCAAATTCTTTTTTACAAAAAGTACGAGCAAATCCGCCTCTTTCATCTTGTAAAAAGTTTAATTCAACACTATAAGCACCCGCTAAAGGCAGCGCAGTAAATTTCATTTGTTTAAATAGTCATTAATTTGTGAAAAGGTAAAATCCACTTTATTTTTTTCTTCTTCTTTGTACCAGTTAATCGTCCATGAAATGGCCGTAGCAGCTGTTAATTTGGGCACCCAATGTAATTCTTTTCCTGCCTTCGAAATATCTAATTTAAGTAAACCCGCTTCGTGATGCTGACCGGAACTAGAGGCGTCTTTCCATTTACCTAAACCCCAAATTTGAATGGCACTTTCAACCAATTCTTTTACCGTTAAATGATCGTTTGGTAAAGGACCAAAATTGTAAGCCTTTGAATACAAAGCATGATCAGTATCGAGCAAGGCACCCAGCATTAAATAACCACCTAATGGTTCCAGCACGTGTTGCCATGGACGCACCGAGGCGGGATTGCGGACTTCAATTTCTTTTTGGTTTTGTAAGGAGCGCACAATATCTGGAATGATGCGGTCTTCACTAAAATCACCTCCCCCAATCACATTACCGGCTCTGGCACTGGCCAAGGCTTTGTGGTGATTAGAAAATGTTGCTACATTAAAAAAAGAATTGCGGAAGGAATCAATAACCAGTTCGGCGCAGGCTTTGCTGGCGCTGTAAGGGTCGTAACCACCCAAGGTATCGTCTTCTTTGTATAAAATATTTTGCTCCTTGTTATGGTAAACTTTGTCGGTAGTAATGGCTACCACCGTGCATTTGTGATCTAATTTCGAAACGGCTTCCAACACATTAGCAGTTCCCGTTACATTTACATCAAAGGTTTCGGAAGGAATGGCGTAGGAGCGGCGCACCAAAGGTTGGGCGGCTAAATGAAATATAAAATCAGGTTTGAAGTCCTTAACGGTTTGAATTAAAAGCTCATGGTTGCGAATATCGGCGATTACCGAATCGATCATTTTTTTTGGTTCAAGCAATGAAAATAAACCATTGGGATATTCGGGAGCCAGGGCATAACCTTTTGTTTGAGCACCCAGCAAATGTAACCAAGCAGCTAACCACGACCCTTTAAAGCCGGTATGGCCGGTAACCAATACTTTTTTACCCTGATATGTTTTTTGTAGTGTATTTAGATTTACCATATTTTCCATGGTGCGTCATTCGTTTTCCAAAGTTCTTCTAGTTCAATTTTATCACGCATGGCATCCATGCATTTCCAAAAACCAACATGTTTAAATGCTGCGAGTTGACCGTCGTTAGCAATTTCAATCAATGGTTTTTTCTCCCATTGCACTTCTTCTACATCGCCTTCTAAATAATCAAAAATACCGGGTTCAAGCACAAAAAAACCGCCATTTATCCAAACGCCATCCCCTTCAGGTTTTTCCTGAAAACGGGTTACAATGCCCGAATCCGTGCTTTCAATATTTCCAAATCGTCCGGGTAATTGAATGGAAGTTAAGGTGGCCATTTTGCCACTGGCTTTATGAAATTTAATCAAATCGCCAATGTTTAAATCGGCAACCCCATCACCATATGTCAACATAAAGGTTTCGTCCTTTACGTATTTTTGAATTTTTTTAATACGGCCCGCTGTATTGGTTTCTAAACCAGTATCCACTAAGGTCACCTTAAACGATTCGGTGTTCGTAAAATGCACATCGATCACGTTTTTTTCCAATTCCACGGTAACATCCGAATTGTACAAAAAATAATTGATAAAATACTCTTTTAGCAAATACCCCTTGTAGCCTAAACATACCACAAACTCATTGTAGCCATAGTGCGAATAAATCTTCATGATATGCCAGATAATTGGTTTGCCACCAATTTCAATCATGGGCTTTGGTTTTATAACGGTTTCCTCTGAGATTCGAGTTCCTAAACCCCCTGCTAGTATTACAACTTTCATCTGATTATAAAAAAAATAAGAGTGACGAATTTAAAGTTTTTTTTTTAATTAATTGGCCCTTACTTCAAAAATATTAAAGTATATTAGCCTCTTGTTTTGATGAGTCAGAAAATTTCAATATTAGTACCGGTCTATAACTCTGCGGCGTTTATGGACAAGCTTTTAGAAGCCATTGATGCCCAGAAAAAATTATCACATTGGGAACTTGAACTCATTTTGGTTGACGATGGCAGTCGTGATAAGAGCTACGAAAAGATAGAAGAGTTTTCAAAGGTTTATCCCTATATCAAGGGCGTTAAATTATCTAAAAATTTCGGACATCAAATTGCCGTTAAAACAGCCCTGAGTCATTGTACTGGCGATTATATCGCCATTATTGATGACGATTTACAGGACCCGCCTTCCTTACTACCCGTGTTTTTTGAGTACCTCGATAAAGGTTACGATGTGGCCTATGGGGTGCGTAAAAAAAGAAAAGAATCTATTATTAAGCGCATGAGTTACTCGGCCTTTTACCGCATTTTAAAGGGCATGAGCGATATTTACATTCCTATTGACAGCGGTGATTTTTGCGTGATGAAAAGACACGTGGTCGATAATATGCTTAAGTTACAGGAACAAAATCCGTTCTTACGTGGTATCAGGGCCTGGGTTGGATTTAAACAAATAGGCGTGGAATACGAACGCCACGCACGTTTACAGGGTGAATCGGGTTACACGCTTAAAAAACTTTTAAAAATAGCCATCGACGGCATTTTTTCCTTTTCGTCGGCTCCCATCCGTTTAATAACCATTTTAGGACTTTTGGGTTTTAGTTTCGCCTTTATTTACACCGTTTTACTTATTTACAATTATTTTATTCATGGCATGGAGGTAAAAGGTTTTGCCACCTTGGCCATTATCACCTCATTTTTTGGCTCACTCATACTCATTTGCTTAGGTATTATAGGCGAATACATTGTGCGTATATACGATGAAGTGCGAAATAGACCTTATGTTGTCATTGAAAAAACCATTAATGTATAAACCATGATAAATGTTGCCATAATTGGTTCTAATGGTTTTATTGGCAGACATCTCACTCAAAGACTTCTGAAAGAAACGGATACCTCGCTTTTTTTATTTGGCCGCAGTGAGGAAGGTTATTCGGAAGCCGGTACCTCCTATAAAAAAATTGATTTTTTCGATAACGAAAGTCTGAGCCTTGATTTTAAACATATTGATCTGGTATATTATCTTGTTTCTGAAACCATTCCGGCTACCAGTTGGTTAGATCCCAATATCGAAATCCAGAAAAACCTAAATCCTTTCATTAATTTTTTGGAAGTGATTTCAAAACTAAAGGTTAAAAAAATTGCCTTTGTTTCGAGTGCGGGCACAGTGTATGGTGCTACCAGCGGTAAGGTGCAAGAAGATTCAGATAAGAAGCCCTTTTCTCCTTATGGCATCATTAAACTTGCTATGGAGAATTTTTTGAATTATTACAAAGCCAAATACAACATGGAATACGATATTTATCGGGTTTCTAATGTTTACGGCGAAGGGCAGAATACAGGCAAAGGACTGGGATTAATAAATACCTTTCTTGAAAAAATTCTGCTTGAAAATAAGGTGGAGATTTTTGGCGATGGGGCAAGCACCCGCAATTATATTTATGTGAAGGATGTGGCCGAATTGCTGACCCATTCGTTACGATCGCTGCAAAGTTCCGACATTTATAATATTTCATCTAACAGCACACTCAGTATTAATGAGGTGGTAGCCATTATGAAAAAAAAGGTGGACGAAAATTTTGACGTGATCTATAAGGAAAGCAGACAAAGTGATAATTCGTATATCGACCTGATAAACACCAAAATATTGACTAATTTTAATAAGTTTAATTTTACCGCCATTGACGAGGGTATTGAAAAAACATACCATTCGTTAAAAGCCATTCATACAAAAAGTTAATAGCGCTCATGTCTAAAAAGGCCTCAACTAAAACAGCAGTTACCGAAAAAACAGCTCATCCGGCAGAAACAAAGTCGGGTAAAAAATTATTTAATTTAAATCAGGAAGAAAAAATTAGTTACGGCATACTCCTTGTTCTGCTATTGGTGGTAGCTTTAATCCGATCTAAGTTTTTTAATATTCCATTCGAGCGTGACGAAGGTGCTTATGGTTATTACGGTAAATTATTACTCGAAGGTAAAATTCCCTACAAAGATTTTTACGAACAAAAGTTTCCGGGCATATTCTACTTCTATGCCTTTATGGTAGGGGTGTTTGGCGATACGGTTAAGTCTATTCACATGGGATTTATGTTTTTAAACATGGCCAGCATTGTATTGGTATTTGCCGGTTCACGTCGTTTATTTTCACCACTGGCTGGTGTTATTTCGGCCATTACGTTTGCCATTGTTTCGCTTACACCTTCATTAAGTGGCTTTACCATTCAAGGTGAACATGGTGTTGCCTTTTTTATCAGTTTGGGCATTTATGCTTATTCTTATTGCGCACGAAGTACCAACTGGAAATATTATTTTCTTACCGGTATTGCTTTAGGTTGTGCCTTTATGGTGAAAACAAGTGGTTTGTTTTTGGTGCTTTGGGGTGGCATTGCCATTGTGATTGACTTTTTTCCGGATGGCAACAAACGCAGTGTGAAAGAATTTTTTAGAAGAACGCTCATTTATTCGGGAGGTGTGTTTTTAGTGGTAGGCATTTTGTTTCTCATCATTGCCATGAAGGGCTCGTTTAATGAAATGATCTACTGGTCATACGAGATTCCGAAAAAATACGTGGGTCAAATAAAATGGGAAGATGGTAAAACCTATCTCGAATACACCTATAAAGCCATTACCAACGATTACAAGTTTTTTTGGATGCATGCGGCCTTAGCGCTGTCAGTGGTGTTTTTAAAGAATATTCCATGGCGATTAAAACTGGTTTCTATTTCTCTGGTCGGTTTTTCAACCATGACTATTTTTCCGGGTTATTATTTTTATGGACATTATTGGATTCAAATATTACCGGGACTTTCTATCATGGCCGGTTTAACTTTTTATTCAATCAACGATCTTTTAAAGAATCGTCTAGGAATTAAAACTGATAAAATGAAATATGCCTATGTAAGTTTGTTTATCATTCTTAGTTTGATGCATTTGAATAAATTAAAGGATTATTACTTTAATCCAAATTACGATCGAATTTTAAGAACTGTGTACGGAAACAATCCTTTTCCGGAAACCATGCGCATTGCCGATTTTATTAATGCTAACAGCAAACCCGAAGATAATATCGTATCCATTGGTTCGGAGCCCGAGATTTATTTTTACACCAAAAAGAATTGCCCATCGCGACATGCTTATTTCTCGGCATTGGTGGTAGATGTGCCTGAACACAAAGAGTGGCAACGTGAATTTGTAAGGGATGTGGAAAAAGCTAAACCAAGGTATATCATTTTTTACAATCACTCCATTTCATTAATGGTGCAACCCAATACCGATCGTTATATTTGGGAATGGTACGACAAGTACATTAAAGATTATAACATGATAGGTTGTGTTGATATGATTGACGGTTACATGGTAGCCAATTATGTGTGGCGCGAAAAATTAGCCGGGTATCAGCCTCAAGGCAAAAACCTGATCTACATTTACGAACGTAAATCGTAGTTATCGTTTAACTTATAAATTGTCGGGACGCTTGTGTTTCCAACGGCGGTGACTCCATAACCAAATGGTTGGCTGATCACGAATATTTTGTTCGAGATGGCGGGTATGCAATTCAGAGATTTGACCCTCAGCTAAGGATTTTGGATCGGACGTTAAAAGTGAAGCACTTAATTGATAATAACCGCGTTTGGCTTTCTTTACATTTAAAAATACCACCGGGTAATTAAATTTACGGGCCAATTTTTCGGTCCCATTAAAAACAGGGGTATCTTGATTCAGAAATCTTGTCCAGTACGCACTTTCGGGTGGAGGCGTTTGATCGGCAATTAAACCAATGGTGGTAGAAATATTTTGTTGTTTTAAAGTCAGCAAACGTTTGTACAAAGCCTGCATGGCCACAATGTCGCCCCCAAACCGACCACGTAATTTCAACATAAAAGCATCGAAATCTTTATTGCTTAACGGATGATATACGCCGGTAATCATGCGTTTAAAATAAACCTGATGGGCAATGGCGCCCCATTCCCAGTTGCCACAATGGCCCATGACTCCTATGATGCTTTGGTTATTGGCAAAGTAAGCTTCAAACAATTGAATTGATGCTTCATCTAAGACACAGCGTTTTTTAAATTCAGATTTTGAGATTGTCAGTAATTTCAGTGTTTCAAAAATAACATCACAAAAATTCAAGTAAAACTGTTTGCATATTTTTTGAATCTCGGGGTCACTTTTTTCGGGGAAAGAGTTTCTTAAATTTTGAAGCACCACTGTTTTGCGATAGCCCAACACATAAAAAACCAGAAGATAAAAAAAGTTACTTAAGCTATAAAGCAGCCAAAATGGTAAAATAGAAATGAAGTAGAGCAGGGGTAGGACAAGTATTTTAAACAACCACTTGCTCAATTAGAAATTTGGTTTTAATAAATATTTGGAATAAAAATCTACAATGTGTTTCACTGCATCTTCGGCAGTATCAACTAGTTTAAATAAATCCAGATCAATGGGATTAATATTTTTTTCATCCTGAAGCATACTAGTTTTCATCCATTCAATCATGCCTTTCCAGTATTCGGTACCAACTAACACAACCGGAAACTGAGCAATTTTATTGGTTTGCACCAAGGTTAAGGACTCGAACAATTCGTCCATCGTACCAAAACCCCCGGGCATCCCAATAAAGCCTTGCGAGTATTTTAAGAAAATGGTTTTACGTACAAAAAAATAATCGAAGTTAATTGATTTGTCTTTATCCAGATAATCGTTGTGTTTTTGTTCGAAGGGTAATTCAATGTTTAAACCAACCGATTTACCATTACCCCGTTTGGCACCTTTGTTAGCCGCTTCCATAATACCCGGACCACCACCGGTAATGATGCCGTAACCCTCATTTACTAATCGAAAAGCAATTTCTTCGGCTAGTAGGTAATAGTTGTTTTCAGGTTTGGTACGCGCGCTTCCAAATATTGAAACACAGGGCCCGATGCGTGACATTTTTTCAAAACCCTCCACAAACTCACTCATGATCTTAAAAATCTGCCAGCTGTTTTGTGCTTTAATGTCGTTCCAATCCTTATTTGCAAAGGCATTCCTAATTTTATCTTCTCCTTCTGGCGTCATTTGATGTGGTGCTTTTAAATTTCATCTATTTTCCCAAAACTATAGCTATATATCAGTTATTAGTTTTTAGTGCTTAGTTTTTAATATTTAGTAGTGTTTCTTGACTCTTGTTTCTTGCTTCAACCTTAGCCTCTCCCTCAACATCTCCCTCAACCTTAACATCTCCCTCAACCTTAACATCTCCCTCAACCTGCAATCTTTAATTTTTAATCCCTACAATCCCCCTTCTTTAAGCCTTTCAGCGTTTTCGGCGAATTGTAATTTATCAATCATTTCTTGAATATCACCATTCATAAAATTGGTAAGATCATATAGGGTTACATTAATACGGTGATCGGTAATTCTGTTTTGCGGATAATTATACGTTCTAATCTTCGCACTTCTGTCACCAGTGCTCACCATGGTTTTTCTTCTCTTAGTAACTTCTTCCAACCGTTTTTGATATTCAATATCGTAAATTTTTGAACGCAACATTTGCATGGCCTTTTCACGGTTCCCCAATTGATTTCGTTCGGTTTGGCAGGTCACCACTATGCCCGAAGGCTTGTGAGTTAAAATCACCTTACTTTCTACTTTGTTTACATTTTGACCGCCGGCTCCACCACTTCGGGCGGTAGCCATGTCAATGTCCGAATCTTTAATGTCCACGTCTAGTTCTTCTGCTTCAGGCAGCACCACCAGAGAGGCCGCCGAGGTATGTACGCGCCCTTGTGCTTCAGTAGCCGGCACACGCTGTACACGATGCACCCCGCTTTCAAATTTCATGGTGCCATAAGCCCCATTGCCTTTTAGGTTAAACACAATTTCTTTAAAGCCACCCATGGTACCCGGACTCGAGTCAACCACTTCCAGCTGATATCCTTTCTTCTCACAAAAACGCGAGTACATTTCAAATAAATTGCCGGCAAAAATAGCCGCTTCGTCGCCACCCGTACCACCACGTAATTCCATCACACAGTTCTTTATGTCTTCCGGATCTTTGGGTATTAAAAGCAAACGAATTTCTTCGGTTAATTTTCCTTCCTTCTCTCTGTTCTCCTCCAGTTCGGCCTTGGCCATGTCTAAAAAATCTTTATCCTTTTCGGTGGCCAATACTTCCTTAGCTCCCTCAATATTCGATAATACCTTTTTGTATTCGTTTATGTGATGAACAATTTCACCTAATTCTTTGTATTCGATGTTTAATTTTTTAAACAATTTCATATCGCCAATTACCTTCGGATCAGATAATTTTAATTCAACATCTTCGTAACGGCGTTTTATTTCTTCCAGTTTTTCTAACATAGTATTTTAAGGAGGCTAAAGATAAGAAATTGATTTTTGTTTTAAGGACTTTGGCAAAAAATTAAGGCTTTTAATGCGTGGGGGTATTTTACAGCCATTGGATCCAAGGCTACTTGTTTCCCTTATTTAAGATACTGTTGCGAAAATTAGGTTAAATCATAATAATCTAAATCCAATTAGTAGCCGCTTCTTCTTTCAAATTCAATTCCGCATCGAAATCCTAAAAACGGTTTATTTATTTAACTATATTTGTTATATTAATTAGAGGATTAAAAATGAGAAAAATTATACCCTTACTAATTTTCGGCTTCCTTAGCTTAACTTTTAAAGCACAAGATTTTCTAGGCCTTCAAAGCAGCAATTACGCAGGTGTTTTAGGCGCTTTTAGTAATCCGGCCAACATTGTTGATAGCCGTTTTGTTGTTGATGTGGCCCTAGTAGGCCTGCATACAACCATCGATAATAACTACATTGGTGTGAAACGCTCGGCTTTAAAATATACCGGCAATTTAGGTAATTCAAATACCATTAAATTTCCCGATTCATGGAATAATAACGACCCCACTTCGCCCAACTATTTTAAAAATAATTTTAATCTGGTAAATAATGGCAAGGATAAATCCATTTACATTACTAACCGCATTGTACTGCCTTCGTTTATGATTTCGCTTAACCGTAAAAATGCCATAGCCTTTAACTGGAGCGTTCGTAATTATGCCAATGTGGATGGCATCTCTCAGCAAATGGCCGATCTGGCGTATGGCGAATTTAATATCCCTAGCTTACTGAACCGTGAACTCAGTACCAAAAATTTAAGCGTGCAACAAATGGCATGGGCCGAATACGGTGTTTCTTATGCCCGTGTTTTAAAGGAAAATGGCGAACATTTTTTTAAAGCCGGTGTCACCGTTAAATTATTGCAGGGGTTAGAAGCTGCTTATTTTAATGTTAACGATTTTAAATTCAGAGTAAGCACCAAAGACACCTTTAGTTTTATTAATGCTGCCGTGGCATACGGTCACTCCGATAACCTCAATCTTAGCGGTAGCAAACCAAAAGACTTATATAAATTCACCTCTTCGCCGGGTTTTGGTTTTGATATTGGCGGGGTTTACGAATGGCGACCAAAATACTTCGATTACAAGTATAACATGGATGGCAAGACCGATTTGTGGCGAAAAGATAAAAATAAATACAAATTAAAAACCAGTTTTGCAGTAAATGATATTGGTGGTATTCGCTTTAAAAAAGGCGGACTCTCAAATGATTTTGTAGCCAACATCGATCGGTTTAATGTGAATAAATTCGCCAATCTCAACGATATTAATGGTGTAGATTCTGTATTAAAAGCAAACTTTGTAGATAAAAACACCAAAAAGAATTTTACGGTTTATTTGCCAACATCTATCAATACCCAAGTTGATTATAATATCTGGAAACCTTTTTACATTAATTTCGGCGTGAACCTTTGTAATTTTTACAAAAGTAAAGATGCCAAGGTACACGATTTTACAACCCTTAGCATTGCACCAAGGGTAGAGGGTAAGTGGTTTGGATTAACGGTGCCGGTATCGTATAATACGCTGGCCGGAAGAAGAGGCGATAACATGTTGGTTGGTGCTACCGTGCGCTTAGGGCCTATCATTGTTGGGTCGAACGACATCTTTAATTATTTTAGTAAAGATGTGTTTGGTGCTAATTTGTATTTTCTTTTAAAAGTGCCAATACCATACGGACATAAAAGCGATCGTGATAAAGACGGTATTAGCGATAAAAAAGATAAGTGTGTGGATGTGCCGGGTGTTTGGGAATTTAAAGGATGCCCTGATAGAGACGGGGATCATGTGCAGGATAAAGATGACAAATGTCCTGATGAACCCGGTGTTAAAGAATTACAAGGTTGTCCTGATAAAGATGGTGATGGTATTATGGATATGGAAGATGCCTGTCCTGATTCGGCCGGAACAGCTGAGTTTAAAGGATGTCGGGATACAGATGGTGATAAAATTATTGACCGTTTGGATGAATGTCCGCTCATATCGGGTATTGCTGAGTTTAAAGGTTGTCCGGATAAAGATGCAGATGGCACACCTGATAAGGATGATGGTTGTCCGGATGCCTTTGGTCCGAAAGATTTAAAGGGTTGTCCGGATAAAGATGCCGATGGTATTATTGACCGTGATGATCTTTGCCCTGATCAGGCCGGACCAAAAGAGAACAAAGGTTGTCCATGGCCGGATACCGATAAAGATGGTGTATTGGATAAGGATGATAATTGTCCACAAGTACCGGGATTAGTGGAATTAAAAGGATGTCCGATTCCAAAAGCCACTGAGCCAGCGCCACAGGAAGTACCGATGAAAGCAGCTGAGAAGAAAATTATAGAAAAAGCTTTTGCCACTTTAGAATTTGCTTCTGCTAAAGACATCATCAAACCTAAGTCCTTACCGGCTTTGGCTGATTTAGCAAAATTATTATTGGCTCATCAAGCCGACTGGAAATTAAAACTTTCGGGTCATACCGATAATCAAGGAACAGAAGCCGGCAATTTATTGTTGTCAGAAAAACGTGCCACTGCGGTGAAAAATTTCTTGATGAAAAAAGGAGTAAAAGACGAGCAGGTAATAGCCGAATGGTTCGGACAAAGCATGCCTATTGACGATAATAAGACGCCTAAAGGAAGACAGAAGAACAGAAGGGTAGAGATGAAGATCTTACTGAAGGAATAACTCTAGTAAAACAATTAAAAAAGGCCGACATATGTTGGCCTTTTTTGTTTTTTGCAAGGCATTAGCTTTCGAAGGCTGGTCATCCTGAGCCTGTCGGTCATCCTGAGCCTGTCGAAGGATGAGCCTGTCGAAGGATGAGCCTGTCGAAGGATGACGGCCTGAAGAGTCTGCCCTTGCAGTATGGCTAGCAGCCCCATAGTGCAGATTCTTCCGCCGCCTTCGAAATCGCTCCCATGCGGTGTCTGAATGACGTGATCCTTTAATACCTAAGTCACTCTGAGGGCATAGGAAAATTAACCTGGCCTGAAGAGTCCGCACTAGCCGGATGCTAAAGTTCAACAGACATCATGGATACATGGTGGAATCTAAAGGCTACCGTCACTCAGAGGGCACACATCGATAACCGCTGGCCTGAAGAGTCCGCCCCAGCCGTATGGCTAGCAACCCCCTAGTGCAGATTCTTCCACCGCCTTCGAAATCGCTCCCATGCGGTGTCTGAATGACGTGATCCTTTAATACCTAAGTCACTCTGAGGGCATAGGAAAATTAACGTGGCCTGAAGAGTCCGCACTAGCCGGATGCTAAAGTTCAACAGACATCATGGATACATGGTGGAATCTAAAGGCTACC
>CANKBS010000022.1 GCA_947480015.1 Sphingobacteriaceae bacterium
CTTTTCTGCACAGCATCGGCCCAGAGCTTGGCTTTCAGCTTCTCATCTTCTTTAATATGTTTTACAATGTTACTGGTATACCAAAAAGAAACAATCACAATCACAAATGCGGTTGCTGCTAATCCTAATTTCCAACGTTGTTTTCTGGCGTAAATGTTCACAGTACAAGAATGCTTGTATAAATATAGTGTTTTTTAAAAATCTTCTTCTACTTCGCGCTTTTTAGGTTCTAGCGATTTTTTAGGTGCATTGTTTCCGGGATTTTCTAACTCAAAACCAGGCTCTGATTTTACTGTTCTCTTAGGCAGACTGTCTTTTTTAAATAAACCAAATTCATCTCTTAATAATTGTTTCAGATTTTGCTTTTCTTGCTTCAAATCGTTTCTTACTTTTTCTTTCAGTCCTTTTCTATCGTATTTTATAATCGGATTATCGATGTTGCCCGTCATTTTAATAAACACCGAACGACGATTCTCCGGATCCTTCTCCATTTGAGCAAACTCGTCATTTTTGTTCTTCCTTTTGCGTGATAGGAGGTCTGAGATAAGCAATTGAATATGATAATCAATATCGTTATTAAAACTGTGTGTGCCCCAGAAATCGATGTTAATTGCCGAATTTTTAATGCTTGTTTTAGGAATGCTAATCAAACTGTTTTTGATTTCAACCGTACTTTGCAAACTAGAAAATTTGATCCTTTCTAATTCCTGAACATCAACAAATTTGGATAAACTCAATAAGGGTTTAAAATCAACAAGTTCTCCTCGTTCAATATTCAGCGTACAACTCGAGGCCATGGTATTGAGATTGGCTTCCAGTCGATTATTCCAGATGCCTGAAAAATCAATACCTGCATTTATAAAACCTTTAATGTTCTTATCCTGCAGAGTACTTTGACCGAAATTATTTAATTGATAAAATAAGGCGTTTACATTGATGTTCTTTAAATTACTTTGAAGCACGACCTCTAATTTGTTTTTCGAATTATCGGCAAATAAATTTATTTCTGCCTCACCATCCATGGTTTGTAATTTCACATCACTAATAATCGCTTTCTGCTTGTGAATTTCCATTTCGGCACTAAGTTCCGTGGCTTCAAATTTTCCGAAAGAGAACTTAGCAACACTGGCATTTAATTTAAACTGCACATTTTCAGGAATCAAAGCTTTATCATTCACCCTTGTTTGCGCATTACTGGTATAAAAGTCTTCAAGTTTAATGTAATTCGAATTTAGGTTTCCACTTATGATGAGGGGTGAATTACGATCCATTAAATAATTAAATACACCCGGAATTTTTCCGTTCAAATTTAAGTCTGAGCTCCCGCGTTTTAGCTTCAAATCATGCACTTCTATCTCGCGCTCTTTAGCCGTTAATGAACAATTTTCTATGGCATACATTTTTTCATCGCCTTTAAATTGAGCTTGTAGACTTGAAACGCGAACACTTAAATTTAACTTTACTTTGGTTGAAAAGGTTTGGTCCTTCAAATCACTCAATAGGCCATCCATTTCGGTATGCAGACTTATTTTACCTTTTAATAAACTTAAAGTGTCTATTGGCCAAAAATTTTGAATGTTCTCTAAATCGGCTTCGGCACTGGCGTTAAGTTGAATAAAGGGCTCTTTAAAGTTTTGAATAAGACAAGTAGCTTTTATTTCATCGTTATTTAGTTTGGCAAAAATATTACTCAATTGTAATTCCGAGTTAGCCTGACTTAATTTAAGCTTGCCTTCCACATTAATTTCTGTGGCTTTGGTGTTAAGGGCCTTATATGTAATCTGTCCTTGTTTAATTCCGAAATCACTTTCAATCTTAAAATTAGTGGCGTTCTTATAATGCACATTTCCGCTTGCGTAAAAATTACCGGAGCTCTCATAATCATTTACTTTGCTTTTATAATTTTCAGGTAATAATGATAAAAGTGATGCAATGTCTAATTGAGGGGCCTTAAAATTCAGATTCAGGTTTTCTAAACTGTCTTTATAAACAAAATCGCCCGATAATTTCATGGCCAGTTGATTCACACTAAAATCGGCCTTCTCAAAGCGGTAAGTGTTATTACTATAACTCAGTTTAATTAAATAATCGCTGTTTTTACCTTTTAAAAAACTACTCTTGAGATGTGCTATTTGATGAATATAAACCTTGCCTTTTGATTCGAGTTCAAAATCATCGAGATTAAAACTTCCTTTAAACTCAACTTTTTTGAGTTCCAGTTCGGTCTTAAATAACAGTTGCCGATCGCGATAACTGAATCGACAGTTTTCGATGCTAATTAATTTGAGATTAAAACTCACGCTGTCAGCAGATTTGCCTTTTGTACTGTCCGCCTCTTCCCAAAACATGTAATTTGTTCTGCCGTTTTTTAACACCTTCAGTTTGGCCACCGCATCCTTAATCTTAATTTTATTTATGTCGTACTTTTTGTTCCAAAGATCGTCTATATTAAAATGTAGATTGAGGTTGTTGGCATATAAAAGTGTGTCGCGATTCTTGATGGTCAAAGCTTCCAGAATGAGCACTTTTTTAAATTCGATTGAACAATCGGGAAAAGATTTTATGATGGTAAGTTCAATGTTTTTGGGATCGATCTTAACTTCTGCTTTTAAATGTTTGTTTAATTCCAAAACAATGGCAGCCTTCACTTCGTCTTCATAAATAAATAAAAGACTAAGGAGTGAACTAATTAGGGCAAGAATTACTAAGATGAGAATTATGAAAATTTTACTCAACTTTTTAAAGACTGATGCCTTTGGTTTACTTATTTCTTGATTTTCTTCCACCGACTAAATATGCATTAAATTAAGACTCGTTTTCCCAATTAGTATGGTAAAAGATAAACAATTGCTTTTTTATAATTTTATGTTAAAATGCAGAAACAAATTCGGTGGGTTTAAAACGTGTGTTTATTGAAATTATGCCATTAATGGCTTTGATGCGTTTATCGGGTTCAAACTTATAACAAGTTCCTTATGTGTATCGCATGAAACAATTGCCCAAATGAACCCTCGGAGATTTTATGAGTTGGGGTAATGAATTTCGGAACCGAAATCGTTAATTGATTTAGAGGGGCCTAACAAGCGTAATTCGGCTAAAACCTTTACTAAAGTTTGTTATGTGAAAACGTTGGCGTTTGCGGTTTGCGAAAAACTTAAAAAGCCGTGTTTCAATTTATAAGTGCTTGGCGCTTAATCTTCTTTGATAAGTTTTCCATTGCCATCCCCACCCAAACATTCAATTGTGCCCGGAATGCCTTTGTAATAAATGTTTCCTGCGCTCCAAATATAATAGGAGAATTTTGTTAAGCCTGTAAAATTAAAATAAACATGCCCAATACTATAGGTTGAAATATAGGTGTAATCGCTTACTATAAAATTTTCGGCAAAGGTGTAATTTAGGCCATTGGTATAAATAAGGAGCGATTTGGCTGAACCATTAAGATAAATATCGCCATTACCGTGCGAACTGCTTCTAATCTCCGTAAACTGACCGTTAACATGGATATCCCCGGAATTCTCTATATGAATTCTTAACGAATCCTGTTTGTAGCCGTCGGCAAAAGTAATTGGTCCTACCCCATAATTATTCACCTTGGCAATCTTAGGCACGGTTACAATAATCTTAATTGTTTTTTTATAGCCCCTTACAAAATTGCATTTGTTGTGGTTTTCAATAATAAGCACATTATTCACAACTTTGGTCGTGATACTTTTTAGTAAATGTGCGCCGGCAATGACCTCAACTTTATATTCGGGTCCGTTAACAATAGTCAAATCAATTTTATCATAAACCGATAACTCATTAAAACTGCCCGGATAGCGCGTTTCGCTTGTTTCTTTGCCGTTAGATTTAAAACAATCAAAGGCGTTTTGTTTGGTACAGGACAGCGCCAAAAAAATAATGAACAGATATAAGAGTTTTGCTTTGATAGACGTTATTTTTGGCCTGCACTAAATATATGAAATTTTGAGGGGATGTATTCAAGTTGGCACGAAAGAAAATGGAAGAGAAAGACCAACAATTATGAATAGCCTTTTTGCTTTGCAACTAGGGCGATGCGAAAGGTGGCTTGAATTAAAAACTTCAAAAATTAAGGCCACTCAATTATGAATGGCCTTTCTGCTTTGTGTAGCCCCACTTGGATTCGAACCAAGGGCCGCCGGTTTAGAAAACCGGTGCTCTATCCAGCTGAGCTATGGGACCATGTCTCTAAAATAGACTTCTACACCTATTTTTGAAGAATGCAAAGGTAAAAAAAGATATTATTTAAACAATTATAATTATTTTAGTGCGTTAAGTCATAAAGCTCTGAAACTATCAGTAATTATAGTCAATTACAACGTTAAACACTTTTTAGAACAGTGTCTTTTTTCGGTATTTAAAGCCTTAAAAACCATCGACTCGGAAGTGTTTGTGGTAGACAATAACTCGGTAGATGGCTCTGTGGCGTTGATTCGCGAAAAATTTCCCGAGGTTATACTCATTGCCAACACTTGTAATGTCGGATTTTCAGTAGCCAATAACCAGGCTATTCAAGCCGCGCAAGGTGCGTACCTTTTACTCTTAAACCCCGATACCGTCGTACAAGAAGACACCTTTGAGAAAACCCTTGCCTTTATGGACAGTCATCGTGATGCCGGTGGTCTCGGGATTAAGATGTTGGATGGCAAAGGCGGTTTTTTGCCGGAGAGTAAACGTGGCCTTCCCACGCCTGCCGTAGCTTTTTACAAGATTTTTGGGCTTGCGAAGTTGTTTCCAGGCTCACATAAATTTGGACAATACCATTTAACTTACCTCGATAAAAACAAAAATCACCCGGTTGATGTGCTAAGTGGCGCTTTTATGTTAATGCGGAAAGAAACCATAGATAAGGTGGGTTTGCTAGACGAAACCTTTTTTATGTATGGCGAAGACATTGACCTTTCATATCGCATTACTAAAGCAGGTTACAAGAATTATTATTTTGCCGAAAGCAGCATCATACATTACAAAGGCGAAAGCACTAAAAAAAGCAGTGTCAACTATGTGATTGTGTTTTACAAGGCCATGGCCATTTTCGCTAAAAAACATTTTAGTCAGAATAATGCGCGCTTGTTTAATTTTTTAATTCATTTTGCTATTTATGTTCGGGCAGCGCTGGCTATTGTGGCGCGGTTTGTAAAACAATTATTCTTTCCGGCTATTGACTTTATACTCATACTGGCAGGCCTCTATATCTGCAAAACGGTATACGAAATCAAATTTAAATTGTATCCCAATTTTTACTCCAAAGAAATTCTTGATCTGTTCTTTCCGCTCTATACACTCATTTGGATGTTGTTTGTGTATTTAAGTGGTGGTTATGATGTGCCAACACGTCTTCGGAAAATTACGCGCGGTGTGTTAGTAGGTTCGGCATTTATTTTGATCATTTATTCTCTTATACCAGAGAACTATCGCTTTTCGAGAGCGCTTATTTTAATTGGTTCGGTTTATACATTTTTGGTTTATTTACTTACTCGCTTTCTTTATCACATCATAGGATTAAAACGATTTAAATTAGGCAAGAAAAATTCCGATTCACGCATTGTTATTATTGGAAGTGAGGCTGAGTTTAATAGGGTGAGCGCCTTACTGAATGAAACAACCATTAATTCCAATTTTCTTGGTTTTATTAGTAATGAAACAAATGGTGTAAAAAACAAATCCTATATCGGTCATTTCCATCAAATTGAAGAAGTGATTTCTATTTACAAAATCAATGAGATTATTTTTTGCGCAAAAGACATTTCGTCGCAGGAAATAATTAGTAAAATGATCAGCCTGGTTTCCAAAGATCTTGAATTTAAAATCGCACCCCCTGAAAGCCTTTCTATTATTGGTAGTAATAACATCGATACCGCGGGGGATTTATATATTATTGATGTAAATAACATAGGTAAGCCTGAAAACAGACGGAATAAAAGATTTTTGGATCTAAGTTTAAGTGTGCTTTTTTTATGTTTATTCTGGATCCTGATCTGGTTTCAAAAAAATAAAATCGGTTTTATAACCAATAGTTTTAGAGTGCTTTTTGGCTTTTATTCATGGGTTGGTTATGGTAAAGGTTTAAAAAAGGACTTGCCTTCCATTCGTCCCTCGGTATTTAGTCCTGCCGACAGATTACAAAACAATCCTTCTGAAGAACGCATCACAAAATCATTACTCAATTATTCTCGCGACTATACCATTGAAAAAGACCTTCAAATCATCTTTTCCGAACTACGTGAATTGGGCCGATAATTGTTAAACTTTGTTTAGGCTTTTGTATGACTGAAATAATAGTAACACCTTTAGTTTATAGAATAACACACATGAAAAAAATCGCTGCACTTGTTTTTGGGCTCTTTACTTTTTTTGCTGCCAATTCCCAAAGTAAAAACCCTGTTATTTGGTCCGCTTCATACAAATCCATTTCTGCAACAGAGGGCGAGATTGTTATAATTGCAGCTATTGAAAAAGGCTGGCACATATACTCTCAAGATACAACTAGCGCAGGACCCGTTCCCACTTCCTTTAATTTTGCGCTAAATAAAAGCTACCTATTAGTTGGCAAAGCTCTTGAAATCGGAGCGCAAAGCATCTTTGATAAAACCTTCGAGGCGCAAATTTCTTCTTTTTCAGATAAAGCAGAATTTAAACAAAAAATTAACCTCTTAAGTAAACAACCTTTAACGATTTCTTTCAAAGCAGAATATATGAGTTGTAACGACATGATGTGTCTGCCCCCGAAACAAGTTGACCTTAGTGTTAACGTTCAATAAAATTAATAGTATTTTTACTTCATTAAAAGGAATCGCGTAAATGAAAAAACTAATATTTCTCTCCCTGTTTTTTAGCTTAAACTTATTTGCACAAGAAAATCCGGTTAGCTGGACTTTTGAAACAAAAAAAATTAGCGCATGTGAATACGATCTGGTTTTTAAAGCCAAAGTTGAAGAGCCGTGGCATATTTATTCCGTTGTAAAATTAAGTGAAGACGGGCCTAATCCAACTTCATTTGTATTCAATAAATCAAAGGATTATGAATTGGTTGGCAAAATAAAAGAAAGTACACCAATCAAAGAATTTGATAAAGTATTTGAGGTAAATGTGGCCTTTCATAATAATGCTGCAACTTTTACCCAACGCATAAAATTACTTTCTTCTAATAAAGTTACCATAAAAGGTAAATACGAAGCGCAAGCTTGTACTGAAGAAAAATGCGTTTTCCCTCCTGCCGATAAATTCAGTTTTGACTTGCAGGGCGGTGCTGCCTGCGCATCAGGCAACACTGTTACAGCTGGTACCGAAACCCTGGTGAACGATACACTAGCAAAAACGCCTGTTCTGGTTAAAGATTCTACAAGCAAAGAAATTGCCATTAAAGAAACGGCTTACAATGACGATGAAGTTGCCGCTACAAACATGTCGTGGTGGGCAATCTTTTTAGCCGGTTTTATTGGTGGCTTTGCTGCATTACTTACACCCTGCGTGTTTCCCATGATTCCAATGAATGTGAGTTTTTTTACCAAACAATCAAAAACAAAAAAACAGGGTATAAAAAACGCCTTGATTTATGCCGTATTTCTCATTGTACTGTATGTTGGTTTAGGCCTAGGCGTTACTCTCGTTTTTGGTGCAGGAGCCCTGCATAGCCTATCCACCAACGTTTGGTTTAACTTAGCATTCTTTTTGCTCTTATTAGTATTTGCCATTTCCTTTTTAGGCGCTTTCGAAATTGTTCTACCAAGTTCCTTCGTCAATAAAATGGATGCTAAGTCCGACAAAGGCGGTTACATTGGCATTTTCTTCATGGCCTTCACCTTAGCACTTGTTTCATTCAGTTGCACGGGCCCTATTATTGGAACCTTATTAGTGCAAGCTGCCGCAGGTGGTGGTATATCGGGGCCCTTTTGGGGTATGTTTGGTTTTTCATTAGCGCTTGCTCTGCCTTTTGGTTTGTTTGCTGCCTTTCCGGGTTGGTTAAATTCATTACCAAAATCGGGGGGCTGGTTAAATTCGGTAAAAGTCGTGTTAGGCTTTTTGGAATTGGCTTTGGCACTCAAATTTGCTTCTAACGCCGACTTGGTGATTGAGGCTGGCATTCTTACCCGTGAAGTGTTTATCGCCTTGTGGATCGTTATTTTCGGTTTATTAAGCGCTTATTTACTTGGCTTATTTAAAACAGCCCATGATTCAGATTTAAAACATGTTTCCGTTACCCGATTGTTTTTTGCCATCACCTCCCTATTCGTAACTGTATATTTAATTCCAGGTTTATGGGGCGCACCATTAAAACTATTTAGCGGCGTGCTTCCTCCTTTCGATTACTCAGAGTCGCCTCATGGCTTTGGTGGCTCTAGTAATAACAGCAATCAACAAACTTCCAGCCTTAACTCGGATGCTGAGTTTGGTAAATTTATGGAGGTGAATAAAAATGGCATTGTTTATTTTAAGAACGATTATGCCAATGCATTAGCCTATGCTAAAAAAGTTGGTCGCCCGCTAATGGTTGATTTTACCGGCCATGCCTGTGCCAATTGCCGTAAAACAGAAGATAATGTTTGGCCCGATGCTGAAATCATCAAGCGCCTGAATAACAACGTCGTCTTGGTTTCCTTATATGTTGATGACAAGCGTGAGCTTGACCCTAAAGACTACATGACTGTTGAATGGTATGGGCAACAACGCGAAATAACCGATATTGGCGATAAGTTTAAATATATGGAAGAGAAACTTTACGGACAAAGCACGCAGCCCCTTTACGTAATACTCGACCATAATGAAAAACTGTTAAACCCAGTTAGAGGCTACAATCCAAGTATTGAAGAATACAAAAAATGGATGGATGAAGCCATTTCACACTTTAAAAAATAAACCTGAGCGGAATCAGTTTTTATTTTGTTGGATTTAAAAAATCACTAAACCATAAATATTTATATTTGTAAAAAATTCCAGCTATGTTATCACCTCAAGTAAGTAAAGCTTTAAATAAGCAAATTGAATTAGAAGGGTTTTCCTCACAATATTATTTAGCTATGGCCAGCTGGGCTGAAACACAAGGCTTGAATGGTGTGTCGGCTTTTTTATATCATCACTCAGATGAAGAACGCTTGCATATGCTAAAGCTGGTGCGCTTTGTGAACGAGCGCGGTGGACATGGCGTGGTTCCCGCATTAAAACAACCACCGGTAACTTTTAAATCGGTTAAAGCCGTTTTTGAAGAGATTTTAAAACATGAAATGACTGTTACTGCCGATATTAATGGATTGGTGGATGCCACTCTAAAAGAAAAAGATTATACCACACATAACTTTTTACAATGGTACGTAAGCGAACAAATAGAAGAAGAGGCTTTGGCAAGACAAATTGTAGATAAATTAAAACTGATTGGAAACGATAAAGGTGGTTTGTACTTTTTTGATCGCGACTTAGAAGCCATGGCAAAAGTTGAAGCCGCAAAAGAGACCACAGACAAGAAAAAATAAGGCTTTATTTAACTAAGGATTATTTAGTAACGAAGACGTAAACGTCTTCGTTTTCCTTTTTCATTAAGTACTGCTCGCGCGAAAAGGTTTCGAGACTTTTTTTATTGGTTCGCAAATCGTTTAAATTCACTTTGTTATTCTCAATTTCAGCCAGGTAATAATTCTTATCCTTTTCGAGCTTTTTACACTTTTGAATTAATTCGTACTGGGTAAACACATCGTTTTTATCAAAAAACACTAGCCAAACAACCAGTCCAATGATCGTTAAAATATACTTATTACGAATAATCTTTATTAAAAACATGTTATTTTTATAGTGAAATAGCTCTCTCAAATTTAAAGCTTTCGTTTTTTTTTATCCCGCATGCTTAAAAAGATTATCACTATATGCCTGTTAGTTTGTTTTGGACTTTGTTTTTCCTTTCAACAAGCCGGTTTTAAAGCCATTCAATTAAAGAATAGTAGGGTTAAAACAGCTTATAAGAATAAATGGGCCGACTTAGAAAGTACCTTAAAATCAAAAAAGATTGATCCGCATCAATTTGACCTCTTTATTCGCGTGACTAAACAAGAAGCCATTGTTGAAGCTTGGGTGAAGAATAAATCGGACATTACTTATCAGAAATTGAAGAGTTTTGGCGTTTGTGCTAGTAGCGGTTCCCTAGGTCCAAAAAGAAGGCAGGGTGATGGCCAAGTTCCTGAAGGTTTTTATGAAATCACCGCGTTTCAGCCCAACAGTAATTATCATTTGGCGTTAAAAGTTGGCTATCCTAACAAAAGTGATCGTAAAAAAGCTTTAAGCGCCGATCCCGGTGGAGATATTATGATTCATGGCAATTGTGTCACCATTGGCTGTATCCCCATTCAGGATGGTCCAATTGAGGAATTATACGTGTTAGCTACCGAAGCTAAAAATGCGGGGGGGAGTATTCATACCTATATTTTTCCCTTTGCCTTAAACGAAAAAAAGCTTGAAGAACACCGCGCTTTTAATAAAGAAACACAAGACTTTTGGAAAAATTTAAAAAAAGCTTTCAATTACTTTGAATTAAATCATAGCTTGCCGAGCATTAGCATTGATAGTAGTGGTAATTATGTAATTGCCACAAAATAAATATGAAAAACTTTTCTGCTTATATCTTTGTTTCTTTATTCGCTCTTATCCTAATCGTGAGTGCCTGCGCCTCAAAAGAAGAAAGAGAAACAAAAGTGCCTCTTGAAATACTGGATGAGAAGTTGTTTACCGAAATACTAAGTGATTTTGCCTTAGCTGAAAGTGCGGTAAACCTTAATATTAAAGCTTCCAATTTAAGTAAAACCGATTCGGTTTATGCCTTCGATCCATTAAAAGATCACAAGGTTCGTGTTTCGCAATTTGATTCTGCCCTTGTGTTTTACGCCAATCATGCTGAGTTGTACAAACGGGTTTACGAAAATGTATTAGTAAGTTTAAGCGAATTTCAAACTAAAAGAACCAACAGTCCTAAGGATACGGTTTCCAAATAAGGAACTTTTCAAAGTTACCGTTGTTTAAGTAAAACAACATGTTTGTCTGATTTGACTGATATGTTAATGGCACTAAATCAAAGTCGGAATTATGAAAAACTAATTCCTTTAGTATACGAAAGCCAAAAAAGCAAACTGGAGAAAGTCCTTGTAAAAATAGAATCGGATAATTTACTTGGAGTATACGACTCAATTGAGATATATAAAGGTGTTAAACGAGACCTCACTGCACAATACAGATTAATTAAAACATTCATTGAAACTATAAAGGCAGAACTTACCCAATTAAGGAACCATCAATTATGGTTGGATTGGATCGACCAATTTGGTGTGGAGTTTAATAACACCGATAATTTAAGTGAGACCAAAAAGAAGCGATTAATTAATGGGGTGGTAAAAGACATTTTGGTTAATTACGACCAAGCGCAAAAACTGCATCGTGTGCGAGTGAATTTCAGGTTGCCCGTGCTTCGGAGCGTGGGCGAAATTCTGCGAGCAGATAATGCGGTTTTGAAGCGGGTTGGAATTACACCAAATAAGGCTGAAACCATTGAAAACACAGGGGTACCAGACACTGTATCTTCGGCATCATTCTACCGTTACACTCTTGGCCAAATTACGTGGCTGATCAACATTACAACCGCGCATCACAGCTATGTGATACGATAAGAGTTGTAAAGGGATAACCGAAATAAGTGGCACTAAAAACTCATCCGTTTCGGGTATTTCAATTGTAAAATCGGCCATGGCCTTTACTTCTTTGTCACCCGAAGTAACCACCGCTGTAATTCTCCCTTTGCGTGCTTTTACTTCTTGAATGTTACTGACTACTTTTTCGTAATTAGCGCCTTTGGTAGCAATAACAAACACCGGCATTTCATTATCTATCAAAGCAATGGGTCCATGTTTCATTTCAGCAGCCGGATACCCTTCAGCGTGTATGTAGGAAATCTCTTTTAATTTTAAGGCGCCTTCTAGCGCTACCGGGAATGATACGCCACGGCCTAAATACAGGGCGTTTCGGCTATCTTTATACACCTGTGCAATGTCACGCAATTTATCGTTTAGTTTTAAAACCTCCTCAATTTTTGAAGGAATGGATTCCATTTCGTATAACAACTGACGGTAGCGACTTTCGGCCATAGTGCCTCGCACCTTAGCCATGTGTAAAGCCATAAGCGTTAACACCGTTACCTGAGCGGTAAAGGCTTTGGTTGAGGCTACACCAATTTCGGGACCGGCATGGGTATAACTTCCTCCGTGCGTTGCACGAGCAATCGACGAGCCTACAACATTGCATATTCCAAGTACTGTAGCGCCTTTCGATTTTGCTAATTCAACTGCGGCAAGCGTGTCGGCGGTTTCACCACTTTGTGAAATGGCAATTACAATATCATCGGGATAAATAATTGGATTACGGTATCTAAACTCTGAAGCATATTCTACCTCAACGGGCACTCTGGCAAACTCTTCAAACAAATATTCGCCAACCAAACACGCATGCCAAGAGGTGCCACAAGCAACAAAAATAATTCGTTTAGCTTTTTCAAATTTCTTTTCGTGTTCAACAATGCCACCCATTTTGATTTCACCTTCAGAAGCCATCAAACGCCCACGCATACTATCGAGTACCGAACGTGGCTGTTCATATATTTCCTTTAGCATAAAGTGGTCGTAACCACCCTTCTCAATAGATTCGAGTTCTAAGGTAAGTTGTTGAACGTATGGGGTAATTTCTTTGTCCTTTAAATTTCTAATCTTTAATTCTTGCCCTTTACGCAAAATGGCCACCTGCTCATCGTCGAGATAAACCACGTTTTTTGTGTATTCAATAATAGGCGAAGCGTCGGAGGCGATAAAAAAATCATCAGCGCCAATACCAATAACCATGGGACTGCCCTTTTTTGCTGCCACAATAGTATCAGGATCGTTTTTATCGAGCACCACAATGGCATAAGCGCCAATAACCTGACGCAAAGCTGCTTGCACAGCGTGACCCATTTTCATACCTTCATGTAACTGAATGTCTTCAATGAGATGAATTAATACTTCGGTGTCGGTTTCCGAAAGAAAAGTATGTCCACGCTTAATCAAGCCTTCTTTTATAGAAGCGTAATTTTCGATGATACCATTATGAATCATCACCAAATTTTTGGTTTGTGAATAATGTGGGTGTGAATTCACATCGTTCGGCTCACCATGCGTAGCCCAACGGGTGTGCCCAATACCAACATTTCCACTGGTATCCTGATCTATTACAAAATTTAGTAACTCCGAAACCTTACCCTTTTTCTTAAAAACATTTAGGCTTCCTTTTTTGTTAATCATGGCCACCCCGGCACTATCGTAACCGCGATATTCTAAGCGTTGCAAGCCTTTTATTAAAATCGGGTAGGCTTCTCTGTTACCCACATATGCTACTATTCCACACATAAATGAAACAAATTAATTCATTACTTAAAATTAAAGATAGATGTTTTTAGCCTATCATTTGCAGAAAACTAATCTCCTTGCCGGTTAAAAAACGGTGTTTGCCTCGGGGCAGATCCTTTTTCGTAAGTCCCGCAAATACCACGCGATCGAGCTTTAAAATATCATAGCCCAAGTGTTCGAAAATACGACGTACAATGCGATTACGCCCACTGTGAATCTCAATGCCCACTTCTTTTTTTCCTTCACCAACAAAGGCAAGATCATCGGCTTTAACAACACCATCCTCTAACTCAAGTCCTTCTATAATGGCTTTAAAATCTTCGGGCTTTAAGCCTTTATTTAAGCTTACATGGTATACTTTTTTTATACCGAATTTTGGATGTGTTAGTTTTGTTGTCATCTCACCATCGTTGGTGAATAACAATAAACCGGTTGTGTTTCTGTCTAGTCTTCCTACCGGGTAGATGCGCTCTCTGCAGGCGCCACTTACCAATTCCATAACCGTTTTACGCTCCTTTGGATCGTCAACAGTAGTAATATAATCTTTAGGTTTGTTGAGTAACAGATACACTTTTTTCTCTGTTCTTACCGAGGCATCCCCAAAGGTTACTTTATCCGTTGGGTTTACTTTAGCGCCCAGCGTGGCAACCACCACGCCATTCACTTTTACCACGCCACTTAAAATCAGGTTATCTGCCTCGCGACGAGAAGCCACGCCGGCATTAGATAAATATTTATTCAAACGAATCAATCCATCAGAGCTGGCTTGTTTTTTAACTGGTGCCGGACCTCTTTGTTTTTTAGCATCGAAGCGCTGATTTTGTGAAAAGGCTTTGCCCTCTTCAAACTCATCGTATTTTACACGACGGGTATCATCACCTTCGGTAACTTTACGCGGTTTGGTTAAACGGCGTTTAGGTGATTTATTGCC
Source organism: Sphingobacteriaceae bacterium (assembly GCA_947480015.1). Classification (GTDB taxonomy): domain Bacteria; phylum Bacteroidota; class Bacteroidia; order B-17B0; family Aurantibacillaceae; genus Aurantibacillus. Next base: position 14,362 of record CANKBS010000022.1, read on the forward strand.
ATCAGAGCCCGGTTTATCTCGATGCCCGCCTTCTGGTTTTTTAAATTTGGCGAACCCATCATCCTTATTAAACGGTTTTTTGTATGGCTTTTTGTCTTTTGAATCAGACGCTCTCCTGCGCGGTTTGTCGGCAGAACTGCTGTCCTTATCAAAATCCTTCTTAAAAGGCTTACGTTCTTCTGAATCAGAAAAAACACGTTTTGGTCGCTCGCTACTTCTTTCTTCGCGATCAGAGCTAAATTCACGGTTAAATGGTTTGCGTTCGTCTGAACCCGAAAAACTACGCTTTGGGCGCTCACTGTTCTTTTCTTCGCGATCGCCGCCAAACTCACGTTTAAATGGCTTGCGCTCTTCTGAACCCGAAAAACTGCGCTTTGGCTTATCCCCGTATTTTGAATCTTTGTTTGTACCAAACGATTTTTTAAATGGTTTCTTTTCATCTGAATCGCTAAAAGCACGTTTCGGACGGTCGCTATAAGAGGGCTTATCTTTCGAAAAATCTTTCTTGAAGGGTTTGCGCTCATCCGATCCGATGTAGGTTCTGCGTGGCTTTTCGGTGCCGGCAGGCCCTTTATCATCGCGATAACTTTTATTTTTGGTGAACGAGCGTTTTGTTTTATAATTTAGGGGTTTTGATTTTTCTCCACCCTCCGAAGCCCTTTTAGGCTTGCGGTTAGGGCCGCCTCTGCCCGATCTGCCCTTGTTTTCTGATTCAGATCTATTGTCGAATTTACTCATGTTACAAATTTAGTTTACTTTAATTTCGGATAAAATGCATCCTCCAAATGTTTTACAGTATGATTGTTATTATTCTGAAGGATTGCAATGATGTCAAATCTGGCTTCTAAATCAAGATTTTTTTGAATCATATACTGACCTGCTGCTGCAATCAAAAACTTCTGCTTTTGTTTGGTGACGAATACTTCCGGCTCCCCAAAGATATCACTTTTTCGGGTTTTAACCTCAACAAATACAACGCATTGGTCTTTTTTAGCGATTATGTCAACCTCTAGCTTTTTATAGCGCCAATTTGCTTCCAAAATGACATACCCCTGTTTTACAAGATGTGCTCTTGCAATGTATTCGCCATGGTCGCCTATTTTTTTAGAACTATTTTGCATTAAATTATTTGTTCTATACTAAAATACATAAATTAGTGTTCTGAAATAAAAGAAATTTTATAATCTGAATTGCACATACGATTGGTTTTAAAAGTTGAACTATCAGCAGTTTATTAAAAACAAACCCTATGAAAAAAATCTTAATGTTCGCCTTTGTGTTTTTTAGTTTAACAACCTTACTGGCACAGGGTTTCAGTGGCACTATTGAATTTAAATACGGCACGCAAAAAGACACCACGCTGAATGTTTATATGGTAAAAAATAAATTGGTTAGACTCGACCAATACGGTAAAAAAAATCCGACCAATATTGAAGGCGGATTTATTTTTAACATACCCGCCGGTGAGGTTAAGTTCTTAAATCCAAAGCGTAAAGTTTGGGGGCTTCAAATAAGCGAAACGCCACAAATTATTAGAGGCGTATGTGTTGTAATTAAGGGGGCCGCGACTAAAACCATTGCAGGATACAAGTGCAGCGAATACACGGTAAAAAACGCTGAAGAAAACACGGTAATTACTTATTGGATTGCAGATGGTAAGTTTACTTTTTTCTCGCCGCTCGTTAAATTATGGAACCGAAAAGATAAACAAAGTATCTATTTCGGACAAATTAAAAACATTGGCGAAGGCAGCATGCCACTGCTAAGTGAAGAGAGGCAACTAACCGATGGTAAATTATTAACCAAGCTGGAGGTTAGCAAAATAAATACAAGCGCACCAGACGAATCGGCATTTGCTATCCCAGCAGGCTACAATAAACTCGATCAATAGTCTCGTTTTGTTTTTAGTTAGAAGGGCCTTAGTGGCCCTTTTTTATGCGCATTCTGAACAAATAAGCTTCAACTCTGTTGTCAGTTTATGTTACATAAAATAGAAGTTAAACAATTTATTAAATCCGATCTGGAAACGGTTTGGAATTTTATTAGTTCGCCAAAAAATCTTTCTAAAATAACACCGGCTCATATGGGATTTCATATTCTGGATGATTCGGATATTTCGGCGATGTACCCGGGTCAGATAATTGAATATCACATTTCCCCATTTGCGGGCATTAAAATGAAATGGGTTACTGAAATAACACATGTAAAAGAAAAAGAATTTTTTGTTGATGAGCAACGCTTTGGCCCTTATGCATTCTGGCATCATAAACATTTTATTAAAGAGGTTTCTGGCGGTGTAGAAATGCGTGACACCGTGCATTACAAAGCTCCTTTTGGTTTTCTGGGCAAACTCGTTAATAGCATTTTCATTAAAAAACAATTAAAGGTCATATTCGCCTACCGTTATCAAAAAATGGAAGAGCTTTTTAATACTTAATATGGAAGAGGGGTTTCAATATTGTTATTACAGCGGTCTACCTTCTCCTCTAGCCTATATGGAGCAATATTCAGAACCCTTAGAAATGAATGAAACTGAGCGCCTATTGCTTTCAAAAGTGCTTTGTGTATGTGGTGACAAAAGATTAATTCGTATAAAAGCTTGGTCACAAAATCAGTCAAAAACTGCCTTACAGAGGCTTTTGAGAAAAAATAAAATAAATCAAAAACATGGCAAATACATATTTATTCGCAGGAGCCTCCAGTAAAATGGCTGAAAGCGCTGCGAGTCTTTTAAAACAACAAGGTCATTCGGTTATTGGCCTTAGCACTAAAGAGACGCATTCGGATTACGACGCGTTTTACACACTAAGCGCTTACGAGTCGGCTAACTTTCCTAAGATTGAAAAACCAATCAATGGTCTGGTTTATTTTCCGGGTACCATTCTTTTAAAACCATTTCAGCGATTTACCGAAGAGGATTTTATGACTGATTTTAAAATTAACACCTTGGGTGCCGCCGCCTTTATTCAAACTTACTTAACTAATTTGAAGGGCAGTGACAATGCTTCGATCGTTTTAATAAGTTCAGTAGCGGCCCGTGCAGGCATGCCCTTTCATAGTTCTATAGCCATGGCTAAAGGAGCATTGGAAGCACTTGGCAGATCTCTGGCTGCAGAATTAGCGCCGGGCATTCGAGTTAATTGTATTGCGCCCTCCTTAACGAATACAAAGCTGGCTGAAAAGTTTTTAAACAGTCCTGAGAAATTAGATGCCTCTCAAAAAAGAAATCCGCTTAAAAAAGTTGGAGAAGCTTCAGACCTTGCAAATGCCATTGAATTTTTACTCTCGGAAAAAGCAGCGTGGATTACAGGACAATGCATGGCCGTTGATGGCGGAATGAGCACTTTAAAACTGATGTAATAATGCAAGAATTTTTTACTGAAGACATTCAACAATTAAATAAATTAGTAAGGGCGTCCTTTATTAATTCGTTAGGTGGTTTTAAAAGCTTGGTTCTCGTTGGCACCCGTAATTCGAACAAACAAGAAAATCTTGCCCCTTTTAGTTCGCTGTTTCATATTGGTGCTAATCCTGCTCTTTGTGGTTTAATAGTAAGGCCCGATGAAGTGCCGCGACACACCTTATCAAATATCTTAGAAACACAAGAATACACCGTTAATCATGTAAATGAGGGCATGTACTTTAAGGCGCATCAAAGTTCCGCGCGCTATGCTTCGGAGGACTCTGAATTTGAATCGGTGGAATTATCGCCAGAATATAAACACGGTATAATGGCTCCTTTTGTAAAAGAAAGTGCGGTTCAGTTTGCCTGCAAACTAGAACAAAAAATAGATCTTGAAATTAACGGAACCATACTTATAATAGGTAAAATAATATATGTCAATATTCCAGATAACAGTTTGTGTGCGGATGGCTTTATTGACATAGAGGCTGCTGGGACGCTCACGCTTAGTGGTTTAGACAGTTATCATTCAACCACCCGATTAGCGCGTTTGTCTTATGCCAAACCAGGCAGCTGGCCAAAAGAAATTTAACCGGAATTACTCTTTGTTGTTTACACCAAACACCATGTTTAAGATGCCGGTAAATACCGACAAGATGAGACTAAACACCAGTGCCCACCAAAAACCGGTAACATGAAATCCGCTGACTAGTTTTTCGGCGAAAATTATAATGAAAGCATTTATTGCTAAGAGAAAAAAGCCGAGTGTAAATATGGTTATTGGAATAGTGAGAAAGGTAAGCACGGGCCTTACTATAGTGTTCAAAAACGCTAAAACAACCGCCACCATTAATGCAGATAAATAATCATCAACCGATACGCCAGGTAGAAATTTAGCAGTAATAAAAACTGCAGCTGCAGATATAATTATTTTTAAAAGAAAATTGATAGGCCGAAATTACGTTTTTTGTTTCTTCTTTTTTGCTGCGGGAAATAAAATATTATTTAGAATTAAGCGATAACCCGGCGAATTAGGGTGCAGCGTGAGGTCGGTTGGCGGTTCTTCAACGCGGTGCTCGTAATCTTCAGGATCATGACCACTATAAAACGTCCAAGTGCCTTTACCACAATCGCCGTGAATGTATCGCGCCTCACCATAAGCTTTTGTTTCTCCCATGATTAATACATTCTTTTTAATATACTTTTTATCAAACGCGGCGGTTTGTCCCCAAAAACCTTGAATGGTGCTGGTATGGTTTTGGCACAACATGGTTGGGATGGGATCCCATTTAGCTGAAAATTCAAACAAACTAAACAAATCGGTTTTTTGAGTAGGCCCAAATTGACGGCGCGAGGTATAGGTGTCAATTGTTGAATACTCATATTCGTAAGGATTCATGCTTAATTTGTAATCTTCAAATGCAAAACTTTTACTGTAATCTAATTTGCTGTTTGCGTTTTTATCTGCCGGGTCATGATCAAACATGGTTTCACAAATGTCGATACCCTCAGCTGCCAGAGCAATGTCGTAACTATCGGTTGCGCTGCACATAGCAAACAAAAAACCACCATTAAAAACAAATTCCTTTATTTTTTTTGCCGAATACCCTTTCATTAATGACACTTTTGTGAAACCTAACTTTTTAGCCATTGCTTCATTTTCACGCACCTCAGCTTGATACCAGGCGGCGTTTTGAAATGCGGCATAAAATTTACCGTATTGACCGGTAAAATCTTCGTGATGTAAATGTAGCCAATCGTAATCTTTTAATTTTTCCAAATAAATTTCTTCATCGTATAACACATCATATGGTATTTCGGCATACTTCAAAACAAGCGTTACCGCATCGTCCCAGGGCTGTTTGCCTTTCGGAGAATAAACAGCAATGCGAGGTGCCTTTTCGAGTTTAACAGCATCTTGATTTACTTCCGGATTTCCAATATCTGATAAAATGGAATTGCGTTGTGCGTCAGAAATCGTTTCATAACTTATCCCGCGTATCACACATTCATTCGATACAGCTTTTACATTCGGAATTAAAAAGCTACCCCCTCGGTAATTCAATAACCAATGAATTTCCAGTTCACCTTTTAAAGCCCAGTAGGCCAATCCATATGCTTTTAAATGATTCTTTTGTACATCATCCATGGGAATTAACAAATAAGAAGCTTGTGTTCTTACTTGAAGACAGCATAATAAAAACAGTATAAGGAATCGCTTCATTTAGTCAAGTCTAAGATACGCAATGGCGCGACGTGCGCGCTAAAAAGTGATTAGAAAAAAGGTTAAAACAATCAAGAGGTGCTGATAGAGGTGAGTTTATTTCGCAAATCGGAAATTCGTTTTGTGATGTTCGTTATTGCCTTTTTATCATATTTAGTAGCGGTTTCAGCTGTGTTAAAAGCCTCTAACAAAGATTTCAAATCATCATATATGAATTGATCTTTTGGCTCCAGAGTTACGGCTTCTATCATTACTAAAACATTTTGTAACGATTCTTTCTGATGAACGATGGCTTTAACTATATCTTCGCTTTCTATTGACTGGGCCATTTGACAAGAAACATAGAGGCCTTCAATCCAGCAACCAGTTAAGATTACAGCAGACGTAGCGGGACGGTTATTGTACTTTAATATCTCATCCACTTTTCTAAATGCACCAATTACAATTTCAAGTGTTGAATCGTTGTTGTTAAGATTAGCGTCGATTCGCTCGAACATGTGTTGATCAAAGGCGCTGTTAACGCCAAGCTGACCGGCCAATACATTTACACATTTTAAAAAGGTCATGCTTTCTTGAGTTTGATCAAAAGAACTGGCAATACTCAAATCTGAACCATAGATGCCAAGATTAACTGCTTTTGCAAATTCGATTGAATACTTATTTACTGCGGTTGGATCGTTGAGCAAATCGGGATTGTACTCCACTTTATTTTCTTCGATTAAATGCATAACCAACTTACGATCGGGCATTGAATTAAAAACGTTTTGCGCATTGAACTTGCTTTCTTGTAAACTTGGGTGCCCGTGTTCCTCTGCTGTAATAATTTCTTCAGCCTTTTCACCACCACCACAAGACAAAAAAGTCAATGAAGAAATAAGTAGAAGGCTATTAAAAATGTTACGTATCATGTGGGTGATATAGATACACAAATATAACAATAATTGATTATTTCCTTGTTCCGTTTTGGTAATTCATGCGGTTAACTTCTTTTCCGTTTTTGTCGAAGAAAATCCACTCTCCATCAGGCACAGATTGCGATTTGCCTTTTCTGCGCTCGCTTACAATTTTGTAATTGCAAATACTCTGCACCTGGTTATTCGGATAATAGCTAATGCTTTTACCACTTAATTTACCCGATTTAAAATGTTGTATTCTGCTAATCCCGCCCGTTTCAAAGTAATACGTCCATTCGCCATTCTGATGCCCTTTTTTATACGTGCCTTTGGTATCAACAAAATTTCCTTTTTCAAACCACTGCATGTATGTGCCGTGTTTAATGCCATTCACATAACTACAGGTTTCTCTAAATTGACCGCTTTCAAAAAAATAATTCCAGGTGCCGGTTTTAGCGCCTTTGGCATTATAATTTCCAATGTAATTGGCTTTGCCACTCGTATACCAGCCCTGCCAAAAGCCAACCAGCGTAGATCCTTTTATGGTGCCTTCATCTTTCTTTGCTCCATTATCCCACCAGCTGGTCCACAAACCGTCCTCTTTCCCGTTTACATAGGGGCCTTCCTGTAGTTTTTTGCCATTTTCCCACCAGGTCGTCCAGATGCCCGTTTTAAGGCTGTTGTCAAAATCGCCTTGTTTCCATTTCTCGCCTCCTCGGTAATAATAATTCCAAGTGCCTGTTTGTTTGTCGTTCAAAAAATGGCCTTCACTTTCAATTTTTCCATTGGTGTAATAGTACGTCCATTTTTCTTCGCGACTATTATCACGTAACGTTCCCATCATGTCCAGCGTGCCTTCCGGTGTATAAAACATCCAAACCCCATTTTTTTTATTAGCCGAAAAATTTCCTTCGCTTTTTATTGTATGGTTTTTAAAATATGAGGAATAATACCCATTCAACAAGCCGACTTCATAAGTGGCTTCGTAATCTAATTCGCCGTTTTGGTGGAAGAACCGCCATTGCCCATCTTGCATGCCGCCCTTATACGAACCCATGGCTTTGATGATCCCGTTATCATAACTAGCAGTCAAACTGCCGCTTCCTCCTGTAATAAGTTGTCGGCCTTTCTCATCCCAAAGATCCATCAATAACAAAAGCGTATCCTTGTATTCCTTGGTAAATTTTTTCGCGCCATTTTCATAATATTCTTCCCATATACCACAAGGGGCGTTGTTGCAATAATTTTGAATACTTGCCGGTTTCCCCGATTTGTAAAAGCTTGTAGCTTTTCCGTTCTTTTTATCCTTTTCGAAGACACCTTGACTTTCTAATTGGCCATTCTCAAAGTAATACAACCATTCCCCTTCTTTTTTGCCTTTCTCAAAAGTTTCTTTGCTTTTAATTTGCCCGTTTTCAAAATAGGAGGTCCAAACACTATCCGCAAAATCATTCTCGTAACGGGTGATTTGAGCTACCTTACCCGTTTTAAAATAATACACATTGGTTCCCCACTTTTTTCCCTTAAGGTAATTTTCGAGAGCTTTTTTTGTGCCGTTCTCGTAATAAAATGCCCACAGGCTATCCTCTTTACCGTAGTCATAAAAACCACGGCGACTTACCTTACCCGTCACATAATACTCGGCATGCGAGCCGTGAGGCATCCCTTTGTAATAATCGGTTTCTGATTTTAATTGAGTTTGTTTGGCGTCAAAATATTCCTTTTTTGGTTGAGAAGAAATGGCCAGACTAATAAATAAGAAAATAATAGATGTAGTAAAACGCATAGGTTAAAATTAACCAGCATAACGTTAAGAAGTACTTTTAGATACGCTTCTTGTGAACAATTTTTTATTGAAAAGTGCTGGTTGCTTTCGTTGTGAGAATTTATCAATCCTACTTTTTACATGTGCTTTTTTTGTTTTTTCAGATAACACTTATAAACCTATTCTGATGGTCTAATATCTAAGGCCGTTCCTTTCGTGAATTCTGTCAGTATGTAATTGGAGTCTTTTATTTTACTATTCTTTAGCATTTGAATCATTGAGACCATAAGGAAATAGTTCTTAATTATGAATACTCAACGGCATGAAAAGGATAACAATAAAACCAATTCTGTTTTATGTCAAAAAATTCCAGAAGATTTTGGCGCCTACAAAATATTAGTCGTTTAACTTTAACACCGCCATAAAAGCGCTCTGTGGAATTTCAACATTTCCTACTTGCTTCATACGCTTTTTACCTTCTTTTTGTTTTTCAAGTAATTTACGTTTACGGCTAATGTCGCCACCATAACACTTAGCGGTTACGTCTTTACGCATGGCACTTATAGTTTCACGCGCAATGATTTTAGCACCGATAGCAGCCTGAATAGGGATTTCGAATTGCTGTTTCGGAATGAGCTCTTTTAATTTTTCGCAGATCTTTTTTCCAAATTCATAGGCGTTGCTGCGATGAATTAAGCAGGATAATGCATCCACCGGTTCGCTTTTTAAAAGAATGTCCAGTTTCACCAAATCCGAATTACGCATGCCGGTTGGATGATAATCAAAAGAAGCATACCCTTTAGAAATAGATTTTAATCGGTCGAAGAAATCAAAAACAACTTCTCCCAATGGCATTTCGAAAACCAATTCCACACGGTCGGCTGTTAAATAATTCTGTGTGACTATTTGTCCGCGCTTTTCGATACACAAGCTCATAACCGGACCAATAAAATCAGATTTAGTAATGATATTGGCTTTAATATAAGGTTCTTCAATGCGTTCAATACGTCCCGGATCGGGCAAATCGCTTGGGTTATTAACCGTTACCACATCGCCATTGGTTTGATATGCAATATACGACACATTGGGAACCGTTGTGATTACCGTCATGTTAAACTCACGTTCTAAACGCTCCTGCACAATTTCCATATGCAACATGCCTAAAAAGCCGCAACGAAATCCAAAACCCAATGCCAATGAGGATTCTGGCTCCCAGGTTAATGAAGCATCGTTTAACTGCAATTTCTCCATGCTGTAACGTAGCTCTTCAAAATCTTCGGTGTCTACCGGATAAATACCCGCAAATACCATGGGTTTTACTTCTTCAAATCCATTAATACCTTCGCTACATGGCCGATCAAAATGCGTGATGGTATCCCCTACTTTTACTTCCCTGGCACTTTTAATGCCTGAAATGATATAGCCCACGTCGCCCGTGCTGAGCTGATTGCGGGGCTCGGGTTTTAATTTTAAAACCCCGACTTCATCGGCATTATAAACGGAGCCGGTATTAAAGAATTTTACTTTCTCGCCTTTTTTAATCGTGCCATTGGTGATTTTAAAATAAGCAATAATGCCTCGGAATGAATTAAAAACCGAATCAAAAATCAAAGCCTGTAAGGGCGCTTCAGGATCACCCACCGGTGGGTGAATGCGGTCGATAATGGCCACTAGAATTTCTTCAATCCCCATGCCTGTTTTTCCGGAAGCCGGAATAACTTCCTCGCGCTCGCAACCAATGAGGTCAACAATCTGATCCGTCACCATCTCGGGTTCGGCGCTTGGCAAATCCATCTTATTTAAAATAGGGATGATGGTAAGATTATGTTCGAGGGCTAAATACAAATTAGAAATGGTTTGTGCCTGTATGCCCTGTGCCGCATCAACGATCAATAAAGCGCCTTCGCAGGCCGCTATTGAGCGTGATACCTCGTAACTAAAATCAACGTGACCCGGGGTATCAATTAAATTTAATACAAATTTTTCGCCTTTGTATTCATACTCCATTTGTATGGCGTGACTCTTAATGGTAATGCCGCGTTCTTTCTCAAGATCCATATCGTCTAACACCTGTGCCTGCATGTCGCGCTTATTAACGGTGCCGGTGTATTCTAATAGTCGGTCGGCCAAAGTGCTTTTCCCATGGTCGATATGGGCAATAATACAAAAGTTACGTATGTTTTTCATTTAATTTTTTTCTCTCTTCTTTACCTCTACTCATCTTGAACATTAAACATCCCTATTTATTCTTGGTGTTTCTGTCCTGCCTAAGTATCTAGGTAGTTTTAAGGGGGACAAATATACTAAATTGCTGGAAATGAAAGGGTAAAGTCGGGTTTAAAATTATATAATTAGTTTTATTCCAGGTGGTGAGCAATATTGTCTAACCTCATCACGTTTAGTAAATTATAAGCCACATAGCAACCTATTCTTGTGTTTTTAACCGCATATACTCGAAATCGAAAAATAAAGCAATAACTTTAATAGACTAATGAAGCTCTCAAAAATAATTATATTTATTTTTTTTCTGTTTTTAGTAAAAAATACTAGTTGTCATACTTTCCCACTGGGGTCTGTATCCTATGACTTGTGCCCCGGGGTAACATGCACAACAAGTAGCGGGATAAAAGTTTCCGCAAATTCTAGTGACGTAACGTATTATATTAATACGATTGATAGCATGACTGTTTGGGTTGGTCTTAAATCTGCTGTTTGTGTTATCAATCCTCCATCAATTAGTTTTAACTCTTTACCACTTAACTATACCCCGAATTTTCAAAAACATAATTATGGTTACCTGTTTCGTCTTATGGGGACGCCTGGACATTATGGGTTTGAGATTTGGGTTGGAAATTCTCCTCAATACATTTCTTTTATATTGGCTTTAAATCCGGTAGGAATTAAAGAACAAGAAAATAAGGAGGATCAAATTTCGGTTTATCCAAACCCTACAAAAAATGAAGTCACCGTTTCTTATCAAAACGAAAACATTAAAAACATTCAGATTTACAATTCAGAGGGAAAACTCTTTGGAAATTTTAAACCTGATAATCTTAGCACTAACATCCCATTAAAAGACTTTCCTCCTGGAATTTATTTCGTTAATGTGATTTTACCTTCCAATAAAATCATTGTTCGTAAAATAAGCGTTCAATAAAACCCCCAATAGGCTTTCTTTCTCATAACATTTGTAATGTCTTCAAGGCAATTTCCTAATTTTGCGTTTTTCACTTTCTTAAATCAAATCTGGTCTTGCCCTTCGATCCCTTTAAAATAGATCTTCCTGTAACCGACATCATTGAACAGGTGCGCTCTCAACTGGCTAAAGCAAACACGCTCATTGTAAATGCTCCGCCGGGCGCCGGAAAAAGTACGCTCTTACCTTTAGCTTTATTAAACGAAGCCTGGCTTGGAGGGAAAAAGATCATCATGCTCGAACCCCGCCGCTTAGCCGCCCGCACCATTGCAGCCCGCATGGCTTCTTTATGGGAAGATGATCTCGGGAAAACCATTGGTTACCGCATTCGTTTTGATAACCGTGTCAGCGCACAAACACGCCTGGAAGTGGTTACCGAAGGGATCCTCACCCGCATGCTGCATCAGGACAATGCTCTGGAAGATGTGGGTCTGGTGATTTTTGATGAGTTTCACGAGCGTAGTTTGCATGCCGATGTGGCCATGGCCCTGTGCCGTGAAGCCCAGCAGGTATTACGTCCCGACCTTCGTATTCTGGTCATGTCGGCCACGCTCAACATGCCTCAATTAACATCTTTATTAAAAGCAGAAGTGGCCATTAGTGAAGGCAAACAATATCCGGTTGAAGTTATTTACACTCAGGATGCCGATGAATCGCTGCTTCCCGAACTCTGCGCCCGTTTGGTAATGCGCGCCATGAGCGAGAACAAAGGCGATGCCCTGGTTTTTTTACCTGGTGAAGGCGAGATCAGAAAAACAGAAGAGATTCTCAAAGCTCAGGCAGGTGATTTTTTAATCCATCCGCTCTACGGCCAGTTGCCGCAACAGGAGCAGTTTCTGGCCATCATGCCCAATAAATTCGGAAAACGAAAAGTGGTTTTAGCTACCTCCATTGCCGAAACGAGTTTAACCATTGATGGCATTCGTATTGTTATTGATAGTGGCTTCGGACGCACTTCCCGCTTCGATGCCAAATCGGGATTATCTCGCTTAGAAACCATTCGCATCTCCAAAGATTCTGCCGATCAGCGTGCCGGTCGCGCCGGTCGATTAAGCAGCGGGGTTTGTTATCGCATGTGGACCAAAGCTACGCATGAAAGACTCACGGAACACCGTGTTCCTGAAATCATGGAAGCTGATCTGAGCGATCTTGTTTTAGACATGGCGCAATGGGGTGTGAGTGATATTCAGCAACTCATCTGGTTAACACCGCCTCCAAAAGCCGCTCTCATTCAGGCAAACGATACCTTGCATCAAATAAATGCACTCGAAAACGGTCGCATTACTTTGCATGGCAAACAAATTCATAAACTGGCATGTCACCCACGCATTGCCCATATGCTGCTGCTAGCTGAGGATTTATCTGATAAACAACTGGCCACCGACCTTGCCGCCGTGCTGGAAGAAAGAGACCCCTTGCCCCGCGATTCGGGCGTCGATATTAATTTAAGGGTGGAAGCTTTGCGCAGAGCCAGAAATAACAATAGCCTTGGTAATCGCTTCAGTCGTATTGAAAAAGTTGCAGCATCTTATCGTAAAATGTTGGATGTAGAAATTAATAATGGACCTGTTGACGTTTTTGAAACCGGACTTTTACTTGCCCACGCCTACCCCGAACGTATTGCATTTGCTCGTCCGGGTAACAATGCCCAATTTCAATTAGCTAATGGAAAATATGCTATGATCGGTCATAAAGATGATCTGGCGCATGAACCCTGGCTGGCTGTGGCACACATGGATCTGCGCGATGGATTGGGAAAAATATTTTTAGCGGCCCCCTTAAATCCAAAAGATCTACAAAGCCTGGTGAAAGAGCAGGAAGTAATAACCTGGGATACGCGCAAAGGCGGATTAATTGCAACAAAAGAACTAAAAATTGGAAGTATTGTTCTTCAATCAAAACCACTTAAATCGCCCGGCGCTGAGCATTTAGTGGAAGCTGTTTGCAAAGCCATAAAAAATGAAGGCGGCAATTTATTGGGCTTTGATGAAAATATGCAGCAATTACAAAATCGCATTTTAAGTTTAAAACAATGGAATAGTGAAGAGAATTGGCCGGATGTATCAAGCGAAACGCTTCTCGAAACCAATAAGGACTGGTTAGCGCCGTACTTAAAAGACGTGAAAAAACCGGAAGATTTAAAAAAAATTAATTTATCGGAAGCTTTGTTTCATTCTTTGGATTGGGATAAGCAGCAAGCTCTTCAGGAATTAGCACCCGCTAAATTAGATGTGCCCAGTGGCTCAAAAATAAACATTCAGTATTTTCCAAATGGTGCAACTCCTGTGTTATCGGTACGTTTGCAGGAAGTATTTGGCTTAAGTGATACACCTACTGTTAATAAGGGCAAAAATAAAGTCGTGATGCACTTGTTGTCTCCCGGCTACAAGCCCGTTCAGGTAACCTCCGATTTGAAAAGTTTCTGGAACAATTTATATTTCGAGATCAAAAAAGAATTACAACGACGGTACCCGAAACATTCCTGGCCAGATGACCCCTGGACCGCTGCTGCAGTGGCCAAGGGAAGAAGTCAGAAAAAGTAAGGCGCTTAGTTTACAACCACTTTTTTAACGGCTTGCTGATTGTTTTTGGTAATGGTCAGCACATACATGCCCGGTTTTAAAGATGAGGTGTTGATCTCACATTTATCCTGCTCTCTCGAAATTGGCACCGTCACTTCTCTTCCTAACACGTCACTCATCTTTAATACAGCACCGTCCAGAGGAGCGCCCTGTAAAAAGAACTTTTCGTGCGCGGGATTTGGATACATGGTAATATGGGCTTCCAAATCGTTTTTACCAATCCCTAAAGGATTATACGTTGAAAAACTAAATTCGAACCTGCTTCCAAAATCAGCCTGAAAGGTTTTAATAGTTCCTCCCGCCGCGTCTTTAAGTTTTACATAACCCGCTCCCTGAGCTGTATTGGCCCACCATTGCACGCCATCATGACCAATATCTTCCACCACCAGTTTATAACAACCAAACAATTGGTAGCTGTCTTGATAGGTGTTATTAGCAATGGTAAATGAATTTAGACCCGCAACATTTCCCTGATCATCATACAAGGTGTAAGAGTTTTCGTAAGGATTATTATTTGTTCTGAACTCAATCATAAAATCGTTTGCGATGGATATAGGCGCTTGAAAAGCTGAGCTGTATTTGTTGTTGTAGACATATTGATCGTTCGCTCCATTCACTTTTTTAATCTCCGCTTTAAATACATTGCCCGTTGGCAATGTACTGTTCATCCAAAGGTTTCCAATTGGTAGTGCTATGGTTATGGTATCCATAAAAGCCAAACTTCCGGTCCACGTATAGGTTTCTTTTGCCGCCGCATTGTTTACGGCATATTCAATTTCCATACTGGTAATAGTGCTTGATCCGGTGTTCTGAATTAAAAGAAGCGGATTGGCACAGATAGGATTGGTGCGTGAATACAGAACTTTGGTACTAGGCGCCAATACATCCAAAATAGCAGCGTCTACACTGCGGTTGGCCCCTCCATATGTGATTAACTGATTCGCTACTAAATAACGATAATCGCCGGTAGGGTTTGGTGGATTAGAACAACTATAATCTAAACTCGCCGAGGTTCCAGGACTTACGAAAGGAGTAATGTCCATTTCTTTTAGTAAAGAACTTTTTCCGGGGCACCAGCCTTCTCGATCGTAAATCCAGGTGCCTCCCTGAGGAAAAATAGGGTTGGTTGAACAACCAATGGTAAGGTTCCAATTAAATTCATTTGCCCCGCCATTCACATTAAAATAATGATTAATGGTTCCTCCGTTTTGTCTGAATTCACCTTGGGCGCCATGCCCCGTTATAGTAGATCGAATTTTAAAAGACTGCCCGTTGCTTAACATGGCGTTGTTTAATACAGGAAAGCGTGTATCGTTTACAATGCTGTTAATGCCAGCTCCGCCTGCTCTGGCAGCACCCTGCCACAATTGCTTAAATTCAATAACGTCTCGTGGCGGCGTTCCCACAATAAAAATAAAGTCGAGATCCATTTGCTCCTGATTTTCTCCGCCTAAGGTCATCACTAGTCGTTTTTTTCCTTTTAAAATCGGCGTAAAATCGGTCACATCGTAGTACCAGGTTTTACCGGTAGAACCTAGATCAAGTCCTTTGCCATACGGCGTAACAAACGACATAATCTCGTTGTAATAAGGATAACGTTTAAAATAATTTAAGTTGCTGATGTTAATGGTTCCTTGAGAAGGAGTGGCCAGTGTGCCTGTTAGCACCCCTGTATCGCCATTATAAATGTTTATCGGACGCGACTGATAAAGGCTGGTAGTTGAAACCAAATTAACGACATCGTTTGTCATTGGCGCTACGGTTGCTGTTGACGTGATTGAATACTGTTGTACCACATTTGGATTCCGCACGATAGAGTCTTTAACCATAACGGTGTTAGTGCTCATTGCATAGGTTCCTTTTAAGAATACAAGATTTGGACGAAGGTTCGATTCAAAAAAACTTCGGTTCAAATTATTTCCACGATCATAGGTCCATTGTAAATTTACACCGTTAGAAACCAAATTGTTTTTCGAATCCGTTACGCTTAATCCCGTTCCTTCATTCATCCGGTAATACGCAAGTAAATTACTGTAAAAAGGATGTGTGGCGTTCATCGGTTTATTCATCCACCCTTGAATGTCGCTTAATCCTAATTCTTTATTCCAAATACACAATTCATTTATTTTGCCTTTGTAATTATTCAAAAAGTCTTTATCCTTTCCTAAAATTAATGTGAGAATGGAAATCGGTTTTGTTTTTCCCGTACCAGTAAACCAAAGCGCTCCGTTTAAATAAATGTTCATATTTCCGGTAACGGCATTTTTTGTAACCGCCCAGTGGTTCCATTGGCCACCCTGCTCAGAGGCAAGGGCTGTTTTGTTTATGCGGTCATACCCGCCGGCACTATATCCACAATCAAA
The DNA here is from genome assembly GCA_947480015.1 of Sphingobacteriaceae bacterium. Lineage (GTDB taxonomy): Bacteria > Bacteroidota > Bacteroidia > B-17B0 > Aurantibacillaceae > Aurantibacillus. The sequence goes on from CANKBS010000022.1 coordinate 30,788, forward strand.
ATACATACTGCCGTCACTCCAAGGTAAATGTAAATTCAAATTTCTTTCGTTAGAAGTACTGCCGTAACCATAAATGAGAGACGTGTTGGCGGGCAACATACTTGCATTACCATAAACCCAAAACGAAACCGTTATTTCATTTGAGATACTTCCCATCATCGAGGTATTTAAGTTCACATGCCCTAGTGCCGAAAGATCTAAAGCATAATTATTGTTAGCATAAAGCGCAAGAACTGAGGCACTGGTCGTGCCGATCAAAACAATAGCATTACCCGGATTGGTGTTTGTAAATGAAAGTTCAATTAAAACATTGTCAGTCCCGTTCCAAACAAAAGGTGTGTGAAATTGAATCCGGTTACTTCCTACTGTAAAGGTTTTATTTGCGTTGTATACATTGGTAAAACCACTCAAGGTGGCGGTAGCTGAATTTAAACTGCCCGCTGTTGTGTGTTGCAATCCCACTTTAAAAAAGTTTACGCTTCCGCCTGCATTAGCCACACTTAATAACAAGCCGTTTATGTTGCCCGCTACAAAACCTGCTGTACTCAACTCGGCGGCCGTATACAAAAGTTGAGTCTTTCCTGAGCGTTCATTTGTTTTTAATAAAGTGCCTATGGTGCCAGTACCCAGTCCAAGCGTGTATTGATTTTCAGACACAATGGAGGATAATGAAACTGTGGTTTGAGAGAAATTATAATAATCATAAATAGGCTGCGTTGTATACGGAAATACTGTACCGGTGAAATTTGAGATAACGTGACTCGCCTGCAGATTCAAATCGTTTTCAATCCGGTTCGAATCTACCAGATAGGTATTGCAGGAATAATCCCATTCGCCACAACCTTGATTTGGCGCTGCTTGTGTTGAGATGAGGTTGTTTTTACAACGCATGTTGTATTTTAAAATAACCTTCTCGTAGGTGAGATTACTTGGAGGAAAACTAATAAAGGTGTCGCGAGTGGCGCTGCCGTATTTAAATGCTTTTACCCTGAGGGTATCGCCTGTTACTTGTGCGCTTACTTTAAAGCCAAGCACAATCATCACAAAATAAATAATACTTTTTTTCATCATCATCTGTTTTTAACTGGGGCCTCTTGAATTATTCAAGACGCTCCTGAAAGTAAAAATAAGAAAATAATAAGGATAGAGTTAGGAATTAAATAAATCGGAAGGATTAAAGGCTCTTTCTCTCGAGGTCTATTTTTTCATCACCGGGCCGATATGGCACATAGGTAAAAATAAACTGAAACATTTCTTCACTTGTTTTCATGCTTTCAACGCCATTCCCTTGAGTAATGGTGCGTGCTGGATGAAACGGATTAAATGGATTTTCATTTCTGTTATCATAAGTTCCGTAAACAAAAATGGTAGAGCCTTTCTCGATTTTAAGCGGATGCTTATATGTATAATAATACTGCCATCTGAAATCCCATTTATCTATCTTAATGAGCGGTATCGTGTCGCCATTCGGTTTTAAAGCAAAGGCCCAGAACGATTTTCCGATTAAATGCATGTGTGGATTAACCGATAACAAAGAAATGTCTTTTGGTAAAGTGCTTCTCGTTAAAAAAGTTTTTATTTTATTTGGTGGAATAATAAATTCAGGTTCTATTGAGGTCATGCCAAAGGTGCCCAACTGGGTTTCTACGATGGGTCGCTTAATAGGGGTTTTTCTATAAAACACGTTGATGTAGCTGCTATCTAAAACATCTTTATTGCTTGGCCCATAATGGATATTATTCAATAAAAACAAACCGTTCTTTTTAAAATGATATCCCCCTACTTCATCGGGATAAGAAGGGGGTAAATACCCCGGCAAATAATAAACCGTATTGGGCGTTAAGGTTGGAAACCGTGGACTTAAAGCATCCGTATAGGGAATATGCATGTTCTGGTAAACCGCCATCAATTGCGCTCTGGTGTCGCTATGCATAGACTGCCCGCTCATATAATTAAAGCTGCGTTTCGCATCATAGCTGATCAAATGTCCGTTTACGTGATGCACCAACTTTCTTTGATGAGGCACAAATTCCACAAAATCGACAATCGTATCTTTGTCAATATGATAAGGAAACTTAATAATCAGAAAAGCATCGCTTCCGTTCCCTTTTAACTCTACAGCCTCTTTCGCCCTAATGGTCAGATCTGGTTTTCCAAAACAAGATTCCTTAAAAAACGCTGGGGCTTTTGCTTCATGGGTGGTGTCGCCACGCAAATTACCGGATTCTGACCAAACTTTGATTTCTTTAATTTCATCAGCACTTAAAACCCTTTCGCCAATAAAATGCGAATAGTTTAAATTGGCAGGCCATGGCGGCATATAATGCGATTGTGTGACAAACTTAATGAGTGCCGATTTTTTAACCGCATCGGCATAATTCATCAATGCAAACGAACCACTTTGGCCGGGGCGGTGACAAGGCGTGCAGTTTTTATAAATAATAGGGGCAATGTGCTCTGACCACGTAATTATTTCTTTTTCGCCTTTGTTTTTATTTCCACCTTGTTGATTGCAGGAAAAGAAAAGGCCAAGTATAAATAGAAAAAGATAATTAACGGTTTTATTCATGTTTACTTCTTAAAATAAGAAGAACTAATAATTGTAATAAGGGCTTATCATTAAATAAACCACAACTCCGGTTACAGTAACATATAGCCATATTGGATATGAAAAGCGGGTTAGTTTTTTGTGTTTTTCGCGCTGATCGGTTAAACCATAATAGAAGGACAATAAAACCATGGGCAAAACGACAATTGCTAAAAAGACATGCGATAACAAAATAATCACATACAGGGGCTTAATCCCGGCAACCATTGCAGATTCCGCCGCACTCATAATTCCATCATGATCCACATCTCCGTACTTGGTGTCGGGAACAAAATAATGCGCCGTTACATAACTTACCAAAAAAACCGAACTCAAAATAAAGGCGGTAAGATTTAATTTTTTGTGTAATGGGATATTCCTTTTTTTTATCGCAGCTAATGAGAATACTAATAATATACTACAGGCTCCGTTTAATATGGCGTTTAACGCCGGCAGCTTATAAATAAAGGCCGGAAAACTATCCGGACGCGGAATTACTTTTTGATTTAACAATGTTACAACCGCACAGATGGCAATTGTTGTAATATAGGTGGCGTTTTTAATTGCCTTTTCATTGGTAACAGTAAGAAGTGCCATTTTAAATTTTTTTTCGTAAAAGTAACTTGCGGAAGCCTATAAAAAAAATAATGCGGATAAATTCCTGCGTTTTTTGAATTTAATCCAGCAATGGATAAATTCCGGAAAAGCAAAAGGCTCCGATTTATTCGAAAAACGCTTACTGTCGTATAAACTATTGCTCGCGACAAGAACCGTCAACCTTAGTCTTTCATTTTTTATTTCAGCATTCGTTTACTCGCAGAATGGCGCTCTATATTGAATGCCAAATCGCTACAAGTGCCGGCTATCACTGAACTATTGTGATTAGCTCTTCCGACTATGGCAGCATGACCGAATTCAACACGCTCAACCCACAAATGCCCGGCGGTGGCATGCTGATCGCAACTCTTGCAAAAAAAACAAGCCCCTTGTTTATACCATTAACGATAAAAGTAAAAGTTATTCGGAGCTTTCGCCAACCGATCCAAGTAACAACGACACTAAAACGTATGCCGTAAAAAAATTGGGAGAAGAAACCGTTAATGGATATAAATGTATTCACGCCCTCATTACCGAGGGCACAGAAACAAGCGAGGCTTGGAATACCAAAGACATAAGCGAATTTGCCAAGTACCCCGAGGCCTATAAAACAAACAAGCGTATTAGTTCAGCAAAACGCGATCAGGCTTTAAAAACCGCCGGTTGTGACAGGCTCCCGGTTAAATCCGTTCACAAAGGAAATACACGTGAAGGTGACATGACTATGGTATTACTAAAAATCGAAAAGAAAACATTCAGCAAAAATGATTTCGACCTGCCCGCAGGCTATACAAAAACGTCAAGTGGCGGTGCTGTTAGCGGCATGAAAAGTCAACAGGAAATCATGAATATGAGCCCTGAAGAAAGAGCCAAATACATGGAGGAGTTAAAGAAACAAAACGGCCACTAAAAATTAAAATAATTCTGCTTGATATAATACTGCGCCGAGTGATAAAGGCTTCTGCTTAAATGATAAATGGAGTCTACTTTACTCTTATTTTCCTGATAGTAATTTTTTGCGTCCATTTCTTTATACTTCACGTAGTTTTTTTGATCGTTGCTCAGCAAATGATAAAAGAAATAATCGTCTTTGGTAACAAAACCCAATTTATCATCAGCGCTGAAAGAAACAAAATCTCTTTTGTCTTTAAATAGGTTTAAGCCAAAACTAAAATTTAGGTAGTCTACTTTTAACAACGAACTCAGCGTTTTTACAAGATCTGCCTGGCTGCCCAGATTGTGATTTATTTCTTTATTTAAAAATTTTGGGCAATGCACAATCAACGGCACGTGATGATAAGTAATGGGCATGTCGTAAACATCATTCATAATCTGCCCATGATCACCTAAAAACACAAACACGGTATTCGCATACCAAGTTTGCTTCTTTGCCTCGTCCATAAAGGTTTTTACCGACCAGTCGGCATACAAACTGGCGTTTTCTTTTTCGTTTGAACCACTTGGTTTAAAAGGTATATCCGTTGGTATATGCCAAGGACCATGGTCGGTGCCCGTCATCACCATAGCTAAAAAGGAGGCGCCTGCTTTTTGGATATTAATAGTTTCAATGAGTTTATGATATAACAAATGATCGGGAACACCCGTAACGCCTATGCTTTCGTAGCTTTTGAAATCGTTACTGCTTATAAGATGATCGTAGCCGTTGAGTTTAAAAAAACCTTCCATGTTGTCAAACACCGGGTCGTGACTCACACAAAAGGTTGACTGATAGCCAAACGGCTTTAATAAATTAGCCAGGGTTATAAAGGGTTTTTTAGTGTCTTGTCTTAATCCTTGCTCGGTATAAATAGAAGGAAAGCCCGTAGCGCTCGAGAACAAACCGTTAAAGGTGTGAATACCAGAAGAGAAAAAACGGTCAAAAAAAACAGACTTTTTTGCGAGTTCGGTTAAATGAGGCGAAAGGTTTTTGTTTTTATAAAAGCCCATCTTGGCCGTGGTCATGCTTTCCATCAATACCACAATTACATTTAGTCTTCTGATCGAGTCAACCGGCGTAAATGAAAGAATCTCCTTATTTAGGATACCATCTACAGGGAAAAAATTAGCTGGATAATAAGCTTTACAAATTTTCAGATCTTTTTCAATGTCTTTCAAATAGTCGGCATTTGATTCCTTCCTGCTTAAACTTTTAATAAGTGTGAAATTCGGATTTAAAGCAATCTGATTCATAAAAGCATTTTGATTCACAATGGCCATCCCCTCATGCATTGTGCTTTTTGAGGCCAGGCGTCCTCTAGCGGCAATAACCAGCAATAAAGCCAGCGCCAAAAACACGACGACTTGTTTTGTTTTATTTAAAGCAAGGCCTTCGTTTAAATTTTTTACATGCTCACGAAAGACTATTTTAATTCTGAAAACAAACAGTATAAAAACCGCCAAAAACAACAACAAAAATCCCCAATAAGCAAAGCTGCTAAAAATGAGTTGCAGGCTGTAACCGGGACTCAAACGCCAAACCAGGATACTTTTATTAATGTGACTTCCAAATTGCGAAAAGTATGGGATATTGGCGGCAGAAATAAAAAAAACCAAAGCGCTCACAACACTTACAAAAATCTTTAGCCATTTAAATAAACTTGGGTGATGTGTTAACACTAATTCGTCTAAGGCCATCACCAGAGCGGGGAACATAAGCAAATAAGAAATTATAATCAAATCAAAGCGAAGGCCTAAAACATAGGCGCTTACATAATCCCCAATCGCCTCGTGGTTATTGTTCGGAAGATTGAATGCACAAAAGAAAATTCTAAAAAGCGTAAAAATAAAAATATATAAAATCCCGAGCCTCACAGTTGTTTTAAAAAAAGAAGGCAGTGAACTAAGCAGGTTTCTCATTAATTGAGGCTTAATAATTCTTTAGCGTTTTTAAGGGCCGATTGTGTGGGATTGCTGGTGCTGAGCATTTTCGCTATTTCAACCACCCGATCATCTTTACTTAATTCTTTGATGTATGAAACCGTTTTGTCTTCATCGTCATTCTTATACACGAATAAATGATGTTGCCCCTTACTTGCCATTTGCGGCAGGTGTGTAATGCTAATTACCTGCATGGTATGACCCATTTTTAGCAAAATACTTCCAATTTTATCAGCCACATCCCCACTCACGCCAGTGTCAATTTCATCAAATATAATGGTTGGTAATTGCTTTTTGCTAGCCAGCAATGCCTTTAGGCTCAGCATTAAGCGCGACAATTCTCCACCGCTTGCCACTTTTTGCAGGTCACTTAAGTCTCCGCCTTTATTTGCGGTGAACAAAAATCGTAAATGATCAAAGCCTGTGCTTCCTATTTCGGCCAAGCCTGTTAATTCAATTTTAAAATTCGCGTTTTCCATCGACAAGTCGGTTAACATGTCTTTTACTTGTTTTTCAATGCCGGCGATAGACTTGCGCCTTTTGTCACTTAGCGCTTTAGCAAAAATTACGCAAGCAGTTTTTAATTTTGTGATCTCTTTTTTGGTTTTTTCTATTTCTGTTTCTAACGAACTAAATTGTTGGAGTTTGATTTCTATTTCTGTTTTAATTTTAATTAATTCAGCCTCGTTGTTCACCCCATGCTTTTTTAGCAATCGGTTGAGTTTGTCCATGGCCGAATTAATTTGTTCTAATCTGGCTGTATCAAAATGCACGTTGCTTTCTATGTCTTCCAAGTCAGATGCCAGCTCTTTTAATTCAATATAACTCGAATTGATTCGGTCGTACACGTCGGAATAATTTTTTCCGAATTTGGAAATGTGTTGTAATGCAGATTTAACCGTGGCCAAGGCGCTTAATATATTTACGTCGCCTCCATTAATAATATTAGCGGCGTTTAATAAACCCGCTTTTATACTTTCTGCGTTTTCAAGACTAGCACTTTCTTCTTCCAGTATTTTTAAAGCCCCTTCCTTTATCTCAGTTTGATCTAATTCGTCAAACAAAAACCGATAATAATCCAGTTCCTTTCTAGCTTGTGATTCTTGCGCCAACAAGTCCGTTAGGTTCCCTTCCGTTTTATTCAATTTAGAAAACGTCTGCTTAAACTCTTTGTATTCACCTAGTGTGCCGGCAAATGCATCCAATAATTCTAGTTGAAAATTACTTTGATTTAACAAAAGGGTTTGATGTTGCGAATGGATGTCAATGAGTTTTTCAGATAGCGCTTTTAAAGCGGTAAGATTAACGGGCGAGTCATTCAAAAAACTTCTTGATTTCCCATCAACACTAATTTCACGACGTAGTATAATATCCGAGTCGTAATCCAAATCGTTTTCTTCAAAAAATCCACGCAAGTCTAATCCTACCGTTTCAAACTCGGCTTCAACAATGCATTTTTTAGTTTTACTTTTTAAGGCCGCCAAATCGGCACGTTTTCCTAGTGCTAAGCCTAGCGCTTCCAAAAAAATTGATTTTCCGGCACCGGTTTCGCCGGTAATTACAGTTAAATGCCCCGGAAAACTCACGTCCATTTCATTAATAAGAGCAAAATTGCTTATATATAGTCGTTTAAGCATAGCGCCAATTTCGCATTATTTACACAGTTAAAAAAACAGAATTACTAAAAGGCACTTTTATTTTTTTCAACAGGGCAATCCATTCCCTCAGTCAAGCCCATATTTTAACCCTTTTTAAATAAGTTTTACTAACTGAACCCTATTTAACCCAACGCTCGAGGCCCACTTGTCGTATAATTGTTGTACCAAAACTTTTTTTATGAGACAGCTAAAAATCACCAAACAGATCACCAATCGTGAAACCGCTTCTTTAGACATGTACCTTCAGGATATTGGGCGCGTTGAGCTAATTTCAGCGCAGGAAGAAGTTGTTTTGGCCCAAAAAATCCGCGCAGGAGATCAATATGCGCTGGATAAATTAGTCAAAGCCAATTTGCGCTTTGTGGTATCGGTAAGTAAACAATATCAAAATCAGGGGCTGAGCTTGCCTGATTTAATAAATGAAGGCAATTTTGGTCTGATTAAAGCTGCTCAGCGTTTTGATGAAACGAGGGGCTTTAAATTTATTTCCTATGCTGTTTGGTGGATCAGACAAAGTGTTTTACAGGCCTTGGCCGAACAAAGTCGTATTGTGCGCTTACCCCTCAACAAAATCGGCGCTATCAATAAAATAAATAAAACCATGTCCAAGCTCGAACAAGATCTTGAGCGTGAACCCAGTTATAACGAGTTAAGTGACGTTCTTGAAATGTTACCTCAGGATATCAGTGACACCATGCGCAATCACAATCGCCACCTAAGTATGGACGCTCCATTATCAAGCACTGTTGAAGACGGGGGCTGTATGTACGACCTCATGCAAAACGAAACTTCACAAAATCCGGATAAACTTTTGTTGACAGAAAGCCTGCAAATGGAAATTTTCAGGGCTCTGGCAACCCTAACCGAACGCGAAGCCGATGTGGTAAAATTATTTTTTGGCCTATCAGGAAAACACGCCCACTCATTAGAAGAGATCGGCGAAAAGTTTCAGTTAACCCGTGAGCGCGTGCGTCAAATTAAGGAGAAAGCTGTTCGTCGTTTAAAACACGGCTCCAGAAGTCGTTTACTAAAAGCTTATTTGGGCTAATTTACTTACTCAACATTACAAAAGCACTCCAGTAAAAAGGCTCCTTAAACTTTATTTTTAATTGTTTAATGGCGTCGGAAAATGCCAGTGCCTTGTTGCCGCTTTTTGCGTAATTAGTATAGAAAAGCGTCATGAGTTGCATGGTGGCATCATCACTCACGCTCCATAAACTCATTATTATGCTATTAGCGCCCGCAATTAAAAACGCGCGCTGTAATCCATAAACGCCCTCGCCCTGCTTAACACTTCCTAGGCCCGTCTCACATGCGCTTAACACAACCAGGTCTGTTTTATCTAAATTTAAACTCATGGCCTCATACGCCGTTAATACGCCGTTCTCGCTCTTTGGAGACGGGTGGAAGTTCTCATCAAATACATTCTCACAACCAGCCAACAAAACACCACTTCTTAACAAGGGGTTTTCTTTTGCGGCAGAAATATCTACACCCAACACTTTATTTGTTTCAACCTGACTCAAATCAGCCAGAAAATAACCGTGTGTAGCAACGTGTAAAACACTTGGTGAATTGGCTTCCTTCACGTTTGTTTCGGTTGCGGTGGCGCCATATAAGGACGTGGTTTTTATTTTATAGGTGGCTAGTAGTTTCGAAATGTTTTTTACTTCAGCCTCAGTGCCAGGCAGTTGTGGTATAACACCCTTCTTACCGTATAATGGGTTCCCGATCAAAAAAGCCGTGCTGGGTTTTACAGAGGCGTTTTCGTTTTGTTTAATGTCCAATATGTCTTTCGTATTGCCGACAAATTGAATGTTAAATTTATCTACAAGGTATTTTCCACTATCGTCTTTTAAAGCATTAATGCTTAATTGGTGGTATGCGCCGTCTAAGGATAAGTATATTTTGTTCATCCCCTTTAGTTGATCGTCCAATACTTTCCATGTAATGCCATAGGCCTCATTTTCAGGTTTAATGGTGATGGTCTTTCCTCTGAAGTTCAAAATAGCTTTTTGAATGTTTTGTCCTCCACCAAGTGCAATCAATTTTATATCGCGCGCGCTTAATAATAACGCCACGTAATTTTGATTGCCCGTAAACCCATTCGCGTATTCATTTAATTCTACAATCTCAACCGCACATTCTCCTGCCTTTAGTTGTGCCTGTATGGTTTCAAAAGTAATTGGCTTTTCGTCAACACTTGCCTTAAATAAGGCGCTTTTTTGTGAGAGTTCGCGTTCCAATTCGTCGGCCCTTCTTTTTAAACTATCTAAATTTACTTGCTCCTCAGCTAATTCTTCTTTGCTTAACTGATAGGCTTGATTTAAATTTTCTTTAGTCTCTAACCATTGTGCATACGAACTTTTAAGCGATTCATCGGGGCTTGACGAAATGATGTTTCTTATTTTAGATGAATTGTTTAATAAAAACCCCTTGGTGTTAATAATCGCATTGTAAAATTGTTTTACTAAGTCAACATCGACTTTAGAATTGCTTGTCGCAAACGCATAAAAACGCTGCAAGCGCGTATTAGTCTTATCCCAATACAGTGTTTTTTCATTGTCATTTAATGCTGTAAAATACGTGTTTATATAAGACAGGGTGTTGTCGATTACAACATGGTAATTGGTTTTTGCTTCAGTAATGTTATTACCCTGCCATTGCGTGAGTGCGCAATCTTCTAAAGCTTGAACGTAATTAGGATGGTTTTCGCCATAAATATCCTTTTTGGTAGATACGACTTTTAAAATCAGTTCGAGTGATTTAGCTGTGTTGTTTGAGAATCGATAATAATTGGCTAACTCCTGCTCAACCGCAATAGTAGCGGGATTGGTTTCGCCTAGTTGGCGTTTATTAATGTCGTATGCGCTTTGTAATAACTTTTCAACCTCTGTGGTTTTACCCATTTCCATGTACAATTGAGCAAGACCCTTTTTTAGATGCGCCAAATCAGGATGTGCGCCTAATTTTTTTTTCTTAATAGCAATTGCCTTCAAATAAAGCGCTTCAGCGTTGGGGTATTTCTTTTCAAAGCGGTAAATGTTCGCCAGGTTAATTTGTAATTTGATATAATTACTTGAATTTTCTTTTAATACCGATGAAGCTTCCGTTAAGCCCGTGTTCATTTGGCTTTCGGCATCTTTCAGTTTATTCATGTCGAGATAGGTCATGGCAAGATTATTATATATCAACGCTTTGGCAAGCGCGTCATGCTCAGAATTAGCCATCTCCAGGGCTTTTTTCAAATCTGCTTCTGCTTCTGTATAAAACCCGGTTTCCTTTTTTAGTGCCGCATTGTTATTAATTGACACGATTAACATGCCTTTGTTTTCTGCGCCATCTCTCAGCTTTATGGCCTGTTCACAAAATGGTTTTGCTTTATTAAACCTTCCTCGCGATTGATAGAGAAGACCCAGATCGCTTATGGTTTGAGCGTAATTAGTGCTTGCCTTTTTACCATCCTCTTCATAAAGTAATTTGGCAAGTTTAAAACTCTGTTCGGCCATGGCAAATTTATTACTAGCCATTAAAATTTCTCCATTTTTAAGATTGGTATACGCCCGGTCCTCCAAACTTTTTTCTTCATGATTCGCAAATTTTGCAGAGTTTAATAACGTGCTACTAAACACATTTCCTTTTTCTTCGGCTTCAAAAGTGCCTCTGTTATCTAAAAAACATATGGCATAGTTAAAATTACTTTCATCATATTCTTTGCGCTGCTTTTCTAAACCTTCTGTCGCCTTTTCTCTTGCCTTTTGCTTTACTTTGTCTCTGACTTCATTGGCCTTGTCTTTCATAAATCCGCCCATATCAAGTTGGGCCCCGCTTTCTAAAGCCAGAAAGATCAAGGCGCTTACGAATATTGAAATAATTTGCATACAGGGGGTTTGGAGATTAAAATTAACCAATTTTTATTAAAAATCTTTTGTTTAGAAGATTTATTTGGCCTATTAAATCAGGGCTTATAGCTCCATATATTTATGTGGTTATCAAAAATCTCTAATGAAACTAGTATTCTCTTTTTTATTAATTGCTTGTTTTTATTTTGGTCAATCGCAAGACACTGTAAAGGTTGGAGCGAACCTAAGTACCGACCAGCTCGCCGAAGAAGATTATAATATGGGGTTACTTGCTCTTAAAGACAAAAACTACCAACAGGCCGCTGAACTTTTCTCAAAGAGCCTTTCGGCGAAACCAGGTTTCGATAAAGCGCATGCAAACCGATCGGTTGCATACACCCATTTAGGAAAATACAACGAGGCTTTGTGGGATGTTAATTTAGCGATTATCGCCAACCCGCAAAACCCTGAAAATTATTTTAATAAAAGTTTGATTTATATGGGCATGCAGCTCCCCGACAGCCAGAGCATTGCGCTAGACGCTTGTTTAAATCTTAACCATGACCACGCAGAAGCGGCCTATTATAAAGGGCTGCTTTCATACAAATCTGGCGATTATGAAAAATCAATTTCGTACTATTCAATGGCCATTTCATCAAACAGAAACTATGTGTTTGCCTATAACGATAGGGGCAGCGCTAAACGCGCTTTGGGTGACCTGCCAGGCGCTATTGAAGATTACACCAGGGCAACGCTGATCGATAGCTCCTACGCCTTTATTTATAATAATTTGGGCACTGCCGCGCGCTTAAACAAAAGTTTTCCAAAAGCAATTGCAGCCTTCACCAAAGCCCTTGCCCTTGATCATACTTATTTATTGGCTTTAAACAACCGTGGCGTTGCAAATTTTGATCATACTGATTTTAAATCGGCACAAAGTGATTTCGAATTGGCGCTTACGCTCGACTCAAAAAATTCCTTTGCATACAATAATCTTTGCTCCATCGCTCTTAAAACCAAAGATTTTAAAAAAGCCAAAGACCTTGCTTCCAGGTCAATCGAGCTCGATCCAAACAACGGTCCGGCATATTATAACCGCGGCATTGCAAAACAAATGCTTCGTGAAGAAGAATCGTGCTGTGCAGATTGGAAAAAAGCGCTTGAGCTTGGTGTAAAAGGAGCAAAAACATTCATTAACGCCTCTTGCAAGGAACACTAATTGTTGACAATGAAAAAAATCAAAGCGATCGTTTTGTTATTTTGTTTGACCGGTCTTGGTTTTTCACAAAGTATTGAATTTGTTAAGACCAATTTTCCTGGGAAAAAAGACGAATTAAAAGAGGCTATTCATAAACTCGCCATTGGTACTGACTTTTACGCTCAAGGACGAAGCCAATATAACGATTTTAGAAAGGCCTATTTTATTGAACATAAATACTTTCCTGTTGGACATCACGACACCCGCAAGGCCGGTTATGCTGAATTTAGGGCCGCTCTTTCCCCACTTAGCGATGCCCATCGTTTCAATCCCAATAATGCTGTGCTTAATTACATGCTTGGTTTTATTTGGTTTAGTGCGGACCCAGGTAGCAAAGAAACCTTAAGGTTTTTTGAAACCGCTTATACCCTAAACCCTGACCTAAACCACGATATTGCATATTGGCTAGCCTGGACTAATCAGTTAAATACACAATGGGACAATGCTTTAAAATATTACAACATATATTTAACTAGCTTGCTGCCAAAAGCTAAAATGAATGTGGCTTTTATTGACGATGTGCGTAAAAAGATTTATGAATGTGAGAACGGGAAAAATCTTAGCGCGGAGCCTGAGCGGGTTTTTGTTGAAAATCTTGGGCCCAATATTAACACCTCTTACCCCGAATACGGCCCGTCAATTTCAACAGACGAGGCCACCATTTTTTTCACTTCTCGCAGGCCAAACTCGATTGGCGGCAAAAAAGATGAAACCGATAATGGTTATTTTGAAGATGTTTATTTTTCTGAAAAGGTTAACGGCAAATGGTTGCCTTCTAAGCCGCTTAGTAAAAACGTAAATACCGAAAGTCATGATGCAACGGCCGGACTTTCGCCCGACGGAAGTAAGCTATATGTTTACCGCTCCTTGGGTAACGACGGGGGGGATTTATATGAAACCGTTTTGTTTGGGATGGATTGGGAAGAACCCGATCATATGAACAAAAACATCAACACGAAGTATCATGAATCTACGGTTAGTTTAAGTTTTGATGGAAAGCGGCTGTATTTTGTCAGCGATAAAGAATCGGGCTATGGTGATGCCGATATTTATTATTCTGATATGGATATTAATGGTGAATGGGGGCCGGCTAAAAACCTTGGTCCTGAAATAAACACCAAATACGGCGAAGAGGGCGTCTTTATTCATCCCGACGGAACAACTTTATACTTCAGCAGTAAAGGCTATAATTCGATGGGGGGTTATGATGTTTTTAAAAGCTCGCTTTTAGATGGCAAATGGCAGAATCCGGTTAATCTAGGCTACCCAATTAATGGACCAGACGATGATGTTTTTTTCGTTGTTAGTGGAAGTGGGAATAGGGCTTATTTTGCTTCCGCTAAATCAGGCGGCTTTGGCGAGAAAGATCTTTATAAAATTACTTTTCTTGGGCCCGAAAAACAGCCTTTACTAAATAGTCAAGATCAACTTTTAGCGGTTATAGATAATCCCATTAACAATCTAAAAATAGAAAATGCTGTTGAGGTGAAATCATCAAAATTAACCCTTCTTAAAGGAATCGTTTCTGACGAGAAAACAGAAAAGCCTTTAGAGGCAAGTGTTGAGTTGATTGATAACGAGAAAAACGTTTTGCTTGCCACCTTTAAATCGAATAGTGTTAGCGGTAAATACCTAGTTACCTTGCCAAGCGGCCACAATTATGGTATAGCGGTTAAGTGCCGTGGTTATCTTTTTCATTCGGAAAATATAAATCTTCCAGAAGCTACTGACTATCAAGAGTTTACGCTAGATGTTGAAATGAAAAAAATGGAAGTGGGCAATTCGATTGTTCTTAAAAACATCTTTTTTGATTTCGATAAGGCCAGCATCAGGCCTGAATCGCAGAACGAATTAAATCGTTTGGTTAAGCTCCTACGCGAGAATCCGGCTATAAAGGTCGAAATCGGCAGCCACACAGACGATATTGGTTCAGTTGAATATAACCTTCAACTAAGTGAAAATAGATCAAAATCTGTTGTAGAATATCTTATATCGAAAGGTATTCCAACAAGCCGATTAGTGGCGAAGGGATATGGCGAAACAATCGCACTTGATAAAAACGATACCGAAGAAGGTCGCCAACATAATCGTCGTACCGAATTTAAAATACTTTCCAAATAGAAGTTGCCCCAGCTCAACTTGTTTTCTTAACGGCGTCTAAAAACAATAGGGCAGGTGTTATTGCCCATTATTCGAATTTTCACCTATTAATCCGTTTATGGCTTTAGAACACCAAGGTCCGCTTTAGTAATGAATAAGATTAGCTGCGTTAATTGTAAACACGGCAAGGAAATGAGGGTTATAAAGGTGGCGCCCTGTCTGCGTTTTAGTATTGTATAAAACAGTTAAAGTTTAATAAGCGGCGGGATTAATAACAAACACTTGCGCATATTCGAAAAGCAAGTTTCGGATCCCTACTTAGTATTCACTTGTGCGTCTTTTTGTGCTTGGTTAGTCTTCTTTTTGATTAGCCTAATTGTTTCGTGACGCAGTTCCTGCATTCTTCATTATTTCCTATATATTCATTGTCAGATACCGGTAGTTGAAAGTTGTCATTTTGAAATGATATTCTCGGGCAATTGTGTTTGATTATGTTGTACGCCGTTAAATCTGAATATATGCCCCCTTTGATCTTTCTTCACTCATTTAGCCTTTCATTCAATTTTAAATCACCTCAATTTATTTAAGTTAAACGCCATTGCATTTGTTAACTAATCGTGATAAGGCATCTGTAAATCCTCAGGCATCACGCAAGCGGATTGTCTTTCTGATTTTTGTCGAATTGAAGCTGCGAAGTACGCTCGTCCGCTATGCACTTGCCGGCACAATTTAAATGTCCCTCCAATGACCTATCAATCATATTCTATCCATAAAAGCAGCGAAAATGTATTTGTATTACGTTCCACGTGAAACATTTCTTTATTTGTTGAATCGGAGAAATTAGAAAAACGAAGCAGTCTGGTGGATAGATTGGTTTTAATTGTAGTCTATATCGTGACACGCTACCTGGTCCTTTTCGGGTAGCCAAGCATAAGGCGCTTAGCCACGAAATGGTTAAGCGCAGAGGGCAAATCATCCGTCTCCTAATCTCCGGAGGCGAATACTTATCACTAAACACATCACCATATTTGGTGTTCGCGAATAACTGGGTACATTTATCCAGCTTTTCTTCTTTCACTCAAATCACCTCTAATTTGTTTAGCCTATGCTTTTCCACTTTATTTGAATATAGCCATTTGAGAAAAAAGCCTGTATTGTAGCATTAGCAGTAATTAAGATATTTGCGATAGATAAACAACCAGGTTCCAAGTGAAACAATATATTTCTCGAGGGCTGCAAACAAGCACCGGTAGATTAAGCCTTGCATTCTGCCCCTCCTGGTGGATAAAGCCAAAACTCACCAGGCCCTTGCCTAATTGACAAAAGAAAACCCCGAATGATTAGTCCGGGGTTGTTTAGCATTCTCTAATAGCGTTTTATTGATGTTTAAAGACATAAATAAGGCTTGAATAGTTGCCGGTGGTGTTTGCCCTTGTGTTTGAGCTTAATCCGCTTAAAAAGGCTTTGTAATAGTTAATTTTATTGTGCTTATATTTTTCGCTTAACATACTTACATAAAAACTATCAAATTTCATGGGCTTGGTTTCAACAAGCTTAAACCCGTAATTGGACAGAAGTAAACAAAGCGTTTTTGGCTCAAAATGATATAAGTGTCGAGGCACATCATAAGCGGCCCAAAAGGATCCATACTTATCTGCATCATGCGACTTATAATTAGGAACTGCAATTATAAGGGTACCATCGCTACTTAATTTTGATTTAAATAAACTTAAGGTCGCGTCCAATTCTGTGACATGTTCCAGAACGTGCCACAAACTGATGGCGTCAACTTGTTTTCCTTCAAGGGACCCTGACAAGTCATCGTTGTTTTGAGCAACATCCAAACCCTGCCCGAGCGCTAATCTTCTTGCGCCCGAATCGGGTTCCATTCCCATTGTTTTCCATCCAGCCTCAGAACAAGTTTTTAAAAACAAACCGGTTCCACAACCATAATCCAAAATTGTTCCACGTGAAACATGAGCGGATAACAAAGCAAGTTTGTTTTTTAAGGTATAATTTCGAACCAAGTGGTAGAGCTTTGCAATTAATCCCCTCTTAGTGTTAGAATGTGAAATGTAGTCCTCGGACTTATAATATTCACCTAAAGAAGCTAAATCTGGAAGTGGGTTTGTAAATACAAAATCACAAGATGTGCACTTTGAGAGTTGAAAAGTTTTATGACTAACTGTATGATCAATGCAGCTAATAAAGTTTTTGAAGGTTTTACTTTTGCAAACCGGACACTCGAGATAATTATACATAATAGATTTGTTCCACGTGAAACATTAACGGCCCAAATGGATTAATAGGACTGATACATCCGCAGGGTTAATTCCTGAAATTCGACTTGCTTGTCCAATTGTACCTGGTTTAAATTTTTTTAATTTTTCCTTTGCCTCGGCACCTAAACCGCCAATGGTATCAAAATTAAAATCGGGATTAATACTATAATCTTCCAATCGTTTCAGCTTGTCGGCATTCTCCTTTTCTCGTTCAATATACCCTTCATACTTCATGAGAATTTCAGCCTGCTCTAAGGTTTCTTTATCGTACGGCCCCATGGCGTCTTTTAAATTCGTATCCCATGGCAACAAATCATTGATTCCAATGTTGGGGCGCGAAACGATGTTGAAATATCGTAATTTTTGATTAATAGGGGCAGACCCGATCGATTCTAAATATGGATTAAAATCATTTGGTTCGGCACTTGTGTTTTTAAAATAAGAAATAACCTTGTTGTAACTAAACACTTTTTCGGTTACCCTATTAAAGCGTTCTTCACTTGCTAGACCAATGGCTCTTGAAATTGGGGTTAGTCTGACGTCGGCATTGTCCTGTCTCAACAATAAGCGATATTCAGCACGCGATGTAAACATGCGATAAGGTTCATCGGTACCCTTCGTAACTAAATCATCTATTAATACACCTATGTATGCTTCGTAGCGATGTAAAACCAACGGTTTCTTTTCACTAATTTTTAAGTGTGCATTAATACCAGCCATTAATCCTTGACTTGCCGCTTCTTCATATCCGGTTGTTCCATTAATTTGCCCGGCAAAATATAAATGCTCGACTAGGTGAGTTTCGAGTGTAAGTTTTAATTGTGTTGGCGGGAAGTAATCATATTCGATAGCGTAACCGGGGCGGAACATCTTTGCCTTTTCTAGACCCGGGATCAACCTTAATGCCTTTTGCTGAACATCTTCTGGGAGCGAAGAAGAAAAACCATTTAAATAAATCTCAACGGTATTCCACCCTTCGGGTTCTACAAACAACTGATGCCTTTCACGTTCGCTAAAGCGCGTAATTTTATCTTCAATGCTTGGACAATATCTTGGACCAAGGCCTTGAATTCGTCCCTGAAACATGGGCGATTTTTCAAAACCTGTTTTTAATATATCATGTACTTTTTGATTTGTATAAGTAACATGGCAAGGAACTTGTTTTTTAATGGTATCACCAATAAAAGGGGAGGTGTTATCGAGATAAGAAAACTTATCAATAATTTGATCTCCGCCTTGTTCTTCCATTTTTGAGTAATCCAGCGATCTGCCATCTATCCTTGGTGGGGTGCCCGTTTTCATCCGGCCACTTTCGAATCCTAATTGGACTAAGTGTTCCGTTATCCCGTAGCTTGCCGATTCCCCTGTTCTACCTCCGCCAAGTTGTTTTTCTCCAATATGGATAATTCCATTTAAAAACGTTCCGTTGGTGAGCACAACTGCTTTGGCTTTAAACGCCATTCCCATTCCGGTCACGATTCCTTCTACTCGTTTTCCGTCCTCTGAAACAATAAGACGTTTAACCATGTCTTGCCAAAAATCAACATTTGACGTTTGCTCTAACATTTCGCGCCAGGTTTGTGCGAATAACATACGATCATTTTGTGTACGCGGACTCCACATGGCAGGACCTTTACTGCGATTAAGCATACGGAACTGAATGGCACTTTTATCAGACACTATTCCACTATAACCGCCGAGCGCATCAATTTCACGAACAATCTGTCCTTTGGCAATTCCACCCATGGCAGGATTACAGCTCATTTGGGCAATTGTTTGCATATTCATAGTAACCAGCAAAACTTTTGAACCAAGGTTAGCTGCCGCCGCCGCCGCTTCACAACCGGCGTGTCCGGCGCCAACAACAATTATATCGTAGGAATTTTCCAAGTAATTTTTTTGCAAAGATAGACAATAATTTGTGGTGCTGCTTTGTTAGAATTATAAGAAATCAGTTAATTGGAATGATTGTTCCGTATTAAAATTAATCAACAGCCTCTTCGAGCAGGTCCATCTTCTCTTCAGCGTATTTTCCATTTAGGGCTTCAATTATTATGTCTGATTTATCTAGGACATAGAAATATGGAATTTTATTATCTTCAATTTGCAGTTGTTTTTGAATTGCTTTAATATCCGTTTTTTCAGTATCCATAATGTAGGGCCAAAACTCTTTATCTGTACCCTTTTTAAAATCTTCGACTATTTTCTTAAAACCGCTAATCATTGGAATAAAAACAAAATTAACGTCATAAATTTCTGCCATATCAAACGTTGATCCGCCTTTATCCTTTTTCATAAAAAGGTTATACAAAGGATTGAGCCATTTTTTAAGCTCGTCTTCTGCTTGTTTATTATAGGCAATTGCAATAACTGTAAACTTGCCATTATTAAAAGGAAGGTTGATTATTTTATCGTTAAGATTTATCCCGACCATTTGAGGGAAGGTCTTTCCTTTTTGGCCTTTTAAACCCAATGTAAGCGCCAATAGAACTAGTAAACTTAGCTTTTTCATCCTATTAAATATCAATTTTTTCAATTCTACTTTGATGTCTCCCCCCTTCAAATGGCGTGTTTAAAAAAATATCAACACATTTTTTTGCTTCTTCCAGTGAAATATACCTCGCGGGTAGTACAAGTATATTTGCATTATTATGTTGCCTGGATAATTTTGTGATTTCCGTATTCCAGCATAACGCTGCTCTTATTCCTTTGTGTTTATTAGCACTCATGTTTATTCCATTGCCACTTCCGCACATGAGTATTCCCAATTGAACTTCATTTGTTAATACGGCTGTCGCAACAGCATGCCCAAAGTCCGGATAGTCTGCTCTTTCTGTTGAATAACAGCCCTTATCACTAATTTGAATATTTAAGTCCTTTATGTAATTACGTAACTGTTCTTTTAATTCGTAACCTGCATGATCGGATCCAATGGCTAAAGTCATCATATGTAATTCAAATTTAAGATTCAAAAGTACTCAAAAACTTAATTAACACTGATAAAATAACACATTGATACTGAACCTTTCAAAAATCAAGTATTCAACATTACTAGTGTTAGTTACTTTTTTTATAGTTAGTAACTGTTTAAACTATTATGGTGTTAAATCAAATCTGATATGTGCTTGTAATAATATTACTAATTTCAAATTAATCTTATTAGAATTCATCTTAATTTATAAACTCTCTTTTAGCTTTACTAACATCTATTTTATAACATTACTTATTAAGAATGATAACTACTAACTATTGTTAATAGTAATTACATACTTATTAATCAAGCCTTTAATTTTGTAATTTTGTTTAATACTTGTTCACTTCTATTTATAAACCAAAATAACAACAAATAGTAGTGGTATTTACTAACCATATTAACAAGCTATATGTAAGTACATTTTTTTTTTAAAAATTAAAAAGAAAGAAATTGTATCTTATATAATCAGGTAATTGAATTTGTTTCATTTTTGATTTATTTCATTTACATTTAATGTGACATCAATGAGGATTCTAATTCAATATAGCGTAATTTTATTACTACTGATTGTTTTTTTAAAAAACAATCTTATCGCACAGACTACCAATCCAAATGGTTATAATAAATTTTATTATGAGAATGGTAAATTAAGCAGCGAAGGTACTATGAAGGATGGTAAACCGGATAGTTATTGGAAAAATTATTATAAAAACGGAAAATTAAAAATCGAAGGTAATAGAAAAAACTTTCAATTAGATTCCATATGGAAATTTTATGACGAAAAAGGAAGAATTTCGAAATCGATACATTACCAATTGGGAAAAAAATCTGGCATAACAGCTGTTTATGATTCTCTTGGAGTAATGCTTAGTTCGGAAAATTATATAAATGATTATAAAGAAGGCTTAAGTAGGACATTTTATAAAAATGGTAAGACAAAAAGTATCGTACCTTACGTTAAAGGGAGACAAGAAGGGATAATGTATGAATATAGTCAGGATTCATTAATAACGTCAATTTCTCATTACACCGGTGGTATTTTACAAGGTTATGAAAAAATTAATCAAAAAGACGCCTTAAATAAAAAACAGGGTATTTGGAAAGAATTTTATAATGATAATGTATTAAAAAAGGAACAGCGATTTAATGATGATTCGTTAGATGGTTATGTAAAAGAATATAATGTAAAAGGAAACTTAATACAAACTAAGAAATACGATAATGGTAAACAAATATTTAATGCACCAGAAATAGCAAATGTTACGGTTTATAGAGAACTTTTTGATGATGGCACGCTTAAGTATGAAGGTGTTTATAGTGACAGTATTCCAATAGGTACACATTATAAATATATTCAAAAAATGCGCTGTGATAGCAGTATTTTTAGAAGGGACGATACCACGGATATATTTATTAAAAGACTGGTATGTAGAAAAGTACCTATACCCGATAGCGCATTAGAATTTTTTGATGGCGTGGTTATAGGACGCGGAGCTGTTGATAGTGTAAGAAATAGAATAGGTTTTTGGGTTGAATATCATAATACAGGTGAATTTAGATCCAAAGGAATATATAAACAGGGTTATAGGGTAGGTGATTGGGAGTTTTTTTATGCTTCAAGCAAATTAGAACAAAAAGGTCAATATGATAAAAAAGGGCGTGAGCAAGGTGCCTGGAAATGGTATTATGAAAGCGGTAAATTAATGCGGGAAGAAAATTATATAAATGGAAAAAGAGAAGGCGAATTAATTGATTATGATGAGGATGGTAAGATAACATTACAAGGTAATTTTATAGATAATAAAAAAGAAGGAAAATGGCGCTATGAAACACCGGAGTATTTAGAGTTTGGTAATTATGTGAATAATGAACCGGATAGTATATGGAAAAGTTATTATATGCCAGGAAAGATTAAGTTTTTTGAAGGTAAATTTCAAGCCGGAGAACCTGTTGGATTACATCAAGCGTTTCATCCTAATGGGGTTAGAAAATATATTGGTACTTACGTGAGTGGTATGAAAGATGGGGATTGGAAATATTTTGATGAAGAAGAGTTTAATTACTTGATTATTAATTATAAAAATGATATTGAAATAAAATGGCAAGGTGAAAAAATAAGACCTAGTTATGAAGAAAGTTTGCGTACTTATAATATTAAAATTAACGAAAATAAAACGCAAACTATAAGAAAATAAAACCATGAATTTAATTTCAAAACAGAAATTTCAGGTAGACAGCAAAACATTAGAGGCGTTACCTGTTGCTGTTATTTTATTAAATTCAAAAGAAGTGTTGTTTCTCAATAAAGAAGCAATAAAGCTCATTAACACGGAGCTGAAAGCAAAACCAGTATTTAAAAAAAATGGGGCCACTAATAAATTATTACTTAAGGGAGAGTTTAATAAGATAAGAAAACAGGCTGAAAAAAATAGCGATAAGGCCGTTGTCTTAAAATTATCTATAAAAGATTTAAAAGGGAATAATATACTTGTTGAGGCTAAAACTACTAAAGTGCCATTTCAAGGGAAAACTGTATTTCAACTTATATTTTCAGAAATCAAGTCGGAAAAGACAGAATCTAAAGAAGCAAATGAGTTAATAAAAATAATCAGCCAAAACAGCCTTGATGTTATTTTTAATTTCAGTTTTTATCCCGATACGCATGTAAAATTTATCAGCGAATCCTGAAAACCGTTTTGGGGTTTAGTCCTAAGGAAATTTACGCAAATCCTTTAATAATTCGGGATCAAATTTATAAGGACGATCAAAAGTATATTATTACCAGTAAAAAGGATTTTTTAAAGTTGTCAAAGAATAATCATGAAAGTAAAGCGCTAGTTAGATTTATAAACAAAAAAAAACAAAACAAATATCTTGAAATAATTGCTAATCCTGTTTACGATTCAAATTCCAATATGACGGGAATTATTGGAAGCATACGCGATGTTACCAAAAGAAAAGAAACAGAGGAATTATTAATTGAAACCAAAAACAAATTTGATCTCATCACTAATAACGGCAATGATATTATTGCGTTTTATACCTATTACCCGGTTGAGAAATACCTTTATGTAAGTCCAAATATTAAGAAGATACTAGGATTTGATAATAAGGAATTATTATTAGATGATGATTTTTTCACAAAACGATTAGTGAGTAATAAGGAAGAGTTTTTAAAATCCGAAAAATTAATTAGGGGCTTTCAGAAAAACGATATAGTCAAAAACCACCACTTCTCATTTAAGATTTTAAATAAATCGGGAGAAGATGTTTGGCTGGAGAACAACCTCGTGCCAATTACTAATTCGGAAGGAAAAATAGAGTTTTTCATTAACATCTTACGCGACATAACCGAGCAGAAAGAGGCGGACATAGAAATAGAAAATCAATACATCAACTACAGAAACCTTCTGGATAATTCACCTGTGGCTTACGTTATACACGATCACGGCACGTGTTTATACGTAAATAACGCTTTACTTAAGTTATTAAAATTAAAAAGTAAAGCTCAGATTTTAGGGAAGTTTACACTGGATTTTTTTGTTGAAAACGACAGAAAAACAGGTCTTCAAAGAATTCAGGAGGTGTATAAGAATAAAAACGCTAAAAGGAAATTTCATAATTATACCGTTCGCGATCAGGAGGGAAACTTAGTGGAGGTAGAAATAAAATCGGTTTCTATTAAGTTTAACGACAAAGACTGCGTTTTGTCGTTGGTAAATAATTTAAGCGAGCAGCGGTTAAGGGAAAAGGAAAAGTTACGGGTTTTACTTACCGAATCAGATAATATTCAATTACAAAAAGAAATTAAAGAAAGACAGGAAGCTGAAAAAAGTTTAACTGAAAAAACCGCGCATTTAAGTTCTATTTTTGAAAGCTCTACCCACCTCATTTGGACCGTTAACAGTCATTTACAGCTTACCTCCTTTAATCAAAATTTTCACAATATTGTTAAATTGCAACATGGGATTAGTGTAAAGCCCGGGCATGTTATTGACGAACATTTATTAAAAAACCGGGAGGAATACGTTAGTTTCTGGTACCCAAAATATGCCGAAGCCTTTAAAGGAAATAAATTAGAATTTGAAAAAGAAGATTTTAATGAGGGCATGGTTTATCGGAAAATTTTCATAAACCCGATATACAATAAAAATAGAACCATCAGGGAAATAAGCTGTATTGCAAATGATATAACTGATTCTAAGATTTATGAACAAAAGCTGTTAAGTCAAACCGGAAAACTAAGTGCGATTTTCGACAGCAGCCACCATTATATTTGGACGATAAACAGGGAGGAAAAATTAACCTCCTTTAATAAAAACTATTATGATTTGATAACTGCGCTTTATAATACGAAGCCTTTTGTTGGACTTGTTTTAAATCGCGGCGTATTATCAAACGATGTTGAGTATACGGGGCTCTTGCAGTTTCATTACGACAAGGCCTTTAATGGTCTAGCCACTAATTTTGAAATAGAAACAAATGATAAGGATTATAAGAAGGTATATTTGGAAATATTTTTAAATCCAATTTATGAGAATGGTAAAGTGGTTGAAGTCAGCGGGATTGCCCATAACATAACCGACAAAAAACACGTGCAACAACGTATGGAGATTTCATTAAAGGAAAAGGAAATCTTGTTGAAAGAAGTTCATCATCGCGTAAAGAATAACATGCAAGTAATTAGCAGTATTTTAAATTTACAGTCATCATATGTTTCAGATGAATACGCCTTAACCTTATTAAAAGAAAGCCAGAATAGGATAAAAACAATGGCTTACATTCATGAGAGTTTGTATCAGAACAAATCATTTACTTCGGTTGATTTTTCTGATTATGTTTATACGCTAGTTAATAATATTGTACAATCTTACGCCGCTTCAAGCGATAAAATTAAACTGGAGTTGGATATAGAAAAGGTAAGCCTGTCGCTTGACAGCTCCATACCGGCCGGCCTGATCATTAACGAAATCATTACTAACGCCATCAAGCATGCGTTTCCGGGCGACAGAAAAGGGGTGATTACTTTTAATTTAAGATGCGAAAATAATTTTGTAATTTTAGAGTTGAAGGACAACGGCGTAGGCTTTGCTTCCGGTATCGATTTTGAAAACAGCCACACGCTGGGCTTACAACTGGTTAATACCTTGGTTGAACAAATTGAAGGCAAACTAAAATTTAAGTCAGATAAGGGCAACGGCACGGAAGTGTTAATTACTTTTAAAATGTAATTTTTATTATGGAAAAATTAAACATATTTATTGTTGAGGACGAAAGTATCGTTGCAAAAGACATTCAGAATAGCCTTACAAAATTGGGCTATCATGTTGTAGGATTTGCCAATAACGGGCCGGACGCGATTGAAAAAATAACAGAAACAATGCCAGATCTGATATTAATGGATATTATGATTAAAGGAGGTTTAACCGGAATAGAAGTAAGTGAAAAAATCAGGGAAAAAATGAACATACCCGTGATTTTTTTAACCGCATATGCCGATGAGGCTACGCTTTCGCGGGCTAAAATAACTGAGCCTTATGGTTATATTTTAAAACCGTTTAAAGAAATTGATTTGCACTCAACCATTGAAATGGCGGCATATAAACACCAGAAAGATGCAGAGTTATTAAAAGAACGCGATTTTTTATATTCTTTGGTTGAGAATAAAGACGATAAAAGCAAAGATATTTTATTTGTGAAATCGAATAGTCGCCTGGTTAAGGTGTACCTTAAAGATATTTATTATGTAGAAGCATTAAAAGACTATGTCATAATTAATACTGAGTTTGCCCGCTACACCGTTCACAGCACCATGAAAGATCTTGATAAAAAGCTGGGAAATACAGAGTTTGCGAGAATTCATCGCTCATTCATCGCCCGACTTGATAAAATTCAAAGTATCGACAATCAAAATGTTGTACTTGAAAACGAAAAAAAGGTTATTCCGGTTGGCGGCTCTTACAGAGAAGAATTGATGCAGAAATTAAATCTACTATAAATCCTATATTTTTAGAATAACTAAGTTATTAAAACGTTACTGTTTTAATTTTTCGAATGTCAAAAACAAAAAGCACATATTTCTGTCAAAATTGTGGCGCTCAATCAGGCAAGTGGATAGGGAATTGTCCGAGCTGTGGGGAATGGAATACCTATGTGGAAGAGGTGATCAAAAAAGAAACCAAAAACGATCGGCTTCAGTTGTTTACCTCAAAAAAAGACACGAAAAAAACAGCAAACACATCTGTTTTATTGCAGGATGTGGGATTACAGGATTTTCCAAGAATAGCGGTTCCCGGTAAAGAATTAACCCGCGTGCTGGGTGGCGGCATTGTGCCGGGAAGCCTTGTTTTATTTGGTGGCGAACCGGGCATCGGGAAATCGACCTTAATGTTACAATTGGCGTTGCGTTTAAAAAACTTAAAAATTTTATACGTAAGTGGCGAGGAAAGTGAGCAGCAAATTAAAATGCGGGCCGAGCGCATTGGCATTACCACCGATACTTGCTTTATTTTACAGGAAACGAATACACAAAACATTTTTCAGCAGATAGCGGTCATTGAACCACAATTGGTGATTCTTGATTCAATTCAAACCTTGTACACAAGTTATGTCGACAGCAGTCCGGGCAGCGTTAGCCAAGTAAGAGAGTGCGCGGCTGAGTTTTTGCGCTTTGCAAAGGAAACCAACACGCCCGTTTTTATGATAGGCCATATAACGAAGGAGGGCAGCTTAGCGGGCCCAAAAGTATTGGAGCACATGGTTGACACGGTTCTGCAGTTTGAAGGCGACAGGAACCATATTTATCGCCTTTTAAGAGCTACCAAAAATCGTTTTGGTAATACGAACGAAATGGGTATTTATGAAATGAACGGTGACGGGCTCAGAGAAGTTACAAATCCTTCAGAAATATTAATTACAAACAGAGAGAATGCAACAAGTGGTGTAGCAATTTCGGCTACCATGGAAGGCAATAGACCGATGCTAATTGAAACTCAAGCTTTGGTGAGTAGCGCTGCTTACGGTACACCACAACGATCCTCAACGGGCTTTGATTTAAGAAGATTAAATATGTTATTGGCGGTTTTGGAAAAACGCTGTGGTTTTAAACTGGGGATAAAAGACGTGTTTATTAATATTGCAGGGGGTATACGCGTAGAAGATCCAGGAATTGACCTGGCCCTGGTGTGCGCCATATTAAGCAGTAACGAAGACTTGCCCATACCTCAAACGGTTTGTTTTGCTGCAGAAGTAGGATTAACCGGAGAAATAAGGCCGGTAAACAGAATAGAACAAAGAATTTCGGAGGCTCAAAAACTTGGCTTCGAAAAAATATTCATATCATCCTTTAATTTAAAGGGGCTTAACCAGAAGAATTTTAAGATTGGAATTATTGCGGTTTCGAAAATGGAAGAAGCCTTTAGTCAACTGTTTGGCTAAAACACTCATTGGGTTTTTGACCCGTATAATAAAGACAATGTTAAATCCTCGCCCTTAAGAAACGCCACGGCCTTATGATCTAATAAAACCAAGAAATTTTCACACGTTTTGGTTTGAATGGCGCATGGGCCTAAGAATCAAGAATAAAAAGCTTATCATAATAGGTTGAAAACATAATAACTTTTATCTCAGGGTATTTTGACTTTATTTTCGGGAGAGCAACGAGGCCACTCATTACAGGCATATTAATATCCAAAATAATAATGTCAGGTTTTGAACATTCTAATTTATCCAAGAGTTCTTGTCCGTTTTCAGCACCAAATAGAACATTTATGTTATCTAAGAGTTTAAGACCATCGATAAGACTTTCACGGAACAACTTATGGTCTTCTGCTATGCAGACTTTAATACAGGTATCCATTTTTTGGGAAGACGAAGGAGAGGAAATATTGATATAATGAATTCTAAGTAGGGTTAAGTTTGAACTTTTCAAAGTTTACCTTTTCATAAACACATAGCTTTTGATATAAGCTATTTTCAAGATTAGTTAAATATGAGTCTATTGGAAATTCCACTATAACAGCCCCCATTTGACCGCTTAAAATAGCCCTCACTTGACCGGAGCAAACAGCCCCCACAAGATCGGAGTAAAGGGCCCCCACCTTTTTGGTATAATCCTTACTGTTTTTCGTGTTTGATTTAACGGTTTC
>CANKBS010000023.1 GCA_947480015.1 Sphingobacteriaceae bacterium
AAAAATGAAGAAATTATTGATTTACAAAATCTAAAAAACTAACTTAGCTAAACAATGAAAACAGAATTAGAGTATACTAAAAACGGGAGTTCAAAATAAGGGGGCTGCTTCATGCGGAAAAGTGGGGGCTCGTTACCCGGAATTTACACTAATAAAGCAAATCTCATTTTGCCTTCTAGTACCTTTCTAATACAATTAACTTTTATCGCTTTCAATCCCGTATGTGTAGTTTTCGCTAAAATAACATAAAAATTTCACAAAATACCACATTAATTAGAGAAATAGATCGGTTGAGGGCGCTAATATAGATTCCTAAAAAACGAGACCATAACACTGAAGTCGCATTCTAACTAAACTTTAAAACGAAGTCAAATAAAAATCATTACTGAGCGATAGATTCAGCGTACAAGTTAAAAAATCTACGGGTATGTTAAGCAACGGCTTATCGATCAAACGGAGACAGAAGCATCACGCTTAGCAACATGGTTGCATAAATCGCCAAGTTGAATTTCTTGTTCTAAACGATTTTCCAAGAGCCAATTGATATTTGATGTGAGCAAAAAATAATGAGCGCAATGGATACTATAACGTATTATTAGCTAGTTTTGAGAAACCATTAATAAATCAGTAAAGTATTCTCAATAGAAAATTAAACACACTAGTTGATTGAAACGGCTTTTTTGAAAGACTAAGAAAGGAAAAAGTATTGAAAAAGAACAAAAAATTAAGAATAGTCCAGTTGTCCGCTCTAATCTTCCTAACCATTTCAGGAGGACCATATGGCTTAGAGTCACTTCTTAGTTATGTTGGTAATAATGGTGCATTATTACTTCTTTTAATTACGCCAATTCTTTGGGATATTCCTACCATACTTACAGTGTTGGAATTAAACAGTTTAATGCCAGTCACTGGTGGTTATTATAAGTGGGTTAAACATGCTTTAGGGTTAAGGTTTGCTTGGTATGAAGGCTGGTGGACTTGGTTATATACTTTTGTTGACCTTGCCATCTACCCCGTTTTATTCATGGAATATTTAACTTATTTCTTACCAGAAGCCCAGGCATTTAAAATCCCGATTTGCTTACTGATTATTTGGGGAAGTGCCTATTTGAATATCAGAGGCATTGTACTAGTAGGTAAAACAGCAGTTTTTCTTGGACTTATGGTTCTAATGCCATTTGTAATTTTGCTTTTTTATTATCTTTTTCATCATCATAACAGACCTGATGTCGCAATCACTTCACAGACCAACTCAAATTTCTCTGCGATTGGATTGGGCTTATATACAATCATGTGGAATTTTCTCGGATGGGACAATGTTACAACTTATGCTGAGGAAGTTTCCAAGCCTATTCGAACCTATCTGATTTCAGTAATAACAGCCTTTAGTAGCATATTCATTGTTTATCTGTTTGTGATTTGGATTTCGATTCATTCTGGAGTTGATCACAATGTCCTCAGTGAAAAAGGTTTTCCTGCATTAGGTGAAATTATTGCAGGTAGATGGTTAGGAATTCTGATTGCTATTGGTGGCATGGCAAGTGGTTTAGGCCTTTATTCTTCCGTTTTGCTATCAGTTTCAAGAGTACCACTAGCTATGGCAGAAGATACATTGTTGCCAAGTAAATTACATACCCTCCACCCGAAATATGGAACGCCATATGTTTCAATCTTTTGGTGTACTGTTGTTGTCAGCTTTATGATTGTTTTACCCTTCTCAGAACTAATTATTATGGATGTGATTATTTATGGCGCCGCCTTATTTCTAGAATTCATCTCATTGATAGTTCTCAGACATAAAATGCCTCTTGACTACAGACCATTTCGAATACCTTTAAAAACACCAGGTTTGATTTTAATGATTCTATTACCTATTTCAGTATATCTTATTGCCCTGACAGGAACTCTAATGAATGATGGTGGTTCGATGCGGCCCTTTATTATAGCAATTAGTATACTTTTCACAGCTGAAATTTTGTGGAGACTGATTGTTTGGCGAAATCCAAATATTTTAAAATGACATCGAATCACACGCATACCATAAGAAGTAAGAACATTTAAAAAAGTACACCCGATGATAAATATACAAATCTTAGACTGGAATAAATCGAGTACAAAAATTGTTATCGTCGTTTTTATAGCGCTTCTGGCGCTATCTTCTTTCTTTATCATCAGTTCTTACCGCAGCTTTCTAAGTAATTCACAAGAAAGCGTCCTGACGCGACTACAATCCATTTCTAATACGCATTCGCTTGACATCAACTCACTCGACATCGCTTATCTAGATTCGATGTTCGTGAGCGGAAAATCCAAAAGAGCCATGCAAAACGACACGAAATTGCTTTTAGTGAATGACCAATTGGACAAGGTAGCTAGTATTAATGGCATAGAAGAACCCATTGCATTGATGTTTCATGATGAAAGAAGCGGAAAGTTCTTTTTTATTGCAAACTCAAAAGCTGATTCCCTTTTCTTTGGCGATCCATACGAACAGGCCTCTGATGATTTCCATGCAAAGTATACAAGCGGGGGTACACTTGGGCCCTATAAGGATGAATTCGGTACGTGGCTCACCTCTCTTAGTCCTGTAAAAAATAAAGCGAACAAGACGGTTGGTGCCATTGAGGTGGATCTCAAATTCGATTCATTCATCACTAGGGCAAATTCCACTCTTTATCGGAATCTATTGGCCTCGGTACTGATTTTTATTTTCACAACAATCGTACTATTGCGCTATGTAAGAGTAATACTTGTTTTTGAAGAGAAGATCCAGAAAAAACTAAAGCGGAGTCACGATATCATTGAAGAGAAGAACACAGAAATCATACAGAGCATAAATTACGCCCTTCGCATTCAAAAGGCCATATTACCATCAATGGAATTATTTAAAAGTAAATTACCAAACTCATTTATTTTGTATTTACCTAAGGATATTGTTGCTGGCGACTTTTACTGGATGGAAACAACAGAAGACCAAGTGATATTTGCCGCTTGTGACTGCACTGGCCATGGAGTTCCAGGAGCGATGGTGTCGGTGGTGTGCCATAATGCTCTCAATAGAGCAGTTAGAGAATTTGGAAAAACTCAGCCAGCGGAAATACTGAACCAGACGGAAGAAATTGTGGTCGAGTACTTCGCTAAGAGCGCGGATGACATAAAAGATGGAATGGATGTATCTTTGTGTGCATATGATCCAAAGACCAGAACCTTACAGTGGGCAGGTGCAAATAATGCACTTTGGCTCATTCAGAATGGTGCCCTGATAGAGATCAAAGCTGATAAGCAGCCTATAGGCAAGATCGAAGACAGCAAACCTTTTACGAACCATACTTTTAATCTGAATGAAGGTGACATAATCTACCTCTTCACTGATGGATATGCCGATCAATTTGGAGGTGAGACTGGGCAAAAAAAGCTCACCAGAAAAAGGTTCAAAGAGCTTATTTTAAGAATTCAAAACCAGCCATTTAAAGAGCAACAAATAATACTAGAAGGCTTCATTACAAATTATCGAAAAGAAGTTGAACAAGTGGATGATATACTTGTGATGGGAGTTGAAGTTTAACTAAATCAAATTGTAAATAGAGAGGTAGAATGGGCATACCACTACACCAGCTTCCAGAAGATCTCCAAATCCAGCACCCGCTTCCTAACTGGTTTGAAGGTAATGATTGCAATAGACACAGGGCAAAAACGCTAAGGGTTGATTTTTTAAAAAACCGGGGCTCTTATAGCGGAATTTACAGGTAGTGAACAAATATCCATTTTCAGTCTGGTAAAGTATTTTAACTATGGTCTTCTACCAATTTCGGGGCTTTGTTAGAACGAAAAGCCGGTACTAATTGTTAGAAATTGATAGTAGATAAATATGGCAACGATAAAGACCAGAAAGCATGGGTAGAAATTGTACCAATTGCTGATCATATTGTTTCAAAGTCACCGCAAATAGTGCGTGTAACACAATCACAATTCGCAAAAATTTTAGATTCGGTGGCGAAAAACAAGCAAAATAACTAACACACCTCTAAATCTTTTACTACTTCTAATTGCTGAGCGCCTATATTTTAGAGGTGTTTCGGGTCATTTTAATCGTATTTGGTGTGAGTTGATTTGTCGGTGGTAAATCAAAGAAATACTTAATCTTTTGCGAAAAAATCATGTATTAAACAGATTGCTACGTCGTTTTCTATTTAGTGTTTTACTTCAGGCTCTGAACCCGAATAATCTACTGGAGCCTCAACAGCATTGTCATCAGTAACAGTAGTTGCAGCTTCTTCATCAGCAGCAGCTTCTTCTTGAGGTGTCATTCGCATATTTTCTTGCTGAACTGCAGAAATAGAATCCAAGCGAGCAGCTTCCCTTGCGGCTTTTTCAGCATTAGAAACACCAGTTACACCTGATAAATTTAAAGTGCTAAAAAGTATTGATAGAACAATCAACGCAATCGTGAAAAAAGAATTAAATGTACTTAAACTATCTTTTTCCTTCTCTTGAATTAGGTTAACTTTATAATTTTCATCTAGTGCTTTTTTACGCATATCATCAACGTTATCATGAATACCTATAAATAACAAAATAATCTGTGAACTCAGCAATATACCTAATGATAGTATTACTAGATATAATCCTGCAATCCCCATTATTACATCACCTAAAATCGACTGACCGCTTATAGAATTAACTATTGAAAACCCAACATATAATGTGAGAATTACTTCTGCAAAGCCAATTAGAATTACAACGTAAGCCCTAAGCAACCATAGTTTTTTGGGTAAGAGATTTTTCATTTTTTTCAGTTTAGATAATGTAATACTAATATTTAATTTTGAGATTGTCAAGCTGCTTCCGCAGAATGATTTATTTGTTCTAGGAGAGAGATAATTTTGGTAGATGTAACCTCGTCAAACATACCCATAATGCCACTTGTATTAATGTCTGTAAATGGTGGTTCAAAAAGCATGGCTGGTTCAATAACCCCTTTAACTGTCAAGAAGTTAATTATAGTGTCCATGAAACTTATCTGCTGCGAGTTTAAGGTTTGACCACTTAATATTTCTCCGAATGCTAGTTTTGCTGCGATATGCACAGAAACAAAAAAACCGCTCTCGTATTGAAACTTGAGCGGCTTTGATGCCAATTGACTTGCGTCAGTGTGATCCCGCTGGGTGAAGCATATACAGCGCTTTTCAGCCTCAGACCGCCCCGTTGTACTGGTATCAAAGCCTTGATTTAAATGTTTTTCAAGCCCCGGTAGCAAAACGCAGTAAAAGGCAAAATTATTATTGATTTATTGTTGATAATAGAATCGAACTACTTTAGCTATACGATGGCGAAAGTGAAAATATTATTGTGGAAACACCAACAAAACGCGGATCAGACCTACCCGCTGTATTTGCGAATATACAAAGACCGTCGAGTAAAATTGATTTCAATAGGGTATTCTGTGCTATTAAAAGACTGGAACGAAAAGGCGTGTCGAGTTCTCCCGTCAAACAAGAATTATGTAAGGTTGAATAACCTTTTCTCCAAACTGCTCTTGGACGCCCAATCAACTGCCTTAGAAATTGAAACAGCCGATTTTTCGTCCACCGCCAAGCAAATTATAACTCGAATAAAAGGAGCGCCTAATAAAGACTATTTCGCTTTTGCCTATGACTACATAAAACAGTTCAATAACGAACCACAGAGAGGTACCTACCTCATTTATATAACTCAGCTGGCTAAAATGAAAAAGTATCTGAATAACCATTCGCTCTCTTTCAAGGATATTGACCCAACTTTCTTAAGAAGATACGAGACCTACCTAAAATCTATTGGTAATGGTACCAATACGATACACGGAAATTTGAAGCGTATTCGCTCGATTTACTACGCTGCTATTAAGGAGGGTGTAATTGATCAATCTAAGAATCCTTTCTTTTCGTTTAAATTAAAGATTGAAAAAACAAAAAAAGAAAGGCTTACTATTGATGAGTTGAATCAAATCAGACGGGTTGAGCTGCCAGAAGGAACTAACGTTTGGCATTGTAGAAACATGTTTGTCTTTAGCTTCTGCAATATGGGCATCCGTATCAGCGATGTTTTATGTTTGAAGTGGGACAACATTAAAGGTAACAAACTTGAGTATAAGATGAAAAAAACCAAAGATGCGATGTCAATTTTCTTAAGCAGCGAAGCCGAAAGCATCTTAGAACTTTATCGCAACGACAGAACCATATTGACCAATCGAATTTTTCCTATTCTCAAAGATGGAGACTCTCCTTTATACGATCGGCTAAAAAATGCCATCTCTTTAACGAATAAGTCACTAAAAGAACTTGCAAAGCGTGCTGGGATAAACAAAAGCTTGTCTACACATGTTGCAAGGCACACTTGGGCGCAGCGCGCCAAGGATTTAAACGTAAACCTCAAAACGATTCAAAAAGGACTTGGGCACGAAAATGTAAGAACAACTGAGATTTACCTTTCTGACTTCAACGATAATGACCTAGCTCAGGCTAACGAATTAATCACTGCGGTTGATGGACGCTAGTTCTGATTTAAAAAAAGGGGGAGCCTTGGGGAGGATTGCAGAATCGATAAGGCTTGAAATGAGCTCGTGCGTTTTTCATTCTTTAACCATTTTCCGTAAATTAGATTTTACAATTCACAACAAATGGGCCTAAATCTTAATTACAACATATTGAATTCGATACATGATTCCATTCTTCAATTTAGCGAGAGCCTGTTTTCTCATGGCCATGAAGAAGATGAGGGAATATTATTGATAAAGAAAAATGCCTCTTTGGAGTTAGGTGATAATAAAGTGATTCAAGATTACTACGAAGGAGAGGTGATTAAGATCAAGAATCATGAAGCTTGGGAGGACTACTCAACAAAAGCTCTAGAGGTTCGGATGTCTGAGTACATTGAATATTGGATCAACTTTCCAGAGGATGAGGAACTAAAGGCGCTAATTGTTTTTCTAGAGGACGAAAATTCAAAAATAACAAATGCGAGAAGTTATTTTGGTTTTCAGCAAAACGGGAAGAACGACATCCGTATCTTGGTGGAAGCCGCACTAGATAAAGAGACTCGCACATTTAAAATAGCAATTCCATTAAATATTTATGTTGGCTCGCCGCAATGGAGCAAATTACTAGAATTTTTTGAGATCACAGAGTCAAGCCGAATTGTTGCCCTTAGTATTTCTATGGCGATAAGTAATTATGTTTATTTGCGCCGGATGGAAGGGAGACTAACTTATTTAAAACATTTAATCAATGGTGAAGCAGATCGAAGTCCTCAAGTGAAAGTCGAAAGAGGCCAACAAGGTTTAAAGAACGAACAATTCATTAATAACAGTGCGGTTGCAAACACGTTTGAATTGGTGCACGATAAGGGAATTGAAATTCTGGACCCGATTTATAAGGCTCTAACAAATGATAAGGACCCCGCAATTGAAAATTGCAGTATTGAAAAATTTAGATTGGCATTCTCAAATTCGCGTGTAGATCAGAACTTGATGATAGAATGGAAAAAGGGACGAGTACGCTTAGCCTATTTTATACACCAATTGTTTGAATATGGTATTATTCCTGACGACGAACCTTATAACGCCCTGATTCAAAATAACAGGATATTTGTAATCGGTGGGAAGACGGTTCAAAACATTAAGACTGAGTATTCAGGAATATACAAAGGAGGCGCCATTCCCAGGAACGTTAAGTTTATAGATGACGCCTTTAAAGGTCTCCAATAAAGGTTATTTTCAAAGCACAAACGCCTTATTAGTTCTAAAGCCTTACCATCCTTACCGGTAAGGGAATGAGAGCTTTGTGTAAGGTTCTATTGCTTTTAGTCCCTTTAACTTTGCATCAAAATAAGATGCATCGTGGAAAAAGTTTCAGCAGATAAAATTGAAGGGCTAAAGGAGTTTATTCGGCTCCAAATTCTAGTAGAAGATTCAAAATCAATTGGGCCTCTGGCCACTATGGGTGTGCCTATTATAATGGCTAGCTCTGAAGTGGCTCAGACCGTGTTTCAAAACATAGCCAACATTAATCTATCACTCACACGTATTGCAAAACGGCCTTTAGATCAGTGGCTAACTCACGAACAAGCCCTAGAGTTTTTTGGTGTCAGTGAGAACACTTTGCGCGGATATACAAATAGGGGATGGCTATCAGTTAGCATAGTGGATCGTAAAAAGTATTACCACATGGCGGACATAGAAAAGTTCTTGATGCACCCTGATCACCGCAAACACGCATTTCAATTCAATAAGTAACAATAAATATAAACCAATAACTAAAATCAGCAACTATGAAAACAAAAGCAAGAAAAGTTGAAGAACTAGCGCAAGGGCTTCGCCAATACATGGCAATTTACCATCGCCAAAAAAACGGCCGACCAGTTAAGGCCCCAGGTGTTTACTCATCAGGATTCAAATCCGCCGTCAAGGTAATGGGGGTAACAAACGTCAAAACAGAGCTCATTGATGTACCAATTAGCGAACTGGATAGCAAATTGGAAACCCTCAAACGAACCTTGAAAACCGAGCCAATGAGCAAAGGAATGGCAAATAACGTAACGTGTTCATTTAAAAGCTTCATCAGCTGGCGTGAGCTTATCTCAATCTCTCACCAAATGCGCATGCGTAAAAAGAATAAAGGCTACAAGTTGATTGTGGTGAGCAAACCGAGTCAAGCGAAGGCAGCTGCTTAGTAAAAGTCTGACCGGGAGCGGGAGTAGCGTCCCGCTCCGAAGGTCAGAAAAGGATTGTCAAAAATTAAACACACAAACAGATGAACTTAACAAACGAATTTCAAACTATCCGCCAGTGGGCCTACAGTCGCGGTATTTACGAATCAGGGGATATGAAAACGCAACAGGTGAAGCTCCAAGAAGAAGTAGGTGAGACTTCAAGAGCCATCTTGACCAATAACCGTGACGAATTAATTGACGCAATTGGTGACTGCGTAATCGTCCTAACCAATCTTGCCCGGTTAGCTGAACAACACTTTTGTGATCAGTGCGCAACTTGTCGCGGACTTGGCGGCGATTTTGCGAACGAAAACGGTGAAGGTGTTTGGGTTGAGTGCAAGGACTGTGGCACTTTAGACATCGAGACTTGCATCAATAAAGCTTACAAAGAAATCAAAGATCGCACAGGTGAAATGTGTAACGGCACCTTCATAAAAACTAACATTAAAACAATAAAAATCAGCACAAATGAAAATAAAGAAAACATTTAATAAAATACGCCAATTTGGATTTGACTCAGGTGCGTTCGAAGATGGTGGAGACCTTAAATCCATCTGTAAAGAAATAAGGTCCGAAGTAATTAATTTATCAAAGGCCGTTGTGAAAAAGGACCAACAGGCGCTTAGCAGTGCAATTGGCATTTG
This sequence comes from Sphingobacteriaceae bacterium, assembly GCA_947480015.1. Lineage (GTDB taxonomy): Bacteria > Bacteroidota > Bacteroidia > B-17B0 > Aurantibacillaceae > Aurantibacillus. The sequence continues at coordinate 9,390 of CANKBS010000023.1, forward strand.
TGTTATGAAATTGACGCACCTCGCACAAATGGCCAATGAACGCTTTATAAACGATTGCGCAACATGTAGTGGATTAACCGAGTATGTGGGCATCAAAAAAGGTGAGTCGGAACCCAAGTGGGTGGAATGCACCGACTGTGGCAATATGATAATCGAAGCTTGTATAACGTCTGCATTAAAAAAAGCAAAAACTTCATTAAGTAATACATAGCAAATCCATTAAAAGTTATATTAATGTTTCATTTTAAAAACGCCAACTCAGCATTCTGTTACTTCTACGATCAAATCCAATGGTACGGAACGCGCATTGAAAACACTATGGCTTTGCTTAATGTCGGCTTCTATTTGGACTGCCCATCTGAAAACCTTATCACAGCGCCATTTCGTAACTGGAAGCAGGATTACGCCCAGCTTGAATGGGCGTGGTATCTAAGTGGTAATCCTTCAGCAAAAGAAATAAGTAAACATGCACCACTTTGGCTTAAGCACATGAACGCGAAGGATGAAGTCAATTCAAATTACGGTTATCAATGGATGCGCAACGGACAAATTGATTACGTAGTAGAAGAACTAAAACGCAATCCGCAGTCAAGACGTGCCTTGCTTACAATTTACGATGGCAAAGAAAATTCGAATTACGAAAAGGATACACCTTGTACATTAAATATTGGGTTCACGGTTACAGATAATAAGTTAAACATGACTGTTATGATGCGCTCCAACGATTTGTGGTACGGCTTCTGCAATGATCAATTTTGCTTCTCCAAACTCCAAAAACTTATCGCCGACCGATTATCAATTGAGACTGGTTGGTATTATCACTTCGCAAATAATTTGCACTTGTATAATAATAAACTAAACAAAAATGACTAACAAATTAGTGGAAATACCATTGGACTTTGACTTAAATTCTGCAAGCGAAAAGCCACAAGAAAATATTTCAAATCGAAAGCAAGGTGAAATTCACCGGGATTTCCCAAAGCCTGATCCAAAGGTATATCAAGGTATTGCTGGAGAATTAATCAAAACCATCGAGTCGGAAACCGAGGCGTCGCCGATAGCTTTGTTAATTTCATTGTTCGTGGCCTTTGGTAATATTATTGGAAGGAACGCTTATTACGAAGTGGAAGCTACTCGCCACTATGCTGGCCTTTTTGTAGTCGGAGTTGGTGAAAGTAGTCGTGGTAGAAAGGGTACATCATGGAGCATTATTAAAAGAACGCTTTCTGAAATTGATTCGGATTGGTCAAAATCTAATGTAAAGAGCGGTTTATCGTCTGGTGAAGGTTTGATTTATAATGTGAGAGACCGAACCGAGCAAGTCGATAGCAAGGGCAATGTAAAATTGGACGAGGGAGTAGTTGATAAACGTTTATTTATTTACCAATCTGAGTTCGCGTCTGTTTTAAAGGTGGCAAATCGATTAGGCAATTCTTTAACGGCAACAATGAGAGATGCTTGGGACACCGGTAACCTTTCAACTCTCACTAAAAACAATCCGACAATAGCGACAAATGCGCACATAAGTGTTCTTGGCCATATTACCAAAGATGAACTCACTCGGAATTTAAACGAAACAGAAGCCGCCAACGGGTTCGCAAACAGGTTTCTTTGGTTCGCCGTTAAGCGTTCAAAAAAATTGCCCTTCGGTGGTAACATACAAATCGACAGGCTCCTAATAACGCAGCTTCAAGATGCCATTGTTTTTGCCAAAAACGACAGAAGTGTTCAAATGTCAAATGAAACAAAAAAAGTATGGGAAGAGATATACAACAAATTGCCTGAAACAGATACCGGTTTGTTTGGATCAATCACAAGTCGCGCAGAAGCACAAATTGTAAGGCTCTCACTTATTTATGCTCTGCTTGATTGTAGTCCCGAGATTTTACCCGAACATTTAATAGCAGCAAACGATCTTTGGAATTATTGTGAAAGCTCTGCTAGGTACGTTTTCGGTGATCGATTTGGTGATCCGGTAGCTGATACCATTTACGATATGCTACGTCAGCCAAACGTAAGGATGTCGACGACGGACATACACAGAAGGTTCGGTAATAATAAAACCAAGATTCAAATTGAACAAGGTTTAACCAACTTATTAGATAAGAAAAAAATAAAACTATCAGTTGAACAAACAAATGGTAGACCAATAACATATTACGAATTAAACGAAACAAACGAATTAAGCTCTGAGTCGAAGTAAGTTCTTTCGTTTAATTCGTTTGTTTCGTAATGCAAAACTAAAATAGTGGATAGTATATTAAACATAGAAGTAAGTTGTTTCGCTAACTACGATACACCCGACAACCCTAAATTGGTCAATCTTTTGGCATGGTTGAAATCAGAAAAATACCGAGGTCAAGTTGAAAAAATCCGATCTCTGACTGACAAAGCTGAGCGAGACAGGGTTAAGGCCACTCTACCTGCGATCACCCCAAGTGGAGTGTTTACTTATCGTTCCGTCAAAGATCTTGTAAAACACACCGGGTTTATTCAGTTCGATATAGACGCAAATGGAAATGAGTCTGTTGGGAACTTCAAGGAATTAAAAGCGCAACTAAGTAAAATTAAGAACGTAGCATATTGTGGACTGTCCGTTTCAGGCACCGGGTTTTGGGGCTTAATCCCAATTGCGTATCCGGAAAAGCATAATCAACATCACAAATCAATTGAAGAAGCGTTTAGAGCCTTTGGCATTACTATTGATCCCGCACCAAAAAGCGTGGCAAGCTTAAGGGGTTATTCGTTCGATGCCGACGCCTATTTTAATCACAAGGCATTAATCTTCGAGCACTACTACGTTCCACCTGCTCAGTGGAGTACGATTTTTAGTCCTCCAACATCAGCCAACACAGAAAAGATATTTGAAACAGCAGGAAGAATGATTGAAGCCGCTCCTGACGGCCAAAAGTGGCATCAATTGTCTAAGGCCAGTTATTTATTAGGTGGTTATGTTGGGGCAGGTCTTGTTGAATCGAATGACGCGCTGGCTTTTTTAAAACGCAAGATTGAGCGCAGAAAAGATGTGAAATCACTTGCACTTGCATACAAAACGATTGAGAAGAGCTTTGCTGAAGGCACAAAAAACCCAATTAACACCCCACGCTAACTAAACGTAATTAACGATGAGTGCAGAAGATGGTGAATTACAACTTAAGGTTACGCAAAGCGCGCTTCTTAAAAGAGAGGAGGTGCTTGAGGTAATTGATACTCTCTTTTTGCAAGAACACATAACCCTCCGGGCACACCCGAAGAATGAACAAAATATTATAGGCAGCAAATTAGTTGTGGTTGAAATTGAGTTGAAGAGACTCATAAAAGAATTAGTAGTCGTAGAAAATAAACTAAAATGAAAAAAAGAAGAAACATATTAAAAGAAGCCGATCAGATTGTCAATAGCCGATCGCAAGAAAGATCCAGGCAGTATGGCGATTTTTCAAAAAGCATGGAGCGAGCCGCAAGAATAGCCTCGGAAATGCGTGGAAAAGAAATAGACGCTCACGACATGTTTTGCTGTATGATAGCCTTAAAATTCTCGCGGCAATCTGTTTCATTTAAAGAAGATAACCTACTGGATGCAGTTGCTTATTGCGGTGGCTGGGCAAATTATATTTCGGAAACAGAAAAGTGAGGACTTAAATTAATTTTCAATCTATCGTTCCCTCCTTCGATGCGCAATAAAAGACATAATTCCACCAACAACTTGTTCACGCATTGCTGCCATGAGTTCCTCTGTCATTACTGCCCCCGATGGCACCGCTCCAAATGCTTTGTCTACAGCTTTTGAAATGATCTTGTTTATCTGATATTGATCCTGCATTCTGTAGGCAATTGGTATTACCCTTGCATAACGTTCCTTCACTTTTTCGAAAGGCTCACTATTCTTATTTACAAAAAGATTATTAAGTTCAGATTTTGTTAATTTCAAATTTGTTTGGTTCTCTTTTACCTCATAGGAATGGACGTTAAAGACGTAGTCAAAATCTATATCTGCTCCTGTGTAAGATTCGTTCAAACGTATGATAAAGCAATGCACGTTAAACAGTTCGACATAGGCGTACAAAATTCCTTCTTTGGAGTTTCCAACAAGCTTCAGAACATGGGATACCTCACCTTGAGGAGAGGCATATATGTCTACCTCAGGATAATGCATCCAAGCCACATCCATTTCAACCTTTCCTTCCAAATATGGTAACAGATGTTTAATATATTCTCTGCCGCCACCTTTGTGCAAATAGTAATTTATGGCAGCTTTTGTTATGGACTTAAGAGCACCTTTGCCTCCTATATGGCCATTTATTTCAAGAGGCTCGCTCAAATACAAAGTTTCTTTTTTGGCAGACGCAAGAATTTTATCTATATCGAGGTCTGGATACTTTCTTTTTAAACCCGACAAAGTCTTTTTAAACTCCTTTTCGTTCTTAGCATTAATACTTAATCGACCTTTTCCATCCTTGTCTACAGTTATCTCATAATTTGTTTTTGACTGAACCGGAGCGCCACCATACTCAATGTTGTATTTTTCGCCGGTAGCCTTATGAATTGTTCTAATTGGCTGAGGCTCGCCATTGTGCCGCTTTATAATTAACAAATTTGCAAGATCATTTGTTGTTTCAGCTAATTCTCTATCAAATTGATCCCCAAAATCGGAATTACATTTTTTGCATAGAAGCCCCTTGGACTTTAATCTGCCTCCACAGGCATTCAGTATAATATGCTCCTCTGACGCATTTTCTTCGGTAAGTTGAACTTCACACTTATAACAATCCATTATTATATCTTTTAGCAAAGTTACAACTGACAATAGCTTTTTACCATCTCAAAAATATCTATTTTTGAACCAATAGTAGAAGTAATTATGCCCAACCAGACAGACAATTACGTCGGCCTCGACCAGACAAAAACAAATGTTATCTTAACGACCCAAGACAAGCGGGACACTTGTTGGGCGGCCGGGATTCAAATGTTATTAAGGTATGAAGGCCTACTAATTAGTCAGGAGCAAATTATCCTCCGGGTTCTGGACATCAAGTCACTTGACGACGAACGCGCCAAACATTTAAGCGGACAAGAAATCGGAGATCTTATGAGGGACCTGAAAATGACAGTCGGCGACAAAATAATCACATTAAAAGTGACCGAATATTCAGACCCAGTAAGAACCGATGACATTTTGAGAGAACTCGAAAAAAACAAACCAGTTATGCTTTCTTACGACAAAAGCGACCTGAATCTATTTGGAGTCGCTTATGGGCACGTTGTTGTAATAACGGGCGCAAACTATACTTCTTCAAACTACATTAAAACAATTCAACAGCTTAATGTACTTGACCCTGAGAACAAAATTGACTCTGTGCGCCAGACATATGAAAATGGTGGATTGCAGAACATTCTTTCTTCTATGAATGTTTTGTGGACGATTGACATTGCATAGCTACCGATAATAACACGCCTAACGTATCGCCGCTAAACGATAGTAGAAAGTAGTTGACAATTCTGCCGAACATGAATTACACATGAACGGACACCCAGGTGTGGAAGATTAACTATTCGCGAAAATATTATCGCTTTTAAATAAATATTAACCGCCAATATGAAACAATTCCCATCTATGTGCCATATAACTTTTACACACTCCCCCCCGGAAAATATTCATTATAAGGATTATATGTACAGTGCACAAACCCTAAGGTATTTTAAAGAGAAGAGTGAAGCCCCCAGAGTTTTTAATTAAAGAGACTAACACCCCCCGAGAAACCACTGTAGAGAGGCAAAACCTAACACAGACTACAGGGGTTCAAAAAGGTTGGTGTTTATGTCTACCAAAAGGCCAGACGGCAGGTCAACTAAATCCTTATTTCCTAGCTCATAGATTATAATCGGTTCACTGTATTTGACCGAAACGCTATCAAATGCCCGTGCGTTTAGTTTAAAGACACTTTTCATGATCTTTGTTATCAACGGCATGTTGTAATCAAGTTTGCGAGAGGCCGGATAGAAGGTTGGTATTCCTAAGACAATTGGTATCTTAAACTCAAAGGCTATTTTAGAAATATCGGACAGGGTTCTGTCGACGTCCATTATCAGGAGATCACCCCGAAAGGCTCTAAAAATAAGATCTGTGAAAGAATCAATTAAAACGTACACTATTTTATGCTTATTTGTTTTAACGTCGTTGTAAAGCATTTCAATAAACTCGTCTGTTGACTTGGATTCGATAGAAATTGCCAGTGCCATTTGGTTTGTGTCTAGAATGCCACCAGATCTCAATCTTTGAAGCGAGACGTATTTGTCATCTATAAAATATTCTAATCCTCTAAACGCGCCATTATTGATGGGATCGCGCTTCTCGAAATTACTTACGATCGTTTCAATAAAATACCTTGTAATAACAAGAGGGTTATCGTGCCCGACGAAATATACTTTTCCTACCTCGAGATCAACGAACATTTCTGGTAATCGAATTAAACATCTTGTGTTCATCATTGGTTGAAGGTTTAATTATATACTTCTTTTTTGTGGTGATAATTTTGTGAGAAAACGCCATGCAAAATATTATTGTTACAGGAATTTCTCTCGATGATTTTCTACTGGTATTGGAAAAAGCTATTGAGAAAAAGATCAACGAAAAACTTGAATCATTCAAGCCAGAAGAGCCAACAAAGTATTTAGACAGGAAGGAGGTGGCCAAGCTTCTTAAAGTCAGTTTAGTTACAATCAGCGCCTGGACTAAAGAGGGCAGGCTCACATCTTACAGAATAGGTAAATTAGTTAGGTTTCGTTCAGATGAAGTTGAAGCCGCTTTGATTAAGAGACGGTTTCGTTGGAGGGACAATTGACTTTCTTCGTTTGAGATAATCGATACGGTTTTTGATTAGCTGGGCTATTTCATATTCCTCCGCTTCTACCTTAGCGTTCAACCAATGATTCAAAAATTGAAGCTCCTCTTCATCAGAGAAGCGTTCCCTTAGAGGAGTTAATCTAATGGTACCTTTTTTAACCATATACAAATAAACTAAGAATCATTGGGTGGAGGCCATAGATAAAGGTCTCAGGGGCTAGGAAGCCGGTCAAGCTTTCCACGGTTCAACCCTTATTGGTACTTTAGCTAAAAGAAGTGGCTCCTTTGTACTGTGCAACAAACCTTCTGAAAATGGACGCCCGGAAGCGTTGATACAAGTACTTACCTTTTTTAAAAACCAATGTGCAAATAACAAATGTTTAATGCACACTAAAACAAACAATATGAAGACTGCGATTTATGTTAGGTGCTCAACGAAGCACCACAATCAGGACGTGGAGAATCAACTGTTGCAACTGAAAACATTCTGTGAAAGACAAAGTTGGGATGTGTTTAAGGTGTATTCAGATTATGAAAGTGGAGCCTCTGAAAACCGTACAGCCTTTAAAGCCATGTTTTCAGATGCCAGTAAGCACAAATTTGATCAACTTCTATTCTGGTCTTTGGATAGGTTCAGCAGAGAAGGGGTACGTGAAACAATTAATCACCTTCAGTCTTTGGAAAGTTATGGCATTACTTATAAAAGTTACTCTGAGCAATATATTGATTCATCTGGTATTTTTAAAGATGTAATAATATCAATACTTGCCACCCTTGCTAAACAGGAAAAAGTTAGACTAAGTGAAAGAGTTATTGCAGGTTTGGAAAAGGCTAAATTAAAAGGTCGAGTTGGCGGTCGAAGAAAAATTGATCAAACTATTGTAATTAAAATTAAAGAACTAAAAACCTTGGGTTATTCAAATCGAAAAATAGCTAAGGAGCTTAGTATTAGTAATAATACTGTCGGGGTATACATTTAAGTTCATAAAAGACTGCACAGGATAAAGACGCATACGAATGCGTCTATATAAAATAAAATGGCTGCTATAAGCCAAGATAACTCAATTGCTTTTTTACGCCGGTTGAATTGATACGAAGGGTCACCATAGCGGTGCTGGCGTTATAATGTTCGGCAATCTCAGCAATTTCCATTCTTTTCTTTAATGCCCAAATCAAACCTTCACGAGTGATTTGCAAAGCTGAACCTAAGTAAATAGCTTCTTCCTCATGTTGCTTATCGTAATCACGCATAAAAAAAGGTAGAGCAATATTTCTATGCGTTTCAGGATGCTTATGGTCACAAATTACATGAGCCAATTCGTGCATTAAATTACTTTGCTGGCGTGTAGGTGCATGAAGATGATTATGAATGATGATTTTTTTATTGGTGCCGGTAACCATGGTAAGAGCAGACCATCCGTTATCTTTCAGCTTTGTTCCAACCAAGTCATTCATATCAGTACCAGGAGAAAAAAATTCTTCGGGTGAATAAACTGGAATAGACAAATGCTCTGCTAACTTGAAACCACATAAGGGATCATGGGCTTCTATTTCAAGCTTCTTCCGAAACTCAAGTGCAGTTCTTTCTGCATTGGCCTTGAAGCCTCGGGGAAGTAAGCTAGTTTTTGCCACAGATTAAATTTATTTTGAGGCATAAGCTATATCTATCATTTTCAAAAGAGCTTGTATCGTAGCGGTTGGTAGTTCTTTATCAGCTCTTAAATGAGCTACAATATGTGCTTGGTTTGATTTTAACTCTACGTTGGTGTGGTCGATGATAAATGTGTCGGTTGGTGTTTCGAGCCATTTACAAAGTTTGATGAACGTATCTACGTCGGGAACTTTGCCTTTTTCGATGCGGGAGAGTGTTGCCGGACTTACACCTCCTATTTCGGTTGAAATTTCGCGTAAGCCTTTGTCGCCTCGCTTTTCTTTGATCATCCCTGCTAACAGGTCGCTATTTAATGTAGTTGCCATGTTGATAACTTTTTATTGGTTAAACACTGTTTCATTAATGAAACAAGCTTTTTTTCCATAACTTTGATGCAACAAACCTACCTTATGTTTAATGTACGAAACAAAGATAGCTGTAAAAGCGGTAGGTTGAAAGGAAACTTATGAAGAAATTAACAATTAACGACTAATAGCAGTACCGATGAAATGGACAGAATTACCCTGGTGGGCTAAGGCCCTTATTATAATCTTCAGTGTAGTATTGATATACTATTTGGTTAAGGCGATAGCAGAATATGTAGAGAGTCATAAAAACGAATGGTATCGACAGTGGCTGGCAACCCAAAAGGAGATTAAAAATCTGATCTTTGAAAAACATCGAATCGAAAGGCTACTTAAGAAAGCGGAAAAGTATGCCCGCATCTCCTTATTTGTGTTAAAGCTTGCGCTGCTTATAGTATTTGCTGGTTTTACCCAGTGGTTAGTTAGCGGCTATAAAATGGACGTGTTCACCGCCGTTGCTACAGCAGGCGCCTCTGTGGTAACAGGCTATTGTATTATTGCCGCCTTTTTAAACCGCAAAATCCGAAATCTGAACGAGCTGCATGCCATGGCAAATGAAAAATTAGAGTACCTGTTTCAACGGACACTTAAAGCAGAACCGTTAAGGGTGATTCATATAGATGTAAAACTTGAAATATTGCGAAAGGAGGCCTGCCTATTGAAAGAAAAACTACGCACCTAAGAATTTGACGCGAAAAAGGCAGATTGGCCGGTGAAATACTGACAATAATTCAGCATAAAACACTTGGCACAATTTGTGACTTTTTAACAGAAGCAAAAAAAAGTGAGGTCATTGACCCCACTTAGTTTTGTAAAAACGAGGTACTGATTATTAAGAGTACGTATCGCTTTTGACAGTTTAGCGACCGCAAAAGTAGTAAAGGATTTTAATTCTACAAATCCTGATACAAGTCTCAGAGGATTGGCCTCCATTTATTAATTATTAAAACCAATAAAATGGCAAGAAATGGAAAAACCGGCGACGGCCACCGTGATGGGGCTGTCCGTGAAAGAAGTCAAGTTCATAATCCTAAAACCGACCAGTGGGTAAAAAGAGATACTGAAACTGGACGTTTTATTGATGTGAACCAGAATGGTGAACCACACAAAGGGGTAAGAAAAGAGAAGTAGAGTCTTCTTTAAAAGCATAACCATTTCCCGGGGTTGATACCGGGGCTTATTTAAATTTTATTAAAATGAATATTAATACTTTAAGAACGGGGGACTTAATCGTCCGACAAAAGGGACCTTTTAGTACCCACTATGTTGTTTACATAGGCCTTCATAATGGTGCAAAAATGGTAGCAGAAAACCAAAGTGGACATGGTGTAAGGTACACGAAGTTGGACGACGCGCTTGATGGCAATCCAATTAAACGCTTTGAACGGTTTGGTGGACAGGAAAGTGAAAGAGCTCTTGTAGTTCCAAGAATCAATAAATTGCTTGGGACCGATTACAACCTGATTGCTTTTAACTGCGAACACTTCGCGCGATGGATAGCAAATGGAAAGCCAGAAAGTAAACAGGTGAAGGTTGCAAGTAATATTGCTATTGTTGGCGGTACAACAATGTTGGCGAGCAAAAATAAGACCGTGCAGACAATAGGAGCTTTCTCTATTGTTGCAGGATTAATTGGTAGAATATCACAACTCTAAAACAAGAGGGGAGCAGCGCTCCCCTTTTTTATTTAATTAAATCGAAAAAAAATGACAAACATTCAAATTTCTATTAATCCTCTCGCGGAGTATCTAGAAGCAACAACAGCACGGAAATTAAAAATACTTGAAGAACAACAAAATCCGGATCCAGTAAGAATTCCTTATTACCAATTAGCTAAAGCTCGAATTAAGAAATCGATTGAATTAAGTGGAAGCCTTAAACCTGTTAACGCAGGTATAAAAGAATTAAACAAAAGAAAGCCTTTAAAGGATTGGCAAAAGTCTGATAAAATAAGTTCTATAAAAGCTCTTGAACTTTATTCAAGTATGCTACTACCACAATTGCTTCGAGAGAATGATTTGGAATTAATTTCTGTAAAACAAAAACACATTAATTTTCATGGCATCACTGTGAAAGTCTCTCCTAATGTTATCTTCAGAGTTAACGTTGACGGTGTAAAACACATAGGTGCATGCAAAATTCACACCTCTAAAGGGAAGAAATTTTCTACTAAACAGTCAAAACTCGTGGCGGCTGTACTCGAGTTATATTTGAGTAATTGTGTTGCCGCAGAGGATGAATATGTTAATCCTGTTTTATGTTTTTGTTTGGATCCATTTGCGGGAACTACAATTAACTCTAATAGTAAGATTGGTTTGGATATGGCAGAGGTAAAGTTGATGTGCGAAGAAATTAAGTCTACTTTGGCTAGAGCAGATAACCAGGGTAACGTCGCATAATTTTTAAAACGCTGACAATTAATTCATTGCTTTCCTATCCAAGGCGAAAGCGTATTTCTCAATTCTGATTCAATATTTTGTATCAAGAATTTAATACCGGCAATGTTATTTTTATTGTATTCACCAATAGAATAATAATTGTAAGCCAAGTCCGAATTACTCGTAAGGGCTTGATGCACCCTTAGTTTCAATGAATAAGTATGTGTGTCTTCAGGGTGTTCAACGTGTTCCCAAAGTCTGTTTAATACCTTTTCAGACTTGCCCACATAAATCACATGCCACTTACCTTTTCCTTTGTATTTAAAGCGCGATTTAATAAAAGCGGGGCTTCTTATTGTTTTCTCCTTTTCACTACTATGCCACAGTTTCTCAAAATCTTCTTTAGTAAAAGCCTCTGGCCTGAATCTTGCATAAAAAACATACACACCACACTGCTTTCTATCCTTCTTGTTTGGTTTATAAAATTCCGAAGCGAAATTTAACTCAATTGGATTTTCTTTGAATTTTATTTCGATGGGCGCAAGAATTTCAGCTTTGTTCTTTACCCAAAGCTCGTTCAGACCTCCTATAATTTTATCAATTTTTTCTTTCATATTAGCACTAGCTTTTTGCGTATTACTTGATTAAAAAAACAGTCTTTCAGGTCTCCGAAAAACCCTTGTATTATTTGCCCATTTTTAATGCAGCCTCCTCAACCCAATGTACTAAATTGCTTTTGCCGTCTTGCCAGTCATAGCTATAAGAACTGAAAATCGTATTTAGCTGGTACGACTTCCCGAAATCCTTTTCAGAAAAATGTGTGTTCTTCACTTCCGGTAAATCATTGTATTTAATCCAGCCGCCATTGTATTCGAAAAAATAGATCTTTGAGCCATCTTGACTAACTTGCAATTTTAGATACTCAAACGGATTATTCCCAGGCCATAATTTTACATTGCCAGTTTTATCTTTAATCCAGTTTATACCTACGCAAAGCAATCCTCTTTTTGTTGCAAAACTTTTTATGATTTCATAACGTACATACCTTCTTTCATAGGTCCCGGAACCAACAAGAACGCAAGTAACTGTCGTACCTTTAAGGCTGCTGTCAATTAGTTCTTTGATTTTGTTTACTCCTTTTTCCTTAGCCTCTTCCCAAATTGAAGAATCTTTGAATTTATATTTATTCATCACCCAGCTGTTGCGTACAACGTTTGCCCGAAACGATACTACATCGGCGTAATCAAAAGCAAAGTACACTGAGCGCGCCATTTTTACCTCCCAGCTTTTTTTGCTGCATCTTCAATCCACTTACCGAGATTATTGTACCCATCATTCTCAACCCAATCGTAAGTATCAAACCTTTCATAAAAATATTTTTTTGAATCAGATGAATTAGCGAAAAGATCACCAAATGCGTTGCTGCCTTTGCTTGAGGTTTTACCTTCCCTATCCTTACAGTTGTGAATATAGATACCAAGTATACCATTACCCTTCTTCCAACTTTGTTCTAATTCATATTTTATATAGCTACGATTGTTGGTTTCTGTTCCAATTAATACGACTGTTACTGAAGTGCCGTCTAATTGTTTGTCAATCCATTTTTTTATGGCAGCATCTCCTCCTTTTTTAACCTCTTCAAATTCCGCAGAGTCAACGAAACCAGCTGTTTCTCTATCAGGCTTTGTAACCCAACTGTTTCTTACTTGATTTGCTCTCCATACATCGTTCTCGTAATGGAAGCTAAAAAATGCTTTTCTTGCCATGTTATTTTACGGTTTTAACTAATTCATATTGATCAACATTTTGTCTTATTTCGAGTGCAATATTAATATAAGTATTGATATGTATTATGAAGTGTTCCCATTTCACTGAGTGAATAAAAGATGGTCTACCTTCATAAATTTTAGTCCCATTGCATTCACGAATACTTTCTTCCTTTTTTTTATGATTAAACATATTCTCCCGTAGTATTTGAAATAGCTTACTAGTGTGGTATGAAATACTATCGCAAGTTGGATTTGATGTCATGTAATAATCATAACTGCCATTTTCATCGGGAATAACTACTGCCAATACTGCATTTGTTTTACTTTTGCCACCTTCACGCGATTGTTCTTTTAGGGAATATGAAATTTCCCAAGGTATCCATTGATCTGTTTCCGGGGATGCATTTTTCATACCTTTAGAAACAAGCACGATAGTAACTGAGCTGTCAAATATTTTATCACCGAGCTTCGATCCGATCGTTGAGTCAGCAAGTGTACCCATATCTTCATCATCATTTTCTCCTTTGAAAATATGATCCCCCACCCCCAACAATTTTTCTATTTCATCTACATAGTGACGAGCAGTGGTCGCACTTTCATTTGGTAAAGATTGGACAAGTGAATCAAGATATTTATATGAAACGAATATTTTATTAGCCATGCAACTATTTTAAGTGATTTTTTAGAATTGAATTAAATAATGTCATATAGGCATAATCATTGGAAAGACGAGAGTCGGGATTTTGCAAATATTTATCGTGCACGATTTTTGCAGCAGCTCCTGTACTGGCGATTGGAAGTAAAAGAGCATTGGGATGAGCTTCTTTAAATAATTTGAACTCCTCTTCAACACCTTCCATACCACCAATGAATACACCTGCCTTGTAAGAATGATTTTTAATCATAGAATTTCTCATTAATTCTAAACTTGCTTGGATGTTTTCTTTTTTATCTGTTACGATAACATTTTCAAAAAACGCATTGTCCTTTGGAAAGAGATCCCTGAACCATTCTGTTTGATAAAGTGTGATGTGTTTTTTCATATTAACCTTCATTCTACGCATTACATAATGAATCAAAGGCGTAATTGCAGGATGACCACCCCAAACAAGGTGCGAATTTGGTATAACGACGGTAGCCAAAGCCCTAACTGCGTCCCGAATTGCAATTACGTCAGCAGTATCTATATAAGCTTTATGTCTTTCCTGGACAGGAATACTTGCTGATAAAAATATCATGATTGAAATTTATTTAACCAATTATCTCTTTCGCCTAATTTTATAGTATTTACGGGTAAATATTCATCTAACCAGCTTAAATGCTGCAGCCATTTTTCACGAATATACATGTGATTATAGAGCAAAAATATTCCTTTTGGTTTATGCAACTTAATTGATTTTATTAATTCTTCAGATTGATTATAGGTGAAAGCATGAGGCACACCTATAGTTGGGATAATTATAGCTTCGGTACCATCCCTATGAATAACATTAATAAATTTATCAGGCTGAAGATGAGCGGCTACACTTTGATTTTTCGCGGAATTCATAAATTCAGTAACTAAATTGTCTTGCCTTGCCCCTAGAGATCTTGCTCTCAGGGATTCAGCCGAACTAATTATTCCGGGAATCACTTCTTCGTTTAGCTGACAATTCTTGAAATCATATTTGCTGTTTTCAAAATCAGTAGCATTCAATTTTATTGGAATCGAGAGCTCAGTGTTGCGCTCAGGAGTGTGATTTGGCCAAACAATTAGAAGAATACCAATTGACATCGCTGATGCTCTTGCGAGCTCTTCTTCTGTCCATTTACTTTCTAAGAACCCCTTAGTATTAAGCAGTACGACTACGTCCGTGTCAACAAGTCGGTGCCAAAGTTCATCTTGAAAAACATCGCCCTCCTTAATACTATGCGTATCCAGAAAAACGTCAAAACCAGCTTTCTCGAATTTTTCAAATAACTGTATCGCCACACCAGTTGATTCGTTTCTGCGATAACTAATAAATAAACGTCTTGACAATCGAAGTAATCCTAATACCTCTAATATCCTGCTCACTAACGGCTCTATTTTATTTTCATCCTTTAACTCAACACCGTTTATCGGAAATAATGATGGAGGGATGAGTTTTTGAAAATCTTCCAGATCAGAAACTATTGGAAGTACAATGTTTGATCCAGAAATAACTATATCTAAAATATCTAGATGTGGAAAATCAGTTGCTTTCCCTCCGAAATATAATCCAACTGTTGGTGCATTACCAATGTATACACTCTTAAAATTGTCTTGGTCTATTTGAATAAGCGAATCCAATGAAACACCTAACTCAGACAAACGTAAATTAAGTGTATCCTTGATTTTTGTCAAGAATGGATTTGTCAAGCCCAAAATTACTATCTGATATTTCGTTTTCATCCTTGCTCAAATTAATTTATGCCTTTACTCGAAATTAATCCACATTGGTAGGAACCCATCGGTAGTGACTATGAGTCTTATCAATCTATCTTGCTTTCCTTATCCTTCTCATATTTTTCATGTAATCTCTCCACTAAGCACCAGAACTCTTTTTGATCCGCTTTTCTAATAAACCTAACTGCACCAGATCGAACTAAGATTCTTCTCAATTCATCTTCTTCAAAGCCTCCGAGTTTTGTTCTTAAATGCTCAAAGGACCTTTCATGGAACTTCTCTTCTTTTAAATAGTATTTTACTGTGGCCTCAGCCATGTTTTCTGTTTTATTGTCCTGATGCTTTAGAGTAAGCTCATGATCAAGTTTTTGCTTTTGTAAATAATAAGAAATCAGCCCCCCAACTGTTACGCCGAGTAGCGAGGATATTGCTGCGATTAATGCTGTTTCCATTGTGAGTATAATTTTAACTTACCTTAAGCTGCCAATTCATTGGTATTGGTAGTAACCAGTTCTGTGACTGAGCTAGATATTTGTTCATTTTATCTTATTTTCAGGGCAATTGCTGGCCTATTCGTTTTCAAAACTTAACCCTTGATTTTTCAAGAAAATACTAAAAGTGTTGAATGATTCAAAGCACATAAACCATACATGCTGCTTTTGGCTTAATATTTTTCTTTCATCCTCAGGCAAACTGTCTTGAAAACCTGATAACCCACCGTACTCGTGTTCAATAATCACATTTTCGAAACAATTGTATGATGTTTGTTCATCGCCACTCAGTTGAAACTGAGTAATTAGTCCAATTACGTATTTGGTTCTTTTTCTTTTAAGCTCTTTGTGTGCATCTTTCATAATTTCAATTTTATTCTAAGGTAATTTAACTTGCCCATTCATCAGCATTGGCAATACCCAATCACGCAACTCTGCTAGTTTTTGATTTTCCTTTTGGTTATTGTCAATTTTAGATAAAAGAGGCGAAATGATCTTCGTAAATTCAGTGATTATTTCCATTTCTGGGCAGACAACTTTAAAGGCCTTAAGTGGAGTAATTCTAATCCCTTTATGTATGCTGCCTGTTGAAGAGTTTCGGCACAGGTCGTTGAATCCCTTACTTGATAGTAACATAAAGAGATATTCACTTGTAAGAAGGTTGTAATTAGGTTTAAAACTGAAAACAGACTCATTAATGTTCCAGTTTTTCGGGGCCTCGTGCACTAAGTAAGTTAAACCAACTGGCTCAATGCTTGTGAAGAGTATGTCACCTTTTTCTAAATTTGACCTTTTTTGAATTCGCTCCAAAGCATTGTTGTCAATTCTATCACAACTTTTGTCGAAATGAATTCTGCCATATTCAATGTTTTTTATAGTAATATAATAGTTAGTACCAGTGCCTAACTTGAAATGAGTCCTCGGATTCAAACCAGTTCTAATATCACTAACTAATTCACTAATTTCCTTTACTTCCCAACCTACAGGTACTTCTCTTTTCAATTCTTCACTCCAAACCATCTTGCCACCACTAGTCTTGTGTGGCTTACCGTTCTTATTTGGGAAGTCGAATTGTACAAACCAATAATTGTAAAGTAATTTTGTTATTGACTCTAGTTGCAAGTTAATTTGATTATTTAATTCGATTTTAGAATTCAGTAAAAATAAAAACTCTCCGCTTTTCTTTTGTTCCTTATACTCGGGTAAATACAATTTTAAATACGAGAAGATTTCTTCATTCAAGCTAGCACGCAAAGTCATGATAGCATTGTTTGTCATGGTCTTTCGAAAAAACTTACTTCTCAAATAAAAACCCATATAGCGCTCATCTGTTAGATTCGCTTTAATTGGTCTTAATCTTTTAACAAAACCACTATAGGTTGCCTTAGGATAATCTTTAATGGCAACACAACTCATTCCTAATTCATCAAGCGTTTCGCTTGTTCTCGTGAGAAATATATCGCCTTTTTTTATTGAATATGAATGTTGTTCACGTTCAGTTGTATCCATCAAGTCCGGTAGAGTATCAGGCAGAAAATAGTTGTTGAAAATAGTACTAAAACTAGCAAATGGTGCACCATGACCAGCTTGTTCTGGCTTTGAAGAAATTCCTGAGCTCATCTCATATAACTCGCTAAACATAAAAACATTCAGTTTACTCATAAATTCAACCCTCCCAATTGCTTTTGAATTTCTTTTTCTAATCTTTTAGTTTCTGAAAATAAATTATCCAAATTACTTTTATAATTATCCACTTTCTTCCTAAATTCTCTTGGTGTGATTGCGACATGTTCAATCTTAACTTCAAAATATTGGCCTGCACTTAATGAGTAATTTTTTTCTGCTATTTGTTCATAAGAAACCACTACCGAAAAATCATCAATCGCTTCGTGCCTGTTGAAAGTATTAATGATGCGATTTTCCTCTTCAGTCGAAAGTAGTGTTTTTTGATTTTTGCCTTCCTTAACCGTGGTACCTAATTTAGATGCATCCATTAATACAATGTCCCCCTTTTTGTTAGCACTATCCAAAAATAGTATAGAAACATTTGTACCAGTTGTGGCGAATATATTACTTGGCATACTTATAACACCTCGTAGCATTTTATTTTCCACCATTTTTTCACGAATTCTTTTTTCAATGCCACTTTGTGCTGTAATAAAGCCAGTTGGAACAACCACTGCTGCTTTACCTTTTGTAGAAAGCGAATGCATAATGTGTTGAATAAACAAAGGGTAAATAGCCATTTTATCTTTATCCTTGGCTGGCACATTAGGGAACCCAGCAAAAAAGCGGTCGTGGTTTTCTTTGGTGTCTAAATCGGCAACATAATCACTAAAATCTAATTTAAATGGGGGGTTAGAAACAATGAAATCGAATTTCTTTAATTTGCCATTTGCCTCCTTGTGATGAGGATCTAAAATGGTATTGCCTTTTACAATGTTCGGTATTGAATGCACCAAATCATTTAAAATTAAATTAAGTCGCAAAAGGTTGGAAGATTTTTGAGAAATATCTTGAGAGTAGATTGTACACTTATCTTCGCCAATGGCATGAGCCAAATTCATTAATAAGGTGCCGGAGCCTGCTGAGGGATCGTAACAGGTTACGTCTTTTACGCTTCCGGTAACAAGACAAGATGCCATAATTTTCGCGACAGCGTGCGGAGTGAAATACTCAGCATATTTACCACCACTGTTTGTATTGTAGTCCTTTATCAGGTATTCAAATATCGTCGCATAAAAATCAAACTTCTGATGGAATATATGCTCGAAACTAAAGCCGATCAACTTATTGATGATGGCTTTGCAAAACTCATCTCGTTTGTCGGTTACATATTTGCTGATGTTCTCGAACAGTACAATTTTTTCACCACCATCAGTAACCACAGAAAATATATCACTATTTTCTTTTGCAATATCTAACAACGCATTATCAAATACATTAGCAAAGTTAGCTTCATTCTGGCGTTCAAATAAACTTGATATGAATTGGTAGGGTTTTAAGTGCGCTGTGCTCTCGCTCAACTGCATCATTAACATTTCATAATCATTTTTATTGTATTTCTTTAAAACAGTTTCCCAGTTTTCAGCTTTGGCAATTTTTTTATCCAATCGCTTTACCTCATGTACAAATTTGTCATTCAAGAACTTGTAAAGAAACACCTGGGTTATAATCTTAAATTCGTTGCCATCATTGCCTAAACCGTAATTGGCACAAACACTCTTTAAATCATCAATAAGTGCCTTAGTTTGCTTTTCAAATGTTATTGTTGTTGTCATAAAATAATCAGGCTACCCGCCCGTAAAACTCGTTCATATATTCTTTAACAATCATGCCATTTATACGCCTTGAAGATTCGGCGTCCAATGGCAACTCATGTTTATTTTTTAATTGATCAATCACCAAGCGTATCATCATCTTTTCTACAAAGCCCTCATTTTCTAGCATTTTTGAATTTTGAAGAATTTGTAAATCAACTTCGGATTTCAAACTCTTTAATGCTTCAAATAATTTGCTTTCACTGTCGGTTAGTGGATCTTTTTCCATTAATCGCTTATGGAGGCGTGCATATTTCGCATCGTTATCGTACTTTGCTTTCAATAACTGATTTTTTCGCTCTAACTCCTTTGCTTGATTATAAATCTTTTCAAGTGCCTTAATATTGCGTTCCATTTCTTCTTTGGAAACTTCATTCAAGTTCTTCTTTTTGAATAAACGTTCTAACTCTTCCTTTAAAGAAATGAACATTGGGTCGTGTTGGTCGAAGTTGCCACCCAATGCTTCTCTTGTTTTTTGTAGTGTGTTTTTTAGTTGGTCCGCCAATATCATTTCACCCTCACCAACCTTTACAAAGGCAAATAGAACATCTTCTAAAGCGATATTTAATAGGTTTGTGGTATCAACGTTATTTTCTAAGGCTTCTTTTGTATTGATGAGTGAAAGATGATTATTAGCCTCACGAGACAATATTGTAAGCTTATGAAAATCTAGTTTATCAAGCATTTCATAATTGCCTGACATGCGAATTAAATTGTACAAGGCCTTTGCGTTATTTAAAACCTTAGTTATTTTCAACATCTCGGTACGATCTTTTATCTGAGAAATTTGTTGTGAGAATACTTCAGCATTCTCAGTATTGAAACGGAATAGCACGTCTTTTATCTCTGCTATCTCTTCCTTAATCTCGGCTTCTGTTTTAAAGATGTTGGAGTAGTGCACCATTTCATCACCTAACTCTGCTTGCAACTCATCAAAGTAAGCTTTGTTGGTTTTATCAAATTCACTCTGTATGTCAGCAAAATCTACGACATAACCGTATTTAAAATCGTGATAGGTTCTGTTTACACGCGTTAAGGTTTGCAACAGGTTGTGCGCCTTAATAACACGTCCGACGTACAACTTCTTTAATCTCGGAGCATCAAAACCGGTTAAAAGCATGTTGTAAACAAAAAGCAGATCTATTTTTCCTTCCTTAAAGTCCTCAACAAAGTCTCTTCGCTCTTGCTTTGTGCCAATATCATATAAAACAACTGCTGCTGTTGTAACTTTACTTTCTTCTTTTTGTTTAGACACAAAACTTCCTCTTGGCTCGGCAGCCATTAATAAAGGCTCTTCTTGTTGAATAGCGTATTTAGTTTGAAAAATCTCGTGTAACATTTTAGCCTGTTCTGCCGAATCGCAAACCACCATGCCGCCAATTGAATTATCATTCATTGTAATGCGCGCTGATTCAAAATCTTGAACTACATAATCTAACATTGGTTCTACAAACTTTGGGTGCGCATAAACAATTTTCTTTTCGGCATCACCTTTTAGTATTTCAATCTCCTCCAACGCTTTCTTCAACGTTAACTTGTAACTGGTTTCAATTTCTTCGCGGATTAAACGCAAGGTATAACCATCAGCTATTGATGAATTGTAATAATATTTGTGTATGTAACCACCGAACAATGATTTTGAATTATAATCGGTGCCCAACAACGGGGTGCCAGTCAATCCAATTTTTATTGAGTTCACATCAGATTCCTGGAGATTTGCAAGGAAGCTTCCTTTAGGATTGTAGCTACGGTGAACTTCGTCTAAAAAATAAATTCTTTGAACATTTAGATTATAATCATTATTCTTAATTACATCCGGATCGTCTTCAAATTTTTGAATATTAACAACTGTGATTTCAGCTTTCCCTGAATTATTATGAATAACACTTAACGATTTAATGTCCTTTGAAAACTCGTCTCTTGAATTTACCGCGTGAACCACTAAGCCTCTACTTTTAAATTCACGGCCTGCTTGCACTAATAAATCTAAACGGTCAACAATGAAATAGAACTTAGGAACAGTGTTTTTTGTTTTAAAGTAGTCAATCAGGTATTTTACGTTGTAATATGCCAGTGCGGTTTTTCCACTACCTTGCGTGTGCCAGATGATACCTTTTCTAATTCCAGCTTCTAATTTAGTCTCAATGGCTTTGGTTGCAAACATCTGCGGATAACGCATGATGTGTTTTTGTAATCCGCTGTTTTCTTTAACGTAAGCCAAAGCGTACTGAAGGATAAATGATAAGCGTTTACGCTGAAACAAAGAAGTACAAATCCGATTTGTTGGTGTGTTAGTATCCTTATTCGTGATAAACTCAGGGGAATTTTTAATGCCTACCAAATTAGTGTCCTTCAAAATGAGTGTTTCGGTTTCATCAGACACATCGGCAAGAATTGATTTCAAATCAAAATGATCTTCTTCTCTAAAATAATTAAAGGACGGCTTGTGATATGAAGATGTGGCGTAAAACGCACCTTCAATTGGTTGAGGCGAACTATCATCGTACTCCATGTTGTTGGAGAAAACCATAACCTGTGTTAGGTTTACAAATTTTCTGAACTTCTTGTTTTGGCTTCTTGTTTCAATGCGTTTGTGTTCGGCTATAATTCCATCTTGATTGTTAGGTTTTTTAACCTCAATGAATACCAAAGGCATTCCGTTTATCAATAAAATAATATCTGGGCGAAATTCTTCATCGTCTTTTTTATATGGAAGCTCAGTAACAACGTGGAACGTATTGTTGTCGAAATTTTCAAAATCAACTAATCGGATTCCTGACCTTGCAGTTAGTTTTTCATAAAAAGACTTTCCTAAATCCTCATTCTCTAGACAAAGAGAGACTTCATCGTACAATCTTTTAATATCGCCTTCGTTCAGATCAGGATTTATGCGCTTTACGCTTGCTTGAAAAATGTCAGTGAAAATATTGGTGGATTCGTCCCACTTGGCATTTTTTAATGACAAATAGCTATAACCCAGCCTACACAGGTGTATAATCGTGGGTATTTTTACTCTTGTATTTTCGTTAAACGCCATACCTTTTGTTTATGCCTCTAATAAGTCTTTAGGGTTCACCTTCAATATCCTCGCAATCTTAAAAAGCAGCTCAATACTCGGTTGTCGGCGATTTTGAGCATAAGAGTTAACCATGTTAAAACTCTTACCTAGTTTTTCAGCAAGCCAAGTTTGAGTTACATCTTTTTCCGCTAACACTTCTTTTATTCGATTCACGACTCTAATTAAACAGCTTTAAATATAAGGGATTATATTTAATAACATATCATTCTGTGAGATACTTTCAAAATGTCTTCTTTCGGCGATTAAAAAGGAGTATTACTGCGTTCTATTGTTGGGTATATAAAGTAAACATACAATAATGGAACACATACAAGAATTAGACGATTACCTTAGTGAGAATGAATCTTCTGGGGAAAAAGTAACACCGATAGATTATGATCAGAAAAACTTGCTTTTTCTGAGCACAACCTGTAAGGCACTTATAGAAACCGACTACAAATGCTTTATGGTAGCAACAACTATGGCTGCGATAGGATTAGAGTGGGCGGATTATAAAGAATGGTTTGAAGCAAAATACATTGGAAAAAAAGAAAGGAGCAACTAATAGTTACTCCTTTCAAAAACAAATCTCAATTTGTTTTTTACTTGATTGTATAACCAAGTTTTTTGGCCACTTTTAGAAAGCCACCAATGTTGTTTGAACCCCACTGATTGCATACAGCCACCTTTGCTTCCCCGATCTTTATAAGTTGTTCCGGTTTTAGAAAAAAACGGTCGCGCCCCTCACTTAATTTCTTGGCTGTATTTAAAAGTTGAATCATTCCGTATCTGGGTTGGAGAGATTCGTCCGCGAATATTTCCTTTAATTTTGCTAAAGTAGTCTTGTGAGTTTCACAATGGTGTTTAACCACCGCTAACACCAGTTGTCCCTTTGCATATTCCTTCCCCATGAACTTTAGCTTACTGGTGTCCCGGCCGGTAGTTTTGTTCTTAGGAAATACGTCTTGAGTCTCTCCCTTTTTTTCCTCGGATGTTTTTTTGCTCAAAATGGGGTCTTGCTTGGCTTTTACAGTTCTATTCACCAGAATGTACCGAGGAGGGTTTGACTGGTCAACAATACTTAATTGTTTTGTTTCCACAAGAGTTTTCAAAACCTTGTACACGTTTAATTTAAAGATAGCGGTACCCGTCGCGATAGTGTCCACGTTTGATTCTGGGTTCTTGGCGATAAAAGCCATAACCATTGATTGATTGTCGATTGTTTTCATGAATTTATATATTGGTTATCGCCCGTAGACCTTTATTGGCAGGGCTTTAGCTAATATACCTACTTCCATTAACGCTTGACAATGCCCGTGGAAGCCTTACAGGGTCATCGTGTCGAAGCCATTTTATTGAAAAGAGTAAAGGGGCTCGATTTTCCACTCGACGTAGGAAGATATATTCGCCCTTATGATTATTGACCACAAACAATTTGGTACTACTAAATTAAATTCAGCCGAAAAGGTATATGAAATTCTTAAAGAAGTGCATTCTAAAGTAAAAGGATTTGATAGAGATAAAGAACATTTTTACGTTATAGGCTTAACGAGGAGAATTACTATTAGGTACATCGATTTAATTTCTGTAGGATCCTTGACTTTTACAGCGGCAGAGCCACGCGAGATTTACAGGATGGCAGTTCACCAAGCTGCTGGAATAATAATTATTGCTCATACCCACCCCAGTGGTAACTTAGAGCCCAGTGAGGTCGATAAAAAGTTGACGAATAAAATACGAGAAGCCGGTAGGATATTGGCGATAGAAATGATTGATCATATTATCTTCACCGATGAAGGGTTCTACAGTTTCGCGAATGAGGTCGTGATTTAAAAACATCATACTGCGATATGGTAAATCCACCTTTTTAATAAGTGAATGTTCTCGGTTATGATCGGACTTTAGATTCTCTTAAGATTTCGAAGCGTATATTTAAGCAATGAAAATTCTCTTAATAGAAGACGAAGCGGAGTTGAGAAAAACAATTAAACACTACCTCCATCAGGAAGGGTATGTTGTTGAATCTGCTGCTGATTTTAACAAGGCATCTGAAAAGGCAGGAGTTTATGATTACGACTGCATTTTAGTTGACATAACACTTCCAAAAGGAAGTGGACTGGATATTGTAAAGCAATTGAAAGATAAGGGCTCTAAAGCAGGGATTATTATAATTTCAGCCAAGAATTCCTCAACCGATAAAATTAAGGGACTTGATTTGGGTGCAGACGATTATTTGGCAAAACCATTTGATTTGGCAGAGCTTAATTCACGCATCAAAGCACTAATCAGAAGAAGAAATTTCGATGGTAACAAATCCATTATTGTAAATGAAATTGAAATAAGTTCGGAGCAAAGGCTGGTTAAGGTTAATGGAGAATCAGTCAATTTGACTGCAAAAGAATATGACCTCCTTTTGTTTTTTATTTCAAACAAAAATAGAGTGGTTTCTAAAAACACGATTGCAGAACATCTGTGGGGAGATGATTCCGACCAAATGGATAGTCATGATTTTATTTATGTGCATTTGAGAAATCTCAGAAAAAAACTAATGGAAAAAGGTTGCGCTGACTATGTACAAACAATTTATGGTATAGGATATAATTTTAAAGTTAACTGATGAAATTAATTAGTAAAACACTTATTTATTACTTGCTTGTAAGCCTTCCTTTATTGGTCATTGCCGGACTACTATCATACTTCTTAATTAAGAGCGAACTTAGAGATGGCACGGATGAAACCCTAGCAAGTGAAAAGACACATGCTGAAAAGTTAATCCGATCTTTAAACGCATTAAACCCTATATATTTAACTATTGACAGTCTTTCTACAATTAAACTCTCTTCCGGTTCTAAATTAAAATCAGGGTATACAGATACACTAGTTTTCAATGTAGAGGAAGGTGAAAACATCAGTGCACGAATTCTTCGAAGTTATTACTCCTTTAACGGGCGCACCTTTCAAATAACTCTTCTCAAAACTACTATGGAGGAAGAAGAATTATTGGAGAGTATTTTAGCCACTTTTACAATGGTTCTTGGATTCCTGATTCTTTCCTTTGTTATTGTGAACTGGTTGCTCTCTAAAACACTTTGGAAACCATTTTATATTACACTATCTAAACTTAAAAAATATGATATAAAGAGCCATGAACAGCGTCACTTTAGTTCTGAGAACACAATTGAGTTCAATCAACTGAATGAAGCGCTCAGTAAAATGACGGATAAAATTTATTTAGATTACATCCAACAAAAAGAGTTTACAGAGAATGCTTCACATGAGATGCAAACGCCTTTAGCGGTGATTAAAGCTAATCTCAGCTTATTAATGCAGTCTCCGCATCTGAAGGAGGAAGAAATGAACCAGCTTCAAACTATTGAGAACACAGTCAAAAAATTGTCCTCCTTAAATAAGGCTTTGATTTTGCTTTCTAAAATTGAAAATAATCAATTCGTAGATAGTGAAACAGTTAGCATTAAAGCATTAGTTTCACGAGTAACCGACAATTTTGCTGAAGTAATTCAATCGAAGAGCATTAGTCTGGACATAGAGTCGAGTGAGGATATTTTGGTTAAGATGAACCCGGCTTTAGCAGAAATTCTTTTTACGAATCTTTTACAAAATGCAATCAGACACAATAAGGGAGAAGGGAAAATAGTAATAGCCATAAAAGATAATCAATTAGAAATATCCAATACAGGAGAACCACTTAACATTCCAAAGGAAGAGATGTTCATTCGATTTAAAAAGAATGATGCTTCAAAAGAATCATTGGGACTTGGGCTCTCAATCGTTAACGGGATTGCTAAATTTTATGGATTTAAAGTACATTACAGTTTCGCTGACTCACTTCACCGCTTCGAGGTGTTTTTTAGCTAAAGATTTACTTTAGAATTGTGCGGTAGTTTTGTTTTATGAAAGCAATAGTGAATTTCTCTTTTCGGTCAAAAGTTTTTGGACATTTTTTAATTTTCGTTTTTATTGGTTTTCATTCCACTGCTCAAAACGCTTCAGTATCTGGAGTTGTAAAGGAAAAAAGCACTACCAATCCCCTGCCTTATGTTAGTGTTACCATTAGATCAGAAAAGGACAGCGCTTTAATTGTAGGGACTATTACAAACGAAGACGGTAGGTTTACTTTGAGCAGCATTAAACAGGGGAGATATTACATTGAAGTCTCATTTATTGGATACTCAACACGCAGACAGTCACTTTTTGTAGGTAACTTAAATTCCTTTTTGGACGCAGGCACAATTGAATTATCGGAAGATGCTAAAGTATTAGATGCAGTTGAAGTTACTGCCAAACAAGATGAAGTTACTGGTAAGATGGATAAAAAATCATATACCCTTGAAAATAACCTCACCCAAAATGGTGGTACCGTTTTACAAGCTGTACAAAATTTGCCCGGCGTAACAGTTCAGGAAGGCAAAGTTCAGATAAGAGGAAGCGACAAAGTTGTCGTATTAATAGACGGAAAACAAACAGCACTTACTGGTTTTGGCAATCAAGCAAGCTTGGATAATATCCCTGCATCAGCAATAGAAAAGATTGAGATCATAAATAATCCCTCTGCAAAATACGATGCAAATGGCAATGCAGGCATTATTAATATTGTTTACAAAAAGAACAAACAGGAAGGATTTAACGGCAAGGCTGGTTTAGCAGTCGGTTTAGGAGCCTTATGGGTTAAGAAAGAAAATCTGCCGACAATTACTCCACAATATCAATTTACACCCAAAATCAATCCTTCTCTTTCACTAAATTATAAAAAGAAGAGAATTAATTTATTCTTACAAGGAGATTATCTCTTAAACAATACATTGAATAAAAATGAATTTGTTGATCGTTATTACGATGATGGTGATGTGATTCGACAGCAAACAAGAAGAAACAGAAATACAACTGTTGCGACAGGAAGAGTTGGATTTGACTATAATGTGAATGAATACAACCAATTTACTGTGTCAGGTTTATTTAGTTCAGAACGCATATTAGATCATGGTGAACAGGCTTTTTTCAATTCCGACTTGACGGATCGGTATCGTTTATGGCAATTTTTAGAAGATGAACTAAAAACTACAGCGACTGCTTCCTCTTCTTATTTGCACAAATTCAAACAAGTAGGTCATACATTAAACGTAGGTTTCAACTACACATTTCATAGGGAGGATGAGAAATATTACTTTACCAATGTATTGCCAACATTTACAGGTGAGGATGCTTTTAAATTAATTTCTGATGAACATGTTGCAGATTTTAGCTTGGATTATATTAAGCCTTTGAAATTTGGCAGACTCGAAACAGGAGCAAAATTTAGATACCGAAACATACCAACAAATATGCTTTTCTTTCCGGGACTCAATTCTCCGCTAGATTCAGCAGCCGGGGGTTGGGCAACTTATAAAGAAACGATACCGGCATTGTATGGAAACTATATTCTTGAAAATAAAAAATATGAACTAGAAGCTGGACTTCGGCTTGAATACGTGCAAGTGGACTATTTAGTGAATCCCAATCATCCAACATACAAAAGCAATGGATATAATTATACCCAACCATTCCCGAATGTTCGGTTTGCTTATAAAGTCAATGACAACAACAAACTTTCACTCTTCTATAATCGACGTGTTGATAGACCAAATGAAGTCGATATTCGTATTTTTCCAAAATATGATGATGCGGAAATTATAAAGGTTGGTAATCCAACATTGCGTCCGCAATTCACCAACTTATTTGAATTGGGATATAAGGGTAATTGGAAGACCGGATATTTTTACTCAGCAGCTTTTCATAAAATTGCTGACAATACGATTACCCGTATTGCAAGTGTGGTGCCGGGAAGTAAACTCATCTACTCCATCATGCAAAACGCTGGCAGAAGTTATAATACAGGACTTGAATTGTTGTATTCACAAGATTTTAAGAAATTGTTGACTGTGAATATGAATTTTACTGGTTATCAAAATATTATAGAAGCATTTTCTGTTTACAATGAATATCCTGCTCCAAACACATTTTCAGCAGAAAGGCAATCACTTGTGTCTTGGAATTCAAAACTGAATGTTTTAGTTCACTTGAAAAAGAATACCGATCTACAACTTACGGCCATTTATCTTGCTCCCGATTTGATTCCGCAAGGTAAAATTGGAGCACGCTTTTCATTGGATTTTGGAATGAAAAAACAAATTCAAAAAGGAAAAGGTGAAGTATTTGTGAATGCTACAGATTTGCTAAATACGATGCAAGTTAAAAAGTCAATACAAGGCATGGGATTCATGTACATTAGTACTGATTATTATGAGACTCAAGTCATTAGAATTGGGTATAACTATAAGTTTTGACTTCTTACTAAAGAATTGCTTAAGATTTGAGTCGTTACTTTGAATATAAACTAAAACCAAAATACAATGAAAACGACAATAATTTTAATGGCAATGCTTCTAAATGTTAGCCTCGCCAGCGCTCAAAAAATGAACGAAGCAGATGTTCCTGCAAGTGTAAAAAGCGCTTTTGCGAAAAAATATCCCGGAGCCAAGGTTGAGAAATGGGAGAAAGAAGGAGCAGATTATGAAGCTGAATTTGACCTGAGCAAAGTAGAGTCTTCTGCCGTATTTGATGCCAATGGCAACTTCAAAGAATTGGAACAGGAAATTAAGTCCTCCGAATTACCAAAAGCGGTAACAGATTATTGTGCGAAAACGTATGCAGGTTACAAATTGACTGAAGCAGCCAAGATCACTGATTCAAATGGGAAGGTCATGTATGAAGCAGAAATGTCTAAGGGCAAAGAAGAGTTTGATGTAATATTTGATGATAAGGGGAATTTTATAAAAAAATCCGACCCGGAAACTGGTGAGGAAGAGAAGGATTAATCAGGTGGACTTTTGGAGTAAGGAATTGGAGTAAGGAAATGTGTTAAAATGCTTCAAAATGCCATGCTTTGCAGGACTAAAAGGCCCGGAAACACTTATGGCTCCGGTGGAAACGGAGAGTGTGAGTCTCATCATTGCCTCACAAATTACTAAGTCCCTAACTGGGGCTTTTTTATTTATTGCCGTAATAGTTTTATTGATATATTGTTGATATAAAACCGAAAGGCCTCGTAAACTATTGGTTTACAAGGCCTCTGCTGTTTTACCCGTGATCCCGCTGGGATTCGAACCCAGGACCCCTACATTAAAAGTGTAATGCTCTACCAGCTGAGCTACGGAATCATTTAAGATTTATTATCACTTTTTCGCAGGAACCGTCTCCTTTACAGAGACATTTCGTGTGCGGGCCGAATTACAAAACAATGCTTGTATTTCGGGCTGCAAATATAGCAGACTTTTACTCACTTACAAAATATTTTTTATAATTATTTTTGGGTAAAAATTTTCTGGTCTATGCCACAATTTTTATTTTCGTCCAATCATGTTCGAAAAACCCGACATACTGCTTTTAAAAGCCTTCTGTAACTTACTGTTTGGTGCCAGTAAAGACGCCGCTGTACTGCATTTTGGTGAGCCGGAGGAGATCCAGAATCTTACCGACGACATCCTCAACAACAACTCCCTCGTATACCATTATTGGGAGTATGGCTTCTCTTTATTTTTCGACACCAACAAAAATCAGGCTTTTTGCAGTGTAGAAATTGATAATAAAGAAACCCTGCTCTTCGAAACCCGCCTCTTTTCTCTCAAAGAAAAGGAAATTGTGGCCCTTTTGAAGCAAAATGGCTATGATATGACCGACTCAGAACACCATAACTGGGGCGAAAAACGGGTGAGCTTCGACTCGGCCGGACTGGATTGTTATTTTGAGAACAACAAACTGGTTTCGGTTAATTTTGGGGTTTTAGAAACGGATAATAATTTTTCTTATTTCCCGAACTAAAAGCCTAATCCTGGCAGCTTAAAAACCACGCCATTTGTCAACGAACAAGGCCTTTATACTAGAGTCTTCAGTTTTAGGGCTTGCAAATGCTTACCTTTAAGTAAACACCCAATGTATGAAAACAATTAAGCCATTTAGTTCCTTTTGCCTGTGCTTACTAAGCCTGAGTAGCATTTCCCAAAACTGGACGGTGTTTAATCCTTTATACCGCTATAATTACAAATACAATAATAACAACCTGGTCACCCAGGTGCTGTTTGCCGATTCAAGCAAGGTGTCGGGCAGCGACACCACCTTTTACCTCAACAGAATCGGCCTGGAGTGCACAGGCGCCTATCCAACCCTTACGGTAAGTCTTAATCCTACGGTAACGGTAGTCATACCCAATATGCCCCAGTTTTTACAACGAAAAATCGTCAAATACAGCAATGGGCATGTTGGCTTGTTGGATACAGCAAATCTACTTATCAAACCTGCCTGTCAGCCTACGCAAAGCTGGCTCTTTGATGCGGCAAACAATGTCACCGCCACCTGTATTTCAAAAACACAAAAAACTAGTTTTGGTTTAAGCGATTCCTTGAAACTTATTTTAATAGGAAGCAACGATACACTGCTCCTAAGTAAACATTTTGGCATTCTTCAATTCCCCAATTTGTATAATAAAAATAAATATTACCGCTTGGTTGGTATTGAATATGCCGCCAGCTATGATTCTACCAGCCTTTACGGTGAAAAAGTGCCCAATGCCTGGGATTTTTACCGATATGATGTAGGCGATAAATTTTGTTATCAGGAAACAAGCAATTCTACCTTTCATACCGCCCAATATATTTATACAATGGGTGACTTTACGGTTTTATCCAAAACTACAGTAGCCAATGCTTACGTTTATAGCATAAGTGGATCATGGGCTTCAACCAGTACAACCGGAACGCTAACCAGCTCAAATTCCGGTTCCGGCTTTGGAACGGTAATTACACCGGGCAATCTTTCTTCAGCACTTTTTGAGAACAAAATGTATCCGGGGAAAATTATTGAGAGTACACGATACAATACCGGCAGCAGTGTTTTGTGCAGCGGCATGTTTTGCTCCTATAATCTGGTTAAATTCGGTAAAGATAACCAAGGCACCTTTTTTAAATATGCAGGCTTAGGTTGTTCAACCCTAACAAGCTCTTATCTTTCATTTATCCCTGCAACTACGGCACTCGGGTTAGAATACCTGCCTGCAGGCTATTTGCGCGTGCCACTTCCCGGAAGCGGAATAGGTAAATATATTTCGGAAGTGTATGGTGTTGGATTAGGTAAAATAGCAGTAAAAAAATGGCAATTAGGAACAGGCGAAACATACGATTATTGTCAAACCTGCGCCATAAAAAAAGGGAGTTTATATTATGGTACGGAAACCTTTGTGAGCATTGATGAAGTAAAAATAAATGATGGCAGTTTTAAACTTTATCCCAATCCAACTACCGGCTTAGCTAGTTTACATACCGGCAATCAAGTACTGAGCGAGATCAGAGTATCTGATATGCTGGGACGAACAGTGCTAATCATAAGTCAGGATTTGGATCAAAACGACATTGAAATTAATTTAAGCACACAACAAGCAGGTTTGTATTTTGTACAGATTTTTAATAAGGACGGTTTAATGCATACCGAAAAACTGATTAAGAATTAAAGCGCTTGCCCTCGGCTCTGTGCGCATTCGCATCGTAGGCTAATTATTTCTAAAACCCTCAGGCATTTTTGATAAAACCCTGAATAAAGCGTAATTTTATCCTCACAAAAAAAATTACATCATGCCAGGAACCGAATTATTTGGCGCTGAAGAGCGCAAAGAAATTGAAGACGTATTGTCGACCGGAATTATGTTTCGTTATAACCACGATGCCTTGCGCAATAATTTCTGGAAAGCAAAAGATTTTGAAGCGGAAGCCAAAAAAATAACTAATGCCAAGCACGCTCTGGCTGTTTCTAACGGTTCTGCCGCTATTTTAGCAGCCTTGGCAGCTTCAGGTATAGGAACAGGCGACGAGGTCATCTGTCCGCCTTTTACCTACATTGCCACCATTGAAGCCATTTTGTTTTTAGGGGCCTTACCGGTATTTGCCGAAATTGATGAAACCCTGTGTTTAAGCGCTGAAGGCATTCAAAAAGCCATCAGCCCAAAAACCAAAGCGGTTTGTTTGGTTCATATGTGTGGTGGTAATGCCAACATGGATGAAATCATGGCCGTGGTAAATAAAAACAAATTAATATTGGTGGAAGATGCTGGACAAGCCTTCGCTAGCTCCTATAAAGGCACCTACACCGGTTTATTCGGTAAAGCAGGGGCTTATTCATTCGACTTTTTTAAAATTGCTACTGCTGGTGAAGGTGGTATTTTTGTTACCAACGACGAAGACACTTACAAACTGGCCGATAGTTTCTGCGACCACGGTCATGATCACATTGGTGATAAACGCGGCATGGAAAATCACCCCATCATTGGATTTAATTTCCGTATCAGCGAATTACACGCTGCCGTGGGTGCGGCGCAAACACGCAAGGTGCCTACGATTCGCGACATTAACCGTAAACACAAAACATTTATGCAAGATGCCTTAGCTAAAACCGAGGGCATTAGTTTTGCAAAATTAGGGGATGAAAGCGGCGACTCGGCTACCTTTTTAAATATCATGTTACCTAATACCGAAATCGCACAACGTGTGGTGGATGAGTTTAATGCCGCCGGTATTGCGGGATTTGACTACTGGTTCAAAAACATGTACCATTTCATTAATCAATGGGATCATATTAAAGGATTAAAAACCGCCTCTAAATTAGCCGTTGAGGTTTTAGGCGCACCACAGGATTATAATAAACTTGATCTTCCTAAAACACAGGAAGTAATAGGACGTTTAATTTCGTTTGGTGTGAAATGCGCATGGACCGAAGAATACATGACAGCAATGGCCAATAAAATTTCGGCTTGCGTAAAAAAAGC
Organism: Sphingobacteriaceae bacterium; assembly: GCA_947480015.1. Taxonomy (GTDB): domain Bacteria; phylum Bacteroidota; class Bacteroidia; order B-17B0; family Aurantibacillaceae; genus Aurantibacillus. The sequence continues at coordinate 42,534 of CANKBS010000023.1, forward strand.
CATGCAACCGGTTAATGCTTAATTTATAAATGCTTGAAAGGATCCACCGTTTTTTTTTAAGCGGTGGATTTTTTATTGATGGTATAAACTTAAATTGAAAGAAAAAATTCCATATGCCCTTCAAGCCTGCTTAGCTTTGCTAAACGCAGATGGTATTGCGTTAAAGAAAGCAGGAGATCATTTTTGTTTTTCGAAGGAAGATAAAAATCTGAATTTTGTATTAAGCGGAGAAACATACAGAATACCTGAAAATATTGAATACACGGTGCTTCACGAAGATCAGCTATTAAGTGCGCCAACTAAAATGGCAGCTCTTATCCGCTCAAAATTGAAAGGCAATAAAATTATTTTTGCGCGAAACTGCAGCTGGAAAAAATGTGATGCGAAAACCGCACAAGATTTTTTAAACGCCTATCATATTATGAATGCCACTAAAAGTGCTTTTAATTGTGCTTTAGTTTATAAGGATGAAATTGTAGCACTGGCTTCTTTTTCAAAAGGCAGAAAAATGAATCGCTTGCGAGAAGATCAACGCTCGTATGAACTCATACGCTTTTGTTGCAAGGATGGCATCACCGTGGCAGGTGGACTCACCAAGCTTGTACTTAATTTCTGCCGAGAGAAAAAAGCCGGCGATATTATGACCTATGTCGACAAACAACTCTCGGATGGCAAAACTTTTGTGAGTGCAGGATTCAAAAAACACAGCGAATCAGAACCCCATTATTTTCTGGTGGATAAAGTTTCAAAGGAAAGAACAGTCTGCCTTAATAAAGATAGTTTTGATCATGACAAATTTTATTTGTCGCACAATGCCGGAAATATTAAATTAGTTTTTACACCTTGAACGCATATAATTGTATAGTGGTATTGGGTCCAACAGCAAGCGGTAAAACCCGACTGGCAAGCTATTTGGCGGCACAGCTGGATGGGGAAATTATTTCGGCGGACTCGAGACAGGTTTATAAACAGCTTGACATTGGTACCGGAAAAGATCTGGGAGAATATACTGTTGAAGGAAAAATAATCCCTTACCATGCTATAAATATCGTTGAACCTTCCGAACAATTTTATCTGCATCAGTTTGTGGAGGTCTTAAAAAATTCGTTTGATGAGATCAGCTCAAAAAACAAATGGCCCATTATTTGTGGTGGCAGTGGTTTGTATCTCGATGCCCTTCACAAAGATTTTTCATTCACACAAATTAAAGAAGATTTTGAATTACGAGCAGCACTTGAACACGTATCAAAACCTGAATTAGTTGCACGTTTGTTGACATTTCCTTCAGAGCTGATTGCTCAAGTTGATCAGAATTCAATGAAACGCCTAATACGTGGCATTGAGATTGCTACATTCAGAAAAGCCAACCCTGATTTTATAAAAACACAAACACTTCCCTACAAGCCTTTTTACCTTGGCATCAAAACCGAAAAAGAAGAACGCAGCAAAAATATATACCAACGCTTAATTACACGATTAGATGAAGGGATGATTGAAGAGGCCGAAAGTCTTTTAAAAAACGGCATAAGCCATGAGCGTCTACAATTATTTGGTTTAGAATACAAATTCCTCTCATGGTTTCTTCAGAATAAAATCAGTCGTGAAGAACTCATCACGCAATTACATTTAGCCATTGTTCAGTTTTCAAAACGGCAGATGACCTGGTTCAGAAAGATGGAGAAAGAAGGCGTCCGAATTCATTGGATAGACGCAAGCGCAGAGCCCTTAGAGGTTTTGGGGGAATTAAAGAAAGCACTTAGTTAATCGATTCTTTTTATAATCACCCTCACAAATTAAATTCCGAACATTCAATTTTTTTTGTTCATCTGATTGATTTTGTTATTTTTACTCTAAGAAGGAGGGTGTTTTTCGAAATACAATTTTTCTTAATCTCCGATTACGCTTTTGGTCCATTATAAATTGATTTAATTTAAAATTGTAAAAATGAAAAAGACGTTTATCTACTTATCTATTTTTTTCTTTATTGCCGTTGGATTACTGGGTTTTGTATGGGATTACCTCTGGTGGCTCTATGCCATTGTAATTCCTATCATTGCTTTGGGTATCCAAGACATGGTGCAAACCAAACAAACCTTAAAACGTAATTTTCCGGTGCTTGGTCGTATGCGTTGGTGGGCCGAGTGGATGCGTCCGAAAGTATACCAGTATTTTGTAGAATCCGATACCGATGGGGCGCCGTATAATCGTTTAAGTAGAAATGTGATTTATCAGCGCGCTAAAAAAGTGACCGATAGCACGCCATTCGGAACACAATTAAATGTGTACGAAACCGGATACGAATGGTTAAACCATTCCATCAATCCATTGCCATTGGAACATGGTGAGCATGATCCACGGGTATTAGTTGGCGGACCGGATTGCAAACAACCTTATTCGGCCAGTATTTTTAATATCTCAGCCATGAGTTTTGGATCATTGAGTCAGAATGCCATTATGGCTTTAAATGGTGGCGCCAAGCTGGGCGGCTTTGCTCACAATACCGGTGAGGGTGGTTTAAGTCCTTACCATTTAAAACCCGAAGGTGATATTATCTGGCAAATAGGTACCGGTTATTTTGGTTGCCGTCATCAAGATGGTACGTTTAATTTTGATGCTTTTGCCGAACGTGCCGTATTGCCCAATGTAAAAATGATTGAAATTAAATTGTCGCAAGGCGCAAAACCCGGACATGGCGGTATTTTGCCGGCTGCTAAAGTTACAGATGAGATTGCAAAAATACGTTTGGTTGAAAAAGGCAAAGATGTTTTATCACCTTCTTACCACAAAGCATTTAGTACACCACTGCAATTACTCGATTTGATAAAAAAATTACGCGCGCTGAGTGGTGCTAAACCAATTGGTTTTAAATTATGTATCGGACAAAAAAGTCAGTTCATTGCCATTTGCAAAGCTATGGTTAAAACCGGCATCATGCCCGATTTTATTACCGTTGATGGTGGAGAAGGTGGTACAGGTGCAGCTCCTATTGAATTCAGTAATTCGGTAGGCATGCCCTTGCGAGAAGGTTTAGCTTTTGTATATGATGCTCTTCATGGTTTCGGAATAAAAAAACACATTAAAATTATTGCTTCCGGAAAAGTGCATACCGGTTTTGATTTGGTGAAGAATTTTTCATTGGGTGCCGATATGTGTAACGGGGCACGCGCCATGTTGCTGGCCGTTGGCTGTATTCAGGCTTTGGAATGTAATACCAACACCTGTCCAACCGGTGTAGCCACTCAAAATCCGGAATTGTTTAAAGGCTTAGATGTTGCCAACAAACGTGTGCGGGTATTTAATTACCACCATGAAACGGTAAAAGCTTGTGTTGAATTAATGTCTGCTGCCGGCATTAAACATCCCGATTATTTACATCGCTCTCATATTTATCGTAGGGTAAGTGCCAATCAAATTCAAACCTATGCCGAAATGTATCCGTATTTATTAAAAGGATCTCTCTTGGAAGCACCGTATCCGCAAGGCTGGGAAATGCATGTGATGCACAGTACAGAGGAATCGTTTGATAATGTGTTGAAGCAGGTGTAGTTTTGGAAGGCCATTATGAACAAGTAATGATGATGCTATTGGTTTACCATGGCAAGTAAAGACTCCTTTTGATTTTTGATCCATTGTCGTTACCACCATGCAAGAAATAGTAGGAAAGCCCGATTGGGCGCCATAAAAAACGTGACACAACATAATAAGCTATAACTACGACAAAGGATAAAAAACGGGAAAGTAGTTGCCGTGATTTATGGCTTCACTACTTTTAAAACCGATTCGTTGCTGCCATTTTGGATTTTTAAAAAGTAGATGCCTTTTGGAAATTCATTCAGATTAATCGTTTCCTTCAAATCAGAACATTTAGTAAAAGTGGTAAAAAAAACAGTTTCTCCGATGAGATTTGAAACACTTAATTTTGTTACAGACTCCGGATCGAGGTGATTAGCCGCAATGGTCACTTGCTCTTCGGCCGGATTTGGCCAGGCTTCCAGCACTAAGGCATTGTTAGCTGAAACATGATTCATGCCTACCGTCACATCGGTGGTAATGGTAAATCTATTATCACTCACATCGTAAAACACTCCCCCACGTCCAACAATTTTAATGCGACAGGTTGTTATGATTGTGGTGACTGTTGGCACGGTTATTAGCTGCGACCCATAATTGGGAGACGAATTTACAAGTACCGAATAAGTATTGCCATTATTGGTAGAGAGTAATATTTGTATGGAATCGCAACCCACCGGGGGCAAATTGGTATTATTCACATCCCATAAAATGCTGCGTTGGGTACCCGTTCCCCAAGCTATGCCAAGGTCGTTGGGATAGGCCACACGAAAGGGCCCGGCGTTTGCAACCGTAATGCTACTCGCAGCATAACACACACCGCCACCCCCAATTTTATTATCACGGGCGGTTAATCTGAAATTTAATGTTTGAGCACTAGTGGGTAAATATTCGCCCATGGTGGTCGTAAATGTTCCTGAATTAGCCACCTGTGCATTTGGAAATAATCGGGTGGCGGTTGCAACCGGCGCATAACTTCTAAAATAGGGTCTTTGTCCGCTATTCCAATTATCACCGGCTCCGTTGCCGGCATCCACTTCTTCCCAAGAATATACCAGTGGATCACCATCGGGATCAACAGCAGAACCGGTTAAAGCAAAGGGTGTTGATTTTGGAATGATATAATTACCTGCGCCATTTACTACAGGAGCCTGATTTCCGGATGCGGCAACAAGCGGACAGTTATTACCTGCACCACTTTGTGTAAAATAAACAATTTCATCGTAACTCATGGTGTGAAAATAGGGAATGCTGTTATTAGCTAAATTATTGATGCCGCAAATACCGGCATAGGCCATAATGGTGACCCCTGAGCCCGGTTCAACCGCAATGGGTGCGTAACGATTACCGCCACCACAATTATCGGTATTGGCATTAAACGTATGATTGCCTCCAAACTGATGTCCCATTTCGTGTGCTACATAATCAATATCATAAGGATCACCTACCGGTGATTTACTTCCTGTGATGCCATGCGCCTTATCGCCCGCAATGCACACGCAACCAACATTGGCAATGCCACCACCACCGGTACTAAAGGTATGTCCCACATCGTAGTTGTTGTTTCCAATTAAACTGTCAATAACCGGTTGACTGCGGTTTAGCAGTGCAACACCATTGGCATCCACACCCGCACCAAATGGATCGGTAACAGCATTCGCGAAAATAACATTGGTTTCGGTAGCCACTAAAAGTAAATGAATGGCCAATTCTTTTTGATACACACCATCTACACGGTTAATGGTGGTTACAATTTTACTAAGGGTTTGTGCTTTTGTGGGTGTGGCTGAAGCAGTTGCTGCCACGGCATACTCCCCGGTGCAGGCTACGGCTAATCGGTAGGTTCGTAACTGTGCGCCCACACAAATGGTTGCGGCCTGCGCATTTTTTTTACTTAAAATAGCTCCTTTATGCTGAGTTTGAATGGTTTCAAATGCTGCGTTTTCAGGCACACGGTCTTCGGCTGTTTTTATAAAGCCTGCTGTATAATATGAAATATAATCGCGGGTATTTTCGGTGCTATAGGGATCAATAAAATAGTCACCTTGCGGAGAAGCAATCATGGCATGAAAACCAAATTCATTCCAATCGAGTTTTCCATAAGCAAAAGGATCGTCGATGCCTTTTACACTAAAGGTTTTAATGTTTGGAAAACCCGCGGCTAATGCTTCACACATCACATACGACTCAATAACCTTATACGCTTGGAAGCTGCCATCGGGTAGAGGTAAGGAAATGATGCAATTACTTTGTTCAATTTTTGTTCTTTTATCTGATGGTGCTGAAAATAAAATGGCCTTAAAATTCTGATTATTTAATTCCACTAAACGGTATTTTTGAGGAATAATCTGGCGCACACCAGTTTTAGGGATCATCGATTCGTTTGGCACTACCCATTGGTTAGCACTATTACTTTGGGATGAAAGTTGTAAGGCAAAGAAAAATAAGACAAGCGTAAAAAGGCGTGCAACTTTCATAGTATAAGATAATTATATAAAAATAAGAAAATAAATGCTGGCCTTAACCAAAGATGTATAGCTGGTTGCATTTGTTTGAATACTGGTAAAGGGCTTTAGTTTAGTGACGTTTGTCCAATCCCCACATCATTTTATTGCGCAGCGTGTTGAAAAAATGTTGGCCTTCGAGTTTAATGAAGTTTAAACGGAAGTCGGCTTTTTTAATGGTGATTTCCGAACCAATAGCTACTTTTTTACTACGCGAATCGAGACTGACATTAAACTCATCGGCGCGACCGCTCACATTAAAACGTACTTCTCTGTTGTTAGAAATTACAATGGGACGAACCGCTAAATTATGCGGCGCAATTGGGGTGATGATAAAATTATCTGAATCAGGCATCATGATGGGTCCGCCGCAACTCAAGGAATATGCCGTGGAACCCGTTGGTGTACTCACAATTAGTCCGTCTGCAAAATAGGAGTTCAAAAAAATACCATCCACAAAGGTATCAATGTTGATCATCGAACTACTGTCTTTTTTATGAATGGAAAATTCGTTGAGCGCGTAATTCACTTCATTAAAACAATTGTTGCAACCGCTCATTTCAATAAGCACCCGTTTATCGAGGGTAAATTTTTCTTTTAATAATAATTTCAAAGCCTCAAGCAGATCGTCTTTATTTACCGGTGATAAAAAACCCAATCTTCCGGTGTTCACGCCCAACATGGGTATACCCGATTTTCTAACCAAACTTACGGTTTCGAGCATAGTGCCATCACCACCTAAACAAATCACATAATAAGCCTTGGCAATGAGTTCTTCAGAAGTAGAATAGGTGGGCAATTCTACTTTAAAATTATGAGTGTTTTTTAAGTAGTTGTAAAAAGTAGAATGTATGATCAATTCAACCCCCTCACTTTTCAGGTAGGTATTCATTTGCTCAATGTAAGCCGAATGATTATCCCGGGTTGATCTGGCGTATACCGCAATTGTCATAACACAAAGATAAAATTATTATTTTCCTACCAAAATGACTTTGGTGGTTTTTTCGACCATTTTGCCTATTGGTCTCGTGAACTTGTCTAATCCGGCTGATTTTAAAAGCTTCACAAGCTCTTCTGCAGCCTCCGGCCTTACGGCAATGAGTAAGCCACCATTGGTTTGTGGATCGGGTAAAACTGAAAAAGCTTCGGCCACATTAACGCCTTCTAAAAATTCTACTTTAGTAGAATACGCATTCCAGTTTCTGAATGTAGAATCGGGAACCGAGTTTTGACTTAAGTAATTAGGTAGGGATTCAAATTTAGGAACAGCTTCATAACTCAGTTCAGCCGAAAGACCGCTACCTTCAGCCATTTCAACCAAATGTCCCAATAAACCAAAACCGGTTACATCGGTCATTGCACTTACACCGGCCAGTTTACCGGCTTTTTCGCCAAAAGAATTAAGGGTAGTTAGCTGTTTTACTAAAACCATTTGATCTTCATCCTTCAGTAATTTTCTTTTTTGCGCAGTGGCTAAAATACCGGTACCAATGTTTTTAGTCAGAAATAAAACATCACCAACTTTAGCAGTATTGTTTTGTTTTAAATGCGGTAAATTAATTAAGCCGTTAACCGATAAACCAAACATGGGCTCCAAACTATCGATGCTATGCCCACCGGCTAATGGAATGCCGGCCTCACGGCAAATGCTGCGCGCGCCTTCAAGTACCTGTTGTGCCAATGCTGTTGGCAATTTATTTACCGGCCAACCTAAAATAGCGAGTGCCAAAGTAGGTGTGCCACCCATGGCGTACACATCGCTAATGGCATTGGCTGCGGCCACTCTTCCAAAATCAAAGGCATCATCCAATATGGGCATAAAAAAATCGGTAGTTGAAATTAAAGCCGTGCCGTTACCGAGATCGTAAACCGCAGCATCGTCATTACTTTTATTACCGACCATTAACTTTTTATTTTCAACTTCCACTGTACTGCTTTTTAAAATTTCTTCCAGCACCTGTGGGGCTATTTTACAGCCACAACCTGCCGCGTGCGAGTATTGGGTAAGGGCAATTTTAGTAGTTTCCGTTTCTGACATGATTTAATACTAGTTGAGTGTTAAGTTTTGCATCGGTGGTTTCGCTAATAACATAAGTTACCTTGCCCTCTTCTTCCTTTGCAGTGCTGGTGCTTTTTAAATACAATTTATCGTAATAATGAAGTAAAATTCGAAAACAACCTTGTATATCGTCTTCCAGAAGGGCATTCACTGCGTTTTTAGTTTCCAATCCACCTAGCTTTTTTTTGATGCGGATGATGGCCGAAATAAATTTATCCTTATCAAATTTGCCATAAATTTTTATGATGTGTTCCAATCTTTTTTCAAATGGAATGTCCATAAAAAAAATAGCTTCACGCCTCATATTTTTATAAAAACTAAAGGGAAGGTTAACCATACCAATACGCTGACTTTCTCCTTCGAGCCAAATGGCTGTTTTTCCATCTTCGCCCGAAAGTGCCGCTAATTCGGTGGCGAGCAGGTTTTCAAAAAATTCCTGACTGGGTTGTTCAATCAAATCTAAATTTCCAAAAGCCGAACCCATGTGTTTGGCCAAACCTTCCAAATCAATGACCGGTTCACCGAGTTTTTTTAATTCGTGAATGATGCCTGTTTTATTGCCGCCGGTATAACCACCTACCACATGGAGGACGTAATTTTTTTCATACTGTTCGAGTACCCAATGGCGGTATACTTTGTAACCACCCACCAACAAATAAACTTTAAAGCCATACAAATCGAGCAACCAGGCAATGGCCGCACTGCGCATGCCACCGCGCCAGCAATGTACTCCAATGTGCCGCGAATCGTTTTTACTTTGTTTTAAAATGGCTTCGGCTTCTTCAACTACAGTCACCATTTTTTTTCCGAAATAGTCCAGACCAATTTTTATGGCCTTTTCGCGACTTTCTTGTTTGTAGGCTGTTCCAACTACTTTGCGTTCTTCGTTGCTAAAAAGGGGAAGTGAAAAAGCGCCGGGAATGTGAGCGTGATGGTATTCACCAGGGCTCCGCACATCCACAACGGGCATAGTTTTGGCAAGTTCTAAAAATTCGTCTATGTGAACTTTATTAATGGCCATGGCTAGTGCAAATATGCGCATAAAAACGCGATTATTTTTTTATGGAGCGATGCAATCTTGACAGGAGCAGGCACATAATCAGCCGGAATAATTAAATTTAGTGGATGAAAGAAGATAAAGAGGCCTTAAGTTTTGTGCAAGGCAAGTCGGAACAGACCCAAAAACTTTTCCTTCACTTTATGGCTGAGTACAAAAAATTAGCCCCCTGTTACTTTTTTACCAAACTAAACGTATGTTGGGAATTGTTTACGGTGAAAACGCATTGCCTCGATGACACAATTCGGTAAAACCTTCATACACGTTGCATTCCCCTACCAGCAGTCCTTTCCAGACAATTTATGTTTTCAAAAAATTGGCCATGTACCGGATCAGATGCAGCAGTTTAAGCGTCATTTTAGGATGTTGTTGCCCGAAGATGTGAATGAAGAAGTGATCGGTTTTATGAAAAAGAGTCTAAAAGGCGCTTAGCAAGCCGGTTTTGGACCAGCGTAATTTAATAAGTTGTCAATAACTTACATTATGTTTTGTAAACGAATGTTGTTACATTTACTCTAACCGAATAAAATTGTTTAACCCTGTACTGAATTGACCTGTTGATTTTTCAACGGGTCTTTTTGTTTTTACCATCTGGGTTTGTTTAACAGAGCCTAGTCTAACAAATCGGGATGTCTAAATATTTCTGTATTTATTTAAATCGATTTGTGATTCAGAGGGTATGCTAAAGGTTATTCTGGCTTAATTCATATTTTGGGCGCCTCCCAATCAGGCTTTTCGATAATTCGGGAAGCCTGATTGGGACCGGGCTGCTCCGGGCTCCGCTGCGCTGCGGTTTTTTTTGCCACCGAAGAGACAGGCGGCAAAAAAGAACTAAACCCTTCACATCCCATGGCGCTTAGTCTAATTTGAGTTCATCCAATTTTATATTTATTTTAATATATAAAATTAAATATTATTTTCTTTAGGGCCCATCCTGATGCGAAAGCTTTACACGCACAAAACATAACCTTTCTGCCTCAGGGGATGCCGCTTCGGTCTTGGCGCTAAATTCGGAATTTATTTTTGAGTCGACCATCAAATTAAACTTTGATTTCGAGACAACCGCTTTACAAACGATTCTCTAATACTTTGCTCATGAAGAGAAAAGCTTAATAAAAAAACAAAATTTAAAATTAGACATGATTGAGAAACCATGTGTCGGGAAAATCAGGTCGCTCCTATGGAGCTTTGATCAGTTTTATTTTTCTTTTTACAAACAGGTTGCCCTTAAGGAGCAAGTATTTATTTGAAAACATAAATAACAAAAACCAAGACTAGTTAGTTGAGTATCCAATAGTCTGAAAATAATTATTTATCTGAATTAGCTGCATTTTTACTTTATAAAAAACAAAAATAAATGAATTATATGTTCGTTTAAAATACTTTAAGCGCCAGGGACTGAACTAAAGCCCGCGCGAAGACATTTGCATAATAATTGTTGGCTGAAGCGGCGACCAGCGGAAGCCACTGCAAGCCTACAAATATTGCAAATGGCAAGCGAGGCTGCAGAGAAGGCCCGCTCGGGCGCCATAATAAAACAGAAGACACTTTTTTTGAGACTCTACTAGTTATTTATCATTCAACATCAAAGGCATGCCTTTGCCGTTTCCTAAAATAATTATTTTAGTGTTGGGCGAAGTGGCAATGTCGCGGTTGGCCTTAATCATTTCGTATTGTAATTGTTTATCGCTTAGGCCGGTGTTGATGATCTTCTGATAATCTGCTATACCTTGGGCTTCCACGCGTTTACGCTCAGCTTCTTGTTTTTCTTTTTGTAAAACAAATTGCATTTTTTGAGCATCTTGTTCAGCATTGATTTTTGATTCGATGGTTATTTTTACCGACTGTGGTAAAGTGATATTTCTAACCAATAATTGTTCTAAAACCAAACCGCGACTTTTAAAATCTTTTTCTATGCCTTTAAAAATACGTTCTTGAAACTCATCACGCTTGGTAGAATACAGAGCAACGGCATCATAGTAAACGGCATTATCACGAATTTTTGTGCGGGTAATGGGTCTCACAATGGTGTTTTTATAATCGGAACCAATTTCTTTTAAAATGCGCGGGGCCTCATAAGGCACAAGGCGATAAAGCACGGTGAGGTCGATGATCACTTCCAAACCATCGGCCGATAATACACGAATGGCATCATCACCACCCTTGTCACCTTCGTCGTGCACACCCGACATGGTGTAGTTTTGTGTTTTAATATCAAACATGGTCACATCGGCCAAAGGATTAATCATATTTAATCCACTTTCTAAAATACGGTTATCTACTTTTCCGAAAAGCGACTGCACACCTGTTTGCCCGGCTTCCACCTGCTTTACAACCGACAAGCTGATGCCAATAACGACCAGTAAAATGCCGGCCATGTTAACGAGTGAATAGTAACGGTTTATTTTATAATTTGTTCTTACAACAAAATAGGCTACTGCCAGAATGATAATGCCTAATATAATGAGCGCCATGTGTTTTAATTTTTTTTATGTAAAGCCGATTGACCTTCAATCTATGCCGGCACTAAATTAGAGAATAAAACAGAAAAGGAATCAACAATGAAAGAACATTTTACCCCCTCATCACAATTTAAAAAGCACGGCAAATATGATGCGGTTCTCCATTTTACCAGATTAGGTTTCCAATTAGCCGGTAATTGCTAAGGGATATACGTATTGGGCTAATAAGGGTAGCTCGAGCAATTAAGTCAATTATCTCTTATTAATTTGGGTAAAAACGATACTCAGCAAGGCTTTACTGTAGAATTGTTCCAGTTACACCAATAAAGATTATTACTTTTTTTCTTTGATAATTTAAACCTAAATTTACGGCTTCTAAATCCAGACTAATCACTAAGCCTGGTTAAAGAGCCAGAGTTGATTTGAATAAAACATGGCCCCGTAGTTCAATGGATAGAACAAGCGTTTCCTAAACGCTAAATCCCAGTTCGATTCTGGGCGGGGCTACCTGACGAGACAGAGGAGAATTTTTCTCCTCTGTTTTTATTTTGTCTCCTTCTGAGCCATTGATAGGCTTGCGAATCAGCTGAATTACTGAGTTCAAATTTCCCGTTCGAACTTCATTATTTTCAAAAGTGAGATTTTCTTTAAAAATCGAACGGATTATACGCTGTTTTAAGATAACATCAGCTTCCTGGTATACTTTGTCAATATTCTTTACCAACATAAGTCCCTTTCTTATATAGTTGCTCATGTCCGAAACAAATAATTTTGCATCTGACAATTCTAACTCCAATTCATCAATCTTTACAGACAGCTCAGCCTTCATTTGTAGATATTCCTTTTGTGAAAAGGCACCATCCAAAAGAAGATTTCGAGCTTTGGCTAATCTTTCGTTTAAAATTTCAATATCGCGCTTTGATTTTTCGTAGCTTTCCTTTTTACTAACTTCCCCTGCACTTAGAATTTTTGAAATAATTCCTTGATATAGGGTTTCAACCTCGTCAACAAAAGAAACTTCCTTAAGTTTAGCCAAGAATAGTTTATTTAAAACTTCAGCGTGAATTCTTGCAGGACATCCTTTAGAACAATGATAATAAAAATGCCTATTTCCCGATGCACTTCTTGAAGCACTTCCTGTTAGTTTCTTGCCACAAGTTGGGCAAATTATAAACCCCCTCAATGGTAGTTCCGGCTTAACACAAACTTTATAAGGGTCTGACTTTTTTTTCCTGCGATTTAGATGATTTTGAACCTTTTCAAATGTTTCAGATGTGATAAGTGGTTCGTGGATTCCTTTCGCCAACATAGGGATGGGTTCCTTCTTTGATGGAGGTATTTCAATATAACCGCAGTATACGGGGTTTCTAATAAATCGGTAGAAATTAGCTTTACTTGTCTTTAAGCCTTTTTCTTTACACAGTAATCGAATTTCAGCAGCAGTATAAATTCCCTTTGCTAACTCCTCAAAGGCCCATTGAATAATTGGCGCATCTTCATTTGGTTCAATCCGTTTTTCACCTTTGGTGTTTGTAAAATTTCGATAACCCTTTGGGGCACCTGTCATCCATCGACCTTCCTTTTTTCCTTTTCTTAAGCCTTCGGAAACATTTATACTTCTACGAATATTATCTACTTCAGGAAGGGTAAGATATATTGCTAACATGTAGCGTTTCAAACCAAAGTGTACTGATTTAATATAAAAACAAAGAGACATTTTCTTAAGTTTAACCAATGTAAAACAATAAGAAAATGGAAACGAATCCAAACAAGAAAACAGCTCAGAGTTTAATCAAGGATATTAAACGTAAGA
>CANKBS010000024.1 GCA_947480015.1 Sphingobacteriaceae bacterium
AATGGCGAGTTTACCATACACGCACCAAGTGACATTCATTTAAATTTAATGAACGAATTGGGCGAAGTGATTAAGGTATTTACGCTTAACGAAAACAACGCTTATAAAGTATCGGTTAAAACTATTGCCTATGGCATTTACTTTATTGTAGGTCAACAGGGCGATTTAAAAGTGAACCAAAAAATTGTGGTCACGAATTAATCAATCACGAATTAATATTAAAAAGCCTCGCTGTATAGCGGGGCTTTTTTTTGGGAGTTAAACTGAAATTGTTTAAGATACAAGGTCAATAACATCAAGCGTTTGACGAAAATTGGTTTTCTCGCCGGAAGTAATATGTCCGATCATTTGCCAAAGACGTTCAACTTCTTTTTCGAGTAAAACATTTTTGTTTTTTAATTCAAGATAAGCTTCATCTTTCCAGTAAGCGATGTAAGCGTTTTCCTCCATGCTAATTTCTTTCGAACCGTTAGGTAGCATGTCGTTTTTGCCAAAAAGGATCCAATCGGAGCTTGTCCCAAAAATACTAACCATGCGTTGTAGTGAACTTCGATGGGGTTTTGTCGTTTTACCACTTTCGAGGTGGAAAATAGCCACATGCGAAAGCCCGCATTTACCGGCAAATTCTTTCACACTTAAATTGTAATGTGTTCTTAGTTCTTTAATTCTTTGAGCTAATGTAGTTTCCATTTTTAGTTGTTAAGGTACTTGTGTTATTTATTGTATTGTGTTTAGAAATTAATTAATTAAAAATACCAGCTAATTAATAGGTATTAATTGCAATCAAAAACTGTACCAAAATATGTCGCTTTAATCGTGATTGATTGAATGGTAGCTAATAATTAGTGAACTGTCATATTTATATGATTTTACAATTTTTTACAAGCAATTGAGTCTGTTAATTTGTATACTTGTACCGTTAAATACCATGTCGAAATTCGTTAAACTCCTTACGTATTTACCCTTCCTATTACTAAGTAATTATACGTTACTATCATTTAATGGAAACAAACGTTTTTCGAATGAATTTTATGCGGCTCAAAAATATTTTTACGCTCAGGCCAAAGCTAAATTCCCGAAACTTGCAGGAGATCCCTATTTTCCTGAGATTCCAATAAAAGGAACGGCCAGCTTAGAAGAATTAAAAAACATTAATGGCATTTCGGATTATTTTGAAGCCCGACAAAAGTTTTCAGATGAGGTGCTAAAATATCCTGAACTTATTTACCCGGAAATATTTTCATTTTTGAACGGCCATCCGGGTCTCACAGTAGCTTCCAGTAACAAAGCAAAATTTGAAGCCCTCGAAAAATATTTTTATCCTTTTTTATATGTGTTTTCAAACGACAAACATTATAGTTTTAATTCAGAAATTAAAAGCAATCCGTGTCCGCTTGTTTTTGTATTAAAGGATGAAAAGAAAAACAATATTTCTTTCTCGATTTCTAATTCGTCAAAAAAGGCATTTGAGTTTGATGTGAATGAAGGTTTAAGCTCTGCCTATTTAACTATTACTGGTAAACGTCCCATTGTAGTTAAAGCCGGAGCAAGTGCCACCATTAAATTAACTATCAATTCACAAAAACTAAAAGCCGATTCAAGTTTTCGTAGTTTTAATTTTGTTTTTGCTGATCCTACTCAACCAAGAGTTAAAATCATCGTACCTGTCATTCTTTTGCCTTCAAAAGATTTCTTAAATCTGCCCCCACAATTTTGTAATCTGAATTTAACGTATAGCACCTTTTTTAAACATATTAGTTTGCAAAAAGAAAAGGCCTCGTATCCCGAAAATTGCCCCAATGGTGATTGTTCGGGTAAAAAAACGTTTTTATTACGGAGTCCTGATAAATTAATGAGTGAATATAAATTCGGCGATTTATGTACCATACAATACAACTTAAGTTCATCATGCGACCCTATATACAATGTAAAAACCAGTCACTTAAACTTTGTATACCATGAGTTGGGCAGTATTAAAGGGGCTGATCGCAATTGTGCGGGTACTCAACCCGGAACAGAGGTTTACTGCCCGCCTGATGCGCCAAATAACGGTAAAGAAATATACGGTAGCCGGAAAATTGAGTTTACGCTAGTATTGCCTCCCGGAAAAAATTATGATTTAAAAATCAATCTTAACATCACTGATTTAATACAACAACCTTTTGTAAACAATGAATTGAGTTGGTTACAGGAAAAAAAGTTTGTGGTTACGATCACCGACGAGGCTAAAAATTTGGTATTCAAAGAATTTATGAATGGTACTGGAATGAAGGCTGAGAAAAAAGACCTTACTCCTGGCAATTATTTTGTGGCGGTGTTTCCGGCAACTGAAGATGGTCCGAGTTTACACCCTTCTTTCGAGATGCAGCATTTAAATCACGCCACCCGTAGCCGATTTGATTTTAGTTTAGGGGGCTCCTTTACCCTTCAAAGCTATGCGGTGATTAGCATGAAAAAATAAAAAAAATCCCGACCTCAATAAAATTTTGGCCGGGACCTTTTGCTCTGATTCATTGAAGCAAAAATTAATCTTTTAATTTGATGATAATAAATTCGGTACGACGATTTTGCTGATGTTCATCTTCACTGCATGTTGATTTAACCGCTCCTTCGCACGCGCACGTATTCTTTAATTTTGATTCGCCGTAACCCTTACCGTAAATTCGTTCTTTACTTATTCCTTTGCTCACAACATAGGCGGCGCTGGCCTTGGCACGTTTGTCTGACAGACTTAAATTATAAGCAATGCTTGATCGACAATCGGTATGAGAGCCTAACTCAATGATCATACCAGCATTTTCGTTCATTGCTTTTACTATCTTATCCAACTCACTCGCAGCATCTTTACGGATGACAAATTTATTTAAGTCGAAATAAATGGGATTAATATTGATGAGTGAACCAATGTCGGCACCCAATTCTATTTTACCCAAAGAAATATCAAGCGCTTCGTGTAATTTAATTTCGCCTGGTTTGTCTAATAATTTTTCGAAGGACAAGGTTTTTGATAGGAAACCCTCTTTTTTAATTTCAATTTTATATATAAGATCATCGCCTAATTGCATATCATCCAGAACCGCTCTAAAATCGCCACTTACAGGGGTTACAAAATCAAGCTCACGTCCTTGTAGATCGGTTAATTTAACCGACACCCCTTCAATTGCTAATTTGGTTTTATTATCGGTAATTAATCCATAGATAGAAAATCCGATGTTTTTTTCGAGAATGAGCGTCACCGGTAACTCTGTCTGATTTGCAAAAACCGCTTTTTTATCGCCGAGAAAATCAGGTTTAGTGCTGCTAACGATAAAGTCTTTGGAGTTTTCTTCAATATCAAATTTAAAACTTCCGTCTTCTTTCGTAAGTGAACTAAATAACAGTACACCTTTGTCGTCATATAATTTCACTGTACTTCCGGCTAACAGGGCGCCGGTTTTATCCATGACCACTCCTTGAATGCGTTTTCCGAACACAAAAGGTTTCATCACGTCAATGCTATAAATATCATCACTGCCTTTTCCACCTTCGCGGTTAGAAGCAAAATAACCTTTGGTTTCCGTATCATTCATAATATAAGAAAAGTCATCTTTGGAGCTGTTAATGGGCATTCCCAAATTAACCACTTTTACCCCAATGTTTTCATTCATGGGTGTAACAAACACATCCAAGCCTCCTAATCCGGCATGACCATCGGAAGAAAAAAACAGCATGTCGTTTTGATGACTAAAGGGAAACATTTCATTGCCTTCGGTGTTTACTTTATCACCTAAATTTACCGGTTTCGTCCAGCTGCCATCGCTTTGACGTTCGCATTTGTACAAATCGGTACCACCTAGCCCACCGGGCATATCAGAGGCGAAATATAAGGTGGTGCCGTCGCGACTTAATGCCGGATGACCCACAGAATATTCTTTGTTGTTATAAAGAAAAGGAATTTGTTCGCTCCATTTACCATCTTTAAAAGTCGATTCATACAATTCGAGTTTCGTTACACCATCTGTGCTATTGGCGCTGTAATTATTACGCGTAAAAAAAACTTGGCTTCCATCTTTATTATACGTAACGGGGCCTTCGTGATATTTTCGGTTTAACGAATTATACCGTTTACTATGTTTTAGTTCGGCGTTGTTTGAATCAATATCAGCCACATAAATATCTAAAAAGGATAAATTATTTCCATTCCATTTGCGCTTGGCGGCTGTAATCTCAGAGTGTGATGTGGTATAAACTAATTGGTTTTTAAAATAGGCTGGTCCGAAATCTTGTTCCATGGAATTTAGATCAAGATCTTTTATTTTAAATTGACCCTTATCCAGAAGAAGCGTTTGAACGTAATTTTTATCGCGGTTTAATGCATCCAAGCGCTTGTCGTTCGAATTTAAGGAAGCGTATACTTCCATTTGTTCGCTTGATTCTTTATACTTGCCGTTCATTTTTAAAATTTGCGCATAGGCAAAAACATCGGAAGGTGTTTTATCTTCATGTGTTACCAGTTGCGCGTAATGCTCTTCAGATTTATTGAAGTTGGCCAGCATTTTATAACTCTCGGCTAATTGGCGTTCGGCTTTGGTAGGGAGATTTTTTTTACCCTCCAAATTTTCGATCACTTTAGAATAGGAGTATTTATTGTAATACGCATCGGCTTTACTGGTATTAGGTTGAGCGAGCGCAACTGCGCCGGAAAGGATCAAACTCAAAAACAAAGTCTTTTTCATTTTTCTATTTTTTAAAATTAGAAGTAACGTGGTGATTTAATTTTTGCTTTGGTAAAAGAAACCAAATCGTAACGCAGCATAATTTCGTGACTGCCCGAATTGTATTTACCGGTGGTATTGGCCATTGACCAATCGAATGAGTAACCCAGTGCCAAGGCATCGGTAATGTTATACCCTAATAAAGCGCCCACAGCATCACCTGTGCGATACATAGCTCCAACAGTAAACTTATCAGAGAAAATAAAATTAGCGGTGAGGTCACCTTCAATAGGTGCGGCAGCTGTAGCCCTAATAAACAAAGTGGGTTTAAATTTAACGGTATTAGTTAATTTTATAACCGTACCCATGATAAAATAATAATGGCGTTGTTCTTTTGACAGTGCACCGATGGAATTAGTGATGAGTTTGTTTTCCATAAGTTTTGGCGTAGAGATGCCGGCAAAAAAACGTTCGCGGTGATAATACACGCCGGCTCCCACATTAGGCAAAATACGTTGTGAATTATCGGTAAATGAATTATCGAGTTGATTATCGAGTTTTAAAGCGTTGATATTATTGCTATAAAAATTCATTAAACCTTTAATACCAAAACTCAATTTTGCTTTTTTGCTTAATTGGACATGGTACGCATAATCGATGGCGAGTATGGTGCTTTTCGTTGGGCCAATTTTATCATTTAGCAAACTTAAACCTGCGCCCATTTTTCCATTAAAAAACGGGGTATGCATCGTAATGGTTTGATCGTTTGGTGAACCGTCGAAGCCAACCCATTGCGAGCGGTGAATACCGGTGATGGTAAATGCATCACGGGTGCCTGCATAGGCAGGATTTAACCACAAGGTATTATACATATAATGTGTATACATGCTTTCCTGTTGCGCCTGCACATGTTGGAGTGCGATGAGCAGGATTAGACTTACTATTACTTTTGTTTTCATGGTATCTTAGTTTTATGGGTATAAATTATTTTACAGCTCTGTTTAAGTAAACATATCCTTTATGTGGTTTTCCTGTTCCAATATCAAGTACATAGAAGTAGGTACCTTCAGGAAGATCGTCACTACCAAAGTGAAACCCTTCTGAAACCTTGCCATTCCAAGTATTGTCGTAAGCTTTTTTACGATAAACAATATTACCCCAACGGTTAAAGATGGTGAGTTCATTGTCGGGATAAGTAGAAATTCCGCGTATAACAAACAGATCATTCACCCCATCGTTGTTAGGTGAGAAACCTTGTGGGATACTAAATTCAACCTCAGCCGAATCAAGGGCAGGTATAAAATAAGTGACTTCATTTTCACCCACGTCATTTGGATTACCATTATCATTCGGATCGCAGTTAGTACCCGATTGTGAAATATCGGAGCTTAGTATATGACCGAGTTCATCTTTTGAATTGGCAGTTGCAGTATTAAACAAACTGGTGTAGTTGCTGCCATTCATGCTGTAGTTAACGGTTAAGGTGATGCTTTCTTTAGAACCCGGTAATAAACTGTTATTTCCGGCTAATAAATTGATTGCCGTGTTGCCATTATAATTTGGGTTGAGAGTCAACAAAGCGCCAGTTGTTTGTTCCACAACAGTATAAGTTACCGGTGTTAGGAACGACTGATTGAGATTATCCAGTAATTCGATGTTGGTAGCTTTAACCACTCCAATGTTTTCGAGTGTGAAAATAAAACTGGTTTGGCTAATTCCTTTAGCAATGGCAATGGATGGCAAGGCAGATTTTGACACGGCAATTTGTTGTCCAAAAAGTGCCGGGTTATTTTCCCCCACATCGTTTGGATTACCGTTGCCGTTTGGATCAACGTTGTTACCTGTGTTACTGGTATCACTAGAATTATGAACAGCATTTCCACTTGGGTCAGGTAAAAGCGCACTGGTGGCCAGAGCCATGTTACTTAACTGACTAAGGCTATTTGCATTTGGATTGTAGTTAACGGTTAAGGTAAGAGCGGCCGATTGCAATGGCGCTAACGAATTAGAACCCGTTAAGAGTGCAACAACAGTAGAACCGTTATAATTTGCATTTGATTCCAACGGTGAGGCTGCAGTGATGCCGGCCACCGAATAAGTAATTGGATTTGGGAAGGCCTTATTCAGATCATCCACCAATTGCACGTTGTTAGCAGTGGCATTACCAATGTTGCTCAGTTTAAATTCGAACACCGTTTGATAGGTACTCGCATTTATTTTTTTAGTACCCAACACATTTTTAGTCACGGCCATTTGCCCTTTACCAATATAAAACTGAATTGACGTATTACTACAATATGGAGGCATGACCGAAATATTGCAAATGGTATACGTGGTAGCCGTTGATCCACTAAATGTAGCAGAAGGCGTGAATGTATATTCACCGGTTGCTGAATTCACCATGATGGTGCCTTCATTGGCTGCTAATGGACTTAAGCTTACAGAGTAATTGGCCCCAGTAACAATGCCATTATCGTTGGCTGTTAATGTACCGTTTACAGTAGTATTTGGATTACCATAAATAACATCAGGCATGGCTAACAAAGTTGGAAATACAAGTACTGTTATACTTGCGCTTGAGCAAGGAGGCGAATTAACATTACACAAGGTATAGGCAACTGTTGCTGTTCCCGTGAAACCACTGGCAGGAGTGAATGTATAATTTCCGGTACTTGCATCCATCACAAATACTCCTGCGGCAGCTGTGAGCAAACTCGCCGTGTAAGAAGGGTTAAGTGTAGACTCTGCACCTGTATCGTTTATCGATGCGTTACCACTCACCGGCATACTCTGCATGGTGGTTGTGTTGTCGTTTACAGCGATTGGCAGATAAGCCACTAAAATAGTAATCGTAGCATTGCTGCACACAATTGGCGTAACACTTAAATTACAAATGGTATAAGAAGCACTACTGATACCAATATAACCCGGAGCAGGAATAAAGGTATACTGACCACTTGCAGGATTAACAAGGAGTGTACCTACACCGGCACTTGGTTGTGTAATACTTACCGAATAAACAGCGCCACTCACTACACCAAAATCATTCAGCGTTAATGAACCGGTAGTTGTTAAACCTGGATTCGTACCAATTAGATCGGGAATGGCGGTTAACGTAGGGAACACGGTGAACGTGATTTGAGCGGTAGAACAAACTACCGGAGAACCATTACATAAGGTATAACTCACCGTACTTGTTCCGGTAAAGCCACTTGCCGGTGTATAGGTATACTGGCCAGTAGCAGGGTCCATATAAAACGTACCACCGCCGCCGGATGGACTACCCGCAGTAAAGTTACCGCCACCTGTGTTGGTGTCGTTAAGAGAAGCGTCGCCTACCACCGGCGTATTTTCGATGGTGGTAAGTGAGTCGTTAGCAGTTATTGGACAATTATTAATAAACAAAGCTACGGTGCTTGTTACTTCGCAACCTTGATTACTTGCAGCCTGCAATGTGAATACTGTATTGGCTGTAAGACTAGGGGAAATGGATGCACTGTTTAGATTACCCGGATTCCAAGTATAAGAAGCCGCGCCGGAAGCAAATAAATTGGCCACTGCATTCGCACATACGGTTGCAGAAGGAATGGTAATGGTTACTGCCGGAAGTGCGTTAACGGTGAGTGCAATGCTTGTGGTATTCAAACAACCGGAAGCATTGGTTCCACTAATTGTATAAATCAGAGAACTCAGAGGGCTAAGCGTTAACGTAGAACCCGATAAAGCACCAGGGTTCCAGGTATAAGATTGTGCCCCATTTGCACTTAAGGTTAGTGATTCGCCACTACATATTACCGTTGACGTAGCATTCACGACTAAGGTTGGATTCGCATTTACAACCAAAGCCATGGTGGTATTTGTGATACAACCCGAAGCGTTTTGACCACTTATGGTGTAACTAGTAGAAACCGCAGGACTAACACTTACCAAACTTCCGCTTAAAGCACCCGGATTAACCGTATAACTCGTTGCACCAGTTGTCATTAACGTAGCGCTTTGTCCTGCACATAGTGCAGTTGCTGAAGAAATGGCAGTAAGGGTAGGATTTGAATTTACGGTAAGACTGACTGTGTTGGTATTACTGCAACTCAAGGCATTGGTACCGGTTACACTGTATATGATTGTGGCGGTAGGACTAACGGCAATGAGCGTGCCACTTAAAGCACCAGGATTCCACACATAAGTACTGGCTCCACCCGTTGTTAAGCTCGCCGAAGAACCGGCACAAATAGCAGATGATGTAGCATTGGCAAGTACAGTTGGATTTGCATTAACCTGTAAAGCAATGGTAGTAGTTGTAATACAACCTGAAACATTTTGGCCGCTAATAGTATAAACTGTAGAAACCGCAGGACTAACACTCACCAAAGAACCATTTAGAGCTCCCGGATTATATGTATAACTGATCGCACCACTGGCACTTAAAGAAGCACTTTGTCCGGCACACACTGCAGTGGCAGAAGATACCGCGCTAAGTGTAGGATTTGAATTTACAGTAACACCAATTGTTTTTGTATCACTGCAACTTAAGGTATTTAAACCGGTTACTGTATAAATAGTAGAAGTTAATGGACTAACGGTTATCATAGTACCACTTAATGCGCCCGGATTCCACACATAGGTGTTTGCTCCGCTTGCTGTTAAACTTGTAGAAGCGCCGGCACAAAGAGTTGACGATGTTGCGCCGGTTATAACCGTAGGGTTTGCATTCACAGTTAAAGCCAGTGTATTAGACGTACTACAGGCTGATGTATTTGTTCCAACAACGGTGTATAGGGTTGTTGATAAGGGACTAACCGCGATAGCTGATGTCGTTAAAGCACCCGGCATCCACGTGTAGGATTGAGCTCCGGAAGCACTTATACTTGCTGTTTGACCCGCACAAATTGATGTATACGATGAAATAACCGAGAGTGTTGGATTTGCGTTAACCACTAAACCCAGTGTTGCATTTGCACTACAGCCTGCAACATTGGTTGCCGTTAAACTGTATACAACCGTGCTAAGTGGTGAAACTGAAATTACACTGGTGGTAAAAGCACCCGGATTCCAAGTATAGGATTGGGCACCACTGGCACTATAACTTGCAGAAGAGCCTGCGCAAATTACAGTTGTACTTGCGCTTACGTTAAGTGTAGGGTTGGCATTTACGGTAAGATCAAGACTAGCCGTGTTACTGCAGCCTAAGCCATTCACACCAGTCACTGTATAAACAGTGCTGCTTAACGGATTCACTGCAATAAGAGAACCAGACATATTACCCGGCATCCAGGTATAAGTTTGCGCACCAATAACTGTTAAGCTTGCGCTTGCGCCTACACAAATTGCTGATGAAGATCGTGAGGCCAATACGAGAGGATTTGCATTTACTGTAATAGCGATGATTGTACTGGACGAACAAATGCTTGCATTTTCGCCAATGACGGTATAAGTGATGGAAGCCGTTGGTGAAACAACAATTGAAGTTGAATTAAGATTTCCCGGCATCCAGGTATAGTTGAGAGCGCCATTTGCCGTTAATGTTGTGTTTTTGCCAGCGCAAATGCTTGTATTGACAGCACTAATGGCAACACTCGGATTCGCATTCACAAGCAGATTTAATGTGGCTGTTGAGATACAGCCATTTAAATTCCTACCACTCACAGAATAATTGGTTGTGCTAAGTGGTGTAACTGTAAGAACCGAAGCGTTATTTGCTGATGGCATCCACGTGTATGAATTCGCGCCACTAACACTAAAGCTGGCGCTTCCATTTACACAGATAGCACTTGCTGAAGCACCCGTTACTAAAACCGGATTTGTATTTACTTGTAAATTTAGCGTTGCGCTTTGTGAACAACCCGCAGCATTGGTTCCTATTACAGTGTAAACTGTTGAACTAAGTGGACTCACGGCGATGAGAGAACCCGAGAAAGCGCCCGCATTCCAATCATAACTTTGAGCTCCACTACTTGTTAAAGTGGCTGAAGCGTTCGCGCAAATGGCCGATGACGAAGATGTTGCAATAAGTGTTGGGTTGTTATTTACAACTAAACTCAGCGTCATTGTTTCAGAACAACCCGAGGCATTGGTGCCACTAAGCGTATATACCGTTGTTGCAAGCGGACTTACCGTAACGGCTGATCCGGTTAATGCACCAGGATTCCAATTATATGATTGAGCGCCGGTAGCCGTTAAGTTCGCTGAAGCGTTTTGACATATGGCCGAGTTGTTAGAAATTGCTGTTAATACAGGTTTAGTATTCACCACTAAACCCAGAGTTGTTGTTTTACTGCAACCCAGTGCATTTGTGCCGCTTAAAGTATAAACCGTATTTGCCAAAGGAGAAACCGTTATCAAGGAGCCACTTAATGTTCCAGGCATCCATGTAAAAGTTAAAGCCCCCGAAGCACTTAAATTAACCGAATTACCAACGCACAAAGCTGTAGCTGAACTCAGAGCCGTTAAAGTTGGGTTGGCATTCACCACTATTGCAAGTGTTTTAGAACTTGAACAGCCAAAACCATCTTGCCCATTAATCGTATAAGTAATAGATGCCGGCGGACTAACGGTTATGTTACTACCGCTTAAAGCACCCGGAATCCATGTATAGTTAGAAGCACCAGTCACGCTTAAATTAGCTGAGGCGCTTTCACATATTGCCGTGGCTGAACTTATGGCAGTAAGTGTTGGATTGGAATAAATGGTAAGGCTAATAGACTTGGTGTCGCTACAACCCAGAGCATCCAAACCTGTAACTGTATAAATTAGTGTTGACGTCGGATTTACCGAAATAGAAGTTCCATTCATGGCACCTGGATACCAAGTATATGTTGAAGCCCCATCAACCGCTAAATTAACCGTTGATCCTGAGCATAAGGTAGACGAAGAGGTGCTTAGACTGATGGTTGGCGAACTATTTACTGTGGCTGTAACAGCCGAACGGGTAGAAGTACAACCGGCAAAGCTTGCATCCACATAATAAACAAAAGTTGAAGTCACAGAAGGATTAAATGCGGTGCCAACTCCCAATGAGGTTCCGCCTAATGTCACATCATACCAATTTAATATGCCGTTTGATGCTGTAGCACCAATACTCACTGTGCCGGCGTTACAACGTGCATTTGAACT
Source organism: Sphingobacteriaceae bacterium (assembly GCA_947480015.1). Taxonomy (GTDB): domain Bacteria; phylum Bacteroidota; class Bacteroidia; order B-17B0; family Aurantibacillaceae; genus Aurantibacillus. Next base: position 11,805 of record CANKBS010000024.1, read on the forward strand.
AATAGAACTGATGGATGGCGTTGCGTTTACAGTAATTGTGAAGAGTTGAACCGATGAGGTATTAATGCCGCCACTTAAAGTGCCGCCATCATCTTGTAAAACAATGGATACCGTGGCCACACCAATCATATTACTGCCCGAACTAAAAGATAAATTACCGGAAGCGTCTACCGTTGGTTGACCACTAAATAATAAATTGTTGTTATTCACCACTGTGAAAGTGAGTGATTGAGCAGCTTCATTGGCTGGTCCTGTAGAAATGCTGCTAGCCCAATTATTTAAAATTTGTACGCCACTGTTTTCACAAACACTTTGATTGGCACCTAAACTAAAGCTAGGCGCATCGTTAATTGGCAATACTGTTAAAAGAATGGTTGCTATGTTTGATGTGAGTGGATCAAAATCATTAACCGTGTAAGTCATGCTGACTGTACCAGTAAAATTAGAACTTGGTGTAAAACTAATAGAACCCGGAAAGTTAACCGCATCGGTAACGGCCCATGTACCTGAGATAGTAGCCAATGGTCCCAAAAGCGTGATTGAAGCAGGATCCACACCATTATCGTCGTTATCATTTGAAGTAATGTTATAATTTATCGGTGTATCTTCATTTACATCAATGGTATCATTCACGGCAATGGGTGTACCGAGCGGCAATATGTAAACCGTTATACTTGCCGTGTTTGATAAAGCTGCCGAATTATCATTCACCACATACCTTATCGGGGTACATGTACCAACAGGTGTCGCAAAAGTATATAAGAAGGTAACATTACCAACGTTATCTACCGTGTAACTTCCTTCACCAGGAACACTAAATGAGTTTTGAATGCCGGACGTAGTTGGATCCAAGTCAACCGTGGTGGAATCAATAATTCCATCAATGTCTAAATCGTTAGCAACAACATTAAATGTAACAGAGCCTGTTGTGGTTACAGCCGAGGTATAAGCCACATCGTTAATGGCTTGTGGCGCATCATTAACCGGACTCACAACAATATTAACAATAGCACTGTCAGAGACGGTTCCTAAATTATCTTTCACCAAGTATCCTTTTGGTGACACATTACCATTAAAATTTAAAGCAGGTGTAAAACTTATATTTCCCAAATTATCGGCACTAAACACACCTTGGCCGGTAATGGTATAGCTAGTCTGACGTCCGGGTATCCCCAGATTAAGATCTATGGAAGTGATATCAATGGTTCCGTCAACATCGTAATCGTTAGTTACAGCACTAAATGTAACGGGGGTGTCTTCGTTCGTAGTAATAAAATCATCGGTTGCAAATGGAGGTTGATTTACCCAGTTAACCGTAACGGTAATTAGCGCAAGGTTAGACGTTAAATTAAGGTTGTCCTTAACCGTATAACTGCAGGTAACCACGCCAAAGTAATTCCAATCAGGACTAAATGTTACATTACCAAGATTGTCGGCATAAAATTGTCCTTTACCCGAAACATAAAAAGATTGCTGGTAACCCGGCGTAACCGCATCAAAGTCAACACGACTCACATTAATAGAACCATCATCGTAATCATTATTGGTGACATTAAACGTTACCTGTGTGTTTTCGTTCGTCACAGTTGCGTCGTTAACGGCTGTAGGTGCGCCATAAGGTGTAACAATAACCATAATGGTAGCACTGTTGGAAGTTAATGACAAACTATTGGCAACTGTATATAAAATCGGGCTAGTGTTTCCATAAAATGCAGCAACCGGTGTGAAGGTCACTAAACCAGCATTGTTCACGGCAAAAGTACCTTGTCCGGGCATTATTAAACTTGTTTGTCGCAAAGGACTTAACGGATCAAGATCTACTGAACTATTTACTAAAGTTCCATCCAAATTAATATCATTCGTGAGTACATTAAAACTCACCACGGTGTTTTGTGCGGTAGAAACTAAATCATTAACAGCTTGTGGCGCGACATTCACATGAAGAACATTAATAGTCATGGTTCCGGTGATTGTTCCAGGATCTGTATCGTTTACCTTAAATCTAAAGCTTGTATACGGTGAGGCAAATTGATTAAATACCGGCGCAAAACTTAATAAGGAAATACTTGAGCTTGGAATGGTAATCCCATTCGACGCAGGAATGCCATTATAATAAAGGGTTCCAGTTGCAGGCATCGAAGCCAAACTAATGGCTGTCATGGTATTACTTTCTACATCAGAATAATTAAAGTTGGCAGCAGAAAACGTGTATGAAACATTTTCGTTGGTTGTCACCGAACTGGCTAAGCCACGTGGGGGATCATTTACCGGAAACACATTTATAGTAATGGTAGCGGCATTTGAAATTTGAGCATCATTATCTTTAACCGAATACGTTACTGAAGCTAGGCCATTAAAGTTAAGTGTTGGTGTATACGACACCACCCCGGATGAATTGGCTGTCCAAGTACCGTTATTTGTGGTACTGGTTAAAGTAATGGTATTTACAGCAATGTTACCATCAATATCATTGTCATTGGTAGTTACGCTCAGGGTTACCGGCGTGTCTTCGTTTGTGCTTGCAGCATCGTTAGAAGCCACCGGAGGCGTTAGAATTTTTAAACCAAAATTCACGTTGGTCTCGTTATTGGTATTAAAGGAGTTAACCGTTACTTTACCGTTTGTAGAGCCATCATTACCGGTAACTGTGTTCGTAATTACATTATTGATCTCTCCGTTATAAGAAACACCCACCGGTAAAACAGCGGATGGATTTGTACCGGTAGTATAATTAACGTTACTTAAGGTTAGTTGATAATTTTTACCAGAGGTTACCGGATTAAATACATAAGTACCATTTGCACTTACCGAAGTAGTTGCAACAAAGTTACTGTTAGTGGAATTCACCAGGGTTACATATAACTGCGACCCTTTTGCCGTGCCAATTCCTGTTCCATCAACCTTTTGAGGGGCTGTTGAACCGTTGATATCCCAGTATACATTTCCTAAAATAGATAAACTACTGTTTACACAATCGGAAATAGGTATGTTATATGTGGTGGGTGCGCCATTTACACAACCGTTAGAAGGTGTAACCAGGATGGCGTAATTACCAGACTGACCGGCACCGTTAAAATCAATCACTACCGAGGATGTTCCTTGTCCCGATACAATTGACGCTCCGGTTGGAGGTGTCCATACATAAGAAGTTGCATTTGAATACCCTGAAACTGCAAACCCGGCATTGTTCACATAGTCACAATAGGTATTATTTCCAACGTGATAATAAACAATCATTGTTGCGTAATCAATATAGGCAGTCGCGTTGGTGCTTCCATTCACCCGAATTCTTAAACCAAAATTTGAATTACACACCATCGTTGGTGTTAACGTTGCGCCCCATAAATCGGTAGCAGTGCCATAAAAATAATCCTGGTCTGATGTGCCCCAGTTGGTATTTATTGATTTACCATTTCCCAGGCCGCTTCCATTGTACAATCCTATACTTTTATCCGTTATGCTGCCAGTAGCATGTTTTCTTAATTTTACTTTAATGCCATCAATTACCGCCGCTGACGGTATGGTAGTGGCAGTGAAAAATCCGGTGAGGTATAAATATTGTGATTGCAAATTACTGTTTCCGGTAAAATTAACCGATGAATAAACCGAGTTATTGGTTAATGCATTAGCTGGGTTAGTCCAGGTATAAGTACCTGTTGCCCCTGTTGCAATGCTTGGATATGATTCGGCTGTTGTTGCAACTGTTCCACTCGGTGGATTGGTCGGGATTATTGTTCCGGTTCCCATGTTTGAACTTACTGTAATGCTTGCCGCACCACTTATCGCTACTGCCACACAACCGTTAGAGCCGGTAACTGAAATCAAACTGTAATTCGTACTGCTGTTTGGATTCACTGTAAAGTGTGTATTCGATATATAACTACTTATTTGCCCAACACCATTACTCACATTTATTGTGAATGGTGACGCGCCGCCTGTAAGCGTTACAGCTAATTCACTGGCACAGGGAATAGTGGTGCCCGATAAAACGGCGGTACTTGCTGCATTTTGAAAGATAATAGCCAAATCGTCCGTAGTCGTTGGACATGACCCACTACTAAGTGACCAACGCAGCGTATACACGTTTCCGGCAATGCCGTTGAATGTTGAACTGGCTACATTTGTAGTTGCTGTATTTCCAGAACCAAAACTCCCGCCGGTTCCTGCCACAATCGACCACGTGCCAGTGCTTCCTAGCGGATTATTAGCAGAAAGCGTAAGGGTCGTTAATCCGCAAGTTAACGTGCTCGTTTGATCGGCACCGGCATTGGCAATGGTTAAATTCGCATTTAAAGGGAAAACAAAATGACAACCAGTTCCGATAATAAATACATTGGCAATATAGGTTCCTCCGTTCACAGCGCTAACACCTGTAATGGTAGGTTGGCGAAGTGTAGACGTAAAACTATTCGGACCAGTCCATAAATAAGTAGCACTTGGCGATAACGAGGTGCTTAAATTAATGTTACCACCTAAACATACGGGTGTGTTAATGGTTGCGCCGGGAGCCGAACAACCCCCGGTTCCAATAGGCGATTTAGTAGTGCCCGAAATAGGACAACCGTATGTATTAAATACACCGGGATTAGAAGCATTATTAAAAATATTACCCGATACATTTCCGGTACCGGTAATAAATGCCGAGTTATCAATAATTGAGTCGCAAGCCAAATAAACACAATCGGTACTTACAGTCACTTTAAATTTAAACTGTGTACTATCAGTACCCGTGGGCGAATTAAGAACTAAGCCGCCGATAAAATTATTGGCATTGGTGCCAATTCGTACACGAACTGTTTTACTAGCAGAAATATACTCAGCCTGATCATCGGAAGCCGCATCAGTTTTAATTCCTGTGTTTGGTCCCGATGTGATACGAATGGAACCCGGTACATACTGGGCATTACCCTCAATGGTATCGGTAATAAACGTATTAATTGAAGGATCGGATCCAATGTTTAAACCATTTACGACATATTCCAAGGTGTCGCCCGGCGTGGCTGTTGCGGCGTATGGGTGATTTAAATTACGCACACGAACAGCTGAACGCAAGTCGGGTTCATACACATCTATAGCCGAGGTTACTACCTGCGTTAAAAAAGTCTCACCACCTGTTGTTTGTCGGATGGTTGCAGAAATGGCATTATTACCAATATAATTTTTTGTTGAATTATTTGGCGAAAAAATATTAGCGTCGTAACCTAGCGTATTGTTATAATTTGGATTTCGCGAAGCTGTTAAGGTGCCGTTGCGCGCAATGGTACTGTTAAACATGTCGGTTGAAGGGTGAATGGCATCGGATATATTTAAAAAAGTTGTGCCTCCCTTAAATAATAACTGATCACCGGTTAATGAGCGGTCACCATCGTATACCACTAAACCTAGTTCGAAATTAACCGGACCGGATAGGGGCGTTTGAAAACCTGAAATTGGAATATCAACGGTAGGGCTTGAACCGGCGCTCACATTGGCTAAACCGTCGAATACGGTGAGGTTGCGCATGGTAAGCAAATTATTTTTAAAAACAACTACCAATGTCCAACCACCAAATAAATTGGTGCCACCAATATCTGTAGCAACGTTAGCAACGGTATACACATCGGTTAATCCATTGCTTTGTAAAATAGAAGTCACATCTTTAAAACAATGGTAAGTACGGTAACCTACCGTATTATCTTTTAAATAGTCGGCCATTAAATTGATATAAGGGCCGGAATTTACTTTCATTTTTACTTGATTACGGGTAGCAAAATTCTCATCCCCAGTCGAACAATCGGCGCCCCAGTAAAGGCCTGCCCAACTAATTTCACTGCAGGTTGGTAAATTTAATTGATCACTGCTCGACATCCAAGTAGTAACATCGTTATCAATATCAACATAACCATTGGTGAAGTTATTATCATAACCCGTGCCAGATGGTGGCATTTCATTTTGAACAATGTTTGTTGGAATCGCTTTTGAAGCTGTGTTCGACAAATATAAGATGCCTCCCTTTTGAGTAATCGTTCTTCTGACCGTGAAGGGTGTTACCACTTGCGCCAAGGAAAGGTAGACCAGTGATGACAAGATAAGAACGGAAAGTAATTTTTTCATAATTTTATTTTTTAAATCCTAATCAATGTTTAATTCGCTTGTGTGAACAGCTTCCTGAGTTATAAGCTTAGCGGTATAAGAACCAGCAGCAAGATTGGTAATATCAACCGTTGCGTAGTATGGAAATTTTATCAATTCGAAATTGGCGCTTAACACTTCTTTGCCCCTGGCATCAGCTAACTTTAATTTGCCATCACTACCTTCTTTTCCGTTGAAAGAAACGCGTAATAATTTTTTACCGCTAATAATTTCAATTCGCATCATTAATGCAGTATCATTGTCATTATAAATGCCCGCAATCGTCATCTCGTCTTCTCGTTTTGTCTTTTCTCTTAAGCCATTTTCAGTAGAATTCGCAATCACCTGAGAAATGGGCAACATGAAAAAGCAAAAAAACAAAATCAATGCTCGTGCTACCTTTTCTCCGTTACTTGGTTTTATGTTTTTCATGATTTTTATTGTTATGAGGTATTCGTAAAATTTATTTTTGTTTTTGTGTTTAGTATGGGCATACATTCAACATCAAAGAACCATTAGAATGCTCCCTTTTAAAAGCAGGCGTTTGGTCTATTCTTACATGTGTAATGTTATAACCTTAAAATAATTAATATTAAAACCAGCTAAGCTGCATCTCTTGTCGCACTATACATTCCTGAAATAAGAATAGTTAGAAGCAAGGAAACAGAGCGAAATGTTCCTTAAACGCAGCATTGATTTATTTCGCGTTAAGCAAACTACACGCCAATTTTTTATACCATTGATTAACAGTGTTTTATACATTACATCGCGTTACGCCATTCCGTTTTCTGGAACATTGTCTCGTTTTTAGATATATTTGCAACTTGCAAGGGGCAAGAAAAATTGCCTTTTTTTACTTTATTAGATGTTTTAGATGTAATATTTTAGCACGCGTTAACAAACTTTTGGAAATATTCCAAGCGCGAGAATAAAAACGTATAAGGAAAATAATTTTTTTTATGGAAAATTCTTAAAAAAAGCTCCGACGTTTTACTGGAATTCTTTGTGATTTTTTAAACAGATTATTCTGTACAAAAAACATTCGCCAAAACTAAAAACAATTACGGAATTTTATTTGGATGGTCACGAATTCAACCTCTGTTTGATGTTTTAGGCCAGTTTCAGCATGGGTACTTCACACATCAAGGGTAGTAATAATTTACATTTTTTAAACAGCGTAATTTGTATAAGTCGCCTGAATTTGGTTCGAACTCCTATATTCCCCCTCTCGGCTTTTTACCGATTAAATCAATGGCTTTAGTTTGGTCGCCCAAAGCCATCACTTCTTTTTCTTCGGCATTACTCATACTACCTAATTTTGCAACTAAGCTGTTGCGGGTATACGCTTCGTCGCGCAGGCATTTGGCCCGTTGCATATTGCGTTCGGCTGAGGAAATGAGTTGTTTGATGCGTGAAATCTTAGCGACTTCCAGTTTTATGGAAGCTAAGAGTCTTTTGATGGTTTCTTTGTTGGAGCTAAATTTTATCTGCGAAATGCTTCCTGAAATTTCGGAGGCTTCAATTTGTTTAAGCAGACAGTTTTTTTCGTATTGAGCCGCCTGATTTAAAAGTTTTTCTTTTTCACTTCCCGTTTTTCCTGCGGCTTCATTTTTTAAACGTCGGGATTGATAGGAAAGGGCTTCGGCTAATTTGAGCAAATCGCTGCGCTCACTTTCGCCACTAATGTTAGCGCTTTTAACCGCTACCGGATGTTCGACATTCAATTTGTTGGGAACGCTTTTTCCTCCTAGTCGGCTTAGAATTTTTTTGTTCTTTGGAGTAGCCGAAGTCTGAGATTCTGTGTTGGCTCTATCTGTTTTGTTTATAGTTGTTTGGGCAATTAGATGAACTCCCAATCCGAAGGACAAAATGATTACGAGATAAATGTTTGTTTTCATAAGATACGTGCGCTAAATTAATATTAATAATCTTATGGTAACGTTTTTTTGAGCTGCGCGTGTTACCTTGTATACATGTAAAGCCTGGCTTTGGTTTCAGGATTTCGACCAAAGCACTAATTTTGAAGATTTAGGGGGCTTTTTTTATGCTCTAATGCCAAATCTATTATTTTGCGGCCCTATAAGCTGTGAATTATCGTTAATAAACTCAAATTTGCAAGTTAAAATATAGTTTAATTTAGTACCATGAAAAGAAAATCCCCCTTTCTCCTGTTGCTACTCACACTTTGTTTAAGTGTATCGGCACAAAACAAATACGATAAAAGTTTTTATTTAATTGATATTAAACCCGACTTTGTGTTTGACCCCAGCGATAAACACGATGTGGATTCTATATTAAAACTATATCATGCCACCAATAAGGACAGTCTGAAACTTTACTACTTGAGAGTTTTTTCGGAGGGTTTAAGCAACGAATACCTTTGGACCCGATACAAGGTATTTCTTTTTAATTACAGTCTGGGAAAAAACGACAGTTTGTTTAGATTTTACAGAGCTTGTGCGCTCAACAATTTAGGCTACGAGGCTCAATATATTAAAAATGATTTAGGCCTTGCTAAAACAAAGTATCAAGAATCCTATGAGATGTTTAAAGAGATGCATAACGGTTCGGGACTTGGCGTAGAGATTAATAACCTGGCTTATATTTATCAGCACGAAGGTAATATTGAGAAAAGCGTGGAACTTTATACAGAAGCCGGTGATTTTTTTGAAAAACAAAAGGAACCCTTAGGTTTAACGAGTGTGTACCTAAATTTGGGTGACATTTATTTTAATAACGATGAGTTTGAAAAAGCCGAAGAGTTTTTTACTAAAGCGCTGAGCTACGCTGTTAAAACCGATCAGAAATTGGTTGTTGCCAATGTTTACAATCAACTTGGAGCCATTCGTAACCGCAATAAAAAAATACCCGAAGCCATTGAATTTTACCAAAAGGCCCTTGCCATTTACGAGAAGGATAAAAATTACAGCAAAATAGCACTCATTAGTTTGGGTTTATGTCATGCTTATATGAACAACAAAAATCAGGAGCATTACGAAGCTTTTATGTTAAAGGCCTATCACAATGCCCTGCTAAGTTTAGACCAGCAGGTAAAAGCCAAGGTATATGATCGTTTGGCCATGTTGTATGCCTACAAAAAAGACTACATCAAGGCAAGGGCTTACGGCGACTCGTCGTACAGCTTTGCTAAAAAACTGGCTTATCCTCAGTTGGTGGCCGATGCCGCCCTTAATTTGAGCGAGATTCACGGGCATCAGGGCACTTATAATCTGGCTTATAGTTATTTAAAGGAAGCGAAAACCATTGAGGATAGTTTAAGAACAGAGAGCATCAAAAAATCAATTATTAAAAGTCAGTACCAATTAGAATACAACAAAAAATCAATTGAATTAAAAGCCGAACAAGATAAAAAAGATGCCATCAGAAAAGCGGAAAAAAAACAGCAACAACTCATACTGGTACTAACCTTGCTGGCTTTAACCATTATTGCTGTGTTTGCTTTTATTGCGTATAAAAACTACCGTCAAACCAAAAAACAAAATGTTATCATAGAAGAACAAAGGCAGGTGGTGCTTTTAAAAAATGCGGAAGTGAGCAGTCAGAAAGCCTTAATAGAAGAAAAACAAAAGGAGATCATCGATAGCATTACGTATGCCAAGCGTTTGCAGGTAGCTATTTTACCTTCGCATGAATTTATTGATGTGCATTTGCCGGAGAATTTTATTTTATACAAACCCAAAGATTTGGTAGCCGGTGATTTTTACTGGGCCGAAAAAAGAAAAGATTTGTTTTTTATAGCAGCCGCCGACAGCACCGGACATGGGGTTCCGGGCGCAATGGTATCGGTGGTATGTAGCAATGCTTTAAACCGAGCCTTGAAAGAATTTGGTTTAACCGAAACCGGTAAAATACTTGACAAAACCCGCGAATTGGTTGTGGAAACATTTGAGAAAAGTAGCAGTGAGGTAAAAGACGGCATGGATATTTCGCTCTTGTGTATTGATCAAAAAACAAAACATGTTTTCTGGAGCGGGGCTAATAACCCCCTGTGGTATGTGCAGAATAACGAATTAATAGAGCTGAAGGCCGATAAACAGCCGATTGGAAAAACCGAATACCCGAGTCCATTTACCACCCACCAAATTCCTTACATTAAAAACACTACCTTTTATTTATTTACCGATGGTTTTGCCGATCAGTTTGGCGGTCCGAATGGTAAGAAATTTAAGTACAAACAATTTTCAGATTTATTGGTAGAACACAGCACTCTACCACTCAAGGACCAAAGCACGCTAATCGCTAAAACCTTTGATAATTGGAAAGGCTTTCTGGAGCAAGTCGACGATGTCTGCGTTATAGGCCTGCGCCTGTAGGCGCATTAAGGATTAAAAATTAAAGATTAGAGATTAGGCTAAGATTAAAGATTAGGGGAAGGTTAAATATTTAACACTACAAATATCTTATTTTGATTTCCACTTCTTTGACTTCCTTTTTTAGATCAAAATCAAACTTCTCGTATTTAGGTCTCGTCATACCACTGTGGTAATAATCAGAAAAACCAAAACCTTCTTTAGGTAGGATTAGTCCGTAATCCATTTTCTCGTTGGCGTTTTCATCATCTAAAATAGCGATGCCATAAGTGCCGGGTTTTAAATCGTGGTAAGTTATTTGCTGTTTATTTTTTATCATTTCCTTTTTTGCAACCGTGCGGATAAACAATGGTTTTTCATCATCAAAACTTTTTGAATTAGCATAAAAGGCTAGTCGGATATTACCGGTGGCGTTGCGCATGCCACTTACTTGTATGTGCAATGTTTGACCTAAACAAAGTTGGGTGGCAAAAAATAAAAACAAAACAAGAAAGTGGTATTTCATAAAGAATTTTCGGTGGAATGGATTTTTAGTTATTTATGTTTAATGGAATGGACACCAGCCATTCACGGGCTTTTTCTTCGGTCACAAAAGCCTTAACGGGGTAAGTGCGTTTGCTGAATTGTAGGGCAAAATTTACCGCGTAACTGTATAAGGTGGTGGAAACCAATATGGCTGCGGCCTTGCAAAGAGGCATGTTTTCAGGAACAGCTAAATAATGGCGGGCCTGATCAGTCAGGTCGATATTTTGACGAGCATCTGAAAAAGTCACGTAAGGCTTGCCACCGCTTAGCTCGGTACTAATACCCACAATTTTTTTAAGTTCGGGCACACCCAATTGAGTTTTGTTCTTATAATTAAAAACAACAACGGGCTCATCGTAATGAATGACAACGTAGGGTAATTGGATATAGGTCATGCAGAGCAAAAATACAAATAAAATTAAAGATTACAGAGTGCAGACTGCAGATTAAAGATTTAGGTTGAGGCTAAGGTTGAGGATTGCAGATTAAAGAAGCAAGAACCAATACTAAAAACTAAACACTAAGAACTAAACACTAATAACTAAGCACTAAGAACTAAGCATTAAGAACTAAAAACTGAGAACTTTAAACGAATTTCACGTGCACGTTTAAATTACTTAACTTTAAGTATCCGAATTATAATCGAGACCCATGAAAAAAATTCTACTCATTTGTGTTTTGTTCTTTTTACATTTCCAAAACAAGGCGCAATCGTTTGCTTGGGCGCAGGGTTCAAATTCGGTATCTGCGGGCGAAGGGTTTGACGTGGCAACCGATCCGAGTGGTAATGTGTATAATTGTGGGGTTTTTTCGGGTACAGTAATGGCATTCGGCACACAAACGATTACAAGCACCACACAATCAAAATTATATCTCGTAAAATACAACGCTTCCGGAACTGCACTCTGGGCCAGAACACAAACAGGCGGCCTATTTACGTCCACGGCCAGAAGTGTGCATACCGATGCCAGTGGAAATGTATTTATTTGCGGGAGTTTTTCAAACACCATTGTTTTCGGCACCTCTACATTAACCGGCACCGGAACCAATGATAGTTTTATTGTGAAATACGATTCCAATGGCAATGTACTTTGGGCAAAGAGTGGCGGTGGTAATGGTTACGATGGAGCAGTATCGTCCTGCGCCGACGCCGCCGGAAATTCTTTTATTTGCGGAACCAGTTCAAGCTCTCTTGCCACCTGGGGCAGCTATACTCTTACAAATACGAATACCAATCCAAACAAAGGTTATGTCGTAAAATACGATCCTGCAGGAAATGTATTATGGCTGGCTTGCGGCACTTCTACATCTGCCGATTTAGCCATAGCAGTAAGTTGTGACGCTTCAGGTAATTCATGTCTGGCGGGTTACTTTGTTTTAGCTCCTATTTCTTTTGGATCGTATACATTAACTAATACAGGTCAGCAAGATTTGTACCTTGTTAAATATAACCCTGCCGGTGTTGCACTCTGGGCCAACGGTTCAACCGGAGTAGCGGCCGAATATGCTTCGGGAGTTTCGGTGGATCCCGCCGGTGATATTTATCTCTCGGGTTATTTTACCGGAACGGTGATGACTTTAGGTGTACAAACTTTTACACAAATTAGTATCAACAACGCTGCCTTTCTTTCTAAATTCAGCGCCAATGGCACTTCACTGTGGGGAACAACAGTTAGAAGGGGCCTTCCAATCTGTGACATTTCTGCCCATGGCAGTGGCGCTTTTATTGTAGGTAATTTAAGTCCCTCTTCAGGCACTTTTCAGGTTGGCACATTTTCATTTACTATTCCTAACACACAGGACCCCATGTTTTTTGCTTCGTTCAATAGCACCGGCGCTGTAATGTATGCTACTGTATTAAGCGGGGGTGGTGATGACATTGTTGCAGTAGCTAATTCGGGTCCTTGCATAGCCTTTATTGGCGGTGACTATTATCCTAGTCCATTTGTAATTGGCACCACTACATTATATGTTGGACCTTATACATCTGAACCAATATTTACAGCAAGACTTAATATGGGTTTACCGGCAACCATGACTGGTAATTTCAATATCTGTGCAGGACAAAGCACTACCCTATCGGCCAATGTTTCCCAATCCTACACTTGGAGCAACGGTGCCTCCAGCCCTTCCATTGTGGTAACACCAAGTCTTAACACCGTATATTCAGTGAGTTTGAGTACCGGTTGCGGGGAAGGGTTTACATCTCAAATGGTAACGGTTAACCCCTTGCCGCTTTTTACAGTCGGTGTTACTTCGCCATCAGTCTGCGCAGGCGACCCTGTAAGTTTAACAGCCTATGGCAATGCCACCTTTAGCTGGAGTGGCGGTGCTTCAAATGGCGTTCCTTTTGTACCGGTATCTTCAACCACATATACAGTGCTTGCTACTTCTGCATCCAGTTGCACAGCCACTTCAATCACATCAATTTCAGTAGTTCCAATTCCAACTTTAAGTCCCGTAAGTAATCCAACCGCATTATGTGTTGGCAGTTCGGCAACGCTCCTTGCAAGTGGCGCTAATTCATATACCTGGTATCCGGGCGCTTCAACTAATGCCTCTTTATTAATCACACCAACCGTTAATACAACTTATTCCGTGGTTCAGGCAAATGCAAATTGTTCAAGCACACAAACCATAGAAGTAAAAGCCAATTCATATCCGACTTTAAACTTTAATCTCAATCAGTATATCATCTGTTTAAATAATTCTTTGACCATCCATGTAAGTGGCGCCAGTAGCTATACTTGGAATACCTTATCCAACGATTCTAACCTTTTTGTTTCTCCTCTTGTTAACACCATTTATACCGTAAGTGGCAGCAACGCTAATACCGGCTGCACATCCACTAAAACCGTGCAAGTGAATGTTGTCAATTGCAACGGCATAAACGAAACCATAGGAGCAGACTGGTTGATTAAAATTTATCCTAATCCGGCAACTGAGCAAGTAACACTTGAATGGCCCAAGATAAAAGGAAAAGGAAGCATTGAACTTAGTGATCTCTCTGGCCGATGCCTTCAAACATATGAACTTAGTGAGGATATGTTGAGCCTAAAACTTACTAACTTAACTAAAGGCGTTTATAGCATTATTTTATATGAAGGCGGCCTAAAAAAAGCTAAAGGAAGAGTTATGATTGAATGATTGCGGATTTAGGTTGAGGCTAAGGTTGAGGCTAAGGTTGAGGCTAAGGTTGAGGCTAAGGTTGAGGATTGCAGATTAAAGAAGCAAGAACCACTACTAAAAACTAAACACTAAGAACTAAACACTAAGAACTAAGCACTAAAAACTAAAAACTATTTCCTCTAGTTTAAAGGACCTGTAATTAAAGGGTTTTAAAATATTTCGAATAATTCGCGGTTTCTTCCATCTTTATGACCTAAGTCATTGTTAGCGGACCTTCCATTTCGGAAATTTATGATTAAACAGATTAGGGGTTTGCCACCTGGGGTCTATTAATTTCTTTCTGCCATGTTGTGCTTACAATGTAAACAGCTTATCACGTAATGAAAACAGATGTAGCTGTCATTATACTCGCTGCCGGACATTCAAACCGAATGGGTGAATGTAAATTTCTATTGGCCATGCCACATGTTTCACTGGCACCGCGTCTTAGCTTTTTTGAAACCATTGTTAAAACATATACTGATTTTGGCACTGCTGAAATTATTGTGGTGACACAACCTAAACACTTAAAGGAATTACAAAACCTAAAAGTAAAAAACCAATTTACCATTCACTTTGTACTCAACAACCAACCTGAACGCGAGCGGTTTTATTCACTGCAATTGGGCATCAAGCACCTGGTAAATGCCGAATACTGTTTTGTTCAGAATGCCGATTCACCGTTTGTGGATACAAAATCGCTTGACCTACTTTATCAAAATCGCAGCAAGGCTGATTGTATATCGCCTTCGTTTCAAGGTCAAAGCGGGCATCCCGTTTTACTTAACAAAAACACTTTAAACTTTTTATCTACTGCCAATTCAGATTCCAATTTAAAAGACTTGCTTCAAAACAGAAGCAAATACAAAGTTGTAACCGAAAACGCTTTGATTACTGTGGATATTGATACACCGGCCGATTACCACTATTATTTTAAAACCACACCGTGATTAATGTCTACAAAATAATTGAAGAAGAAAAACACAAAGGCAGAGCTTCGGCCCTTTGCACCATTGTGTCAACCAAAGGCTCTACGCCTCTTAAAACGGGTGCTAAAATGTTGGTGACCATTGAAGGAAAAATTCACGGCACCATTGGTGGTGGTAACTTTGAAAAAAAAGTGATCGAGAATGCGCTCGCTGCTTTAGAACAAAAAGAATCACAGTTATTTGAACATAATCTTATTCAGCAACATGGCATGTGCTGCGGTGGAAGTATTCAGGTTTTTATTGAATGTTTTATGCCGCCTGAGAAATTATACATTTTTGGTTCGGGTCATGTTGGCCGCGCCCTTAGCAATTACGCAGCATCCCTCGCATTCGATGTGTTTGTGATTGATCAGCGTCGACAGGAATTAGACCTTATTCAAAACAGCGACATTAATAAACTACCCTTTAGTCACGATATTATTTTACCTGAATTACCATTTGATGAAAGCTGCTACATTGCTATTATGACCTACGATCATCAATTAGACCGCGACATTTTAGCCTATTGCATCAAAAAACCAGTTGCGTATTTGGGCATGATTGGCAGTAAACGCAAAGTGGAAATCACAAAAAAAATGTTTCTTGCCAGTCACTTGGCAAGTGAAGAAGAATTAGCGCGTGTAGATATGCCCATGGGTTATGACATCAATGCTAAAGGTCCAGAAGAAATTGCGATTAGTATTTTAGCCCGTTTAATTCAGGCTAAAAACAAAGAGCAGGCCCATACAAAAAACAAATTAAGTGTTTCAGAAATTAAAAGAGTGCGTGTTATATGAAAATCTTATCCTTATTCGTTAATGGAACCAAACATCAGGTAGTCATAAACGAACACGACACCTTGGTGAAGGTGTTGCGCGAAAAATTAAACTTAACCGGCACTAAAATGGGTTGCGAACAAGGCAGCTGTGGAGCCTGTACGGTTATGGTAGATGGCAGAGCGGTTCAAAGCTGCATAACGCCTGCTTTAAAAATGGAAGGCTGTTATGTGAGCACCATTGAAGGCATTTCTGAAAAAGATCGTGAACATTTACTCCAAGAAAAATTTGTGCAACATGGGGCTATTCAATGTGGTTATTGTACACCTGGAATGATTATGACCACCTTGGCCTTTTTAAAAGAAAATCCACATCCCAATCATGAAGAAATTAAAGAAGCCATTTCGGGGAATTTGTGTCGTTGTACCGGTTACAAAAAAATAATTGAAGCCATTGAAGCCTATGTAAAAGAAATAAATGGCGGGCCAAAACTTGAGAAAAAAACAGTTACCAATAAATTTAACATGGTGGGGCATGCTCATCCCTATATGGAGG
The DNA here is from genome assembly GCA_947480015.1 of Sphingobacteriaceae bacterium. Classification (GTDB taxonomy): domain Bacteria; phylum Bacteroidota; class Bacteroidia; order B-17B0; family Aurantibacillaceae; genus Aurantibacillus. The sequence goes on from CANKBS010000024.1 coordinate 28,239, forward strand.
CTGCTAAAAAGGCCTCCGGCAGAGCCGATTATGCCGATGACATCAAAATTAAAAATGCCCTGCATTGTAAATTAATCAGAAGCATTTATCCACATGCTAAAATTCTGGCCATTCATACCGAGGCCGCAAAAAATTTGGAAGGCGTAAAAGCCATTGTAAGCGGAAAAGAACTTCCTATTTCATTTGGTGTACTGCCCATTTCGCAGGATGAAACCGCTATGGCTGTGGATAAAACGCGATACGTGGGTGAGATTGTAGTAGCCGTAGCTGCTGAAACGGAAGAGATTGCCGAGGCTGCTTGTAAATTAATTAAAATAGATTACGCTCCTTACAAACCATTTTTAGAAATGGACGAATCGGTGTCGGACGCGGGCGAACATGAAAAAATTCATAAACACACCAAGTTCAATAATAACATTCATAAAAAAGCCGAGCTTCGTTTTGGGGACCAACAACAAGGCTTAAAAGAAGCTGATCACCGTCTGGAAATGGAATTTAAATTTCAAGGCATCAACCACGGCTTCACCGAACCACATGCAGCTACAGCCTGGTGGGATGAAAACGGACTCAGCATCATAACGGCTACCCAAGTGCCGCATTACCTACATCGTTTTTTAGCCAAGGTTCTCGAAACACCCATGAACCGCATCCGTGTCATTAAACCATACGTGGGCGGTGGATTTGGTGGCAAGAGCGATCCTTTTCCACATGAAATGATTGTGTCTTATTTATCTAAAGTATGTGACCGTCCAGTTAAAATTCGTTTTAACCGTGAAGAAGTTTTTTTAACCAATCATGGTAGGCATCCTTCTAAAATGAAAGTGGCGCTTGGCATGACAAACAGTGGCGAAATAAGTGTACTGGATGCCGACATTGTTATTGACGGTGGGGCTTATGGAAGTTTTGGTGTTGTTACCTCCTATTATAACGGCGTATTATTACAAGCCCCGTATAAAATAAATAATTTTGGTTTTAAAACGCTGCGTGTGTATACGAATAAACCGCAATCGGGCGCTATGCGTGGCCACGGCGCAGTGAATTCGCGTTTTGCGGTTGAAACCTTATTGGATGAAATGGCCCACAAACTTAACATCGACCCTTGCGACATCCGATTTAAGAATTTTCTCGATCACGATACACTAACAGTCGGACATTACCGCATCACTTCCAACGGCAGCGCCCTCAGTTTAAAAAAAGTAATGGAGCAATCGAACTGGAAAAATAAATTCGGTAAGCTGGCCTTTGGTCATGGTTATGGCGTGGCTTGTGGCTTTTTTATTTCCGGCTCTGCCCTACCCATTCATTGGAATGAGTATCCACAATCGGTGGTGCATTTAAAAGTAGACATGGATGGTCGGGTGCTCATCACCTCGGGAGCCAGCGACATTGGTCAGGGTTCTGACACCATGTTGGCAATTGTTGTTGGCGAGGTATTGGGATTAAGTATGGATAATTTATTTGTGATTGCAGCCGATACACTTATCACACCCATAGATTTAGGATCTTATTCTTCCCGCGTAACCTTTATGGCAGGCAATGCCGCAAAGATGGCAGCTGAAAACTTACGTGAACAAATTTTGGATGCCGTGGTAAAATATACCGGCGTTGAAAAAAGCGAATTAAACTTGGCCAGCGAGCGGGTTTACTCCAACGATCAAAAAGTAAATTTATCTTGGGTAGAAGCGGTTGAAATGGGTACCCGTTTTGTTGGAGCCTTAAATTCAACGGGACATTATAACTCTCCGAAATTAGGGGGCGATTTTAAAGGTGCAGGCGCGGGACTCAGTCCATCGTATACCTTTGGTGCTTTGGTGGCAGAAGTGAAAGTGGATGTAGAAACCGGATTTGTAAAAGTGTTGAATATGTGGGGCGCTCACGATTGTGGCAAAGCATTAAATCCATTGGCGGTTGAAGGGCAACTGGAAGGTTCGTGGCACATGGGCTTAGGACAAGCTGTGAGCGAGGAGATGCGTTATGTGGACGGACTTTTATTGAACGCCAATTTATTAAATTATAAAATCCCAACCTCATTAGACACACCGCCAATACATTCTAACATCATTGAAACCATTGATCCGGAAGGACCATTTGGCGCAAAAGAAACGGGCGAAGGAGCTCTGCATCCATCATTACCGGCCATAGCCAACGCTATTTATGATGCAGTGGGTATTCGCATCACTTCTTTACCAATACGTCCTGAAGAGGTGTTGCGTAAATTAAAAGAAAAACAAAACGAATTAGCGGCTAAGTAATATGACAGAAGAAAAAACGTATATCAAAGCCTCCAGCATTCAAGAAGCCCTGCAACTGGCCGAAACCCATAGTTCGCATTGTAAGTTCATTGCAGGTGGTACCGATATGATGGTAAATAAATACCAGGGCAATGATACCACACAGCATTTGATTGACATCAGTGGCATTGATGAATTAAAAACAATTCGCAAGGATGACACCTATTTATACATTGGATCTTTGGTGCGATTAAGTGATCTTAAAAAGAATTCCGACATCGCCACAGAATTTCCTGTATTGTTGGAAGCCGCTCATGCTGTGGGTTCTCCACTTATACGCCAAACAGCTACCTTGGGTGGAAATATATTATGTGAGAATCGTTGTATTTATTTTAATCAATCTGAATGGTGGCGTGAAGCCGTTGGTTATTGTTTAAAATGCAATGGCAATGTGTGTATTGCTACCGGAGGGAAGAAAGCCTGTTTCTCCGAATTTGCTTCCGACACCGCACCGGCCCTCATCGCTTTAAACGCCAAAGTAAAACTGATCGAACCTTCGGGTGAACGCGTGATTGCGCTGGAAGAATTGTTTTCGGGTGATGGCATTAAACCAAAAACCATTGGAACTGATTGCCTCATTAAAGAAATTATATTGCCTCGGGGACAAGCCTTTAAAGCCGTATTTAAAAAATTACGCCTGCGTGAAACTTTAGAATTTACGTCTTTAACAACAGCCGTTTCCTTAAATAATAAAAATGACCTTCGTATCGTTCTTGGCGGCGTAGATCCGAAACCGGTTTTGGTGAAAGCAAAACTAAATGATAACAAAGAAGACTTAATCAAAAAAGCCATAAAAGGCGGAAGAGCAGTAGATAACGACATGTTTTCACGCACCTATCGTAGAGATATGATAAGCGTATTTTTAAAAGAAGCTTTTGCACTACTTAATATATAATTATGGAAACTATAAATGCCTCTCAATTGCTCATGGCAGAGCACGACGTGATTAAAAATGCGGAATCACTAATTAACCGCATAAAATTACTTTGGGAAAAAGACCCCGAAAAGTATAAAACCATTGTACTGCGACTGCTGTACTTTTTTAAAGAATACAGCGACAAGTATCATCATTACAAAGAAGAGCAGGTGCTCTTTCCGGAAATGATTAATCATCCCGATTTTAAATTAATTGAGATAATTGAAGAACTTGAAGATCACCATGTCATGTTTAGAGAATATACTCAGGAAATAACGGTGCTGGTGCAACAAAACAGATTTGATGAGGCTCAGAAAATACTTGAAAAATATGTGGACAATTTATTGGATCATATTGCCATTGAAGACGATGAACTATTCAGCATGGCCGAACATTTATTTTCGCCGGATGACTATGAAAAAATATATTTTAGATTTAAAGATATTGATGCAGCCTTAGGTGAGGCTAAAAAACTAGAACTTGAAAAAACGCCCACAGAATTGCTGGGGCTTTTAACTGAGATTTAGTTTTAAACGTAAGATAGCCGATGGCATGGTTACGGCAAACAGCGTATGAAGTTGTTTAATAGACTCTTTTTCTAAAATTCACAATACTCTTGCCTGTCCTAATATCATCGCATAAGACCGCGAGTGTTTTTTGTTTTAAGATTTCTTTGATGCGATGCTTCACTAATTTGTATTCGTTATGAATGGGGCAAGGATCCTTATCGGAACATTTTTTTAGACCAATGCTACAACGGTCAAACATATCGTGACCATCAATGGCGATGACAATTTCGAGCAGACTTAATTTATCTGGATTTTTTTTAAGGTAAAAACCACCTTTTGGTCCTTTCATTGAATCGACCAACTTGTGTTTTGCCAATTGTTGCATGATTTTACTAAGGTATTGCGACGGAATCTCTTGTTCTTTGGCAATTTCTTTAACGCCCACATTTTTATTCTCCTTGGCATGGAGTGCAATATGAATCATGGCCTGTAAGCCGTATTCGCACGATTTTGAAAACATGCTGCAAATATAAGTTTAAAAAAAAAGCCTCCAAAACGGAGGCTAAGAATTAAGAGCTATTTACCTTGGTATTCCACCCTTTGTCCAATCGAACTCAAGCCCAGCATGGCATCCTGAGTGGTAAAAATACTAATGAGCTTTTCAAGTTCTGAGGCCGGACCGCGGCCTTCATCGATTAGCGTCTCGGCAAATTGCATAGCCACCGGTGCTTTAAATCGCATCACCTTAATCAATTTTTCGAGTTCCCCATTTTCGAGATGATTGTTAATGCAATTGCCCTCAAGAATAGTCGTGTAGTTATTGTTTTGATAAAGTTCTGAATATGCCAGCCATTTTCCAGTACAGCTATGTTTCGAAAAATCAGGTAATGGGCCACCGGCAAGCAAATCAAACATCTCTTCCGAACTAATAATTTTATCTACTAAACCAATTTCTTCGGCTTCCTTGGCACTTAAATTTTTACCGCTTAGTACCAAATATTTTGCTAAACCTTTACCCACCTTTTGGGAGGTACGTTGTGTGCCGCCTAAACCGGGATAAATGCCAATGCCTGTTTCAGGAAAAGCAAGATTTACCTTGTTTAAAGCATAAATTTCATCCGCGCATAAAGCCAGTTCTAATCCACCTCCCAAGGCCAAACCATTTAATAGTGCAATGACTTTTTTTGGTGAACGATCAATCTTTTCAAAAACATCCTGCCCGTATTTCGTAAAGTTCACAATGTTATCAAGCGTTTTATCCTTCATGTTTTTCACGAAAAACCGAATGTCAGCACCAGCCACAAATGCTTTACCCGAGCCCGTAAGAATAATGGTATCTACCGCCAATTCTTTTTCAGCTTTTGTAAAACAAGCGTCCAACTGTTTCATAACTTCTTCATTCAAAGCATTCAAATCTTCCGGACGGTTCATTTGAATAATTGCCAGCTTACCTTTAATGTTGCAAGTAACAAACTCTAAATGCCAGTTCGATTCTGAAATACCTGAAGGCACTTTTTCGTTATACTTAGCGGCATACTGTTCCACCAAGCGTTTAACTTCCTTCTCACCGTATTTTTGCATCAATTCAACCGGACCTTTTTTCCATTTGAGACCAATTTTTGCACCTTTATTTAAATCAGTGGCTGAACATACTTTTTCTTCAAGAATTTGCGAGCAAACAAAAAACACAGATCCCAATAAACGTTCATTAATTAATTTTTCCTCTTCAGCAGAATTGGCATAAGTACTTTCGTTAATCTCCCAATTCGTTTTAGCTTCTACCTGCTTAACTAAGGGTTGAGCTACCTTGTAGGATGGCCCATATTTCGCAAGTGTTTTTTGTGCATGTAAGGCAATGGGAACTCCCGTAGCATTCATCAAAGCAAATGGACCCATACCAATACCAAAGGTTTTCATACAAAGTGTATCAATGGCATGCAAAGGCATTTTCACTTCTTCCAATAATCTGCTTGCGTCATTTAGCCAAGGCACAAAAAAACGATTAATTGCAAAACCATAAGCATCTTTGGTATAAATAGGATCTTTACCCGCTTGTATTGAAAATTGATAAACCGATTTAGTGGTATTCTCGGCTGTTTTAGCACCGGGAATAATTTCTACCAAACGGTTTTTTGCCGCATGATAAAAATAATGTAATCCAATAAATCGTTCCGGATAGCTAACAGACTGGGCCAATTCAGTTACTGAAAAGGAAGAGGTGTTGGTTGCCAGAATAGTCGTTGTCGGCACGCTGTTGCTGAGTTGTTTAAAGAGATTGGTTTTGGCTGTAAAATCCTCATAAATGGCTTCAATAATAATATCGCATTCATTTAAAGCACTCAAATCGCTGCTGCCTTTTATGTTATCAATGGCCAATGCAACTTGTGCCGCAGTAAAAACTTTTTTTTCGAGACCTTCGTTAAGCACTTTCGTTATGGTAGCTATACCCTTGTTCACAAATTCAATGGCGGTATCGGCCAGTACCACACGATAACCTTCCTGCGCAAACTTTTGTGCCAGGGCCGAACCCATGGTGCCGGCGCCCACTACGCCCACTGTTCTAATTGTTTTCATTTTTTAATTAATTAAGATTAACAATTTTCCCAAACCGGTTTACGTTTTTCAAGAAAGGAATTAATTCCCTCATTGGCATCTTTGGTTTCCATCAATTGCGTCACATAAATCGTTTCGAGTTGCGGTAAATACTGTGTTAAACGGTTATTAAACTCTACCCTGCAAGCCTTCACTGCAAAACGAAGTGATGATGCACTCTTTGGTAAAATATACTCTTCAATCCAAATATCTACTTCTTTCTCCATCACAATGCGATCTTCATATACATTGTTAAGAAGTCCCAATTGTAGTGCCTCCTGAGCAGGCACTGTTCTTCCACTCATCAAAATTTCTTCGGCGCTGGCATAGCCAATTTTTAATGGCAACAAAATAGAAGCCGGTGGTGGAAACACGCCCAAAACAATTTCAGGTTGTCCCATTTTTGCGGTAACATCGGCATATAAAAAATTACACATCAATGCCAATTCCATACCACCGCCCAAACACTGGCCCGAAATTTTTGCAAGCGTTGGAATACTCAAGTCGCGCATGGTGAAAAACAACTTATGAAAATCGCGCAACATGGCTGCCGCGTTTTCTTTCTTATGTTCTTCCACACTGGCTCCAAACGAAAAATGTTTGCCCTCACCTTCAAAAGTAATGAGCTTCAAATTGGGTCTCTCCCTATACGAATCAAGCAATGTCTGTAATTCAGACATCATCTGAGCATCCAAGATATTTCCTTTACCATCATCCAGTTTAATGCGCGCAATGGAATCATTAAAACTGTAATCAACTTTTAATTTTTCCATAACTATACGGTTTCATGTGTTTGGTATTGAGGCGAAATAGCTCGGTGCATCTCATCATTCCATTCATTTCCCTTAGCTAATAACTGACGGAGTTTAATAAAATTAATTTCGCGGTCATTTTTAGGTCCATCGTTAAAGGCTTTAAAGCCGGCTTTACCCTCTGTAGTCATGTTTAAAGCCAACCACTCGCGTGAACTTTCTTTATTTTTATCCCAGTGTTCTAATTTTTTCTTCCGAACCTCAGTTAAGGTCTTAGCCAAACAATTAGGGAAGGTGTATAATAATTTTGCAATGAGTTTATTGGTGACTTCATCTAATTTTGAAAGATCGACTTCACCTTTTGCCATGAGTTCTTTTCCTTTGGCCAATGCCTCACCACTTTTCATCGCACCAAATATAATGCGACCATACTCATCGGCGTAATTTGTAATGTTTACCAATGGATTCGGAATAAATTTACCATCTACTTTTAAAGCCGGGGCAATGTCGGTGATGAGTCCCACTTGTAAGGCCTGATGAGCTGTCCAGGGCTCACACAAGGTGAGTGAATTCATGGCACGTTCAATGCCAACATAGAGATGTAAAAAATCGGTAGAGCCGCCAATGGCTGCAGAACCGTGTTTAGGGCCGGCTTGTCCAAAACGTGCCAGGTCGGAAGCTACCGTGAAATCGCAGGCCATTCCTATTTCTTGTCCACCACCAATGCGCATGCCATTCACACGACAAACCACGGGCTTTTCACATTTTAAAATGGCGCTCACCATATCATTAAACAAACGCATGTATTGCGAATACTCTTGTGGATTACCGGCATAGTATTCGGCATATTCTTTGGTATTTCCTCCGGTGCAAAAGGCTTTGTCCTCCGTACCGGTGAATACAACGGCCACAACCGAGCGGTCGTTAGAGGCTTCACCAAAAGCTAAAATAATTTCTTTTACCGCCGTGGTGGTATACGAATTATATTGTTTAGGATTGTTTAAAATAATCCAGGCATTATAAAGGTCTTTAACCGGCTGTCCGCTTTGATCCAAACAAGGACGTTTTTCAAATAAAATATCTGTGTAAGTGTGTGCTACCAGATTGTGACTTTTTAACTGTGTCATGATGTGATGATTTAATTTCTGTAATTGATTAGTATTTAAAGTCCGGCACCAACACCGAACGTTTATCGTATTTGTGTTCTAAGGTGTTTTTAAATACCTCGTTAATTTGTGATAGTGGAAAAGTTTGAACAAAATCTTTGATGGCCAATTTACCGCTGGCTATTAAATCAACCACTTCGGGATACAGCTCAGGCTTGCAACCCCAGGTGCCAATGAGTTTGGCGTCGAAGGCCATTAAATTACTCAAGCGCACTTCAAGCTTATTCATCGTAAACCCAACGATGCTTAAAGTAGAGGTAAAGGTGATAAGATTAAATGCCAGATCTTGGCCGGGTGTGGTTCCCGAAAATTCAAACAGTTTCCATCCGTATTTAGAGGTTCCTAATTCTTTGGCCAGTTCTTTGACTTTGTTTTTAATTTCTTTGCTATCCAGTCCTTTTGAATTAATGGTGGCGTGCACGCCATGTTGTTTGGCCTTTGCCAACTTTTCATCACTTATGTCGATCGCAATTACTTTAGCGCCCATAATTTTGGCAATGAGTGCACCGTAAACCCCTACTCCACCCACACCAATAATAATGGCCAAATCACCGGCTTCTAATTCCGATTTTTTCATCACCTGATATGGCGTTGAAATAGCATCAGCAATGACCGATAATTCCTCAAGGGAATAGGTTTGTAATAATGAATCGGGTACAGGACATAAATAACGATGTGGCACCAAAATGTGTGAAGCAAATCCGCCGTGAAAATCATTGCCCGGCATGAGTTGATTCTGACACATGTTACTTCTGCCTTTTTTACATAACTCACATTCTCCGCAAGGCAATACAGCGGGGATGATCACATGTTTTCCTTTTAAGTGTAATGGTCCTTGAATAACTGTGCCACTTATTTCATGGCCAAGGGTAAGCGGCAATTCTTTTTTAGTCTTTACACCACTGTGCCAAAAACTCAGGTCGGTGTGACAAACCCCGCAACCCGCAATTTTCACCAGGGCTTCATGTTCTTTGGCGGTTGGCAATTCCGATTCAACCAATTTAAAATCGGCATTCAACTCTGTCATTTGCCATTGTTTCAAGGTATCCATAATTTTTTTTTATAAAGAAATATTTTCAAATAAAATGGCAGTTCCCTGTCCACCGCCAATACAGGCCGAAGCAATGCCATACTTCACTTTTCGGCGTTTCATTTCGTGAATCATGGTTAAGGATAATCGTAATCCACTGGCCGCTAAGGGGTGGCCAATCGCAATGGCGCCGCCATTCACATTTAATTTGTTGCGATCGAGTCCTAATTCAATTTCACAACCAATCACTTGTGCCGAGAAGGCTTCATTGATTTCAAACAAACCAATATCCTCAATTTTTAATCCGCTTAATTCGAGTAATAATTTAATGGCAGGTACCGGACCCAATCCCATTAATTTTGGATCAATGCCACAGGTAGCTGCGCCAACTATTTTAGCTATGGGCTTAAGTTTTTTAATGTAGATGCTAGCTTTATCGGCTACCACGGCAGCTCCCGAGCCATCCACAATACCACTGCAATTTCCTGCGGTTAATACGCCTACCTCAGAAAACACGGGTCCTAGTTTTGCCAGCGATTCAACAGTGGTTTCACGAATGTGTTCATCGCTCACAAAATCTTTTACACCACCGGGTAATTTAACCTTACGTGCTTTTAAACCTTCCGCTTCAAATAGGGTAGAATTAATTGACGTGATCTCCTCTTTAAACAAATCATTTTTACGGGCATTTAAGGCGCGGTTAAAAGAAAGTAAAGCGTATTCGTCACATTGTTGACGTGTTAGGTTATGTTTCTTGGCTACATTTTCAGCGGTAAATCCCATGGGATAACCCGCAGCGGTGTCGTCGAGTGCTTCCCAGAGCATGTCTTTAAAAACGGGACGGCCCAATAAATAGCCCATCCGATTTCCGAAACTAACGGTTGGCGAGAGTGACATGTTTTCGGTACCGCAGCAAAGCACGGTGGCCGCTTTACCCAAAGTAATTTGCTCGGCGGCTGTAATAATGGTTTCAAAACCCGATGCGCAAATGCGTTGCACCATAAGTGATGGCACCGATTGCGGCAAACCCGCGTACAGAGCAATGTGTCGTGGTAAAAAATAAGCATCACCCGATGATTGTCCGATGTTAGCCAGGATAGCCTGATCTATTTGGTCGGGCGTAACGCCTGATTTGGCCAAGGCTGCGCGTGAAGCAAAAATTCCAAGATCGGTTGGCGATACATTGGCGAGTGTTCCGCAGTATTTACCAAAGGGCGTTCGTGCCCCATTTACCAAATAAATATCTTCAAATAAAATACCAATGCCTTTTTCTTTATTGTGATATGCTTTCATATTAGTCGGAATTAATTAGTTCTTTTTTTATGGTTCCGTTTTTGTTTAAAGCCTCCCATTGGTTTTTTGCTGTAGTAGCGGCGCCAAGCGACACAATAAACTGCGGGTGATCGATGGTTTTGATTTCGATGTTAAACTTTTTACCTAAAATGGTACTTAAATAGGGATGATGTTCGATAACACCGCCAATCATGAAGGTTGGAATGTTCGGGAACAAGCGCATTTTGGTGATTTTGTTTGAGATGGAAATATAAATGCCTCTTGCTATATCGGGCTTCGACATCCCATCAAACACCCAACTCATAATTTCAGTTTTTGCAAACACCGTACAAAAACTATTGAGTTCCTTTTCATATTCCGAATGCGCTGCCAAACTACTCATATCCGAAATATTAATTTCTGCCCGTTCTGAAATTTCCTCCAAAAAAGCTCCGGTACCCGCCGCACATTTATCATTCATATAAAAATTCGCCACTTGATTATCATCCTTGGTATGAATAATTTTAATATCCTCTCCCCCTACATCAATGATGTTTTTTTCGCCTTTATAAAACTCGCCAACACCCGCCGCCGCACAATTGATCTCGGTTTTAATCATATCAGTTTCGGTGAAATGTTTTCTGCCGTAACCCGTAGCACACGAGTATTTGATGTTAAACACCGCATGTATCGCCTGCATCACATTTTTCATGGCATTACGATCCTTGTTCATGGTATGCAGTAAATATCTAAATACCGGAACGCCCTTCTCATCAATGATGGTAAACTTGGTGAAGGCCGATCCCAAATCCATTCCCAAAAAATAATTATTTTCCTTGTAGGAAATAAACGAACGGTGTTTATCGATCAAGCCTTTGCTTACAATGCGTTTGGTAATTTCCCCATCAGGACCCGGTACGCGGTTAAGAATGCTTTTGTTTGTCATGGCTTTTACCATGTTAGTGAAAGCAAGATTGAGCGATGTTTTGACGTAATGTTTTTTTCCGTACTCCACAATCTTCCCATTAAAATAATCAATCTCTGTTTGACGGTGGTTCATAAGGTCAATGGCCAGAGAAGGAAAGTGATCGCCCCCTTTTTTTAGGTATTGCATACACTTGCGAATAAAATCATCCGGAAAACGGATTTTCTCTTTTCGTGCTACCTCCACCCCTTCGTTCATAATTTGCTCAATGAGTTCGATGGTATCTTCATCGGCCATGGCTTCTGCCATCGTTAGTCGCCCTACACCACAAAGCGCACTGAGCGAGGCGTTAAGAATTGTTTTTTGCCAGGTGCTTTTTAATAATTCAAACGAACTCAGTTCTTCTGTTGCAAAATCAACACTATTTAAAATATCGGCAAACCTCTTGGCCTCTTTGCTTTTGCTATCATCAATAGAGCCTATGTAGTTTGGCGGTGTGAAAAAAGACACCTTCGCCGTGTTAGGCGACGACATGTTGCCGGCATAATTAATAACCAAACGCAAGGTTCGCGATTCTCCAAATACACCTGCTATAATGCCTTCGGTATCGATGCCATTTTGTGCCGATACAAAAAGTAATTTTTGAGAATTGATCCGTTCGGCTTCTTTTAAAGCGCCGGGTGTTTGATAGGTTTTGAGTGAGAACACCAGATAATCCAAATCCATGTCACGCATATCGGCCACTGAATCAACAATCTGTTCAAATTTAGTGGTACTCTCAAACATGTTCTCAAGTACAATACCTTCTTCTCTAATCTTTTTTAATTTAAATTCATCCTTATCACAAATTGCCACTTGACAACCCGCTTGTTTTAGTTTAACTGCCAGGATCATACCTACCGGTCCCATCCCAACCACACCCACATTGCATTTTACAGAATTCTTCATTGGAAAAAATTTACAGTTGCTGATTTTTTTTAACTGTTCTTGATGTAATAAACTTCGTCTTCCTCCGCTATCTCTTTTCCCTTTACTTTTAATAATTGTTCTCGGTACGATTCTATAATTTCATCGTGACTCAAACCTGCACCATTAATGGGAATGGCATCCTGATTAATAATAAAAGTTTCAGATATTTTATCCTCTGCCCCCGATAGCTTTTGATTCACTTGTTTCATGCAACCGGTTAAACATTTGCCTAACTCATCTAAACTACGTGGACAAAAACAACCGTCGTTGGCAGTGAGCGTATAATCGGGATGTGTATAAAAGGATTTTTTTGGAAACAAGAAAGCAATGGATTCATTGTTCTCATTTTGTTTCACTACAGCATAGCGCACATAGTGACACGTAGCTTCAATGAGTTTGCCCACCAATTCCGGCTCTACTTCTTCGCCGTTAGAGAGTCTGAATAGTTTTTTCTCGAATGAGGGATTTGTTTTCATGAGCTCTTTTTTAAGGTTGGTCTTTTACACTTTGGCGCTTTCCAGCTGTTCAATAAAAGTTTCTATACGGGTAATACTTTGTCCTTCCGAATAAAACCGTAAATCACATAAATCACCTTCTATGACCATATGCGGAATGCCCAGCGATTCGCTGATGCGCTGAGGCATACCAAAACGTGAATTGGAATTGTTCGCACAGGTTTTAGCATCGTGAAAAATAATGCCATCAATACGGAATAACTTAATCAGATCGCCTAATAAACGTTGTTTGGCTTCTTCACTGCGGTTAATAAATATTTCGGTATACGCTTTGGCCGACGATTCGAATGGGTGACGTTGATCAAAAGCATCAAACACCCAACTGTTACAATAGGTAGAAGCAACAACCGCCGCATTGTTTTGTGCAAACAAATCAGATAAGGAACGCAGCTTGCCCCAGATAGGCATGCCATCCCAGTAAATACGACATTGTTCGTGTTCTAAAAAACCCAGGCCTTTACTTACATTCTCTTCCAGCTCTTTTAATAATACCTTGTAATAATCTTTAGCCATTTCGGTGCCACGTAACACAACAATGGGTCCCATGTGAATGGTTGCGTCAAAAAAGCTAATCGGTGCAGGTGTGTTAGTAGCGGTGTGTAATACTTTTTTCCATAAATCGGTTGCCTCTGCACTTAGTTGAAGGGTGTGTCTAAAATGATCGATGTCAAACTTTTTACCACTCACTTTTTCACAAATCGGAATGAGGTTTTTAAATTGTTGTGCCACATCCTGAATCTCCTCTTCCGTCACTTCATCCACGTGACGCGGTGGATTAATGCCATAGATAGGAACCTGTAATTCGCGCGAAAAATAAGTGAACCAATCTTGCACTTCACGGCATTGGTTAGTGTTGTATACAATAAGATCCGGTTTCGGCGGTCCTTCCAAACCATAGTGCTCTTTTAATGGCGTTTCTTTTTTTAAGTAGGAACCAATATCTGCCGTTAAATACGAACAAATGTCGTTGTTATAACCGGCTTTACCCGATTCGGGAATGAGATCGCCGGCCGTGCGGGTAGCGCCAAGCAAGGCCCCATGATTTTCAGGGAAATGAACTTCAAAACCAAAGGAGCGTAATAATTCGGCAGGGCCCACACTGGTGCACCAGGCTATTTTTTTTGAATGGTCTTTCATGCCCAGAAAATAATTTCCCATTATTTCCTTCATGTATTTTGTAGATTGAATTTTATACATGTGTTTTAAATTTTTATACGTGCGTCAACAACAATTGTTTTATTTTCAAAAGCCATCAATGGATTTAAATCCATCTCTTTTATTTGTGGGAAATCACAAACTAATTGTGAAATCCGTTGTATAATTTCTATTACCGACGCTTTGTGAATGCCTTTTTGTCCGCGTACGCCATCCAATAATTTTGCCGACTTAATAGAGGCCAACATTTCTGTGGCTTCTAATTCAGTTACCGGAGCAAGCTTAAACACCACGTCCTTGAGCACTTCTACGTAAATGCCCCCCATACCAAACATAATTAAATGGCCTAAATCAGGTTTTCCACTTACACCAATAATAAGTTCTTTACCACCCGGCATAAATTTTTGAATAAAGAATTTTAATTCGCCTTTAACGAACTTTTCCTTCATGGCTTCCACCGCAATCTTAACTTCAGCCGCCGTTTTAATATTAATGGCCACTCCACCCAAATCACTTTTATGAACTAAGTCTGAAGCCTCGGCTTTGATCACCACCGGAAATCCAATCTCTTCAGCGGCTTTAACGGCATCGTTCGTGTTGGCGGCTAAACGCCAATCGGCCACCGGTATACCGTAAGCCGTTAGCAAATCATATACAAAAGGTGATGGTAAAAAACGCCCTTCGTCAGAAGATGACGAATAGGCTGCTATAATTTTTTCAGCCTTTACCTTATCAATCACCGAGAATTTTTTTGCCTCTCCAATGTTGCGTGTTTGAATTTTATGGAATTTATACAAAGCGCCCATTGCCTTGGCTGCCGTGGTTGGGAAACTGTAACAAGGAACACCGCCATCTTTTAATAGTTGTGCGGTGACTCTAAAACGCTCCATGCTCAAATTGGTCATAAAATTGCAAATAATGGGCTTGCGTTGTCGTTTGCTCACTTCTACAATTTGTCGTGCTACCTCATCGGTATCGGTAAAAGGAGCGGTCACAAAATTCACAAAAATACTGTCAATCGTTTCTTCGTCCATTAACACATCCAAAGCGATTCTGAAATGTGCGCCACTACCTGTTGCTACCACATCAATGGGATTACCCACGCTCGCTTCCGGTAACAAGCCTGCTCGTAAAAGTTGTAATGCTTTATCTGAAAGAGCCGGAATTTGTAATCCCGAACTCACTAATTCATCGGCCGCAATCACCGCCGGACCGCCTGTGTTGGTAATAATCCCCACACGATTTCCTTTAGGAATGGGTTGTGTAGAAAAGGCCATGGCTGCCTGACAGAGATCTTCTTCATTGCTAAAAGAAAGGATACCTGTTTTTTCGAAAATAAGTTCAGTCGAAATATCCACCCCGGCTAATGATCCGGTGTGAGAAGCTGCCGCCTTAGCACCCGCCTCCGTACGTCCCGATTTCATGGCCAGTATCGGTTTTTTCTTAGCTACTAAATTTGCAGCCTCAATAAAATCTTTAGGCTCTCTGAATCCTTCTGTATATAATATGATGGCTTTTGTCCCTTCATCTTCCCCATAATATTTTACCACTTCCGAAATGGATACGTCGCAAGCATTGCCATTAGAGGCATAGAGCCGCATGCCAATATCCAAATCAAATAAGCTCTGCATGATAAAAGCACCAACGCCTCCGCTTAAAGCCACAATAGAAACGGCACCGGGCTTTGGAAAGGTGAATGTAAAATCACAGTAAGCATTAAATTCAGGATCAGCATTAATAATACCCTGGCAATTTGGCCCGAATATGCGTACGCCATATTCTTTGGCCTTGGCTAAAAATGCTTCCTGCAAAGCCATGCCCTCTTCACCCATTTCACTAAAGCCCGCCGAATTAATAATTACCGACTTAATTCCTTTTTTACCACAGTCCTCAATAATTTGTGGCACAAATTTACTTGGGATGATCACATGAGCCAGATCAATATCATCGGGCACGTCGAAAATAGTGGGATACGCTTTAATGCCTCTTATTTCGGGCTCTTTGGGATTAATGGGATAAATTTTACCGGTAAAATTATAATGCACCAGATTTTTGATGATCACATTTCCAATGGAGAGATCTTTGGAAGAGGCTCCAATAATGGCAATTGATCGAGGTTTAAAAAGACTGTCTAATTCGTGTCCTTTGTTTGTTTTTTTTAACGCGGGACTTAAGCTTTCTGTGTTCATGCTGATCTTTTATTTAATGAGCCTTTTTTAGGTTAGCTGCTTATCTGTTTAATTTGCTGCCAGAACTGCTCCCTTTTCTTTTAATTTATAATAGCGGTAACCGCCCCAAAGTGCGGCACCAATGGCTCCCGAATAAATGGCATCGGGATGCGTGATAAATTCGAGCTCCCCTTTTTTATTTTCGGTGGCCAGTTCTTCAATGGCTTGAATCATGCCTGAATTCATACCCATACCACCCACCAGTGCTACCGGTGATTCGGTGCGCAGTGAACCCAGTAATTTAATAACGCGCTGCGAAATAGAAATGTTAATGCCTTTCACAATGTTGGGCGTTGATAGTCCTTTGGATACCAAATTAATCACATCGGTTTCAGCCAACACCGCACAAATACCCGAAGGTACTTCAGGATTATCGGCCTTTAACGACATGGGTCCAACTTCCTCAATGGCCAAACCTAAATACCGTGAAATATTTTCAATAAACTGACCCGAACCGGAAGCGCATTGCCCTGTCATTTTATAATCCATCACCTTTCCGCGGTTGTCTACCTTAATGGCCCTCACATATAGGCCACCCATATCCACAACAGTTTTTGCTTTAGGTGCAAAAAAGATGCCACCACGGGCATGCGAGGTCATGCTATAAAAGTGTCCGGTTTTTCTTTCCACCATTTCACCTTCGCCGGTAGAGGCTAAATAGGCAATGTTTTTAGTGTAGTCGAGTTTGTTTCGCTCCAATATCGAATCCACTGCTTCTACAACCACATCTTTGGGATTACGTTTTCTAATTTTTTCAGTTTGTTTGTCTACCAACTGATGTTCATTGCCATTATGGTCGTACGACATTAAAACCACTTTCACATAACTTCCGCCTACATCCACGCCCATTGTATAAATTTTGTTTTCCATTGTTTGTTTTTTTAAGGTTATTGTTCCGGTTTATTGTTCTTCTACGGCATTTGTTTTTTTAGCAGTCGGCAAATCGGCACTGATGTTTCTTCGTGCAAACATGGCGCCACCTAAAGCTCCCATAAAAATTGAATCCGTATGAATGTTCATGGTTACCTCGCCGTAAGAATCGCCTACCATTTGTTTTACATATTTTAATACAGCCTGATTACGTGCCACACCACCGGTAAACGTAAATTCATTTTTTACGCCACCCGATCGGGCGATCAACGACATGGCTCTTTGTACAATAGCTTTGTGTAATCCCGCTAAAATATTCGGACGCTCTTCGCCATTGTGTAACAATTCTTTTACCTCCGCTCCGGCAAACACCGTGCAGGTTGAACAAATGGTGGTTTCTTTGGTCGAACTCATCGCTTCAGGACCCAATTCATTTAACGATAAACCAAATTCATCGGCAATGTAACCCAAGTACCTTCCGCAGCCAGCCGCACAGCGGTCGTTCATATGGAAGCTGGTTACTAAACCGTGACTATCTACCTGAATGGCTTTGGTATCTTGACCCCCAATATCCAACACGGTGCGCGTATTTGGGAAAATGGCATGCGCGCCAAAGGCATGACATAATATTTCAGATTTAATACAATCTTCCGGAAAAGGCAGTAATGCTCTACCGTAACCCGTACCCACCATTTTAGCAATGTGAATGTCTTCGCTGGCAATGGCTTCAATATGTTGGCGCAAAGTAATTTCAACATTTTTGTAATTATTTTTTACGGCATTCAGTTCGGCGTAATACCAATCTTCTTTGCTTCCATCTTCTTGCTGTTCGGCTAAACCTTGGTATTTTTCTTCCAACAAGGTCATTGATTCTAAAACCAATTCCTTAAAATTATACCGCACCATTTCGTTCTCAACCGGCGTAATACTTTTATCAAAGGCCAGCATCATGGGCTCGTAAAACTCACGTCCAATCAAGGCTATCTCGGCATTGTATTTTTCACTCACAATGTCGCGGAAGAACTGATTTTTAGATCCCAGATTACCGTGAATAAATTCGTTTCGAATTTGAGGCCGAATGTTTTCAATAATCGACGATATGCGTTCTAGAATCTCCGCCTTGTTATTATACGAAAATTCCGAAACGGTTTTTTTCAGTGTAATTTCTAAACTCTCCATGCGGCGTTTAAATTGTTGGTACTGAAAAACGGTTCGGATGTCTTCCATGTACTTTTTAAATTCCGGCTTGGATTCCATATCCTGCTTAATGCGGTTAGAAAGTAGTGTGAAACGCGCATCATAAATCGCTTCTTCGCGGGCTATATCCGCCGCTACTTTGTAATTGGCTCTGGTATTCGTAATACCTCTTCCAACAATTTCATCTTTATCGTTAATGATAACTGCCTTTGAAGTAGTGGAACCCAGATCGACACCTAAATAATATTTTTTCATGATTTTGTGTTATTATTTATAAAAAGCCTTTTATACGGCTGCTTCTGTTTTTTTAATCGTTTTGGTTTGTTCTAACATTTGGAAATACGATTCCAAACGGTTTTTAATATTGGAGTAAGAAAAATAACGTGGGTCAACTAAATCCGATTCAATAAATCCTACAGGCACTTCCAATCGGTCTTCAATGGCCCGCATCATAGGAAGTTGGCCGGCAGAGAAGGAATTACAACTTTTTATCGAATTGGTAATATAACCATCGGCTTTATAATCGGTAATTGATTTCGCTAATAAATCGATGCGTTGTGGAATATTTAAATTGGTATAACAATTCATACAGTATTCAGCCAATGATTCTAATGGTCGAGTAGCGTCATGACGCCAACCGTTATCATAAACCCCACCTACTTTGGTGTAAGAAGAGGCTACAATCACTGCGCCCATATCGTAAAACAATTTCCAAAATTCCCTAAAACTGGTCCAGTTAGGCGGACCTTCCACTACCAAACGGTATTTCTCTTCTTTCATTTCACCTTCAGGGGTTATTGGGCCCAAACCCAAGCGTATACGTTCCTGAATTTCTTTGTACAGTTCTTTGTAGTAATCAACCGCCTCTTGTGTGCCTCTGAAACCAATGTTAATTGGTCCGATATAATAAACACCCGCAAAATAGGCATCAATGGGCGAAGGCACATGTTTGGTGGTATCAAAAATTTTAGTGATCCAGTCTTGCGCTTCTTTAGCCAATACTAAATGACGTTTTAGTTTTTCTTCATCGTATTTGACACCACTTACCGCTTCCATTTGAGGAATTACTTCCTCTTTAAATTGTTTCACCATGTACTGCGTCATTTCAGGCGTCATTTCAGCGTTTTCCTGATAAGGCGTGTGAACCATAATGACCTTAGCTTTGGGGTATTCCCGTTTTAAGGTCTCGAACCATTTTAAAAAGGTAAAACAACCCGTATAACTCAGCAATAAAATATCCGGTTCAGGAATTTTTAAACCAGTTGGACCAATGTTCCCTTTCATCATCATCCCTACATCGCACTTTACATAGGTGCAAACATCTTCCGAGTGGGCGTTGCGTTCGGCTTCTTTAATATACGATGCCGATTTTTTTCGCATGGCACTCTGCAAGGCATTAATTTCGGGGTATACCGGTAAAAGGTCAAATGTTCTGATCAACTCCGAAAGATTGCCGGGAATAAACGTATAACATACCTTTTTTCCGTTTTCTTTTGCATTGGCCAAATCATTAAAAAGTCCATCAATCATCTCCTTTTGGAGAATCATGCTTCTTTCTTTTTGTGCTTCTTGTGACATGTTTTAAATTTTAAATGTGGTTGAATTATTTTTGAAGAATTGGCATTGGTTCATCTTCCCATAATTTGATGGAATCGGAGAAGGCACCCACTTGTTCTTTAATCACTTTGTATTGATTAATGTTTTCGCTGAATTGAAAGGAGATGTAACGAATACCCAAGCGATTAAACGCATTTTGAAAAATAGGGGCATCGAGCAAACTCGGATCACAGAAACTGGCTGAAGCAAAAATTACGCCGTTGGCACCACGCTGCTCAACAATTTTAGCCAAACGGTATTCTTTCGGATTATCCACGTCATAAATAGAAGAGGAATATTGACTTTGTTTAATATAGGCATTGGCTATGGCTTCCAGGGGTTTGGCAGACGTGTCCTGAATGTCTCCCAAAATCATCCGCGATCCCAACATATAATCATCGTCCACCACATAACAACCGGCCTCTTCAATGGCCTTAATTAAACCAATAGCCGGCTGCTCACAAAAAGCACCCGAAATCACCACCTTAATTTTATCCTGAGGGATCCCTTTATTTTCCTTAATTAATGCACAAACTATTTCAAGCATGGCATTGTGTTCTTCTACTGGAATGACAGTGCCTGCCCTTACGATGTAATATAATTCTTCACCGGTTAAACACCAAGGACGTTCCTGACGAATATCATAAATATCGGCTATCATTTTCCGATTTTTATTATAAAGGCTAATGGAATGATTTAAGGCTTCGGTGGTTACTTCAACATGATTGATGGCCTTAATATATCGTAAAACATGCTCCATTTCCTGCTGATAAAAAACCCCACCAATTTCAGGTAAAAAGTTTTGTGGAAAATCCATGTACTTTACAAACTTGCCAATTTTTTGTTGTTTAAAAATGCCCGACAAGTTTCTAATCACATCGCAAATGGAGGGAAAAATAAAGCCATCCAAATGATCGAGGTGTTTATCTAATGCCAGCTCAATGATGCTGCGAGGAATATGGCAGATATAACTTTGGTAGTAGGCGTCGCCCTTGATAATTTGCTTGCGATCGCCCCCGCCAAAAATACCCACCGGCATAGCCCCGGCAGCATGAATAATTTCGCGTGGAAAATAAATAGGCATGTACCCAACAAGCACACGCCCTTCTTTTTCTGACTTCCAGTCGTTAGCTCTCGTAAACTTCAAATCGAAGGATTGAACCTTACAATACTCTATTATTTCGTTTAGTGTTTTCACGTTTTATGATATTAATACCTTTTTATCCTTTATTAGTTTAATTAGAACATTTCCTTATTACCAAATTAGAATCTATTTAATTAAAAAAAAATGATGATAATCATGTAAATCAAATTAATTTCTAAAGGCCCGCTCCCAATGGATTTCGTAATTTTATGATAGGTTTTAATTCTGCAGAAATCACGCGCTTGGTTGCTGTAGCCGAAAGTACAAATTATGGAAAATTCTAAACTAATCGCCCTCGTTAGTGGCGCCATTAAAGGCATTGGCCGAGCCATTAGCATGAAACTGATACAAGAAGGTTTTTTTGTTGTTTTAGTGGATCTCGACGACATCAGCGGCAAAGCCATGGAGGCTGAATTACATGGACAAGCCATTTTTTATAAATGCAACATTGCCGAAGAACCGGAGGTGAAAAAGCTTTTTGAAACGGTACTTAACCAGTACAAACAAGTTGATTTACTGGTAAACAACGCCGGCATCATTAAAGATAATATGATTTGGAATATGCCGGCCACCGATTTTGATCAGGTAATAAATGTCAACTTAAAAGGCACCTGGTTAATGTGTAAAGAAGTGGCTGTTATCATGAAACAACAAAATAAAGGGCGCATTGTAAACATCGCTTCAAGAGCTTGGTTGGGCAACAAAGGCCAGTCGAATTACTCGGCTTCCAAAGCCGGCATTGTTGGCTTAACCCGCGTACTGGCCCTCGAACTGGGTAAATATAATGTAAGCGTAAATGCCATAGCCCCCGGCTTAATTGACACCCCCCTTACGCAATCATTAAAAAAAGAAGTCCTGGATCAACTCATACAAGCACAACCCGGTAAAAACATTGGTCAACCCCAAGACATTGCCAATGCGGTAGCTTTTTTAGGATCTTATAAAACGCAGTTTATTACCGGCCAAACCCTGTATGTTGACGGTGGTAAAAGCATCGGAGCTAATATGAGTTAAGTATTTTATTTCACCCATAATGTATCGCAAAGAGTTTCTTTTTTGTCCTGGAAATTTTCGTTGATAGATTTTACTTTTTTTGGGCGCCTCCCCCTGAAGCAGAAAGGCTTTGGTTAATTTTGGAAAGCCTTTCTCTTCAGGGGGCCCTGCTAACACACAAGCCGGCTCAAAAGTTCACCGAACTTTTGCCCTGCTGTATCCCGCTTGCCCTGGCTAAGAGCGGGTAATTTGCTGCGGGGTCTTTGACTTAAGAGTCAAAAGCTTTCACACTAGCCGGCTCAAAAGTTCACTGAACTTTTGCCCTACCCAAAACCCGCTCTAAGCCATGTCTGCACGGGGATGCCGCTTTGGTCAGTGGCGCAGTATTCAGAATTTAAAGCATCCAATATCATCAACGTAATTTAACTTCTATTCTTACTATTATTGCCCTTAATCTGGAAATTTTCACCGTGTAAAATTTTATTGTATTATTTGTTTGTACTTAAATGCCCGAACAAACCAAGCTAGCGCTTCTCGCATGAAGGCTCTATAAATTCATTCTTTGAATAGAGAACTCTTCTATTTTTTTTTAGGTCGTAAATAAACAAGTAAAATAAACACGAGACTAAGTGCCAAGGCAGCATAGAAAATAAAAATCCCTTCGGAGTTTTTGGTTCGGATATAAAGTTCGTATACAGGGCAAAAACTGCCGACTAAGGAAAGAAAAGCAATTCCGCTGATAATATAAAAAAGTGGTTCTTTCGGCATAGCTTTTTGAGCACACTGGTTTCGCCTAAGGTAACTTAGCGCCAACAAAGTAAAGCTACCAGAAAAAGGATAAATTTCTCAAATTTCTAAAATGAACGAAAATTTCAGTCTAAATTGTTTCGCTGTGAATTTCATCACAAACAGATAGTAACTGCGCCTATTTATTACCATTTTTTTAAGCTTTCATAGCAGGTAGTACTTGCTAAAAAGTGATTATTATGTGTTATATTTTATGATTAGTTTTGCTAAGAATTTACCGTTCCTATTTACAAAAAGACTATGAAAGAAAAATATACTGTCATCCTTGTATTTCTTGTTTCAGTCGTGTTAACTAACAGCAACTATTACGCCCAACAGCGCGATTCCGTTCCTGTTCCCGAAAATAAAACGTCTAAATTTACGTTTAGTGGTTACGTTGACTTTAATTATTTTAAAAATTTAAATAATCCGCGATCCGGCTCTAACCTCGGCTTAAGCGGCTCAGCAAGGGCATTCGACCAGAAAGAAAACCAATTTCAGTTAGGCTTAGCGCAAACCAAAATCACCTATACCCGCGCTAAATCGGACGTGATGATCGACCTCACCTTTGGGCCACATGCCGATTTAGGAAATTACGGAAATGTGATTGGACCCTTAGGAAACGGCTATTCCTCGTCATCCATTGCCATCAAACAAGCTTATTTCAATTATAAGTTTACTAAAAAATTCACCTTTACTGCAGGCCAGTTTGGCACCCACGTTTGCTACGAATTTATTGATGCGCCCCTTAATTACAATTACTCCTTGTCTAATTTATTTAACAATGGGCCTTTCTATCACCTCGGCATTAAAGGCAGCTATGCCCTCAACAAAAAAATTATTGTCATGGCCGGTATTGTAAACAACTGGGATAATTTATATGATAACAACAAATTTAAAACGGCAATAGCTCAGGTTAATGTGCTTGTTAGTAACAATTTTACCGTCATAGCAAACTACATTGGTGGCCATGAAACTACTAACAGCGCCAGTTACCGCAATCACATCAGAGCCGCTAACGATAGTTTAAGTACCAATAATTTCAAACAATTACTCGATCTCATTATCACCTATAAAATTAGTCCAAAATTTACCCTAGCTATTAATGCGGTTGCCGGCGCATTAAACGGCAAACAAACGTCTGTAAGCGACACGACTAAAAAAGTAAACTACACCAACAATTGGGGTGGCGTGGCTCTATATCTCAATTATCAATTCACCAAAAAATTCGGACTGGGTATACGCAGCGATTTTTTTGATAATACGGCAGGTGTGATGTACATCGGCAAAACAGACGTTCACTCCACCACCTTAACCGGTCGTTTTTCATTGGATGAAGATCATTTGTTTATTAAACCCGAAGTACGAATGGATATTTATAAAAAATTAAATTACACCGGTCCGAGTGCAACCAACATACAGCAATTTGAAGATTCGAAAGGTTACTTTACTAAAAACTCCCAAATTACTGTTGGCATGGCTTTTGTTTATGTCTTTTAATACAACAGCAGCGCTCTTTCTTCGCTTTAATTTTTCGATGCGCAGCCTTGCGTTTGCTATGAGTTCAGGCATAATTCAGTCATCGTTTATATAGCCGTTTTTTAACCAACATCTAGCCTATAGCTAACAAGTGGCTGGCATGCATTTTGAAACAAAAAAAATCCGTAAAAACACCAAAGGCCAATTGTTCTTTTTAATAAGCCTACCGGGCAAAAAGCGCCTTTAAAAAGCAGAGCTGCATTTGCGGGGGGAGGATGTATGGCAGGGGGGGGGTAGAGTATATCTCCTAAATTTCTGAAATTAAACTAGGAGCAACAAACTATTTAATTTTGTTGACTATAAATAAATCAGCTGGTGAGATTTTATAATTTATTAGGTCTTTTACTTGCACAAATTTAAACTCGTCATGATCTGATAGTTTAAAAGTTGCCGATTTAAAATCACATTCATAAGCAATAAGTTCGATGGAAAAATTAGGGTAATGATGTATATTACTTTCAAAGTAATTACTAATGTGTATTTCCATTCCTAGTTCTTCGCGTAATTCACGTACTAAGGCTTTTTCTGGATCCTCTTTTTCTTCGATTTTACCTCCAGGAAATTCCCAATAACCACCCAAAGTTTTTTCAGGCTTTCGACGGGCTATAAATATCCTGTCTTCTTTCTTAATTATGCCACAAACAACTTTAAGAATTTTCATTAAAACGAATTCTATGTTTATCTAGATACTCGAAATTAAAATTACTAAGACTTTGTATTTTTTCTCTGCCTGTAACACCAATCTTTTGAAATGCTTGTGTTTCTATAATGGGTGAAAGGATGATTTTTCCAGTATTTTCAAATGTAATTAAATGTTTGTCAAATAATGCATCGTAAGTTGGTGAAAGCAAAATCCCATTATGTACATCCAACCTTTCATTATCGTTTGAGTCTGACCACGGAACAATATGCGAGGCAATTAAAACATTTAGCTTATCAAAACCTGTAACAGCACATTTATATTCCCAGCGGTGAATAATACGCTTTCTGTATGCGCCTTGACCAACACGAGACGTTACTAATCCTCTTCGTTCTGTTTCATTTGGAATTTTTATTTCGTATTCTACTAATGGGTCGGCAGCTAAGGAAGGGGCATCAAATAAAGCTGGCTGAACTGGCACATAGGCGCCTTTTCTTTTAAAGAAAAATTTAATTCCTAATCGTGTTATACCAGCAGTATCATGTGTTTCGAAATAATCTGCATCAAAGAACTCTACTTCACAAATGAACTTTACAAAGCCTTTGTTTTCACTTTCGAAAAGAAAAACCCGCTTACCCTTTTGAAGATGGTCTCTTAAGGCAAGATTACCCTTAGTAAATTTCATATCACCGGCTTGTCCTTCACCTGTATACGAAAACACATTGGGATTATCCCAACCATCCTTATATCCATGTTGATGACCAGATTTACCTGAAAAAATAAATATAAATGGAAAATTCGCAGATGGACAGATACCACTTTGCCGATTACCACCATATAAAGCATGTATATCAGCCCTGCGGTTATAAATTTGGTTGGGTATGAATGGTAACTTTTCCACCTTAAATAAATTAATTATTTTTCACCGGTGACAAGGTAGCAATTTGAATGAATTAAAATAGTAATCATTATGCTCAGATTGTGCATTGAAAGAATGGATGTAATAAACTCAAAGCATTGATGCGTCAAGATAACAGGGCCTTTCAAATTCACCAAGCTTTTTAAAACTTGTGATTGTTACAAAACCAGGTACCACTCACCTTTTCCTTCAATTTCATTGGGTGTACTGCGTTGTTTTCGATCTCCTAAATTATGGTGTGCAACACGCACTTTTGCTAAAAAATATTGTATAATATTGTGGAAAATGTGTATTTTTGCAGCCGTTCTTAGTTAAAAGGGCTAAAACCCTGTTAAATTTGAAAAAATGGTCCTGTGACCCGATAGCTATCGGGTGAGTTGGCTAGGCTTCCCGATTTACATCGGGACAAAAGCTGCTACAGCGGTTCGGTACCAAGAGCAAATAAGCTCTCAAAAAAATTAAAATGGTCCTGTGGCCGAGTGGCTAGGCTCAGCTCTGCAAAAGCTGCTACAGCGGTTCGAATCCGCTCGGGACCTCGATAAATGCAAAAAACCCTCGCTTTTCGCGAGGGTTTTTTTGTTTATACGCTATAACGTCGAAAGCTTCGCTTTCGTAAGTGGAGGCGTATAAACAAAAATACAATCCCGCCTTACGGGATTGTTTTGCTGCAT
>CANKBS010000025.1 GCA_947480015.1 Sphingobacteriaceae bacterium
TCAAGTACACCAATAAAAACACAAAAACTATGGAAGAACTATTATACCAAAAAAAGTACATTTGTAAACCAATTACAGGATTAACTATAAACTGTAAACTTAAGTCAGGATTAATTAAATAAACTGTAAACTTTTTTCAGGACGAGTCAAGGTTTTGAGCAGGGCAAAAGTTTTGTAAACTTTTGAGCCGGCTGGTGCGTGGCTTTGACCCTTAGGGCAAAGACCCCGCAGCAAAAACCCGCTCCTCTTTATGGCAAGCGGGTATAGCAGGGCAAAAGGCTCGTAGCCTTTTGAGCCAGATTGTGTGTTAGCAGGGCCCCCTGAAGCGAAAGGCTTTCCAAAAATTACCCAAAGCCTTTCTGCTTCAGGGGGAGGCGCCCAAATAATACAGAACCTTTGAAAGAATTCAAAATTCTATAGACTCCCCGAAATTTCAGACTGATCCTAATTTAGCTTCTACTGAATTTAAATTCGGTGCGGCGGTTAAATTCATGTTCTTTGTCGGAACAGTTGACGCCGTTGCTGCAGCGGTTGCGGATTTCGGTTTCGCCTTTACCCAATGATTTTAATCGGGCCGGATTAATGCCTTTGGACACAAAATACTGAATCACGGCTGCTGAACGCTTCTCAGACAATAACAGATTAGCCTTATCTTCGCCTTGTGCGTCGGTATGAGAGATCACTTCTAGTTTTACAGTAGCATTTTGTTCCAAAATTTTAACCACTTTATCTAAAATTTCTTTCGACTCGTCATCAATAGTAAACGAGCCTAAACCATATAAAATGTTTTCTGTGACTTTTAAATCAGTTTTTTTGCTGGCCTCAAAACTCTTAAACTTTAAAGTGATGTCGTCATCCTCCTCCATTTCTTTGAGTAGAATCATGTCGGTTTCAATAAGCTTATATTCAAAGCCGTGTTTGGTTTTTTTTAATTCTTTTATTTCTTGTCCGCTCTGTGTAGCCAATATGATATTGGTAACACCCGGTGGTTGCGACTTCACCACCACGCTGTATTCGGCCTTATCGTCGGGCGTAGCCAATTCAAAATCGCCGTAATCATCGGTTAGGGTTGAATCGGGTACCTGATTGTTGCTGCTGAATAAGGAAACCCGAATATTTGGCAGAGGTACCTTTACGCCTTTTCTATCGGTTAATAATTTTCCTTTTATGCTTCCCTTTTTTTCGCCAAAACGAAACGCTTTAATGGGAGAAGAGGCTAATAAAACACCATCGGGACTCACCACCGTAACTTTACCCTGAGTTAAAATGCTGTTGGCTTTTAAGCCGGAATCTTTTACGAAAATAATTTCCCAGGGACGAGAAAAATTAAAACCAACACGATCTGATTTTACAAAACTATCGCCAATCGCTTGATTCCAACCTTTGATGCGGTTTTTCAGGGCTTTGGCTTCGTCGTTCACTTCTTTCACAAATATGACACAGGTAAGGCGGCTTGGTTTTTTACGTGGGCCAAAATATTTATTTAAACGGTAAACATGATTAACTACAGTATACAAACTATCATAGTTGTCTTTTACACCATTTTTATCAGCATAGCGATAAATAAGTGTAAAGGATTTATTAGGCAGTTCGTATTTTTTAAAACTCACATTGTCTGTGTAATTCGAAATGGTTTCCAGAATCTTATCTCCCGGCTTAAGTGTTGATTGTTTATTGTTTTGCGAAAGTCCGATATGCGCAGACAAGAGAATAAAAAAAGAAAAGAAATAATGTTTCATTGCAAATATTGTCATTCAAATATAGTGGATGTTTCGCATAGCTCAGTTTACATTATACTAACATACGTTAATAAAACCTTAAGCAATTTGTTAAATTTTGGTTTACCTAGCTTCCAGCCTACTCTTTTACAAGTTTGATGTGCTTCATAGTTGAGGCGTACTGATACCTTATGACATAATGCCCCGATGCGAAGCCTTTCATGTCAACATAGCCTGAAAACGATGGCTCCTTAAAGGTATAAACCAATTCTCCCAAGGCCGAATAAATTCCCAACAAGGCAACGCCTGCTTTGGTTTCTACAAAAAACATTCCCGAGTGGGGATTCGGATAAACACGAAGATCCGGATCTGCAGAAACATCGGCTAAAGCGAGCGGACCTGTTTTTATTATTTTTGCGACCATATTTTTTCTATGTCCTAATTTCATAGAAACAAAATAAATACCTTGATTGGGCCCGGTATTTAAAATTAGCGAATCCTGATAATTACCTGCCGGCATCACTGAATTCGTAAATAGGGTAAGGATGGTTTGCCCTAATTCATTCATGACCGAAATTGTAACCGTATCGTTATAAGAAAAACTATAGTTTAATTGGGTGCGGTCATAAAAAGGATTTGGGCTGGCGGATAAGGCATCGGTAAAAGGTTGGGATTTAATCGTGCAAACTAATGTAAAAATCAGAAGTAGTGAATAAATATGTTTCATGAACTTAGTTCTTAGAAGGTTTTTTATTTTTAAAAAATTACATTCATCCGTGTTCCACTTGTTTTATAGGCATGGGAAGAGTGTCAAAATTAGAAATTTTGTAATCCCCATAAATTAGTACCATGCACCAGAATGGCCGGAAAAATACTTTTTGTTTTATAGGTCATATATCCCCACATTAAACCAATGGGAATAATTCTTATGGCGCCGAAAATCGTTTCATAAAAATTATGCGATTCGTAATACCATTTTGGGGTATGCATAAAGGCCCAGATAATGCTGGCTATTAACCAGCCCAGTGCGGCATTATTGAATAGCACAGCTAATCGCGTTTGGGCCAATAGCCGCCAGAATTCTTCAGCCAATGCAGCGGTGATAATGCCTGTAAAAAGGGTAGCAAGAAGTCCTTCCTGACTAATGGCCTCAGTGAATTTTATATTTAGTGGGGCAATAAAATAGGTGGAAAGTCCGATGATAAAAATAACCGGCAAAGCAGGTATTAAAAACGGAAGGCGAAAACCAAGATCTTTTGGTTTATACTTTAACACCAGCATTATAACAGCCAAGGCTATAGGAAAAGTACAAAGTAGTAATGGCATGACCATTAATTTCGTGAGTCCGGTAAATTGTTCCCAATGCCCTGAAAATCGTATCAATAAAAAAACCGAACCTAAAATTGCGGATAGAATAATGTAAAGGCTTTCACGCTTTGAATTTTTTACTTCAAAGGTTTGTTGGCTTGGTTTCCAAAACAAGTAAAGATCAATAATAAAAGTGCAAAGCCAAAGTGCAGGAAGATAAACCAGGCTTTGTTTCAGATGTCCGGATTGATATCCAATGTAAACAACCATGAGCGCCAGAAGCAATAATGCCACGGAAATGGATTTATTATTTTTTACTTGATTGACTTGGCATTTAAAAGCAGTTTTAATCATGGCTCAGTTTTAGATAAATAACAGGGAGAAATTTATCGGAATAACATGGTGAGGTTTATACTTACATCCTCAGTCAATATGAAACACGATGGGTAAATTAAAATACGAACTCACGTAGTTGCCATTAGCTTTCGCCGGCTGCCAGTTGGGAAATAATTTAATAACTCTTAGCGCTTCTTCATCACAGGCTTTGCAATTGGGCACACCTTTTAAAATCATCACGTCACTTACCGTTCCATCTTCATGGATCACAAATTTGGTAAAACATTTCCCCTGTAGTTTAGCTTCACGTGCCGAATCGGGATAATGAAGGTTGGTGATGACAAATTCCGCCATGGCTTTCATGCCGCCCGGAAACTGTGGGATTTCGTCGGTGATGGTGTAGATTTGTGTGCCCGCTTCAGGTTTTTTATCTTGAGCAGATAAAAAAACAAACAAAGAACATAAGACGGATGTGAGTGCTAATTTCATAAGACTTTTTTTTGGTCATTGTTATGTTAGCATTCAAACCTTGAATGCCACAACTAAATATACGCAGGTAAAATCAGAAATAAAAATACCATGAAATTAGAGCCGAAATGGTGATTAACAACCATCAATAAAGGGGTAAAATAAAACAAAACTTTGTTTCACTTTTTCGCCTTTGGTATTTTGTGCCGCTTGCCATTTAGACATATTCTTAAATGCGTCTAATAAAAACTGATCGATCATGGTATCTGAACAGGATTTAAATAATTTCAGATCTAACATTACGCCGTTTTCATCAATTATAAAACTAACTGCGGGTTTTGGGTCTTGTATACTTGGCCCTGAGGCTTCTATTCTTTTTGTATAATTTTGAAATAAATAGTTGCCGAGTTTACCCATCCCACCCGGAAACTCGGCTTCAACTTCAGGAACAATTTTGAAAACGTAATTTCTGCTAATCAATTTAAGTTCAACATTAGTTGCGTTAGGGCCTTTACTGGCGCTTACCTGATCTTTTTCATAATAAGTCACCTCTAACAAAACAAATGAACCCAAATCAGCATCATTCAGACTCGATTTTTGTTCAGGACTCAACACATCGCTGTTACTTTCATGGCTTACATCCGTTCTATCTATAGCCGTTGTTAGTTTTACTGTCACCAAGTCAATTACTTTGTTCCATTCTTGTGGAAGGTGATAATTTGAAACCAAGGAAGCCGGATCGATTAATTGACTCATTAAATTAATCGCATTGAGCTTTTCCTTTTTTACATTGTTTGAAATACGACCGGTATACGTCTTTATAAAATTTTGAGAAAAGGTAATCCCAAAAACCAGCAATAACAGAAGAGCGAGCAGACTTTTTTTCATGGCTTAATTTTTAATGAAATTAGGTAATTCGTTTTACAATTCGTTGCGATTTTAATGTTGGCATCTCTTAAACTTAACATCTGCCATTATTTTTGTTAAACCCTTTTTTAGTTTTTTTTAATCGCATATCGGCATTATACTCTAAAATTGCTTTTGCAATTTCATCTTCATTTAATAAACGAAAATCGTGCATCACCGAACCACCACAACCACCGCTTAAATAGCGAAAACCAATCAGGGTATCCTTTGCACTTTGCACCATTTGAATGACAACAACAAGAAGAGGTTTTTTAATGAGTTTGCCGGTGCGGTCGTTCACTTGGTATTCACCATCGTTATTGCCTCCATAAAAATAGGCCAGTTTTGGCAAGGATATTTCAAGCGCTTTCACTTTAGGTTTATATTTCGTGTTATACATGTGAATGGAAGTTCCATTTAAGGTTTCAATATAAGTAGGGAGGCGACCACTCACGGCTTTTACTTTATTCCAGTCATTAATGGCGATGGGTGGGAAAAATTGGCTATCGGGACAATCGAACTGAGCTATGACTTCACCATTTTCCCAATAGCCTTCTGTGTTTACCGTATGAACGATTCCCGAATCGCTAATTTTATAGGATTCCGAATTGAAGCCTGTAAATTTTTCGGGATCAAGACCTGATGAACTACTACATGCATGCAATAAGACAATTAAAAGAGTTACACAGAGAGCCGGATAAATACGTTGCATACATTCAATTTTGTTAAACAAATATAGGGTTGATTTCGACAAGGCCTTGTTAGCAGCTAGTTATTGACTTGTTAACGTTTTGTTAAAGTGCTGCCGTGATTTAGCAAACAAAGGATTAAGGATAAATAAAATACCCATTTAGAAAATAGATTGGTTGAAGGAAGCGTTTTTAACGTTAAGGAGGCTTACATTATATCACAAAATTAATATATTTGACATCTAACCAATTTAAACGCTTCCCATGAAAAAATATTTAGTTGTAGGTATGATACTGGCTTTGGGCATAACGCTTTCAGCCCAATCACCACGCGTTTCTTTGTATGAGGAATTTACCGGTGAAACGTGTCCGCCCTGTGCCGCTACCAATCCGGGTTTAAACACCCTTTTGCTTTCGGCTACCAATGCTACACGTATTGTGGCCATTAAATGGCAGGTGCCCATTCCTTCGGCGCCAAGTAATACGTGGTCGCTTTACCAAACCAATAAAACAGAAATTGACTGGCGCTGGAAAACGGTTGCCAACGGAGGTTATGGCTATTCGCCGGCAATCAATTCAGCACCCTCGAGTAAACTAGATGGTCGTGAAGCCACCGTATTTGGTGCTGCCTCCGGACATCCCGCCAATTTAAACAATACCGTTATTTCAAATGCTGTGAGCAAAGCTTCTTCATTTAATATTATCATGTCACGATCTGCTATCACCAATATTTCTACATCGGCAGTGGTAAATGTTACTGTTCAGGCAACAAGTCCTTATACTACAACAAGCAATTTAATTTTTCGCACCGTATTAGTTGAACGTCTCATTCAATTTAGTGTAGCGCCGGGTTCAAATGGTGAAACCAAATTTGAAGACGTTGCCAGGAAGTCATATCCCACTTTACAAAGCGGAACCGCATTGCCACAAACATGGACACAAGGACAAATCATGACTTTTTCGATGAACTGTGTTTTTCCAACTTATATTAATTCAAACCTTCAAATTGAGTTTGTAGGGTTTATACAAAACGACGGCACGCAAAAAGTAGAACAGGTTTCACGCACCGGTATGCCAACGCAAACTTTTGATGCTGTAGCCGCTACGGTAAATCCACCCTTTACCTGTTCGACATCAAATACCTTAGCCCCAACAGTGCCGGTTAAAAACGATGGGCAATCGAACATTACAGCCGTTACCATTACCCCCTATGTGGATGGTGTGCCTAAAACAACCACCCAATGGACAGGTGTGATTAATCCGGGTTTTAGTGCTTTTATTCCACTCAACGCCTTTACAATTGGATCGCTCAGTGGTCAACATACTTTCTCGTATACTATTTCAGGACTAAATGGTACAGACAATAATCTAAGCAATAATGGAGCCTCCGGAACTTTTTACGGTGTTAGCAATTATCAATCCACTCCTATTGTTGAAGGATTTTCGACAAGTGGTTGGCCTTATACACAGTGGTTAGTAACGAATGCCAACGCTGCAAACGCCAGCTGGTCATTTGCCAATGGCATTGAAGCCTATGGTTTAGGTGCCGGTAATTGTTTAAAATATGATTTCTATAATAATACTGTAGTAAATGATCAGGACGAATTATTATTACCACCCATTGATTTAACAGGCGTTGGTATTCCAATCATGACCTTTGATATTGCATATGAATTAAGAACCGCAAACAGTTCAGATAAACTGGAGCTCATGCTTTCGACCAATTGTGGCGCAACCTGGACCAGCATGTGGTCGGCTGCCGGTTCTGCTCTGGCTGTGAATCAGGTGCCTGATGCAAATGATTATGCGAGTCCACAAGGCAGCGACTGGACGAATATTTCGGTGAGTTTACCGGGCTTTAACCAAGCCAATGTGCTGGCTAAATTTGTAACAACGAATAAAAACGGTAACAATTTATATTTAGACAATATTAATTTAGCTTCCAGTAGTATTCCAAATGGTTTAAGTAAAAACACTTCCTCACAGGTTAAGCTGGCTGTATATCCAAATCCAAGTTCAGGTGTTTCACAACTTAGTATTCACAGTAACAAAAATCAAATGGCAAGCCTTACCATTATGAATGCACTAGGACAAGTGGTGATTGAAAAAAACGTGGACTTGAATGCCGGTAACACAAGCAGCAGTATAGATTTGAGCGCTTACGCAAACGGGATTTATTTAATAAGTCTTGAAGTGGAAAATTTTAAAACCACTAGCCGTGTGTCGCTGAGTCGCTAAATCATTATCGCAATAAATAAAAATGGAGCGTTACTAATGTGGCGCTCCATTTTAATTTTGTATCATAAAAATTAGTTCTGTAATAGTGCAAACCATCGACGGAAGTTAAAATTCTGAAGCCTTCTACTAAGAAATAATTAGTGGGAGCAGCAGAAGCATTCATTGGTTTTGATAGTTAAGCTGTCATTTTTATATACATAACTTAATTTTCCCAGCTCATGGTTTTTATGATTTAGGCCATGATAATTGCTTGTGACTGATTTATAAAAACTGAAAGTGATTGCGGAGTCACTTTTAACAATAAGCGCATATGGCCCGGCGTCGAGTATTGATTTATAGGGGTTTTCATTGAGAACCACATTCATCTGCCCACAATTTATTAAGTTATTATTCGCGAATAAATAAATAGAAATCCCATGCGTCACCTCAGCTCCTGTTGAACTTAAAATAACTATGCCATCTGAGGCCAAGCTTGATTTGTAAAAATGAGCTTTGATGTAATCCTCCTCTCCCACTCTAATGTCTTCATAAATGATTTGTTTTAATTTACTGTCGTATAAAATTAAGCCAATGCCCTTTGGGCTAGCCGTTTTGCGTCC
Organism: Sphingobacteriaceae bacterium; assembly: GCA_947480015.1. Taxonomy (GTDB): domain Bacteria; phylum Bacteroidota; class Bacteroidia; order B-17B0; family Aurantibacillaceae; genus Aurantibacillus. The sequence goes on from CANKBS010000025.1 coordinate 8,263, forward strand.
GAAATAAATAATTTTACTGTCCGACAACTTAGCCGATTGGTTAATTACAAAATTATTTAGGTGAGGCGGCGATGTCGTTTTTTTCGGTCTAAATAAAACGTAAGTGTGGTTTAGGTTTATGAATCCAAATACAACTAAAAGTATTATTGGCAGGAATTTTAGTGTGTTCATTTTATCAGTCACAGAGTGACAACGCCTTCATTTATTTACTCATTTATAAACTCCTCAATTTTTTTGTAATCCCAATGTAAATGCGTTCTCGTTCAGCGCTAAAGGCGCAGGCCTATAACGCAGACATCGTCTTATCCCGAAAGTAATCGGGATCGCGATGTCTATGCGTTCTCGTCCAGCGCTAAAGGCGCAGGCCTATAACGCAGACATCGTCGACTTGCTCGAGATCGCCTTTCCAGTGATTAAAGGCTTTATTAATTATATCGGATTGTTCGTTTATATGCATGGTGTTGTGTTCTAATAAGAGATCGGAGAATTGTTTGTATTTAAACTTTTTACCTTTAGGTCCACCAAACTGATCGGCAAAACCATCGGTGAATAAATAAAAGATACTGTCTTTTTTATAAGGTATGTCATGCGTGGTAAAAGGTTGTGGCTGGTCGGTTTTTCCGATGGCTTGTTTATCAGCTTTTATTTCAACAAATTCGTTCTCTGTCACATACCAAAGCGGATTATTAGCGCCACTCCAGAATATTTTTTTATGTACTGTGTCGATGCATAACAATGATATATCCATGCCATCTTTCACATCGGTGCTGCTTTTCTCAAAAGTTTCAACCACCAATTCTCGGGTCTTGTCAAGTATTTTCCCCGTTTCGGTTAATTGAAATTCTTTGATGCTCCGATTTAAGGCACTGCTGCAAACCAGCGACACCATGGCTCCCGGCACACCATGTCCGGTGCTATCGGCAGCTGCAATAAAAAACAAATTATTAACTTTTTCGGCCCAGTAAAAATCACCGGCCACTATGTCTTTAGGTTTATATATTATAAAAGTACCCGGTAAGTGTTTATTAATAAAATCCTGCGGAGGCAATATGGCTTCCTGCAAACGTTTGGCGTAAGAAATACTCTCTAAAATTTCTTTTTGTTTTTCTTCCACCAGGTGTTTTTGCGCTTCCACTTCCAATTTTTTTAACTCTGTTATTTCCTTCTGTTCCTTCAGCGCTGCATTGGTTATCTTGCGTAAATAATTACTTCGGATAATAAAAAACACCAAAACAAAAAAGGCGAGAATGACCATTAAAAAATAAATGATGGTTTGTCGCGAATCGCTTAACTCCGAATCTTTGGCATTTAGTAATAACAGCCCCTTTTCATTTTCCCCTTTAAGTCTCGATATTTCTTCCTGCTTTTTAATGGTAGCAAATTTTGCATTTAGATTACTGATCTGATTGGCTAGTGCCGTGTTTAAATTTTTATTTTCCGAATTAATGATATCGGTGAGCACCTGGTATTCAGCATTTTTAATTTCGTATTGCAAATCGGTGAATTTATTAATCACATATAACACCGGCATGTTATAAAAATGCGTCATTTCCCAAGATATGGGTTCTCCGTTTTCATCGGTGTAACCATCGGTATTGAGGTTTAAACCTTCCTTAATAATAATTCTGTTTTGTTCGAGTGCCAGATTTAAAAGTGAATCGCTGAAAGTAGTGATGAGAGATTTTAATTTTTGTGCCGAATACTTGCCATTATTCGGTTTAAATTCATTTCCAATAAGTATCTCTGTGGGCAAATCAACATCCACAGCATTATGAATCTGTATGCATGACAAAGTATCAGACTGTTTAAGCGAAATAGTCTCCGCTTTTGAAATGACAAAGGACTTTAAACATTGAATGTGTGCGATAGCAGAATCGGTTAATGCCTGTAGTTTTCTGGCCTTTATAAAAAGATCCTGATCTGCTTCACCTTTTACAAAATTTACACTCCTATATAATTGTTTGTTTCGCGATGTGGCTGCCTTTAGTGCTTCTTCTGTGCTCAGGCCTTGTTGTAAAACCGTATTAATTTTTATGCGTCCGCTGCTCGAATTCATGAGACTGCCGAGTGAATGACAGAAAAAATACATAACGATTAAAATGGCGTGTGATCGGTCGATTGATGTTTTTTGTGATTTATAAAGTTGCACCAAGGCATACGGAATAACCAGCACCAAAAGAATGGTATTGTTGACTACAAAAAAAACAGAAGCACCGGGCCAATGCATGATTTTAAAAATAAATCCCAGCGCGAAAAAAAACAAAATACTACTCTGTGCCAGCAGTATTATTTTTTGCCTGTTTGTTTGTTTGGATTTCAAGTTCTCAAGCACATACAAGGGCATATAAAAGAATCCCAAGAAAAAGGTCCCCAGGGTTAGCAAAAGGGAAGCGCCCGGATAGTGGTATATTTTAAAAAACTCGCCTATTAGAGTTGGAACAATTGAAAGCCAGACTAGGCTGCTTAGTATTTTTGATGGCCTGATTTGTTGCGTGGTCATGAGCAAAATTTAAAATTAAAGATACATATTCCAATGGAGTATTGAACTTCTGATGATTTAAGTCATAGTGGCAAATACTTGAGCGTTGTAAACCTTTTTTTATGCTGTAAGTAACAATTATTTAGTCACGTCGCCAAAAACGTTTACGCCACTATGCAGCGGTATCCATTGCGATTTATTGAGGACCTGATAATATGATTTTTACTCTTCTTATTATTTCGTTTGCTGAATGGTAATAAGGGAATTGCAGTTTACTTGCGCAGTTGAGTTCAAAAGATGAGTTCAGCTTCCATCGTGTTAAATGCCTTTTATGATTTTAGCTGTATGTTAAATGTCGATAGTTTGGTTTTTAATGTGTAACTTTAATAAAAAGAAATCCATGAGAACCTTATTCCTATTTCTGATTAGTTTTATCCCACTTTTCTGTTTTTCGCAAATGGAAAATACACAATGGCGCTTTGGTAGCCAGTGCGGACTCAGTTTTACAACTAATCCGGCTGTGTTGGTGAGTTCAAATATTAGTAACGGCGGAGGAAGTTGTTCAAGCATTGCCGATGCCGCCGGTAATCTTCTCTTCTACACAGATGGATATGATGTTTGGAATCGTTTCAACTTACAAATGGCCGGAGCGAATATACCTCTTATGGGTGCCGGATCCACTCAAGGCGTACTCATTGCTAAACAACCCGGAAATAATCCCTATTATTATATATTTGCTTCAGGCGTTCAGGGCATGCGCTATTCGATTGTCGACATGAGTTTGGCCGCTGGCATAGGCTCAGTAACCGTTAAAAATGTTACACTTACTACACAAATACAATCCTATAAAATTGCAGGAACCAAGCATTGCAACAAATCGGATGTTTGGATCGTTTCTCAAGACCAGGGACAGAATTCGTGGCGGGCTTACCAACTTACAAGTACAGGTATTACAGGACCCGTTGTTTCTAATACAGGACATACTCATATTGTTTATGCCGCCATGAAATTTTCGCCCGATGGTTCAAAAATTGCTTCTACCGAATGGGGTGACGGGGTTTACCTTTATGATTTTAATAAATCGACCGGTGCCGTTTCTGGCATGACCGTTGTTAGCGGTCAGGGCTTTGCAGCATGGGCTGTTGAATTTTCTCCCGACAGTAAAAAACTATACGCCACACGAAGTTATGCCACTGTTTTACAGTGGGATTTGGCGGCTGGCAGTGCTGCAGCCATTGCTGCCAGTGTTGACACCATTTATGTAACGCCAATGAATTTTAATGGAAATCAGGGAGCACTTCAACTTGCCCCTGACGGAAAAATTTATCAGACTTACGGAAATGCACAGGTGCTTAGTATTATACAAAACCCTAACGGATTAGGTGCCGCTTGCAATTATTCATTCGCCGCCATAAACATAAGCCCTAAAATAACCGGTCATGGACTTCCTAATCTGGTTAAACCCATGCTTCCCCTTCCTTCATTTGCCAACACAATAAGTCAAGCCACTTGCCAAACTTTGCAATTTAGTCCAATCACCACAACCGTGGGTGGTTTAAGTTCATTACTTCCAACAACAGCCAATTGGATATTTGGAGATCCTGCTTCAGGGCCGTCCAATTATTCTTCGCAACTTAATCCTACGCATGTTTATTCAGGCTCCGGCGTATATAGCGTTCAAATGATCATCGCAAATCCTTGTGGCGTTCCTGATACTGTTAATCAGGTGGTGAATGTCCCGAATAATGTATCTACACTTTCATTGGGCGGAAACACCTTAATTTGTATGGGTGCAACCACAACCTTAAATGTTAGCGGCGCCGGCACTTACACTTGGAATTCAAACTTAGGTCAGACTACGGGCGCAACTATAATTGTCAATCCAACTGCATCGCTTGTTTTTACTGTAAGTGCTATGAATGGGAATTCCTGCGTCACAAACTCAATCCTAGCGGTTACGGTGCTTCCTCCTTCTGTATTTTATGTTTCAGGTCAAACACAACTTTGCCTAGGCGAAAGCGCCACACTTACTGCTAATGGCGTTAGCAATTATACCTGGACCACGGCCTCAGGTCCGGTGGGAACCAGCTCCGTAATTACTTTGAACCCTGCACTAGGTGTATATAATTATACACTGTTTGGTTTTAATCCGTCTCTCAGCTGTATAGGCCAGTTGTTCATAACACTTACGGTTTCACCATACCCAACGCTAAGTATATTAGGTCCTACCATGGTGTGCACAGGCGATGCTGTGAACTTGTTAGCAACGGGGGCAAGTAACTATACCTGGACTTTCACTGGAGGAACAACAAGCGGACCAAGCATAAGCACCTTATTATCTTCACCTTTAAACTATACACTAAGCGCAAGTGATCCCACTGGCAATTGTATAAGCAAAGTGGTATCATCGGTAGCCACCAATGCCTGCCTTGGACTTTCATCCAATGCGATTGATAAATTCAAGATCTATCCTAATCCCTTTCAGGATCAATTAGAAATTGACAGTCACATCACATTCAGTTTAAGTATTCATAATTTAAATGGCCAATTCATGTATAGTACTGAAGGGTGTGTGGGAATAAATGTTATCGATCTTTCAGCATTGCCTGGAGGAGCCTATTCCCTGATGATCCAATCGGAGCAAGGAAATAGTTACCGAAAATTGGTGAAACTAGTTTCTCCATAAATAAGACGATTAAAGCAAAGTTGATTGGGAAAATTAGTGGAAGGCTATGATGTTGGGATAATTGTTGGAAAATGGTTCGAACTCAAAACCTAACAGATTATTGTTTTATTTTGATAGCATAGAATTAGAAACATAGCAGAGCCTTGCTGATTAAATTCATTTTAAATTTTCATTCTTCTCGTTTACTAAGCTTGTTTTGTGTGCGTCTCAAAACCATCGCTTATGGCGGCTTCAAGCACTTTAAGCGCGATGTCTTTTAGTGTTTTGAACTTCATGCAATAACCCGTCACGCTGGCTTTGCCTATTTTTTTTCCATAAGTTTTTACCAAATAGTCTTTATCGCTTATCCCCATTATATAAATAGAGATGCCGCTTGTGTTTGCACTTAAACCTATCTGATAAAACTCCCGACTCGTTCCGTTGGCGTAGTGCATGGTTAGAAGTCCATAACCTATATTTGGATTAGATACAATTTTATTTTCATCGTTTTTTCCATCCAAAAACCATAAGCGACATCCCGGCTTTAATTCAGTAATGAGATGGTGCAAGATTTGCATGTCGCTGCGTTTTGCTTCAGCTTGGCTAGCGATATAGCTTTTGATTTGTGCTTGTATGTTCATATGATGAAACACTATGTTTGTATTAAGAACCTGCAATAGTTGCCGACGTGTATTTCAATTAGCTAACTGAATGGCCGATGCTTTATGTTATGAATTCGGGATGAGTCTCCCACAAGGTACTATTTTAAAGGCAAAAACTAAGCAAAAGGAAGTCGCTATCAAAAGTAGGATGTGGCTTGTTTTTTTCATACTCATTTTCCATTATAGTTTCATACAGACTATCGTTTTCCGCTAGATATTTTTGTTCTGAGGAAACTTTAACTTTGTGTGGTATTAACCCGTTAAAACCATTTGTAAATTTCAGTTGATGGATGCGACATTCTCCTTCCTGTGGTTTTTTACCGCTAATCATACCAAAGTTTAATAATTTTGAACTTAAAGACACAACCGTAGAATCAAATCTTTCAACTTTATACTTGCCAATATCTTTTCGTTTGTATTTCCGATTTAATAGCTCTGCTATTTTATAAAAAAGCTCCTCAAAATAAGAACTTGGTATAGTTGATATTCTGTCTCTTATTGAACTGTGGCGGGTGGACGAATCAGGTTTTAAGCCTGAAAAGGATTGAAGTTTTTGTGTGCTAAATAACTCCTCCATCACTCTGAGGCTCAAACGTTCACTTTGTAAAATCCCCATGAGTAATAAATTAAACATAAGCTTTCCGCTCAGTTTTTTTATCTGAAAGTCTACATTTGTTTCATCTGCTATTTTATCGAAGAAGTGTTCTGGGATTAATTGCAATAGATCAATTACTCCTGTTCTTTTAGCCTTCATGAAGGTTAATTTAGATCAAAAGTCTTGTATTAAAGACCCCTGTATTCACTTGTTTTTAACTATTCAAGGTTAAATAAACAGGCTTTCGTGCAATCGTGATTACAAATCCTGCGAAGTAAGGAGAGTGTGGTGATTCCAATTACTTTTTCTTGCTCAGCGTAAAAATGCCATCCCAGCGACGTAATATGCAGCCGGTCACTTCCTTTTTATCAGTTATAATAAATTCAACGCTTCTGTTTGAGCGGTCATTGTAATAAACAATGTTATCCGTGACAAATAGTAATTCAACCGTTCTGTTGGACGGTAAGGGGTCTTGTTCGATATAACGATAGAGTTTATTGCTGTTACTGATAATATCCATGGGTCGTAACATGGTATCTTGTTTCGCAGGCAAATAGGTTCCGGCGAGGTCTTTTAAATTAGCCGGCACTTGTGTGGCAGATATCACTTTCTTTAAATTGATTTCACCGAACAACAATAAACTGATGGCTTTTTTATCTTTGGCATTAAAGATCAAGGAAGCCCCGTCGTCGGGATTAATAAATTTACCATCGCCCATTGCAATTAGGCTATAATGATAACCATTGTCGTAACCCGTCAGTACATTCCCTTCTACTTCAAAGCGGATCCAGCGCATGGCGTTAGGTTGATTGGTAGATAAATAATCACCGGCCAATAGTTCTAAATACTCCTTAGAAACTTTTACGGGTTTTATAAGGTCATCGGGATTTATACCGAGATCTCTTAAATGCTTAATTCCGCTTTTACTACCCGGATTCAACTGCAGTGATTTTTTATAATTTTCGATGGCGCCCTTTTTATCGCCCAGTGCCAAAAGAGACTCAGCGTAACTGTCGTAAACATTAAATGAATTGGGATTTCTCTCCACATTTAATTTAAAAATGCCAGCGGCCTCATTAGCCTGACCGGCATTTAATAATTCATAACCGGCCATGTTCATTTCATTTTCACTGATGAAATAATTGGTCGAATCCTTTTTAGTCTCATAATAATCAAGCGCTGCGGTAATCCCATCTTTTTCAATCACGTGAACCATACTAAAAGCCATCGATCGTTTAGTAAAGCCACCTTTTTCGGTTTTTAATTTTATTAAGTTGATGCTTCCTGCCAGCGTAAAGCTGATGGCATTGGGGTCGTTGCTGTTAAACACCAAAGCTACACCGTCATCGGGATTAATAAATTTTCCTTCACCCACGGGAATTAAACGGTAAGAATAACCATTATCCGTTCCGAACAAGGTGCCCAGCACTTCAGAAATCATAATTCTTCTGTTGCGTTTGGGTTCGTTAGTCGCAATGTATTCTCCTTCCAAGGTTTTTAAATAGACCGCCGAAACACTCACTTTTTTTATGCCACTATCTTTTTTCATAAAAGCACTAGTGGTATTTTGTAGGTCATCTTGTTTTACGCTACCAGGCTTAATAGCAAAGGCGCTGAACAGAAAAACAAAAAGAGGCAGGATAAGGGTTAGTTTTAGCGTGGCTAATTTGGAAGATCTTTTTTTCATCATCATGGTGATACGTTTTTTAATGGCTAAATTATAATTACTGGCAATGTTAAAATTATTTTCACTAAGTACTTGATTGAGCAAACTGTATTGGTAATCCGGCAGCTCTATCCCCGAATTCAGCGTGCCTAAATCGGCCAAATATTCATGATTTATTTTTACGGCACGTTTATAAAACCAAACAATAGGATTAAACCATTGCACAATAAGTAAAAGTTCGAAGAAGATAAGATCGAGACTGTGTTTTTGTCGGATATGAATGCGTTCGTGGGAAATTATATTGTGGAGTTCGTCGTCGGGATAATTTTTCTGACTGATAAATACATAATTTAAAAAGGAGAAAGGTGAGAGCTTCCTATGAATGCGAATGATTTTCAAGTCAGACATAGTTTGAACTTTGTGTTTAAGTACAAAGGAAAAGATCCAGATAAAATTAGCCAGAAAACGAAGCAGAAAGAATAGTACGCCCATAAAATAAATGAGTAAAACGCTGCTCAACCAAGCGGGCAAAGATGCATTGCTTTCGTTTTGAATGGTATTTGATTCGTAAATGGTGGCAGGATTCAAAGAGCCGGAATTATCTTGATTCGTGTTTTTATTGTTGTTAAGCTCTGAGCCTGTGGTTTCTGAATCCATGAACTCGTTTTTTGCAAGACCTGATTTAGAGAACATGGTCCTGCTGATTTTTTGTTCATACTGCTCTATGGGTTGTATAAGGTATTTGCTCAAAGCCGAATCGTCTCCCATACCGCCAGGCGAATACTTGAGCAAAGGAACTAATAAGGCGAGTAAAACAGTGAATAAAAGGTAAAAACGGTTTAAACCAAAAAAGGTTTCATTTTTTAAAAAGAGCCAGTAGGCTGTGTAGAAGAGAGAAAGGCAAAGCGCCATCTCTAAAGAGTAAATGATAAAATCTTTCATGGTTTGAGGGTTTAGGTTTTTAAATACTTTACTTCATCTGTTTTTTTATTTCTTTCATTAATTTGATGGTTTCTTCTACTTCGTTAATATCCATATCGTTTTCTCGCGAAAAAAAGGAAACCATTTCATGCAGCGAATTGTCAAAATAGTTATGAAGAACCCGCTTCATGAACAATTTGGTGTAATCGTTTTTTTCAACAGCCGGATAATACTGATAGGTATTACCATAACTTTTGTGGTTCACGAATTTTTTGCGCTCAAGGGTGCGAATGATCGTAGACACCGTGTTATAAGCAGGTTTCGGTTTGGGAATTTCGTCAATGATGTCTTTCACAAAAGCTTTTTTCTTTTCCCAGAGAATTTGCATGATCTGTTCTTCTGCTTTGGTTAACTCGTTCATAAGGGTGATTTGTTTCCATCAAAGGTAAACGAATAAATTAGTCGTTACAACTACAAATATAGTTACAAAACTATAAATTTAGTTAATCATATGATTTTCAGGCTGATTCATTTGGCAGTTAACAAAAAGTCCGTCTTTTAATTCCGACGCATCGGTATGGTTATAGATTTTTTAATTATTAGTATGCCCCCAAGATTACAAATCCTGGGGCATTTAGAAAACCTACAAATCCAGTGGAATCTACAAATCCAGCGGAGCAGTAATTTAAGAATTAGAAATGATAGCCTTTTTTAATTGTCTGCGTTTAATTTTGGCCTTATAATACTTATGGCGTTTATTGTATTTGGTACGAATGGTACTTAAATCAATTTGTGCATCATAGCCTCTTTTGTTGCTGGCATTGGCATCCTTTTTATATACCGCAACATACGTATCGGGCAGTGGTTGTTTGAATGCGTGCTTTTTGAAAATGGATTTTACATCCTGTGTGGGCAAAATGGTATCGGCAGCCGGAATAAATAAACGTACCTGATAGTTGCGGTATTTCCAAGGCAGTTTTAATTTGAAATTTTTATGCTTCTGAAAGTAAATGATTTTACTGTAAGCATGTATAGGAATTTCAAAACACCAGCATTGTTTTAAGTTACGGCAATTGGCCGAATCGCATTCGGCTTCATAACGATCGATAATTCCGGAAAACATATAACCGATTTTATTTTTAGCGATGGCCGAATCGGTAAAAAACAAACTTCCCTTTCCGCGATAACAAAACTGCCACATGTTGTTGTTACCAGTGCCTCGTCCGGCCATTTTATCCGGGGTCATGGCTTTAACAAAAGTGCCGCGTCGTCCCCTGTTTAGTTCCGGCACTGCAATCAAGCCGGTTGAGTCGATCACCCTTTGCCCGTTAACGATGCAAGGAGCGGGTTTGTCGCAATTGATGCGGGTGCGGCCCGGACAATAATTCACGCGTAAAATATAGCATTTGTTTTTAGCGTCGTATTCCATTTCCCCATTATAATCGGGAGCCCAGCGTGAGGCGTTTCCGTTTCGTTCTATGTTAGAAACCCATAATTCCATAGCCGGATCGTATTCGGCAGCAGGAATTCTGATCACCATGTCACGGCAAGGCCAATCTATTACACCCAATTGTTTGTTTCTTTCGGGACAGCTCAAATCGAGATTCATCATACCGGCGGTTATGAGTTGCTCGCCATCGGTCGTTTGCATCGCAATTCCCTGGCGAGCCGCTTCTTCATTGGTAAACACTTCGTTCATACGCGGGTTGCTTTCACATACACCGCAGATTCCGAAATAATCTTTATCCAGATCGATGGCTGTACCGCCATTACCGGTTAAGGTAATTTTTCCGGCTTTCACTTTCCAATACACAATTTCAACCCTTCTATTTTTTGCGCGACCTTCTTCTGTGGCGTTTGACTTAAGTGGTAATGCCTCACCCCTAACCCTTTCCTTAATTTCAAAATGTGCCTTGGTATTCTTTTTCAAGTATGAAATAATACTTTTCGATCTTTTGTTCGCGAGTTTGTAGTTGTAGTCAACAGAGGCAATGCTGTCGGTATACGCGTATGTTTCCAACACAAAGGTGTCGGTCTTCTGTGTGAATGCAGCGGCGAGTTTCTGAAGTTTTTGATTCTCTGAGGACTGAATGTCGTATTTATCCGTTTCAAAATAGATAGCCGTTTTTTTACTGCAGATTTGCGCCAATGCATTCGCGGAAATTAATAAGGTAAAAATAGTTGCAAAAAATATTTTTACAGGCGTATTCAGTTTGTTCTGATTAAAATTGGACAACCTTGACTTCATAGTGGGGACAAAAGTAAGGATTTTATTACAAGGAGTTGGCCTAAGAATTGGTCAATTTACAATAAAACGTTTTTAAAAATAGCTATCACTTGTGGAATCATTTGCTATTATAGTCAGTTATGAATCCACCTGCGGGAAAACGGAAGTGCTTCTGAAAAATAAGATAGATTTTTCTGAACGATTACTTCACAACCGGAATCGTAAAATCAATACGCAGACTATCCGATACCATTTTAGACATGCCTTTTAAGCTACCAACCTTATAATCGCTACGTTTTACATAAAAATTTCCAAAAAAGATATTGCCACTATATGAAAAAGGAATGGCCACGTCTTTTTCAATGCCGCGCAATTTAAGTTTTCCATTCACCACATACCCTTTTGCTGTTTTTTGAATTTTACTTGAATTGAACGTGATGGTAGGGTAGTTTTTAGCATCGAGCCATTTGGCTTTTTTAGCATGCCAGCTTTTGAGTGAATTACCGGTAGTAAGAGATGACACTTCCACCTCTAAATTAAACTGGGAAGCCGAAAGATTATTTTCATCAAAACTAATTTTACCTTTTAATTTGTGAAAAAAGCCATCAATTTTTTTGCCTGAAACCCTAATGGAATAGGCATCGGTGAGTTTCAAGTCGATAGGCTTTAAGCTAATAAAACCCGAAAACACAATAAGCAAGGCCAGTGTTAAAGGAAGCAGTGTTTTTTTCATGTGATTTGTTTTAGACTAAATACGTTATGAAGATGAATAGTAGTTTATACTAAAGCTAGTGCTTTTGTTGAATAAAAACAACTAGTCGAAATTATTCGAGTTGTGTAATTTTAATAGTATACCGGTAGCTTTTAGTTTTCTTGTCGACCATGACATTATAAATCTGCACCCTAATTTCACTTCCTATAAATCCTTTTTCAACTAATTTATTTTGTCTCTGCTCTTCTTCTTCCTTTGTGAATAAAGAAGTCATTTTCCAAGAGATGGTTTTGTCAGGGTAGCCATCTTTACTTGGGTATAATTCAAAGGGCAAAGGTTTTCCGGACTTATCACTGATCACTATTTTCATTTGACTAAAATCAACTGCATGTGATTCAGGAATTGTAAAGGACCATTTGCTGTAAATTAAATTGTAAGGCACATAACCATTCCAGGGATAAGCCATAAATTCGTTGTTTATACTATCTGTGCGGAACTCGCTACAATACAGGGCTTCGCTGGAATTTGTGGCTCCGTAACTAAATGCTTTGGCATTTGAATATAAGATCCACCTTCTATGTCCGACAAAAAAATTCCCATCGCCACTATCCTCCACAAAGCCGGTTAAAAAAGCGGTCGATCCAAAATAGTTGTAATCGGTAATGGCCAAACAAGAATGAGCCGCCCCGTCGGCCGCTGCTTTTGAATAACACTTAGCCGTTTTAGCAGGATGATGTGTCAAATAATTATTCTTCATCATCAAAAAAGCAGCGGCTTGTGCTTCTTTTTGTTTATCGGCATTTATTTTTATTGTGGGGACTCGATTCACCAATCTGAAAAAATTAATGCGTTTTTCGGCTTTTAAATAAATGTCCTCGGGTATGACTCCGGGATCACAATTCCCTTTGCTGGTCCACAGTATGCTGTCGACAGCAGATGCCAGATAGTAATCGTGATAAAGTACTTTTAATTCACTCAGACTAATTTCATTAGTTTGAGCGCCTAAAAATGCTATTTCCAAAGAAAAGAAAAAAAGCAGCAGGTAAAATTTTGTTTTCATGATGAAAATTTTGTTTGGTTCTATGGTGTAAATTGATCGCTGCTCTTATTTTATTTTAGTAAAAACATTTTTACAAAAGTATTTGGTGTTATGAACGTCGTCGTCATCTTTACATTCAATAGTAAAGGATTCTCTGCTGGCTGCTAAAGTGCCGCTGGCAGAAGTGAGTCCGTTTCTGTAAAAAGAAACCTGGATTTGGTTGTGTTTTAAAGAAGTGATCGGAATTACAAATTCAGAACCAATATTCAGATTCACCAGTTCAAAATGATCAAGAACGGGATAACCGCTAACTGCAGCTGTATAAGTTAGCGAGCTATAGTCAGGTTTTTAGTATTAACTGAAATGGCCGTACAAGTGCAGGCAACATCGTAAGAGCCTATTAAAAAGTCTGTGCTGTTGGCTTGCACGTGCACGGTGCGTGTTACGGTGGCCGATTGATTGCCGGCTTCATCACTAAAGTCGTAATCCAGATAATAGTCACCGGGTACCGACGAATTCACTTTGCCCTTGCCTAAAAGATCGCTGTTTAATTTTTCTCCTATGACATAAGCTCCAGGATCTTTATAATAAAGATTCAGAAAACAGGTATCATGCAAATTACCCATAATTTTAATTTCGGCGGCGATGGTATCTTGGTCACTTTCATTGGCTGTCTTGTAACTGCCATGTTCTTCGCATGAAATCAGTATCAGAAGAACTGCAGAAAAAATTAAGATGAGGCTTTTCAAAAGACTAGTTTTAGACACCTATCTAAATTAATCTTCTGACTCGTAGAATAAAAATTTATTTATGCGCTTAACGATTTTTGGGAAAGGAATCCATTTATTGATTCATCCCTCTTTGGCTTATTATTTTTTAGGTTTTGCCCCCATCAAGAAGGTTAAATTAGCGCCACCACTTATATCCGAATGTTCAATGAACAAGCCTTCTAAGGGATTACCATTAAAGAGTACTTTTTGAATGTAGCAATTTTTATCGGATTGATTTTTGACTTCAATGTTAAAGGTTTTTCCGTTTTCTAAATGTATGGTGGCACTTGTAATAATAGGTGAACCCAAGGCGTATTGTCCGGAGCCCGGAGCCACCGGATAAAAACCCAAAGCCGAAAAAATGTACCAGGCACTCATTTGTCCGCAATCGTCATTACCACCCAAGCCATCAGGCGTAGGTTTATATTGTAATTTTAAAATGTTTCTGATCTGTGCCTGAGTTTTATAGGCCTGATTGGTGTAATTATAAAAATAGGCCACATGATGTGCGGGTTCATTTCCGTGCACATAACCGCCAATAATCCCTTCACGCGTGATGTCTTCTGTTTCCGCAAAAAAAGAATCCGATAAACGCATGCTAAATAAACTATCCAAGCGCGCCACAAATTTTGCTTCCCCACCCATTTTTTGCATTAAGGCTTTTGGATCCTGAGGCACAAAAAAACTGTAGTTCCAACTGTTGCCTTCAATAAAGCCTTGTCCGTTTGTACTCAAAGGATCAAACTCTTTTTTAAAAGAACCATTGATCAATTTGGCTTGCATAAATCCATTAGCGGGATTAAAATTGTTTTGCCAGTTGGTTGAACGTTTTATAAAACGATCGTAAATATCCATTCTGTTTAATTTTTTGGCTAATTGAGCAATGCACCAATCGTCATAAGCGTATTCTAAAGTATTCGAAACCGAAATACCTGAACTTTCGGCGGGAATAAAACCGCCATCCATGTACGTCCCAATGCCCTCGTATGAGCGGTGATCGGCAGTTTCAATGCAGGCATTCAATGCTTCGTTGGCATTGCCTTTGTAAACATCTTTAATTATAGCATCTGCAATAACCGACACCGCATGATAACCACTCATGCACCAATTATCATTGGCATAATGCGACCAAATGGGTAACATGTGTAAAGCACTTTGTTTGTAATGCATCATCATCGATTGAACCATGTCATTATTTCTTGCTGGCTGAATAAGATTAAAAAATGGATGCAAAGCTCTGTAAGTATCCCACAAAGAAAAGGTGCTGTAATTCGTAAAGCCATCGGCCTTGTGTACATCCTGATCTAAGCCTTTGTATTCGCCGTTCACATCCATATACACCGTTGGATTTATGAAGGTATGATACATGGCCGTGTAAAAATTTACTTTGGTGTCTTCAGGCGCTTCAATCACTAGTTTATTTAATTCCTTATTCCATAATGTCTGGGCTTGTGTTTTTACTTTTTCAAAATCCCAATCCGGTATTTCGCTCTGCATGTTCTCTAACGCATTATGCTGACTCACCGGCGAGAGAGCCACTTTTATTTTGATCTTTTCGTTTTCCTTGGTTTTAAAATCAACATGCAGGCGTATTTTTTTACCCGCTATTTCCGGGAAATTGTTTTTTTGATCAAACTTCCCCCAAAAACCGCGGTACATTTGTTTGCCATCGTAATTGGCCTGACCATATTGAAAACAGGCTTTTGAAAAAGCAATGGCAAAATAAACAGTTCGCGTTCTTCCCCAGCCGCTGCTTTGTCTATAACCAGTAAGTAAAGAATCGTTAATCACTCTTACATAGGCATAAACCGTTTTGCCTTCGTAGTTATAAATCCCTGAAATTAGATCTAAAATAATATGACTTTGTTCTGATGCAGGAAAGGTATACTGGTGCATGCCCACCCGTGTGCTTGTTGTAAGTTCAGCAAGAATGTTATCATCATCGAGTTTTACTTTATAATATCCAGCCTGAGCAATTTCGTTGCTGTGCGAAAAGGCCGAACGGTAGCCGCTTTTGGTATTGTCGGCAGTTCCGGGATTTAGTTGCAAAGTACCAATCGTTGGCATAATTAAAATGTCGCCTAGATCCGAATGTCCGGTTCCACTAAAATGTGTGTGCGAAAAACCAACAATGGATTTGTCTTCATAACGATAACCTGCACAGTATTTGTATACATCGGGATTGTACTTGCCGTTTTTCTCGTAAGGAATGGTATCTGTTTCCGGACTCAACTGCAGGGCTCCAAAAGGCACAGTAGCACCGGGATAGGTATGCCCCATTTTTTCAGTACCTATTAAAGGCCTCACGTATTTTATCAGATCAGGCTGAGCATGTGAAATAGTTGAAAGAAGGACTATGCTTAAAAATAAAAGGCGTTTCATATTAGTTTAAAAACTTTGGAAGGTGGATACTTTGTAAAGGGGCGTTTTATAAGTTAGGAGCCAATAGTAAGTAAGATTAATTAAATTGAATTCGCTGCCATAATCGGCAAAAGTTGATTGCAGAAAATCCTGAGAAGGGAAATTTTTCAGTACCTGATGTTTTGAACCATCACTCAACTCTCTGCTTTGATACGTGTTGCCGCGGTCATCTGTTTCTGTGATGGGGAGATTACTTCCTTTCACAAAATTATTATCCACTAAAACAATGGTACTTCCCGGTAAAACGGAGGTATTCAGAACAGCAATGAATTCAGGCAGATCTTCAAGCTTAATATGACTCCAGATAAAACCGGCAAAAAGGGCTTCGTATGTATATTCAGTATTTGGCTTGTAAAGATCTTCGCATTCAAAACTCACATTGTTTTTAGCATACAGTTTCTGTTCTGCGATTTCAAGCACTTCGGTATTTATGTCTTTAGCCACTATTGAATCAGCCGTGTGAGCAATCTGCTCTGTCCAGAAGCCTGTCCCGCAAGCGATCTCAAGTACTTTTTTACCAGCAAACATTTTTTGTAGAATTTGGCCCAGACTTTTTAAATCGTCCTGGCGCTCTGGTTTTGAATAGATTTTTTCATATTCTAAGGCTCGTAGTTTGTAATATGAAATAAGATCCTTATTCATGTTTTAGTTTAGCGGGAAGCGTTTTGATGCAGAGCGATTGGATTAAAGATAAGCATTACATTTAAGCAGAATAGCTTTGTTCGATAAAGTTTTTTGTAAATGGCTTTATGAGCCAATCTTAATTTTTTGGCCAAGGAACTTGGGTTGTTGGTCAATCATAAAATCAACAAAAACTTTAAAGCGGGCAAATTTTTCTCTGAAATTAGTTTTAAAACCCATGTAAGCATTCACATCTTTGGCGTTATAACCAAATGCAATAATACCATAGTGTCGGGCAATAAAAACGGTTCTTTCGTTATGAAAGGCTTGGGAAACTGAAATGATAGTGTCTTGTCCAAATATTTTATTTGCCCTAATAACGGAGTCGAAGGTTCTGAAGCCGGCATAATCGAGGTAAATAACGCTGTCTGGAATGCCCAAAAGGATTAATTCATTTTTCATATCCAGTGGTTCGTTATAATTGTCTTTGCTATTATCGCCACTTATAATGATGTGTTTTATTTTTCCGGCTTTGTATAATTCATCCGTGGCAATAATTCGATTTTTAAAATAATAGTTGATGATCCCACTCTTTAAGTATTTGCTGGTGCCCAACAATAGAGCTGTTCGACACGTTGGAACCTGCTTGACATCATTAAAAATAAATTCTTTTGACGAACTTCTAATTCGGTAATTAGCCAAAATAACAAGTATAGAAATTAGTAGTACTAAAACAAGGACGATTTTAAAAATGGATTTCCGTTTCATACCCTTAAGTGAAAGATTTTGGCAGCAGACTTTTATAAGCCTTAATGTCTTGTTTTCATTAATTAAATAAAGCCACCCTTAAAAACTAAAACTAAGCTTTTGAAAATCAGAAAACAAATACCTTTTAAACAGAATTCTGAACTTTAAAACAAAACATTTATCTTGGTAAAGTAATTAGCATTATGAAAGCATTAAACACACCATTCACAACATGTTTCCTTGGCATTTTTATTCTCTTTTTGTATTCCTGTTCCGAAGCCCCTGATTTGATTCCGGCGCAGAGTAAAGATTTTTGTGCCACTATTCATCGCAACGATTCTTTAAGTTTAAGCAAAGAGTTAGCTCCACTTGAAAAACAAATGTCGGATAAAACCGGCGTGTATGTGCTGGAAGATGGTGGTAATGCCATTTTAGCCAGGGCTTGGCTGAGTGAGTATGCGGAAAAAAGTATCGACATTCAGTATTTTATTTTCTCAACCGATAATGTGGGTTTAATAGCCTGCGATTACTTGCTGCGGGCAGCCGACAGAGGTGTGAAGGTAAGGATCCTCATTGATGATATTATGGTAGAAGCCGGTCCGCATGATATTCTTACGCTTGATTCACATCCAAACATCGACATCAAAATTTATAATCCCGGAGTTAATCTGGGTAAAAATATTGCGCAGAAAATTAAAAAACTCGGCACCGATTTCAGAAGAGCCAATCAGCGCATGCATAATAAAACTTTTACGGTGGATGGTAAATTGGTTATAACCGGTGGCAGAAACATTGCCGATGAGTATTTTGATTACGATCACGAGTATAATTTCAGAGACCGCGACGTGCTATTTTTAGGAAAAGAAGTGACCGTGGTACAACAGAGTTTTGAAAGCTTTTGGAACAGTTCTTTAGCGGTGCCGGTGACAGACTTGGTAGAAGAAGAAGGCATTCCTAAAAGTGCAGCTACAGGTTTTGGACGTTTGCATCAGTATGCCTGCGATCCTGCTAATTACTGGCCTCAGGTGCGTGAACATTTTAAAAGAATGCCGGTACTTTTTAAAAACATACAGGAGAGCGGCGATTTGGTTTGGTTGGATAGTATTCGTTTTGTTTCGGATGCACCGGGGAAGAATGAAGACAGAGCCGATCACTTAGGAGGTAACACTACCGATGCTTTGATTCAATTGGTGAATGCAGCAAAAACAAGCATTGATATTCAATCGCCTTATTTAGTGACCACCGATTTAGGAAAAAAATTATTTGCTCAGGCAGTAAAACGCGGAGTTAACGTGCGAATCTTAACCAACAGTCTTGCCTCAACCGATAACCTCGATGCTTTTAGCGGTTACCAGCGCGATCGGGATGAATTGTTGGAGACAGGCATTCGTATTTTTGAATTCAGACCCGATGCCAAAGAGCGGTACAAAATTATGACCGGTGCATTACAAGAAAAATTAAATTATCAGCCGGTATTTGGTCTGCATGCTAAAAGCATGGTCATCGATGGAAAGACAACAGTAATAGGCACTTTTAATTTAGATCCCCGCAGTGCCAATTTAAACAGCGAATGTGTCACCATCATTCAATCAGAAAAAATTGCTCAAGGTGTTTTAAAAGGCATGAACGAAGAGTTTAAACCTGAGAATTCCTGGGAAACAACAAAGAATTTTAATCCCGATAAAGAAGCCGGAAAACTAAAACGCCTGAATACTCTGAGTCGTTTGGTGGTGCCGAAGAAAATTCTGTAAATGCCTGAGTTTAAAAAATGTTTTTTGTTTTATTCTCCTTAAATTTCCCCTAATTAGGCAATGATAGAGTTAAGCGTTAGGCTATATTATTCAAATTAAAGCGAGCGCCAAGGATTGAGCGATTTGTTTGAGCTCCTTTTTGCTATCCATTGATCACAGGCAAAAAGAGCGTTCGCGAAAGCCTGCCCGGGCGCCAAAAAAAGGTCCGGTAACTAGTTCACCGGACCGCTTAATTATTATTCTTCGATTTCTTTCTGATCCGTTTGCTTGCGGGTTTGACTATCGCGGATGTTTTTTTGAACAGCCACAGCAGCGAATAAAGCCAGAGAAAAAGACATGCCATAAAAACCTTTTTCACTTCTTAATAAAGTGGCATTCCACAAACCAACCACCAGTAACAAAATACTGAGCAGGGTTGAGAACCAGGAAATGCCATAGTAGATGCCGGTTACAGGAATTCCTTCCAGCTGGTCGCGCACTGCTTTTTGCAAGGATACTGCTGAGAAGAGTCCATACATGAGTACGGTAAAGTAGTAACCTTTTTCGTTGAGGAACATATCGGCGTTCCACAAACCTACACAATAAGAAATACTACCGGCCAATAAAGCTACCCAGGCGGCAGCTATAAAGGCATTTGAGGGTTTTTGATTCATTGTTTGTTTTTTAAATTTATAGATCAAAGGTAAATGACCTTCAGAAGAAGCCATTTGATATAAATCAAAAACGTAGTTGCCTTAATATGAATTAAGAAATTTTAGCAAATGGATTATTACAAGATTAATAGTGAGAAGAATTACCAGCCTCTGGCTTTGCGGCGTTTCAGCTCTTCGCGGGCGGCACTTACAAAATCGGGATCGTGATCCCCGCTTTTTTTATCAATGATGAGTTCCAGTTCTTCACTGGTTGTTTCGGAGGCCGTAGTGGCCCATTTTTTAGTTTCAGCTTCGTTTTTTAAAGTTTCGTTTCTTGCTTCCATTCTTTTGTGAATGTCGGCCAGATTTTTTAAACGCTCCTCTTCACTGATTCGTTTTTCAAGACAAGCGGTATTCACTTCGGCAATGGCTTTGTAATTTTCAAAATCTTCGCCTTCCAAACTGTAACCCTGGTTGCAAACCGGACAATGGTAAAAGTTTTCGCTGTCGTGCGGAAAAACAGGAATAAAAAATAAGGTAAAATACTGCGAGATTTTTTTTAATTGCCATACATCTTTATTGCGGCAATTAGGGCATTTTTCTTGTTGTACCGGTCCGTACTCGGTAACTTTTGTGTGATTCCAACCGAAGATAAAAAGCATGGGGAGGTTTTTAAATGTGGAACTAAGATAAGAAAATGTTTGAGATTATTCAGGCCAAAATACGTATCGAAGGAATCACTTCTAGAAGTCTAATTAAGCGTCAAAACTTAATTTTAAATGTCCACCAAGGCCTTCGCGAATAATTCGAATAAGCGTCGAAAGTTTAATGTCACTGGCATCATTTTCAATTCTTGAAATGTAATTTTTTGTAGTTCCAACTTTTAATGCAAGCTCCTCTTGAGTTAAATGCTGATTTTTTCGAGCCTCTTGAATGATAACGCCAATTTTAAAAGCCTCAAAACCTTCTTCATATTTATTACGACTTGCCGTACCCTTCTTCCCATACTTTTTATCGAGATGACTATCCCAGGATACTAATTTGTTATTTTTCTTGGTCTTCATAATATTGTTTTTTTAATCGTTCTGCTCTTTCTATTTCTTGCCTTGGCGTTTTGTCGGATTTTTTCTGAAAGCCATTTAAAAGAATTATTAATTGGCCTTTATCAAAAAAGCAAAAGATGCGATAAATGTCGCTGCCTACTTTTACTCGAATTTCATAGATGCCATCTGTGCCTTCAAGGTGTTTGAAAAACTTTTCAGGAACCATTCGAACCGTTCGAATAAGCCCAATAATCCAGTCAATTTTGTCCTGAACAGGTTTTGTTTGCGCATTATAAAAGTCCCAAAATGCGTCGCCATAAACATATGTTGTTCGAATAAAACTATCCACAGGGCGAAGTTACCTGTTCGGGTAACAAAAACCAAGAGATTTAACAAAAAATATTTTGAAAAATTCCGAACAAAAGACAAATGATACTTAGCAACACATCAGTCTCAGGATTTACTTATCAAAATTTAAATTACTTGGCTCTTCTAAGGTTTTATCCTTTTTTTCCATGTCGGTACATGGAACCGATAGCTCTACGATTTCAAATGTAATTTGTGTGAACCAGATTTGCCCTGTACCTCTTAACAAGGCACCATAAGCTAATTGGGATGAAGATACCGGGACATCGAGAACAATCTCGTACTTGGTCCAGTTGCTTGTGCCTTTAATTGGTCGGTTTTGCATGTTGTCGAATGCGAGGGGTTCTTTTGATTTGAATTGGTCAACCCGAAACCAGATGCCAGCCCAATCATCAACATTATTAGATTTTACCAAGGCACTCATACGGACACGTTTACCGGCGTATTTTTTTGCAGAACAGGTTTGCATGAGGGTACCAAAACCATTTATTTTTTTGTCTATTGATTTTATGGTTGCCGCATTTTTTCCATCCGGACCCGAAGCTTTTTCGTGACCCATCTCATAACTTTTGGGATGACTCCCGGCCTTAAACCAATCAACCGGTAAATCAAAGGAAAAAAGTGGGAGGCTAGTAATGGAAAGAATAATAAAACGAAAGGTAAATTTTTTCATAACAAAAGTTTTGTTGAATTAGCATTATAACGCACACTGTGAAAAAAGTGACAGTGAGGAATTAAATTTTAGAAAAGGGTGAATATGCTCATGCTAGCACCCCCAAATTGGACTACTCAAAAGTGGATTTTTTGTTTAAAAGTTCATTATTATTTTATGAAATGCAAGTCTGGCTCTAAAAGAGAAAGTCCTCCTCTTTAAAACAATATTCCGTAACTTTATAAGAATAAAAAGCACCATGAGCCAACACGAGCACGAGCATCATCACCATTATCCGCTTGTTATGAGTAATGTCAACACGGCATTTATGGTTGGCATTGCGCTTAATTTTTTGTTTGTGATCATACAGGTTGTGGTTGGTTTAAGTGTGCATTCACTTTCATTACTTTCTGATGCGGGACATAATTTTGCCGATGTTGGCGCATTGGCTATTTCACTTTTGGCTTTTCGTTTATTAAAAGTAAAAGCCAATCAACAATACACCTATGGTTACCGCAAGGCATCGGTGCTCACGGCTTTTTTTAACGCCATGGTTTTATTAGTTTCTATTGGTGCCATTCTTTATGAAGCTACCCATCGTTTTTTTAATCCGGAGCCTATGCCGGGATTAACCATTGCTTTAGTGGCCGGTGTTGGCATTATTATAAACACAGTAACGGCCCTGATGTTTTTTCGCGATAAGGATAAGGACATGAATATTAAAAGTGCCTATCTGCATTTAATGAGTGATGCCCTTGTTTCACTGGGATTGGTTATTGGCGGGGTAGTTATTTATTATACCCACTGGTATTGGATAGACAGTGTGTTAAGTGTTATTGTGGCCCTAGTTATTTTTATGAGCACCTATCAGCTGTTGAAAGACAGTTTGCGTTTGTCATTAGACGGGGTGCCGCATGCTATTGATCTGGAAGCTATAAAAACGCTGGCTTTAAAACAAAAAGGGGTGATTGGATTTCATCACATTCACATCTGGGCCATCAGCACCAACGAAAATGCTCTTACCGCGCATGTGGTATTGGCTCAAGATAGCAGTGTGGAGCAGGAACAGGAAATCAAACAAGCATTACGCCATCTGTTACAGCATCAAAATATCCAACACATTACACTCGAGACTGAATTAGAAAACCAAGCCTGTAGAACAGTGGTTTGCTGATTTTAGGTATTGAATGGCTTTGTATTAGTGGGTGGTAGTTTAATTTGGATTAAAAGTTAAAATAGGCGAAAATAACTGCTATTAAAATTATGGGTTATTGCGCCAGGGACATTCAGGCCCGATAGCCATCGGGCTTGGTTCTCCGCCTTTTCGGCGGAAACCGAGGCGATAGCCGAGCCCGCAATGGCCCGCCAGGGCGCCCAAAATAATAAGCTGTATTTGAATTTGATCGACTATTTATTTTAAAGGTTTTTGTCCGTTAAAACCGGTTGCACAACCGAAGAAAAAAGAATGGTAATTCACATCCAGACCCGCCTCTCTAAAAATAGCGGCAGCTTCCTGAGCATTTAAAAACCGATTGGTGTATTGCCACAACATGCGGTATTCAGCCGGGTTACCAAGTAAAAGCCTTCCTAATAATGGAACTACTTTCCCGATATATAAAGCATACATAAAATGCGGAAATTTATTTTCGGGTTTGGATACTTCAATAAAAGCGCATTGTCCGCCCGGCTTTAATAAACGATGTGTTTGAAAGGCCATTTGTTTTAATTGCTCGGCATTAAAGGTTTTTAAACCAAAAGCGCAGGTCACATAATCGTATGAATTATCGGCTAACTGACAATTTAATACATCTTCCTGCAGAATGCGGATCTCTGAATTAAATTTCTTTTTGTTTTTGGTGTTCGCATAGTTAAGCATGCCTTCCGAAAAATCGAGGGCCGTAATGTTGGCATTCGGAAATTTTTGTTTGCTTGTCCGCCAGGTTTCGCCCATGCCTGTGAGCAGATCGATCAGTTCTACTTTTTGCTCACTGCCCTTAAAAGCCGCTATATACTGTTTGCGCCAACGCAATGAAAATCCGAAAGAGGTGATGTAATTCATGCGTTCGTAGGATGTACTCATGCGGTTAAATAATCCTTTTACATAATCGGGATTGTAAATAGTGTTTTCCATATCAGAGCTGGTAAAAATTTTAGCTTTTTAATTCGGCCCGCAAGATAAGGATATTTGTTAGGGGAAATTGCATTTAAAAAATCGGAATCTCACGCTACTGTTGAGGAATAAATAAGCGAAGGTCTCGGGCTGAAAAATTCAAGGAATCTAGGTGTCCCATTTTTGTTTTATCCTCCGTTATCAAGTGCATATGCACCAATGAACCGTGATGAGTAAAAACACCCTTGTGTTGGGTTGAGAAAAAACCAATGATTTCTGACTGTTCGTTTTTTACAGGATAGTTAACCTGACCTTTATGTGCTTGCTCGGGTGAGCTTACCGGGGAACCAAGCGGTAAATTAACAACATGAATGGAGGCAGAAGCCACCTTGCCCTTCAGTTTAAATGCAAAGGGACTTTGTTTGTCGGGACAAATAGCAAATAAAAATGATTCTAATTGTTTTGCATTGGTTAGCGAATCGGCCAATGGTATTTCTTTCCAAGCATCTACATGTGCGTAAACAAAAAAGGGAGCCTTAGCCTGCGTGATGACTTTAACCAGCATCTTGCTATCCAAAACGACTGTTGCTTTATAAATGAGGCCTTCCTTAAGTAGTAGTTCGCCGGTTAAATAATCAACAGGACCGAGGCCATATAAATTCGTTTTTGGTTTTAAGGTGTCTATTCTGATCGTACCAGACAGCTCGCCTTTCCACATTACATTTTTCATGGCACCACTATGCATTACAGTGGATTTACTTTTTTGTTGCGCGAAAAGAGAAAATTGCGCAAACAAAAATCCGCAGAGAAAGGGATAAGCCAAAAAACAGTTTGTTTTCATAATATATCCGCAAAGCTATGAATAAGCTTTAAAAAAATTGACTCATGGTAATAGTCGCGTAATTTGAATTATTGTGCCAAATTAAAAGGATTGACTTTCTGATTTAGGATTCTTAAATTTACATGACAAAAACAATTAAAAATGACACGAGCGAATAATCTATACCCAGCTTTACTCTGTTCTTTATTATTTTTCACGGCCTGTTCGGGGCCCGATTGCCGTAATATCAACCCGGTGTTTAATCGTTATTCACCCGACAGTAAAGTATATCAAGATGAACTTCTAAAACAAATGCGGTCGGTACATTCAAAACCTTTAAGTTATTGGTTTAAGCGGTATCAAAAAAGTGGGGAGGGTGAATGTATTTTTATAACGGTGAAAGGTGATTCGGTTTGTGCTGAATGTATGGTATTAGTGCGGGAATGGACACGCTTGAATGGCATTCGTAAAACGGAAGGCATGAGTTATGCCGGTGCTGAATTAAAAGATTTGGTCTTATTAAGTTATCAAGATTCATTAAAAACAGAGTTTATCTTTAGTTCGGTGGGGGCCATAGTGGATTGATTACTTGCAGCATGCTTGGTTTTTATACTGGTATGCGGCAAAGGTGACTAAGCTTCCAAAACCACTTTTTATTTGCTGTTTTTATAAAAACCCAAGCCGTGAAAAAACTATGTTCTACCCTATTACTTTTAAGTTTCTTCTGCCATTTATATCCAATGGTGGCGCAACAAAATAAATTCGAAATGGGTATAATAGGCGGACCCAATGCAGTGAAATTGGTTGGCAATAAGTTGATTGAAACTTATTACAAGAGACTCTTTCTTTATTCAGCAGGAATTTCCATTCAATATAATTTCCCTAAACGAATTTCTTTTCAGAGCGGTTTGTTATATGAAAGAAAGGGTTGCGGAGATAAAAACATTAGTGTGACAGACGAAATGGGCAGAAAAATTGGCACAGCTAAATTGAGTTTGAACTTCGACTATCTGGTTTTGCCACTAATTGCCAAAGCCTCTTTTGGGAAAAAAACCAAGTTCTTTTTTTCTTGGGGTACTTTTCTGGCCTATTGTTTAACGAGTGAACTGAATTATAGTTCAACTTTAGTAATTGGCTACAGCAGGAATCTTGGATCGCAATATAAAAAACAAGATGCCGGTATTATGATTGGCGGCGGCTTGGACTTTCCGATTTATTCAAAACTTTCTTTTTCTGCCGAATATCGATACTGCAAAGGACTTCACGACATTGCCACCGATGAGATCTGGGCAAACGAAAAAGTGCTTACAATTTCAAACAATTTATTACTTGGAATTCAGTATAAATTTGGATTAAGAAAATAATAAGAAAGGCAACAAATAAAGATCAAGTAAATGGAGACACCACTCATAAAGCAGGTTTGGTCGAAAACGTTAATTCCAGTCCAATTGAAAATGAAAACGATGAAATGTTATTTTGTACCATCAGGTACGAGTTTTATAAATAAAAACGCTTGCTTTTAGGCAAATGAGATCAAAGGATACACGCATTAAATTCTTCACCTTAATTTATTTACACTTAGCTTTATTCACTCTTTACAAAAATTAACGTAATCACTGGTCATGCAAATTCTAAAAAACATCGTCATTCCCGGCTCAAAAGAAAAGCCAATTGTACTGGATGTGTTTTATAAACAAAGTCAGAAACCTAAACCGCTCGTGCTGTTTGTACATGGCTTTAAAGGTTTTAAAGATTGGGGGCATTTTAATGCCTTAGCAGAACATGCGGCGGAAGAAGGATTTGTGTTTTTAAAATTTAATTTTTCGCATAATGGCACAACGGTTCAAGACCCTGAGAACTTTGGCGATTTGGAAGCCTTCGGTAATAATAATTATGTTATCGAATTGGATGACTTAAAATTGGTTATGGACTGGGCCCTCAGCGTAGAAGAACTTCAATCGGAAATAGACAAAGAAAAACTTTACATTTTAGGTCACAGTCGCGGTGGTGGCATTGCGGTGTTAAAAGCCGGTGAAGATACGCGGGTAAAAAAATTAGTGACCTGGGCTGCTGTGAGTGATTTTATTAACCGCAATAAATTGCGAACCATACAAACCTGGCAAAAAGACGGCGTGGTTTACACTGTAAATAGTCGCACCAAACAACAAATGCCTTTGTATGTTCAGTTTTACGAAAACATCCTAGCCAACCGCGATCGTTTTCACATTACACGCGCTGCAAAAAATTTACAGATTCCTTTTTTGATTGTTCATGGAACAACCGATGAAGCGGTAAAACTGAGCGATGCCGAGGATTTACACAAGGCTTGTAAACAATCTGAACTTTTTATGGTAGAAGGCGCCGGACATACATTTGAAGTAAGACATCCGTTTTCAGGAAAACAATTTCCAAAAAATGCAGACTTGGTCATTAACAAAACTTTGGCTTTTTTCAAGGGTTAATCGGGCGATACATGCTATCCCTATTGGATTTCAGAGAAGCGCGATAATTTTCCCCTAATCTTTTAATTGGACTTGTATTTTTATTACTTTTAGTAAAATTGTTTTGATTAGGCATGAGGAAGTATATTCTGACACTTATTTTATTGGCCCCATTTTTTGTAGCGCTTTCACAAACCTGGAAACTTGAATTGAGTAGCACAGTTGAGCTGCGTAAGGTAAAACTCACTAATAGCATATTGAAGGATGATCGTAGTCTCGCTGGCGCGATCATAGTTTTAATGCAGGGTTCAACAGTGATTTCTCAAACACGAAGCACGCCCGATGGTGATTTTACTGTTGAGATTCCGGCCAATGGTCAGTTTGAATTAATCGTGTCATACGAAGGCTGTAATCCAAAAAAATTCTCCATTTCAACCACCGATGTTCCTCCTGAAATAGGTACCGGAAAGTTTAAACCTTCTTTTAATATTGGCGGGGTTATTATGGCCAAAGCCTTATTTAGCATCGATTATAGCGTCTTAAAACAACCTATGGTAAAAATTAAATGGTTACCTGATAAAAAACGATTTGATCATGATGAAAAATATACCGACCAAGTTTTAGATGCCTTAGGGCGTTTACGAAAATCTGAAGATGAGTTATTGGAAAAATTTATAACGGATGTGAAGGCCGCTGATGTGGCTTTAAAAAAGAACGATTGTCCACTTGCTAAAACCTTGTACGAGCGTTCACTCAAAACTATTCCCGATGAAATTTATCCTAAAGAACAATTAATAAAAGTTGGCGCCTGCTTGAAAGAAAAAGATGCGGAAGCTAAAAAAACGGCAGATGATATTGCTACAAGGTCGGCCGCTGAAAAAGCGGTGATTGACAAAGCCAGGGCTGATAAGGCAATAGCCGACAAATTATTAACCGATAAAGCTACCAAGGAAAAAGAAGCGCAGGTGGTCAAAGAAAAAGCGGCTGCTGGTAAAGCCGATGCTGATAAGGCAGCAGCCGATAAAGCAGCTTCCGACAAAGCACTAGCTGACGTAGCATCCAAGGAGAAAGCCGATAAAGAAAAATCGGAAACCGATAAAAACCTAAGTGCCAAAGCTTCCAAGGAAAAGGCTGAAGCAGAACGCTTAGCACAAGAAAAAGATGAGAAAGAAGCTGCCGACGCCAAAGTAATCACCGATAAAAAAGAAGCCGAATTAGCTGCCCGAATTAAAGCAGCCAACGACAAAACAACAAAGGAAGAAGCAGATAAATTGGTCAAAGAAAAAGCCGAACAACAAAAATCGGAAAAAGACAAAAAAGACTCAGAACGTTTAGTCAAAGAAAAAGCAGCGGCCGATAAATCCGCTAAGGACGTAACAAGCCGACTCGCTAAAGAAAAAGCAGCTAAAGAAAATTTAGAAAAACAAAACACAAAAGAGCCTGTGGTCGTAAAAGAACAGGGTTCGAAAATAATTCGCAAAGAAAGCGACGAACCCTCCAAAACAAAAGGAAAAAAATCAAAGGGCGATTCTAAATTCAGCATTCGGCAGAAGTTGTAGAACCAAATTCCATCGTCAGACCAGAGCATGTTAGAAGCGAAGGGAAGCGTTCCGCAGTTAATATAAGGCAGCATTATTGGAAAACATAGCTCAGGCAAACAAGAGCATAAAAAACCAAGTAACGGCTTTTTGTCGCGGCGGTCATTGCTCCAATAAACCATATGGCGATGGTTCGCTTACCAAAGTGGGATTTAAAGAGTAACTTTACATTATGAACCCGACACTCGACTTACCCCTATTAAATCCTGTTGAACTCAGGGTTTTGGGCGCTCTCATCGAAAAGAGCAAAACCACCCCGGATTATTATCCCATGACCTTAAATTCTATAACAGCTGCTTGTAATCAAAAAACGTCCCGGCATCCGGTTACTAATTTTGAGGAGGAAGAGGTGATGCAGGCCATTACTAGTTTAAAGGCTCAGAGTTTGTTTGCCACAGCGGTTGGCGGAGGAAGCCGGGTATTAAAATACAAACATAATTTTACGACTGTTTTTGCGATCGAACCCGAAGAGCTAACGGTTTTGTGTTTGTTGCTTTTACGTGGCCCACAAACACCCGGCGAAATTAATACCAATTCGGGACGATTATTCGAATTTCGTTCGCTTGAGCAGGTTTTACACGTGATTGATAAAATGATGGTCGTGGGCTATGTGAAGGATTTAGGAAAACGTACCGGTCAAAAAGAAACCCGCTATGTACATTTATTAGGCGAACAAGTAAACTGGGAGGAAGAACCAAGTCTCGAAAAAGCTACAAAACATAACACAGAGCTGGAAGTGCGGGTTTTAACTTTAGAAAAAGAACTCGCTGAAATAAAAGAAAATCTCACAAGGATCATGAAGGAATTATTCTAATTAACTATTCTTAAACTTTGTTTTAAAAAATTTCATGTAATTTTGTCGCAATAACCTATGAATTGGAATCCCTTAACGCAAGTCAGCCAAATAACAAACATCGATTCTGAGTCAGAAAATGAAACAGTGGTCATTTTTAAACACAGCACGCGTTGTAGCATCAGTACAACTGCTTTAGCGCGAATTGAGAGAAAATGGGAGGCAACGCAGCCTGTGAAATGGTATTACCTCGACCTGCTTCAACACCGCGATATTTCTAATACCTTGGCCACACATTACCACATCGAACATCAATCGCCACAAGTGTTGTTGATTAAGCACGGAACATGTGTTTACACAGCCAGCCACCTCGACATTGATCTCGATCACATTTTAAAGGAGTAAAACTACCGGCAATTACACGCAGGCAACACGCATGGTGGGGCGTTCTCGGCTCTTTTGATAGACTTCAATTTGGTATGTGGTAACATCGTCTTTTATTTCTTCTAACATTTTGGTTTGATCATAATAATCAGGAAATGACCATTCTTTGCCTCGGCGACCTAAGCCTGAATTCGTCCAAGTCCAAACAATGACAATACGATCTTGCACGGTGGTGAGAGAAAAGACAGGGGCATTAGCTGACTTTGAGGTACGAATACTGAGTGAATTAACCCTTAAACCGTCAATACGGGCTGTTTTGTATTGTTGCAAAAATCCATCAATTAATAGTGAATAATTAGCATAAACACCCGAATCGCTTGGTTTTACCTTTTGTTTATACCTGCGTTGTCGCATCATAAGGTAAACAAGACCAGCAATAACGAAGGCTGGAAGTATAAGTAGAATCATAGCAAATGAATTAAATAACAAATCGAAATAAATTTAATCATAGAATGCTATTCCGCTTCAGGAATTCGACAAAAGCTGAAATATATTAGATTAGGGAAAGGTTAAGGGCAACAAGTTTTATTTTGCCACACGTTACCGTACATCCAGTAATTCAATATCGAAGATCAATACCGAATTTGCGGGAATACTGCTTTGTGCGCTAGCCCCATATCCAAGGGCTGAAGGGATAAGTAAAATGCCCTTTCCGCCTTTTTTAAATTGGGGAATGCCTTCTTGCCAGCCTTGTATAACGTTAGACAGCCCAAAACTTACACCACTGCTATTACTTTGGTCAAACACCGTACCGTTACTCAAATAACCTTTGTAATTAACGGTAACATTAGTACTGGCAACCGGTCGGGACCCTGTACCGGGATTTATTATCACATAATATAAGCCAGTGCCGGTAGCTTTGGCGTTTAGTTTATGATCGGAAATATATTGCGTGATAATTTGTTCGTCAACCGCAAGCTGATCAACCGTTTTTTTAGGTTTGCAACTTGTCACGCTCCATACAATCAAAAACAAAAAACACAATCGAGTAGTCATGGCTAAAAAATTAATGCTTAAAGATACACTTCGGTAATAATCTAGCCTATTTTAATTTGTGCGTTTTTTGAATGCGTTTGTTCTGCTAAAACCCATTTGTTATTGCAAGATCAAAACCTTAGTTTTAACTCTCCATTCTATGTTCTTCCGTAATTTTAATATTCGAAATAAAATGCTAAACCGAATTCTTCTATTCACCACTACACTCCTACTTCTAGCCTGTCATTCCTCCGATTTTGAGAATTCACAAAAACGCAACGAAAACTGGTGTTGGTTTGTGGACGCTAAAAGCGGCGAAGAAAAATGGATTGCAGTTGTTTATTTCGCCAATTTGCCGGATGGTGATTACTCACTTTTTTTCAGCAACGGAAAACTTCGCCAAAACGGCAAACGCAAAAACAAAAGAGAAGTGGATACCAGTTATTATTACGACATCAGTGGAAAAGTGATTAGCAAATTGGTGATGATGCCCGACTCCAGTGTAAAAGAACTGATGCCCGATGGTAAATACAAATCGTATTTTCCTACCTGCGAACTTTCCGGCGAAGGTGAAATACAAAATAACCGGGCAACCGGACAAAGAATTGAATATTATAAAAACGGAAAAATTAAAGCCAGGGCAATTATAAAAGGCGATACCGTGCTTTCACTTAACTATTACGAATCGGGTTCAGCGGCCGACAGTGCTTTGCATGTGAGGCAGGTGCCCGAGGGACTCGTAAAGATCTGGTATCCCAATGGTACACTAAAAAGTTCGGTGCGTTTTGTAAACGGTTTAAAACAAGGCCCCGGCAATGCCTACTACGAAACCGGTAAACAGGCTCTGGAATGTTATTATTTAGATGGAAGAGAAGAAGGAAAATATACCGAGTGGTATGAAAACGCTCAGATGAAAACCCAGTGTAATTTTGAACAAGGAAAAAAGAAAGGCAAGTATTTATCCTGGTACAGCAATGGTAAATTGGAAATGGACCTCAACATGAAAGAAGGCGAAAAAGACGGCAAACAAATTTATTATTATGATAGCGGAAAACTTCGCGCCCATAGGGAATACAAGGAGGGCGCAAAAGTGGGACAGTGGAAGGAATACGATGAAAGTGGAAAATGTACCATTCAAAGATTTGCGAATGGGGAATTGGTGCAGGGTAAAAAGTGATGCATTGTTTTTTTAAAAAAAATCCCGCAGAATAAATTTATCTGCGGGATTTTATATGAATAAGAATATCTAGATTAAACTACAACAGATCATTAGCCAAATTAGCTAACTCCGAGCGTTCACCTTTTTCTAAAGTAATGTGAGCGTATAAAGGCTGACCTTTTACCTTGTCTATCAAATAACTTAAACCATTACTTTGTGAATCGAGGTAAGGTGTGTCAATTTGATTGATGTCACCGGTAAAAACAATTTTGGTATTCTCACCGGCGCGGGTAATAATGGTCTTAACTTCATGGGGCGTTAAGTTCTGCGCTTCATCCACTATAAAAAACACATTGCTCAAACTTCTGCCGCGTATATAAGCCAAAGGGCAAACCACTAATTTCTGGGCTTCTACCATTTCGTTCAGTTGTTTGTGTTCTTTATCTTTTTCGCTGAACTGGCTGCGGATGTATTTTAAATTATCCCAAAGCGGTTCCATGTAGGGATTTAATTTGCTATTCACATCACCCGGCAAATAACCAATGTCCTTATTACTTAAAGGTACAATGGGACGAGCCAGATAAATCTGATGATAATTTCTTCTCAGTTCTAAAGCACCTGCCAGTGAAAGCAAAGTTTTTCCGGTACCCGCCACACCTTGTATGGTCACCAATTTAATATCGGGATTCATAATGGCGTCCAATGCAAAAGCCTGTTCGGCATTTTTAGGAATCACTCCAAAAGCCGCGGTTTTAATAACCCGCACCATGGTATCATCTTCCTGATTGTAGCGGGCCAACACACTTTGCGAACCATTTTTTAAAACATAATAATGATTAGGCACACCGCCGCGTTTCAAAATAGTTTTGGCCGGTGTATTGCCTTTATTATAGATGGCCGAAATTTGTTCGTTAGTAGCTTTAATACCTTCGGTATTGCCGGTATATAACTCTTCCACCGATTTTATTTTTCCGGTTTCGTAATCTTCAGCCAATAAATTTAAACTCTTTGCTTTGATGCGAAGGTTCACGTCTTTGGTCACTAAAATTACTTTTCGTCCCGGATGTGTTTCCGATACATATAAAGCCGTGTTTAAGATCCGGTGATCGGCTTTACGATCGTCGAATATTTTTTCAGCATTAATCTTTGAAGAGGAGTTCAATTCAATTTTAAACTTACCGCGGGTTGGGCCGTTTATGGAGGTCCAGTTTTGTAAACTCTCTTGACTGTGTTTATCGATGTAGCGGGTAAATTCGCGGGCCGAAAAATTCTTCGTATCGTTGCCCTTCTTAAAGTTATCCAATTCTTCTAAAACCGTTATTGGAATTACCACATCATGTTCTGCAAAATTTCTCATTGCAGTGTGGTCGTAGATGATAACAGAGGTATCCAGTACAAAAATCTTTCTTTCGCCGATACTTGCTTTGCTTGCTTTTTTAGCCATACGAAGTAAATTAAATAACTTAAAGTAAATCTATTAATAGGTGATTGGATTTTTTGTTAAGCCCAAAATTGATTTGAACAAGTCTGTGTTTATTCTATCAAAATGATTGTTAGCGGTTTAGCTTTTTTGATGAATGGAGGGAAGAATGAATAACACATAGGCAGGGCTTGATTTTTTATGAATGTAGTTTATTGTAAAATTACTTTCACAAATTATTGCTAACACATTATTAAGAATTTAAACAAACCGATTGCTTAACGATTAATTAATTTAAACTTATACGCTATTAAAATAAAAAACCCCGATCAAATGATCAGGGTTTTAAAATTAATTTATGAAATGCAATTAATTATTGCGCTTCCAATTGTTTACCTAAACGTTTACGGGTATTTTCATCTAAATGAATTTTACGTAAACGAATAAAGCTTGGAGTGATCTCAACGTACTCATCACGTTGAATGTATTCCATAGCTTCTTCTAAACTGAATTTTATTTTTGGTACAATACGCATTTTCTCATCAGTACCTGATGCACGCATGTTGGTTAATTGTTTTTCTGTACAAACATTTACTACTAAATCATCGGGACGAATATGTTCGCCAATGATCATACCCGGATAAATTTCTTCACCGGCTTCGATAAAGAATTTACCACGATCTTGTAATTTATCAATCGAATAAGCTACAGCACTTCCTTTGTCTTTAGAGATTAGTACACCTGCAATACGGCTAGGGATATGACCTTTCCAAGGTTCGTAAGCTTTAAAACGATGCGCCATAATAGCTTCACCGGCAGTTGCAGTTAATACGTTATTACGTAAACCAATAATACCACGGGCAGGAATTTCAAATTCCATGTGAATTAAATCGCCTTTTGGTTGCATGATTAACATGTCACCTTTACGTTGGCTTACTAAGTCAATTACTTTAGAAGAAGATTCCTCAGGAACGTCAACCGTTAGAACTTCCATAGGCTCACACTTCACACCATCAATTTCTTTAATGATAACCTGTGGCTGACCTAATTGTAATTCATAACCTTCGCGACGCATGGTTTCAATTAAAACCGATAAGTGAAGAATACCGCGACCAAAAACCAAATAAGAATCGGGTGAAGGTGTTTCTTCAATACGCATGGCTAAGTTTTTTTCTAACTCTTTGTATAAACGATCGCGTAAGTGACGAGAAGTAACGTATTTACCATCTTTACCAAAAAACGGTGAGTTGTTAATGGTAAACAACATGCTCATGGTAGGCTCATCAATGTGCATCAATGGCATGCCTTCGGGTGATTCAAAATCAGAAATGGTATCACCAATTTCAAAACCTTCAATACCTGTAAAAGCACAAATATCACCGGTTTCAACTTCGGTTACTTTAACTTTACCTAAGCCGTCAAAAATGAAAAGATCTTTGATACGTGATTTTTGAATACGACCATCGCGTTTTACAACACTCACCGGCATGTTTTCTTTAATGATCCCTCGGAACACACGTCCTACAGCAATACGACCAATAAATGAAGAGTAATCTAAAGAGGTAATTTGTATTTGTAAAGTTCCTTCGCGTTTTGGAGCGGTAGGTATTTTTTCTAAAATAGTATCTAATAAATAGGTAATGTCGGTAGTTGGCGTTTTCCAATCTGCACCCATCCAGCCTTGTTTACTTGAACCGTAAACGGTTGGGAAATCTAATTGATCTTCGTTAGCACCTAAGTTAAAGAATAGGTCAAATACACTATCGTGTACTTCATCAGGACGACAATTTGGTTTATCTACCTTATTAATTACCAATAAAGCTTTTTTACCGGCTTCGATGGCTTTTTGCAACACAAAACGGGTTTGTGGCATCGGCCCTTCAAAAGCATCTACCAATAAAATAACCCCATCGGCCATGTTCATCACACGTTCCACTTCACCGCCAAAATCGGCGTGACCCGGAGTATCAATGATATTGATCTTGGTTCCTTTATATTGTACCGACACATTCTTGGCTAAAATGGTGATTCCACGCTCGCGTTCAAGGTCGTTGTTATCTAAAATAAGTTCTCCGGTTTTTTGATTGTCGCGGAATAAATTACAGGTATGTAAAATCTTATCAACCAGAGTCGTTTTACCGTGGTCAACGTGGGCAATAATAGCAATGTTTCTAATAATGGTTGGCATGTATCAATTTTTAAGGGGGCAAAGATAGGTATTTTTTACCAATAAGCCGCAACGCTTTAAAAATGAGCCTAAAAGAAATGGCTTGAAAGCCAAAATACTTGTTAAAACTGTGTAAAAAGGAGCAAAATCTTATTAAAAGAACTTATGCCGCCATAATTTGCAGGTGAAGAGAAATTAAGACGACTTTTAAAAAACGCTTAAAACCGTTTCTTTTGAACTAAAATGATTTATTTTTTTGGTTGACGACATTTTAGTTTACATCAAGATAATCGGTCACGGCAATAATTTCTTTTAAGGCCACAAATAATTTATCGAGATCTCCTTGCCTGTTAAAAGCATTGATGGAATAACGGAGGTAAACATCTTTACCATGGCGCATGATGGGTATTTCAATATTATAGGTTTGAAATAAATAACGTTGCAAACGTTCCGGACTCAAGGGTTTAATAGGAATGCTGAACATCTGGCCCAGAAACTCATCACTGATTGGACATAATGGTTTGGTGCCAAGCAGATCACAAAAACGTTGGGCATTTTGTTGTACCAACTTTCTGCAGCCGGCCGCTACTTCTTCCCACTTGTTTTCTTTTAAAAAGTCAATCACTTTGGGTACCGTTAAAAAAGCTGAGAAATCGCGGGTTCCCTGCATTTGGTGATAATCTAAAAATAAACTGGCCGAAGGAAATTCACTTTTATATCCCCAACTCACAATGAGTGGATCGAACTGATGTTGCAGTTCTTTTTTTACATACAAAAATGAACAGCCTTTTGGAGCCATCATCCATTTGTGACAAGCGCCGGTATAAACATCGGCTTTTAGTTCCGCTAAATTTACCGGAATCTGTCCCGG
This sequence comes from Sphingobacteriaceae bacterium, assembly GCA_947480015.1. Classification (GTDB taxonomy): domain Bacteria; phylum Bacteroidota; class Bacteroidia; order B-17B0; family Aurantibacillaceae; genus Aurantibacillus. The sequence goes on from CANKBS010000025.1 coordinate 45,030, forward strand.
TCCGTGAGCGCCATCCACAATGGTAAGCAAACCTTTTTCTTTAGCTATCTCACAAATTTCTTTTACCGGTAAAATTAAGGCGGTGCTGCTGGTGATTTGTGAAATAAAAATGGCTTTGGTTTTGGTGTTGAGTCCCTTAAAAAAATCTTCAATAAATTGTTGTTTCGTAGTAAGCGGTAACGTAATGTGTTGGCGCACATAAGTCGCACCGGCTTTTGAACAATAATAATCCCAGGTTTTATCACTAGCGCCGTATTCAAGATCGGTGCTCAAAATTTCATCGCCGGGTTTCAGGTCGAGACTTTTTACAACAATGTTGAGCGCATAAGAAGGATTGGTAACAAACACCAAATCATCTTCATGGCAAACCAAATACTTTGCTAAACGTTGACGTGATTCTTTTAAATACTGTATTCCACGTACGGTGATAAACTGCACGGGATCATGTTCCAGCGCCCTTTGCCAGTTTTGATAATCGTCGAAAATTGCTTTAGGTGTAGCACCAAAAGATCCAAAATTTAAAAAGATAATCTCAGGATTTAATAAAAACTGAGATTTCAGCTCCGTACTTTCCATAATTTAATGGGTTAATAATCCACTAAGATTAAAAAATTAAATGAAAGCAGGAAAAAAGACTAAAAAGTCTTGATTTTGGACAATGGCAGGCTATTCCGCTTTAACTATTTTTTTTCGCTTTTTGCCAATAGTCACAAAATAAATGCCTGCAGGTAAATGCTCAGTTTGTAAAAAAGTATTTTCTTCTTCCAGGATTCCTTCTGACACTCTTATTCCAAAAGCATCGTAAATACTATAAGCGCTTGGCTTTTGTCCGCCTGAGCAAGTGATTTTAAAAGCAGTTGAAAATGGATTAGGTGATACTTCAAAATCACTCACTTTGTCGTTTACGTATAGGCCCGGGCACTCATCTGCCTTCAATACATACTTAACAAAGGTGGTGCAGTTGGTAATGGTGTTTGTTCCGAGTACATTAAACGTGTTAGTTTGACCAGCTATAATTCCCATCGCATTATTTGGACTCTAATCACCGGTCCAGTTATAATAATGTGCGCCTAAAGCAAAAAGAGTAACAGGTTCACCTATACAAACCAAAGTTTTGCTGGCAGTGATATTTAATACCAGGGCGGTATAATTCAGTACTATAGCATTGGTGTTATTTGTACTATTATTATCGGCATGAGCATGAATGTATGGATTGGGTTTCATGATTAACGTATTCACGCCTGTTTTATTGCAATGCAAATACAGAACCTAGGAATGCACCGAAATTATACTCTCACTAATGCCGGCCATATTTTCTGAAAGAACCCATTAAGCGAATATATGTTTCAGAAGGTGCAGTTGTAAAACTAAGTGCCAAATGACAAAACGAATTGTATAGGCGATTTTAAAAAAATCAACCCGATGTAATAACCTTTAATTTAGGGTAAAATTAATTACTTGTTAATCCGTTGCGCCTTGGAATAAATCACAATTTTATGAAAGCCATCTACGCTGCGAGAGCGATTCTGTTGGTCTTTCTAAAGGAATTGCTCATACCATTTATTTGAAAGGGCTTGCGTGCCATTTTCACGCTAAGAGGTAAATGTGACCTTTTTTGATTATGTTCAATAAAGTCCTACTTTTGATGTGAAATTTAAGAACAAGACCATGCAAAAGAATAAAATCTTACTACTTCTAACACTGTTTGTAATGGTGTTTATTTTTACTGAATGTAAAAAAGCTAACCCATCAAATTCTTCAAACTCCAGCACCTCTAATAATTCAAGTTCAACCAATACCTCCGGAACAACCGGAACAACGGGCACAACCGCAAGTGATTGTTCAACCTGTAAAGGAACAGGAAAAATTACTTGTGTAACGTGTGGTGGAGTCGGAAAAACAAATTGCACCATTTGTAATGGAACCAGTAAAAAAACCTGCAGTAATTGTAGTGGTGCAGGACAAACTTACAGATATGATTACGGTTGGGATTTCTCTAAAAGCAAATATGGTTATTTCTGGGGTTATTTCCCTTGCAACACCTGTAATCAAACGGGAAAAGTAACGTGTACCTATTGCTCTAGCGGCAAGGTTGATTGCACAAGTTGTAGTCATACCGGAAAACAAACCTGCCCTACGTGCAACGGCACCGGAAAAAAATAATCTTTCCGGATTTTTATCTTAGTGTCTTAAATTCTAGGTGTAACCCGACTCGTCTTAACGCGTATTCGGAATAAAATGATATCATGACTCGTTGAAAACGTAAAACGAGGCACTCCCTTTGTTGTAGTGCATAAATAGGCTGCGGAAAATTAATTGACTTGTATGTTTTCGTTGAGTTGTCATCCTTTTAAACGCCCTTGATTTTACGCTTAGCAAATCATCAACAAACGACTTTCGCCTGGTTTTTCATTTGGTGCCCGGTGAATACAAGGAAGCACCTCACTTTCAGGATGATCAATCGCAAGGCGCCATAGGTGACCCAGACCCAAGTTGATGGGATTTGCATTAGGTTTCGCACGATAATGAAGATCAAAAAAATGCTCACTTAAAAATAATTCAAACTGTTCATCGGCTCCATCATATAGTTTTTTGAGTTCAGCACGTATTTCAGGAACCAGTACTTTTTGCTCAGCTTGTGCATTTGGCACTATATCGCTCGATGCCCCATAGTAAGTACATAAAAAGGTATCGCTTGGTATGGGAGAGCGATCCACATGAAAAGAATACACATCCGTTGGAAAAAACGGGTAGCTTTCATCCCTCGCATAACGCTTTATCAAATTGAGGACCGGAGCTGCACCATGCGTTTTCAAAAGCATGAGGTCATTTAAAAGAATGTCACGCGCTTGCTGTCCCGCTTCACTCAACTGCAGTGCCTGTAAATCTTCTGGAGTTACCAGCACTAAATTTTCAGCTTGTTCTAACTTGTTGACAATCTCAGAAAAATCACCACTTAGTTTGCGTTCCCAACACAGCGCGTTTATTTCACCATTAAACGGAGTGGAAACAAGTTCTTGAAAACTTGTAAGCCTTTGGATTTGATGCTTAGCATAAACTAAATCGTTCATAATAATGACCGGCAAATATAAGGATTTTCATACTGCGGAAGTAAGTCGTGGGTGCGGCTGATGTTATAAAGGCGCTTAGGTAGCGATGCCTTTTTTATATCAGTCCACTGTGTCACCAGAGCTTAGCGAAGAGCACTTGTATGTAGAGGAAAAATACTGCCATGATAAACACCTCAAACTATTTCAAGGTGGATACACTGAGATTTCTTTTTTATTACCCACCTGGCTATTTCAAAATAATGAGGCTGTAGGTCTCAGTTGCGATAAACTAACTTGATTAATCTTTGTCCATGATGTCTAAATCGATACTATTCACACTGTTTTTAATGAAATACACCTTTTTAATACATCGATTCATTTTAACCGAAAAATACATGCTTGGAATTTGCAGTCCCTGAATAGGTCCGGAAAAGTGATTTGTGGTACAATCGCTATTGAACCTAACATCAATGCCATCTGTATTAAAAGTTGTTGTCTTGCCCGGCATGACTGCTAAATAGTATTGAACGCCTGTGCCGTTCTCACCTTTATTGAAATAAATGGTATCAGTTGTTTTGTTCCCTACTACTAATTTCGCACTGTCGCATAATTGATCAGGAATTTCGCAAATTTTTGGCTCTGTGTTTAGTGGCTTTAGTTTGTTGCAGGCCTCATCTAATAAAAAAGTGCCCAGCAGTAGTGCGAATATTAGCTTTTTTGGGATCATAACCTGAGGCTTAAGTTTGGTTCAATTAAAGGTATAGAAAATAAATTCACGAATAAACTTTAGTGTTTGCTTAATTATCTGCGACCGAATTCCGAATAAAACAGAAATTTCAAATCGTTGCGTTGTTGTAATTAAATGACTAAGTATGTTATTATTTTTTCTTTTTTAATACTTGTCAAAAAGGTCGTTTAACATATTTATAAAGACCTACTAACACGATGCAACAAACTGCAATCATTGCCAGCGAAAGTGAGATTAGTAAAAATGAAATTAATCCCTCAATAAGCGATACTCCTTCTTTTCCTCCGGCAATGGGCATCATTTTGCCAGCCCCTGTTATTGCCGCAACCGACACGGCAACAAAATTTGCAAATGAGCCATAGATTGTCAACCAAAACAATGCTTTTAACCAATTGTCTTTTAATAGCAGCTTATTCCATAGAAGTCCAAGTATTACTAAAAAAATTCCATTCAATGTTCCTTCAAGATGTGCAGAAAGCCCCATTCTCGGATTTGTCATAAGCGGAATAAATAATGCAATTACTAGTCCGAATAAAAATAAAAGTATTCCTAGAAATAAAAGCAAGTCAGCGTGTTTTTTTGTTGTAACCAAGTTTTCCATATCGCATTTAGTTTTCAGTTAGTAAATCTTGTCGGTGTAGTTTTCTCAAGTTTGCAGCTAAGGGTTTGCGGACTTGCGTTCGTTTTTTGCTAAGTGTAAGTTATGCATTTGAGCCTTAACCCACAAAATAAAACGAATATACTGTTAGCATTTGTTATAGACCTACCATTGCATCTCATTTATAGGTGCAGAAAAATTTGTTCAGGTTTAAGAAGGGATAAGCCTAAAAAAATAAGAAGGCGTATAAAACTGCCTTGCCAGATGAAATAGTCTGTTGGGTATTTTTATTACTTTTATATACCAATCAATTTCTCTTAAACAGAATGAACGTATTTTATGCCATTTTATTCTTTGGTGCAGCCAGTATCGTCACCAATGCACAAGACACCAGCTTTCATTATAATGGCAAGCCTAAAGAAATAGGCAGGCGAAACGAAGAAGGTCAGGAAATAGGGAAATGGGAATTCTTTTTCGAGGACGGTAGTATATCGAGCATTCAAAATTATGTAGATGGACAAGCTACCGGGGAATGGAAAATTTATCACCCAAACGGAAAATTAGAAAGTCGCAAAAATTATAAGAATGGAATGCCAATAGGTCTATCAGAGGAGTATTGCGACAATGGGCAGTTATCATTCAGTTGTACGTATGATGAAACAGGGGAAATAGACGGAGAAGCCAAAGGTTATTATTGTAGTGGAAAACTTAGAATTATACAACTCTACGGACACGGAAAGATCATAGGAGAAAGCGTTGATTATTACGAAAACGGACAATTAAAATCCTTGAGAACCTATCAAAATGGCCTATTAAACGACTACAAAGATTATTTCGAAAATGGGCAATTGATTGTTAGCGGAAGTTATGCAAACGATAAGATGGCAGGCGAATGGCGCAATTATCTTTCAAACGGGCAGTTGACCAGCGTTGGAAACTATAAAGATGGCAAGCTCATTGGTGAGTGGCGCTATTACCGCGAAAACGGCCAATTAAACTGCGTTGGAAATTATGAGAATGATTTACCGGTTGGTGAGTGGAAATTTTATAAATCGACTGGGCAAGCTAACGTGAGTATCATTTACAAACATGATTCGCTGACCCGTGAATGTGGAAATTACATGATGAGTGGCGACGCCTATGGTTATGGCTTATGCTTTGCAAAAACACAGAAACCGACAGGCCTTTGGGTATATACGGTAGATGGCTCGCGCGGCGAAGATTTTCAAAGGAAAGGATTTATGAAAGATGGCGAACGCACGGGTGAATGGAAAAATTATTCTGAATACAATAGTATAAGTGGAATTGAGAACTATGAGAACGGACAGCCTATAGGTGAATGGAAACAATACTTCAGGAATGGGCAATTAATGACTATCGGAACTTATAAAAACAATTTGGCAAGCGGCGAATGGAAACGCTATTTCGAAAACGGACAATTAGCTTCGATTGGAAACTATAAGAATGGTAAGCTGGCAGGCGAACAAAAATACTATTACGAAAGTGGTGAACTTAGTGGACTGAACGACTACCCAACTGGTGAAGGAAAAACATATTTTAAAAATGGGAAGTTAAGTGGCATTGGAAAATTTGAAAATAGTTTGCAAACAGGCGAATGGAAAAGTTATGACGAAAATGAAAAATTGAAGAGCATTGAAAATTACACGAATGGGCAGAAGACGGGTATAGGGAAAGAATTTCATGAAAATGGTCGATTAAGCAAACAAGGCATGTATGATAACTACAATAAAATAGGTGAATGGAAAACTTATGATGAAAACGGAAACGTGATAAGTAGTGAAACTTACGAGAACAGCAGGCTAAACGGCCCGCAGAAATATTACTACAACAATGGGCAATTAAAGGAAATTGGGACTTATGATGGTTATCATAAAACAGGAGAGTGGCTGTATTATCGGAAGGATGGGAATATAGACAGTACCATAAGTTATGGACAAGACCCCAACAACTATTACATTAAATTGCAAGATGTAAAGTCATATTATACAAAGGGCCAATTAAAAAAATCAGGGGTTTATAGAAATGAACAAAAAAATGGCGAATGGAACTACTATGACTCCATTGGACAAATGCTTTCCTTCGAAAGATATGAACTAGGTCAGCTAGTAGAAATTGGGCAGTATAAAGACAATAAAAAAAATGGTGCATGGAAAAGTTTTTACCTAAGCGGAAAAATACAAAGAATTGATTTTTATGATCAGGGTGAGCGCGTTGGTGAGTGGATAGATTTCTATGAGAACGGACAATTAAGAGGCGGTGGTAAGTACGAGCATGACAAACAAATAGGTGTATGGAAAATATACCATGAAAATGGGCAACTGCATATAATAAGTCAGTATAAAAACGGAAAGGAGATTGGCGTATCCAAATACTATTATGCAAACGGACAAGTAATGACTGTCATGAAATTTCAAAATGGCAATGCTACAGGCCTATTTAAAAGATATTATGAAAACGGGCAACTGAGCGACATTGGCAACTATATGGATGGCCAAGAAATAGGTGAATGGAAAATGTATGACGAACGCGGCCAATTAATTCGACTTAGACATTATGAATACAACAGCCCGATTAGCTACTGGAAATTTTATGAAGTTGGGAAATTAGTCAGAGAAGGTGATCTTAGATACGGTCGCCCGTCCGGACTATGGAAGTATTATTATCCAAACGGGCAATTAGAGTCAACAGGAGCGTATGAAAACCATCAAAAACCAACAGATTCTCAGTTTCATGACGATTACATACTTGTAGGTGAATGGAAATGGTATTACGAAAATGGACGGTTGAAAAGAATCGCTACAATGGCAAAAGATCAAACGATGGGCGAGTCTAAATCCTACTATGAAAACGGACAGTTAGAAAGTTCTGCGCTTTTTGAGAAAGACAAACTAACACTAGAAAGGAAAGCATACTATAAGAATGGTAACTTATACAGTCTTGAAAAATATGAAAACGGTCAACTGACAGGAGACGCTCACTACTATCACGAAAACGGGCAATTAAAAGAAACCGGGTTCTGTAAAGACGGACAGCGATCGGGGGCGTGGAAAAACTATGACGAAAACGGGAAGCTAATTACCAACTAGTGTGTGGTTGGTTAAACGAATCCGTTCTTAATCAGAGGCCTGCGATATGGTGAAGTCTAAAATAATTTTCTGCTGAATTTTTTTCATCCGCCTTGTATGCATTTTGTTTTCTGCAGCTCATTTAAAGATATATACTTTTTGATCCTAGTGTTAGGTTGAGGTGGTGGTTACTAGTTCCAATAAGGTTGGCCAGGTGGCGTTCGTGCTACTGTTCATTCGTATTTTGCTTATTAATTACAGGAACAATAAACCGTCCTGTTATATAACCAAGTAATGGACCTCCAACAACAGGATAAATAATCATCAGTATGAAGAAAACTATTTTTGGAAGTTTTAATGCCACTGGCATACTTAAAAAAGACAGTGTACTCATAGCGAGCAGATGAGCAAGAAGCCAAGCAATTGTGCTATAAACTATCCACTTGTAAGCTTTAGGAGTTAGGTGTCGTAGAATGAATTTATATTGAAACCAACTGCTGATTAAAGCTCCCATAGATGTGGCAAATGGTAAAACAACTTCAGGTTTTAAATTAAAATTTACATGAGATGCTATTATATCAAGTGACTCATACGAAACCGTAAAACCGAGAATTGAAAACCATAACCATTTTTGAATGGAAGACAAATAATCGCGAAGAACGACCCATTGCATTAAACCCACACCAATTCCCATGGCTATTCCAATACTTGCCTGACCTCCCGACTCTTCCTTTCCATGCAAAATAATTTCTGCAATGTGTAGCGTTTCAAACCAAAGTGTACTGATTTAATATAAAAACAAAGAGACATTTTCTTAAGTTTAACCAATGTAAAACAATAAGAAAATGGAAACGAATCCAAACAAGAAAACAGCTCAGAGTTTAATCAAGGATATTAAACGTAAGA
>CANKBS010000026.1 GCA_947480015.1 Sphingobacteriaceae bacterium
GAAACCGTTAAATCAAACACGAAAAACAGTAAGGATTATACCAAAAAGGTGGGGGCCCTTTACTCCGATCTTGTGGGGGCTGTTTGCTCCGGTCAAGTGAGGGCTATTTTAAGCGGTCAAATGGGGGCTGTTATAGTGGAATTTCCAGACTAAGGCTTCGATCATTTTAATAATAAAAAAGCCGCTAAATTTTAGCGGCTTTTTTATATATGCAGATTATTCTCGCATTTAAGTTCTGTATTTAAATTTTAAAAATTGATTTCTTCATTTTTTGGAATCATAAAGACTTGCGAAAAAAATTAGCATCAACCAGACTTTTTTCGGCTTTTCAACAATTTATTACCATGGTCAAACGAAGCTTAGTTAGCACTGTTCGACCTTACGGCTCTTACGCCATAGTTGGCATATAATTCCTGATCGCTTTGTAATAACACAACTTCACCGCTGATGATAGATAGTCTAAGAAATAGGTTTACTTCCCCATTTTCGTTGTAAGCATCAGGTTCATTTCCCATGCCTAAATAGTAATTAGTTTTAAATGAACCCAGTTTATCATTTTGTTCATATATCATCGTTAACTCTTCTTCATTAGGCAATCGCCATCCATCACCTAGTTTTCGACAGGCTATGTCAGCTTGTTTTGAATCAAAAAAACCAAGATCTTTCGTCATCACATCAAGGTTGCCAATGCTAATAAAAGCAATGGCTTTAGCGGCAGGTGATACATCCTTGCTAATGCTATCCATGTCCCGATCACCGCTTAGTGTATCAGTCGCACTGGCACTTTCAGAAACGAGTGTTGATTTTTCATCAAGCGCATCATTTTTCGTAGTGGTATGACATGAAAATAAAAAGGATAGTGTACTAACTATTAAAAAGTGAGGCTTCATAAGGGCAACTGTGTTTTTTAGTGGGGTCCTGAAAATTTATTTTTTTTGAGATTTGAAAACAATCAGAGAACCCGCTAACTGATCATGTGCAATCTGTTTTTTCAAACATACATTTTTTTTCTTATACCCTAAAGTGTTTTGCGGGATGTGCTTGTCTTGAGAGGATAATTAAAACAACCAAACCTGAAAAGCTTCTCAGCTATCTTTTCATACATGAGAAAAAACGCATGAGCCTGGAAAAAATCCAAAAAAAGTAGTTTAAATCCTATTCTTTTACAAACACCTTCGTATAATGCCTGTGTTCAGTAAGCACCTCCAAAAAATAAATGCCCTTTGTATAGGTCGATACATCCACTTGGGTCTCTGGGGTAGTTAACCCCAATGCACAAAACACCAAGCGCCCATTGGCATCTCTCAAGGTAATGTCCTTCATAGTTTGATCGGACTGAATTATTAATTTTGAAGAACTCGGATTCGGAAAAACGTGGATGTTTCGCGAATCTGTTAGTTCATTTAAACCAACTACTTGCAAAGTCGTGGCACTTAAATCTAGTTCTTTGGAGTTGTTAGGAAAACCAATTTGATAAATAGTGAATTTAGATGTGGCAAGGCCCGGGTTAACAGAGTCGGTTTTAAATTGCACCGTAATATCAATGCTGTTTAAGGCGGGTACCGTAATGCGTATGGTGTCGGTTGAAGGGTCGCTGCAAACCGTAAAACAATAACACGAACGCCAGTAGGCAGGAATGGATTTTTGATACCGATTAATAAAAACACTGATGTCGTTTGTGGAAGAATTTGAAAACGTCAAGGTGGCCATAAACAAATCGCCTGGCACACCCTTCATGGGCGCTAAGTTACCATTGGCATACAGTTTTGTTTTAAATGTAAAACTTTGTGCGTTTACACCTAAACTAAAAATCAGGCAAATAAATAAAATTCTCATTTGAATAAGGTTTAATGAAAATCAAATGTATATAGAAATTCGGTCATGCAAACTTTAATTCCGCTTAAAGGCACTATAACACGGTAATTAAGAAAGATTCTAAATTTGGCAATTAGGGTCATTACACTGTATTAAAACTTGGTGAAATCGTTACTCCGGCAAAAAAGCTCTTAAATTATTTTACACGATGTTTACTAACCGATGGGGACTAGGATGTGTTTTTCCTAACTCGTCACAAGTCACTTTTGGATATTTCAGCATTTTACTGTTAATTTAATGATGCAAAGTTCTAAATCTTATTTTAATACCTCACTTGTCAAAAAACCTGCTCAATCAATCTTCCATGCAAGTGATCCAATGCTAGTTTCGTTTGGCTTTAGAATAATGCAACCACGTCATAATTTATGTTCATTAGCCCCCCACATGCTTTAAAAATTTGTTCCATGAGAAAACTATTTAGCTTTATTTGTTTAGCCCTCGTTAACCTCCTCTTTTCACAAACGTCACTCGAATGGCCGCTTATACCCCTGCCCAATCACTACGAAGTAAAAAGCGGGTCGTTTTTGTTATCACCTAAAACAGAACTGTTTTTTGAGGCCACGAAACTGAGCAATCACTTAACTTATTTTAATGCAAGCCTTCAGTCCCAATGCGGCTTTCAACTAACACGTAGCAGCGATTCCATACGCCCCAGTGTCATAATTTTAGAACTGGTAAATTCTGGTCCAAATTCGGCAGAGGCCTATAGTCTCGAAATTTCTCCGAACAAAATTAAAATCAAAGGCGATACTGCCGGTGTGTTTTATGGACTCCAAACGCTAAAACAACTCATCAACGATCAGTCCGGTTATCAAATAAAATTACCGTGTTTAAAAATACAAGATCAACCACGATTCATTTGGAGAGGGATGCATCTGGATGTCTGCCGACATTTTTTTTCGCCTTCTTTTGTAAAACGCTACATCGATTTTTTAGCCATGTATAAATTAAATACCTTTCATTGGCACTTAACCGAAGACCAAGGCTGGCGAATAGAAATTAAAAAGTACCCCCTTTTAACTCAAGTTGGCGCCTTTCGCAAAGGCAGCATGGTAGGCAAGTACAGCGATAGTAATTACGATACACTGAGTTACGGAGGCTATTATACACAAGAGGATATAAAAGAAATTGTAAACTATGCGCAACAACGACAAATTACCATTGTTCCCGAAATTGAAATGCCGGGTCACTCCCAAGCTGCCATCGCTGCTTATCCCTGGTTGTCCTGCTCCGGTAAAAAACAAGAGGTAGCCAAAGGCTGGGGGGTGTTTGAAGATGTGTTTTGCAGCAAAGATTCGACCTTTAATTTTTTAAAAGATGTGCTCGATGAAGTCATGACGTTATTTCCGGGCAAGTACATTCATATTGGTGGCGACGAATGTCCAAAAACCCGATGGAAAGATTGCGCCAAATGTCAAGCCCTCATTAAAAAAGAACACCTCAAAGATGAACACGAATTACAAAGTTATTTTATCAAACGCATCGAAACGTATGTGAATTCAAAGGGCCGTCAAATTATTGGTTGGGATGAAATACTCGAAGGGGGTCTGGCACCTAACGCTGCAGTCATGAGTTGGCGTGGTGAAGAAGGGGGCATTGCCGCCGCAAAACAAAAACACAAAGTTGTCATGTCACCCGGTACGCATTGTTATTTCGATCATTACCAAGCCTCTCCTGCCGATGAACCGCTTGCCATTGGAGGCTTCACGCCCTTAGAAAAAGTGTATGGCTACGAACCGCTTCCTAAATCCTTAACAGCCGATGAAGCAAAATTTATAATGGGCGCGCAAGCCAACGTATGGACCGAATACATCATAACGGAAAAACAACTGGAATACATGAGCATGCCCCGCATGTCGGCCTTAGCAGAGGTTTTATGGACTTACCCCGAAAATAAAAATGAAACCAATTACTTAATTCGTCTGCAAAAACATTTTGCCTTGTTAGAACGACAAAAAGTAAATTTTGCCAAAGGGATTTACCAAGTGAATTTTAAAATCCGCAACGACCTCGATGCAAAACAACTCTATCTGGAGTTGCAGGCCAATCCGTATTTGGGCGAAATACATTACACAACCGATGGCAGCGAACCACAAAGTCAATCGCCCTTATATACAACACCCATTCTGTTAAGTACTGACATGAAAATAAAAAGCACCTTGTTTTATGCAGGGCAAGCTAAGACTCGCAGTCTAACACGGTCTTATCAAATTAACAAAGCCACCAACAAAAGCATTCAATTTAAAAAAGAACCCAGTAAATATTATAACCCCGGAAATTTTGTGATGGTGAATGGTGAAAGTGCCAAACTGCCTCGCATTAACGACCAGTGGCTGGCTTGGAGTGGCGATGATATGGAACTAATACTCGATCTTCAAAAATCAGAAGACATTCAATCCGTCGAAATTGGTTTTTTAAAAGAAGAACTAAATTGGATTTATTTGCCCAAAGAGGTGATTTTGTTTGTTTCAAACGACGGCAAAAAATTCACAGAACTTCAACACCTAAACAGCAAACAACTTACTAACGAGCGCAGCGCGCTGTTTCAATTAAAAAACACAACGGCGCAGTACCTAAAAATAATCGCAAAAAACAAAGGGAAAATTGCCTCAGGCTTTCCCGGTGCCTGCGAACAGGCCTGGTTATTTAGCGATGAAATAAAAGTGAAGTAAATTTTCTTTAAGTGAAACACGTAATCTGAAGTGAAAATTCCGAACCATGATGAAACAGGCCTGCTTATTTTTGTTTGGATTTTTTGGTCTCTCAAGCCTGTTGGCTCAGGTGCAAGAAAAAAATTTAAACCAAAATTGGCAGTTTAAGCAAGCCACACAAGTTACGTGGTATCCGGCTCAGGTGCCCGGCAATGTGTTCGTTGACCTTTATCAAAATCAACAAATTCCCGATCCATTTTATGCAAATAACGAAACCGCTTTGCAATGGGTTGAACTAGCTGATTGGGAGTATAAAAACACAATTACAGCAGATAGTGCTTGGTTTAACTTTAAAAACGAAGAACTGGTTTTTGAAGGTTTGGATACCTATGCTAAAGTCTTTTTAAATGATTCCCTCATTCTTCAAACCAATAACATGTTCCGCACCTTTACCATCAACGTAAAAGGATTACTGAAATTAGGAAACAATGAATTACGCATTGCTTTTGCCTCTGCAATAAAAAAAGGGAAAGAAGAAGAAAAAAAACTAACGTATGCATTGCCCGAAGGCGAGCGTGTGTTTACACGTAAAGCACAGTTTCAATACGGTTGGGATTTTGGTCCACGTTTTGCCGGCTGCGGTATTTGGAAAGCCGTTACATTGCGAGGCTGGAATAAACTAAAAATCACTTCCTGGCATACACGCCTCAACACCTTAAACGACAGCCTTGCCAAAGTCGAGCTGATTGTTGAAACTCTGTCTGATAATGAAAGAACTGTAAACTACAATTTAAAATACACCAATCTCGATCCAAAAAACAAAACGAAAATTGGAATCTCAAAAAAGTCATTGCTACATAAAGGCTTAAATGTAGATACCATTTTAATAAGCATTAAAAACCCACAACGCTGGTGGTGTAATGGTTTAGGTGCCGCTACCCTCTATTATTTTAATTTAACCATAAACGAAGGCAGTACCGCATTGGCTGAAAAAGTTTTGCCCATTGGTTTAAGAAAAATTGAACTGATTCAAAATGCCGATAGTGTAGGACATTCCTTTTATTTTAAACTCAATGAGCTGCCGGTATTTATGAAAGGTGCCAACGTCATTCCATCCGATATTTTTTTGCGTGAAAAATCAGCAGATCAACTAAACGAACAAATAAAACGATATGCAGGCACACATATGAATATGCTTAGAGTATGGGGTGGGGGAGTGTATGCTGATGACAAGTTTATGGAGGCTTGTGATAAAAATGGTATTTTAATTTGGCAGGATTTTAGTTTTGCCGGCGCCATGTATCCCGGTGATGAACAATTTTTAAATAATGTAAAAGAAGAATTAAAAGATCAGATTACCCGGCTGCGTAATCACCCCAGTTTAGCGCTATGGTGTGGCAACAACGAAATTGACGAAGCCTGGCACAACTGGGGCTGGCAAAAACAATTTAACTACTTAAAAATTGATTCCGTTAAAATCTGGAGCAATTACAAAAAGTTATTTCATGAACGGATTCCAAAAACAGTGAATGAATTAAATCCACAAACTTCGTATTGGCCTTCGTCACCGGCTATCGGTTGGGGGCATGCCGAAAGTTTAAAATCGGGCGACTCGCATTACTGGGGCATTTGGTGGGGCATGCAGCCTTTTAAAACCTATGAACAAAAAGTTGGACGCTTTATGTCGGAGTATGGGTTTCAATCACTACCCGCATTAGCTACCTTTAAAACCTTTACACCAATGGATTCACTAAATTTAAATTCACTAGCAGTAAAAGCCCATCAAAAACACAAAACCGGATTCGAAACCATTCAACATTATTTACAACAGGCCTATAAAACCCCTGAAACTTTTCAGGATTATATTTATGTGTCGCAATTACTACAGCGCGATGGAATGAAAACCGCCATTGAGGCGCATCGCAAAAATAAACCGCTTTGTATGGGCACCTTGTTTTGGCAATTAAACGATTGTTGGCCCGGTATATCTTGGAGCGCGGAGGATTATGATGGCGCACAAAAAGCCATGTTTTACGAATTAAAACGTTTGTACAAAACGCATTTAGTGGTGGTTACAAATACCAGTAATCAAATACAGCTCACTGTCATCACCGATTCACTCAATGCATTTAATGCCACACTCCAACTAAGTTTAAAAAATTTTAATTCCGAAGTTATTTGGAAAAACACGCAGCTTGTTAAATTAAATGCTAATACCAATACACATATACGTATTGATAAAAAAGACTTGCCCTGGTTTGACACCAATGCGGTGTATTTAAAAGCAGAATTAAAAGTGGATACCACTTTGTTGGCAAACACATATTTTTATTTTACCGCTGCAAAAAATTTAAAACTTTTAAAACCCACATTAAACCTACTAAAACATTCTAATCAGGTGTATGAAATTAGTTCGGATGTATTGGTCAAGGATGTCTACTTGTACAATGAACAAAAGAATGTAAATCTCTCAGATAATTTTTTCGATTTAGAAAAGGGTCAGGTCAAAAAAATAAAAATAGAGGATACATCAAACAAACAGTTAAGGCTACAATTAAATGTTAGGTGCTTAAATGCTAATAAATAGCCACTACATAATCCGTAACTGAATGCCTTAATTTTTTTTACAGTCATTAGGGTTTTCCCAAAATAAATTTTTCGGCATCAAGTACTTTCATTACTGCATACAACTTTTCCAAATAGCTTCATTGCGAAATAATTTACGAGCGTGAATTTTAAATCCTAGTGCAACAGCAGAACCTCTAACGAATAAATACTTAGTTTCTTAATGCGGGTAAACCCTTCCGAAAGCTTTCGGCATAATGCTTGTAAGTGTTTCGTTTCAACTAAAACAATGTAATTCAAACAAATGTTTTATCACAGATTTTTGAATTATTTAGCGGTCTGTTTAGGATTAAAACCCACCATTTACTATCCAGATTATGAGTTACGCAATGGGGGAGTTAGTGCGACTTAAATCTTTCTAAAAATCAAGCCAACGCCGTAATTTATTTCCAATTAGTGGATAATTTTCTTCATACTGGAAAACGCTTCGTTTTTTAATTCGCTAGTTCACTTTTTAATTGATTTATTTTAAAATAAGATTGAGTTTTATGAAATAATTAGATTAGTTTTGACAACATAAACTTAAAAATAAATAAAACATGAAAAAATCAAACTTACCATTATTTTTTATTTCTATGCTGTTCCTTGGATTGACATCAAAGGCGCAGTTGGTAGATGAACAAAATGTTACAATTACAATGGATCTTCAGCCTATTCTACAACTAGATATGAGCGGACCTCAAAACATTGATTTTGTTTTTGACGAGGTTTACGAATATGTAGGTGGAATTACAAAGTATGGCGTAACGCAATTAAAAGTGAGTGCCAGTGTCGATTGGGATTTATACGCTGTAGGTTACAGTTCAGGTATGAATGGTAATGCATTATTATGGGATAATCAAGTTACCTATGGAATTGGCGCCGCAACAAATGCAAGTAACGCGCTTGACTGTGAGCTACTTGAATTACGTCAAAACAAAGCTAATCCACTTAATACCTCGGTGGCCGCGTTGTTTAACGATTATTCTACTGCTTTTGGTAAAAGTCCAACAATAACTGGAGCTAATAATATTTATACCAGCATTGCACCTTACACAAAACCAATCGCTGGCTTAAAATATATTGCTGGAGGTGTTCTTGGTGTTGATTTTGTAGCAGGCGGTACGTATTTAGTAACAAATGCATCTGGTACGGGTGCAGGAAGTAATTATTGGTACACAATGGATTATCGCATTGTTCCAGGCTTACCTGCTATATTTCCTAATACACGCAGTAATGCTGGTGTTGCAAGCGCCATTCATTTTGGTGGTGTAGCTACAGCTTATGCTCAACCAGGCGTGTATACTATGAATGTTAAATATGTGTTAGTTCAAAACTAATCTCAAATATTTTATTTAAAAAATGGAGGGGGGGTAGTTCCCCCTTTTTTATATAAACGAATGCCAACGTATAGGCTCAGAAATTTTTTTTTATGGACACTAATTTTGTTTTCAAAATTAGCAAACGCTCAATGCCCAGGATTAGGTGCCGGCACCCATACCTTATGCGATCCGCTCGCATCTTCTATAACCTTAGCACATTCCGGCAATATTGATTTTTTATTCGATACGTATTATCAAATCAATGGTGGAATTACCCGAGGTGGTTCAACACAAATTCGAATTAAGGCTATCAATAATATAAGTTCAACGTGTCAATGGAAACTTGTGATGTATGTAAGTAATATCAGCGGCACAGCAACACCAACCGACTGGAGTAATCAAACATTATACGGTGCGGCCGGAAGCGGAAGTATCCCGCAACTCGATCTTCTTGAAATAAGGCTAGATAATTTTTGCCATACGCCAACTAATGCAGGGGCATGGCAGCAATTTGCGGCTTTAAACGGGTCATCCATCGACATCATTAATTCGGCAATGCTTGTATCTGCCGGCTCATGCGTTACCCAAGTAAATGGCGCAGGCGATTACCTCTCTAATTTTGGCGAATACACATTTACATTGGATTATAGAATTATACCGGGCATTACGCACAAGCCTGGCATGTATGCCATAAAAATTAGCTTTTGTTTATCTGAAATGTAGTGAACAATAAACCTGAACATAGTTATAGGCTTCTTTATAGGTTAATACCTGTCGTGTTTTTTTTGTGCCATGCTAGTTTTACACTATTATCACAAAAAAAAACCGAATCCATTTATGCCAAAAAATTAACCGTTAATTTCTCGGAAAAAGAAATTAACTATGAAGAGTCAACCTCCATCACCAATGTCTTGCGTGTTATTAATAATACGAATCTGCAATCGGCTACCATTACCATTCAGGTGATTTCTCCGGCCGGTTGGAAATCGCTTCAAACTGCAAACAAGGAGATTGTTATAAATAAAGGCGATTCGGTTTTTATTCCAATTCGACTTATTCCAGGTAAAAAGAAAATTAGAGGCGGCGCGAGTTACTCCATTAAAACTTTTATTACCGATAAGCAAAGTGGGCAACTCTTTTCCGCCAGTTTTTTTGCGGTGCGAAAACACGTGAATAAAATAACCATGGATATTGATCCGGCGCGCAAGGTTTATTTGCTCAATAATGAAACCAAAGCAAATTTTAACATCACATTAAGTAACGAAAGTGACGATGATGAACGTGTAATGGTAACACTGAAAAAAAGCAGTCGAGATGTTGCTGTAACCGATTCGGCCGGTAAGTTTCTGCAAAAAGAGTACATTCAAATCCCACTTAGGCCAAATGCCGACACCACCATTCCGTTTAAATTGCAGTTACTGAATTCAATGCGTAATCAGCGTCGCGTTGATAATTATAATTACTCATTAAAAACCCCCATCAGTTTTAATACAAGCATTTATATTCAAGCAACCAAACCCTCAGGCATAAAAAATAATATCGATAGCACAAAAAATAGTGAGAATTTTCAAATTGGTAAAAGCATAAAATTTGTAAAACTAAATAATTCGTTACGCGCAAATCAATATGGTTCCAATTGCTTACCCGTAACATTAATTTCCAACATTGGTTTTTTTAGTACTCAACCAATCATTAATAATGTACTCTTTGGAAATTATACAATCGATTCAATATCGTTCGTGTCCTATAACCTGCAAGCTTCTTATGCAGGGCATAATTTTACTGGAAATACATTTAAAACCTTAAATGGCAATTTAGCCTATGCCAGCAACAGCATTGGCTTTCAAATTGGCAATTCGGTCAGTCTAAATATGCCGTACGTGCGCATGCGAGGGTCTGGCGGTAATGGTATAGCAGCGACTTATCAAATAAAACCTAACCATAAATTAGGCTTTGCCTTTACAAAACCACCAATTTACAGCTCGGTTCGTGGGTATAATTTAACCTTAGGTTATTCAGGTCAATACAAAAAATATTTTTATGGCGTAGGATACAATTTTAAAAATGCCAACACACTAAAAGTGACGTCGTATAGCGCCGGATTAAATTTTAAATTGACGCAGAATCAAACTTTTAATGTGCAGTTGGGTATGGATGATTTTAAAAATGATTTCATTCATGCCTATTCGCAATACCTTAGTTCCGGATATCAAATAATGTACTTAAACCAAAAAGCAAATTCAAATATTATCGCCACATACATTCGCAGCCCATATAACTTTAATAACAAGTTAACCTCAAAAGATTCCACCTTATTCAACAAAATAATTAATTTAGGCATTCAAAACCGAATACCTATTTATAAAAATAAATATATTCTAAATACGCAACATTCATTTAATGGTAGTAACAGTTTTGACCCTGCCAACAACCCTGCTAAAAGAAATTTATACACAAATAGTTTTATTTTCTCAAGCACTAAAACTAAAACAATGTCTTACTTACCTGGAATAATTATTAATTATTCCAATAATTTAAATCAAAAGTTGTTTTCCCCAGGTGCACAGCTTGGTATTAATAATAGCGATTTTACTAAAAATAGGCGCATCGGCGCTACGTTTTTCGCATCCTATAATAAATTACTCAATTATACGGCTACACCTGCTTTTTTAACAAGTAGAATTAACGTTTTTGCAACTTACCGGGTTTGGAATTGCTTCATTAATCATCAGTTTGGACCGTATACACAAGGCGATGTTTTGCAAGCCCTCAATACCGACAAACCGTATTATCAAGCCGTCAACTTTCGTTTAAACAACCAATATCAATTTAAAAATGCACATTTTTTACTCGAAAATAATTTCGTGTATTCGTTTGTTAATTCAAATAACCGAAATTCATTTAATCTGTATTCTCAGCTCTTTTATTATTCTAAAAATGGTTGGCGGCTCGACCTGAATGTAAATTGGGGTTACGTAATTGCCGAAAGTTTTAAGTATGCCTATTTGCCAGGCGTGGTAAACACTAATGTGATGGAAACGAGTCCAACTAAGCAATCGCAAAGTAATCTTGTTATTGGCTTGGGATTAAAAAAAGATTTTTGCATCCCCTTACCTAAAAAATACGTGAAAATGAAATACTGTGATTTAAAGGTTAAATCCTTTATTGATGTAAATGGTAATTTAAAATTTGATCCACACGATTTACCAATTGAAAATGTGGTAATTGCTTTAAATCAACACGAAACCCAATCAGATAAATTAGGCGAAGTTGATTTTAATAACTTAGATAAAGGCATATATAAATTAACAGTAACACCTATCGAAGACATCGGCGCGTGGTTCCCCGTTTTTAAAGATTCAGTTGCCGTATTTAATACCGACACCTTGTTTATACCATTTGTACAAGGCGTAGAAGTATTTGGTGATGTGGAAATTGAGCGGGATAAATTTAGTTCCGACATGAAAGGCGCGCTGGATGTTTCGCGAATTAGGATTGTATTAACCGATAGTGCAGGCAATAATCAGACAACCATTACTGATTTAAAAGGTAGTTTTAAATTTTATGTGCCGCATAATAAATACACATTAAAGTTTGATGAAAGCATCCTGGGCAAAGACCTCGATTTGACTGAAAATGATATCGAGGTAAATCTTGAGGATGGGGTCGATAGTTATTATTACACATTTCATGTCATCGAAAAACGAAAAACAGTAACATCAAAAAAATTCAACAGCGCGGGTGAACAAATTCCCCTGCCAAGCCCTGACGATATTAGCAAAAAATACAAACTGCGTTACTTGGATAGCCTAACACTTATTTTGAATAAAAATTTAGCCAAACCACTCGATAATATAAATGTCATTAACGCCATCCAAAATCAAGTGAAAGATTTAAGTGTTGAATTAAATGTTGGATTTACCTTGCAAGTGGATGTGCTTACTAAAGGACAATTTCCTGATGCACCACTCCGACAATTAATACGATTAAATCAAGTGGATTCTATCCAAAATTCTGATGGCAGCAAAGAGTATTACTCAGGGTTCTACGCCACCATAGAAGATGCTCAAAAAGTGGCCAATCAATTACGTAATAAAGGATTGAAAAAATCAATCATAAAAACAAAACAAAATAAATAGTAATTTTAGAGTGGTGAAAGTGACGACACGTAAATATTTTCCTATTCAGCAAACAGTATTTTTAATGGTGCTTTTAGTTTGCTCCTTTTCTTGCTTTGCTCAAAAATCAACGGCAGATTACAAGGTTACTAAAACTGGCCTCCAATATAAACTATACAATAAAACAAAGGCAGCAGCTATTGAGAAAAACGACCGCGTATATTTAGCCTACACAACACGCATAAGCGATGGCAGTATTGTAGACGAAGTTGCTCAATACGCGTTTATCGTAGGTCAAAATGAAGGGCTTAAGGGTTGGGATGAGGCCTTATTGCTTCTGCATGTTGGCGATAGTGCCGGATTTATTCTCCCGCCCGAATTAGCTTACGGCAGCCGCAAAGTTGGCAAAGTGCCTCCAAATTCAACGCTTCGTTTAAATTGTAAAATAGTTAAAAAAGAAAAAGCCTATTTTAATTATAATAGCTTTGATAGCTTGGTATTAAAAGGTGGTGTTGTAAAGTATGCTCTTTCAAAAGGTTCGTCCGCCATTAAACCCAACGGTTACGTAACGATAAAGTTTACAGGATACGTATACACCGCAGAGGGAAATCGCCGCATTTTCGAATCCTCTTCAAGCAATTCCACCGAGGCATTTATTCAACTTGGCGTTGGTAAATTTATTAAAGGTCTTGATGAAGGAATTAAAACAATGCTCATTGGCGAAAAGGCCACATTTATTATACCTCCGGAGTTGGCTTATGGCAATAAAACAAACGGCATTATTCCTGCAAATTCTGTTTTGTATTTTGATATTGAACTCATCAGTCAAACAAATCCTTTTTTTACCTTTCACTCTACCGATACGCTGGTATTACCGAATAAAATCAAACTTCTTAAAAATAAATCACCCTATACACCTATCAATTCCTTCGATAAGGTCGTTACCTGCCATTGTGTGAGTTATTATTACGATGAAAAGCAGCAACCAATTGTTTTTAGTAACACACACGAAGGAAGTAACACGCCGCTTACCATGCGTATTGGCGCTAAAACTACTCTAAGCGCATTCGCTTTTGGCCTGGTTTATTTTGCACCGTCCGATTCAGGTTTAATTATAACGCCTCCCGGTATAGACTTCGGCAAAACAAAAAGAAATGTAATAACAGAGAATAAGTACATTTATCATCAAATAGAGGTGCTTGCTGTCAATCCTTACCCGTTTTTTGAAACGGCGCATTTCGACACCACTAGCCTCCCTTCAGGCTTAAAATACATTCAAATAAGATCGTACCACAACGATTCAATAAAACTATCAGATGACGTGCAAATAGCTTATACGGGCTTTTACATCGACAGTCTAGGGAAACCTATTATAGTCGATGCGAGCAGAGAAAACGGTAAATTACTAACCTTCAAAATGAAAGAGAATGCTGTCATTAAAGGCTTCTTAGAGGGTGTTTTAGGCATGGGCATCGGTGATGTAAGACGTTTACTCATTCCATTTAATCTAGCCTATGGCAAAGAGGGTGTTCCCTCGGCTGGTATTCCACCAAAACAAAATTTAATTTTTGATATTGAAATAATGAACATTACTCATAATCTAAACCATGAAGATAAACAACATGAAAAATAATAATTTGCTCAAATTATGTTTGACAATTTACGCCTTAGTGCTGTCTCAAGGCTACTCTGCTCAATCAGCCATTGATACCACAACAAAAAAACCGCTAACCGAAACGACTACTAACGACACGCAAGATCAGAAAACATCTGGCGTTTCTATTTCTCCATCCATGATTCGTTTTAATGCTAAAGCCGGTACGACGCAGGTAAAAACAATTAAAGTAAACAACCAAACGAATAAAAGCATGAGTTTTCAGATTTTATTACAAGATTTTGGCCTATCAAGTGATGGTAAAACTGAAAGTGCAAAAAAACCAGACGATAAATATTCGCTTTCAAAATATTTAAACATTTCACCTTCTTTCATTGAATTAAAACCCTATGAGTCGAAAGTCATTACGATAACCGCCAACATTCCAAACAATGAGTTTGGTTATATTGCCATGTGGACAAATTTGGTAATTGATCAGGTGACAGAAAGAGGAAAAATGGAAGTGCCAAATGCTACACCCAAAACCATTGCCCTTGGCATAACAGCAGGGATGGGCTTTGCTATACAAGTGAGTCAAAATCCACCTAATGTGATTATCAATAATGTAGAAATCACGAAAATGAATTTTCAAAATCATGATGTGAAAAACAAAGCCGATGCAATTAATTTAAAAGTTAAAAATCAAGGTGACGGCATTGGTTATTGTTTGTATTATTTAGAATTAACAAATTTAGCAACAGGTAAGCTGCGTAAATTTAAAGTGAATCAGTTTGGCGTATTGCCAGGCTATGAAAAAGAAATTTCGTTTAACTTGCCGGCTGAACTCCCCAAGGGAAAATACTCAGGTCTTGCAGTTATTGATTTTGGCGATTCAGGCCAATTACAAACAGCCGAATTAGAATTTACCATTCAATAAATAAAGTATGAAACTTAAACGGGTTTGTTGTTTTATAAGCGTATCAGCCTTACTCAGCTGCGCACCAATGAGTAAAGTAAACGGACTAAAAGTAGAATTAACCGACCGTGAAATAGAAATTACTAGCTTACAAAAAATAAATCAAGAAAATCAGGATAAATTTCTAGTCCTAACAGAAAAGCTGAAAAACGCACTGAATTCTTCCAATATTTTAAGGCTCGATACGGCTATTTTGTTAAGCGAAGTACGCAATCTGGAAGCAAAGAATAAACTCGTAAATGAAAAAAAATTAGAAATCGAAAATAGCTATAAGGCACTTTTAATTGGTACCGAAAAGGACTACCAAGGATTTAGCAAAACATTAATTCTAGCCCAAGACGATTTGCTCAAAAAACAAGATGAAATCAAACAACTTTCTGATAATTTGGATAAAAAATTAGCCGAGTTTAATAAGCTAAACAACGAATTTAAAATGCGTGAAGCAAGGGTTGTTGAATTAGAAGAAACGTTGAAAAAGAAAGACCAAGCTGTGTTAAAACTGCGCAAAACCATGCGCGATGCACTAATTGGGTTTGAGGATAAAGGACTAGCAATTTCAATAAAAGATGGAAAGGTTTATTTAAGGCTTGATGAAAGTTTACTTTTTGAAAGTGGTAAATATAAATTGGAACCGAAAGGAACTGAAGTTTTAAAAAAAATAGCTAAAATATTAGAGGAAAACGAAGACATTAACATCATCGTTGAAGGGCATACGGATGATGTTCCAATGAAAAGTCATGGCGATATCAAAGATAACTGGGACCTCAGTGTCATCCGGGCAAATGCCGTCACTAAAATCATACTTAGCAATGGGAAAATTATTGGCGCGCGAATCACTTCAGCCGGTCGAGGAGAGTTTGTTCCAATGGATAGTGCAAAAACTACGGAAGCAAGGAAAAAGAACCGTAGAATTGAAATAATTCTTACACCCAAACTCGATAGTTTATTTAGTTTAATTGATACGAATTGACGTATCTTATTTCAATCTGTAATCGTATTTAGACGACAGGACGACTCCCAAAAAGGTGTTTCATTTGTCTTAAAGCTGCTAAGCCCTCCCGAATGGTTTCGCAATCGTCCTTGTAAGAATTTCTTTTCGATTTAAACCATTAAATTCGTGCAAATTAGGATCGCAGCCTTTGAATTTTTCAATTCTGTTCAGGTCTAATCTATTAGGAATAAAACAAAAAACCCCGCCAAAAGGCAGGGTTCAGAACTATAATTTCAATAAAATTATTTCTTTTTAGCGTAACGCGTGCGGAATTTATCAACACGACCGGCAGTATCAACCAATACTTGTTTACCTGTATAAAAAGGATGCGAGGTCATCGAAATATCCAACTTTACAAGCGGGTATTCGTTGCCGTCTTCCCATTGCAGGGACTCTTTTGTTTCAGCACATGAGCGGGTTAAAAATGTATAGCCATTGCTCATATCTTTGAACAAACACAATCTATAATTCTCCGGATGGATTTCTTTTTTCATCTTACTTATTTTAATTAATTCGGGCTGCAAATATACAATTTTATTTTATCCATTCAAATTAAAATTCACAATTCCTGTCTTTTATTATTTTCATAAAATTGATTAACAAAAGATTTGTTAAAACGATTTTGCAAATTTCGGTAAAAGCCACCATAAGTTTCGTGCAAATTCAAACGCTTTTTAACTGGTTTTCGGCTTACTTTTAACCAAACAAAATCTAAGCTAATTGTCTGATTATGAGAGTGAATTAGCTGGTAAAGAATAAAATTTAATGAGATTATTTGTTTTTTAGAATTCTTTAGCTAATTTAGCAGCCTAGGTACATTGTGTATAAAAGTGCACCTACGTAATTATTATAAAAATAAAGTATGAAAAAACTTTTCGCCAAAATTGTATTTGCTGTAGCTGGTTTTACTGGAGTTGCGGTAGCTCAACAAGATCCGCAATTCACGCAGTTTATGTTCAACAAATTGATTTACAATCCGGGTTATGCTGGTACCAGTGGTGGTATTTGTGGCGTTGCCCAGTACCGTAAACAATGGATGGGATTTGAAGGTGCACCAACATCAATGGCAATTGCAGGCGATATGCGTCTAACCAATCTACCATTGGGCGTAGGGATGAATATTATAACAGACAAAATCGGACCGATGACAACGAACATTGTTCGTTTTGCCGGCTCATTTAATAAAAAAATCGGACAAGGAACTTTCGGTTTAGGCCTCGATTTGGGTATCTTACAAAAGAAGATTACTTCTGTTTGGGTTGTACCAGAGCCGCTCTTAACAGATATTCGTATTCCTGGTTCAGGTGGATCGGTACCGGGCCCTAATGGCACTGTGTTATCAGCATTCACAAACCCTGATTTAAACAAAACGACGATAGATGTAGGGTTTGGTGCTTTTTATCAAATTCCGGGGAAATTTTATGTAGGGATTTCTTCTACCCACTTACCGGCACAACAAATTAAAGCAGGTGCCCTGGGTTTTCAAGTAAGCCGCCACTATTATTTAATGACTGGTTATACCATGCAATTAAATAAGTGGAGCAAATTAACACCAAACGTTTTATATAAAACCGACGGCAAAGCAAATTCGTTAGATGCGAATTTAACATTCTTATGGAGTGATTTAATTTGGATAGGTGGTACGTATCGTTTAGATGATGCGACGGCTATCCTAGCTGGTATTCAAGGTAAAGCAGGGGTAGGCCATTCAATTTCATGGAAAGCTGGTTTTTCTTATGACTTAACAACGCCTAAATTAAAAACATATTCAAAAGGTTCAGGCGAATTTATTATGGGTGTTTGTTTTACTCCAAAGGTTTCTAAACCTACCACTTATCGTAGCGATCGTTTCCTTGATTAATTAAATGTGTAACCTTTTGATCAATATTTCGTTTAAACCTTTTACAACTAACAATTAATGTTAATAACTTTTAAACAACAACATAAGTGTAACCTTGGTTCAAGTTGCGGTTATAAACTAAAACAAGCATTATGAAAAAACTCTTGATATTAGCTTCTTTTGTTGCTATTGTTGCAGGATGTAACAAACGTACCGGTGAATTAATCGGTGTCGTTGGTCGCGAAAAATGGTATCAGCCTGATCCATTTGGAACCCTATTTATTCCAATGGGAAGCTACCACATGGGCCCTGATGATGAAGAAGCTCCAATGGCACACACAACCAAATCAAAAATGGTTTCGGTTCAGGCATTTTATATCGACGATTCTGAGATCTCAAATAATGAGTATCGCCAGTTTGTATATTGGGTTCGTGACTCTATTGCACGTCGTTTATTAATAGCAGGTGGTCAAGAAGAAGATTTCGGTTTGCCTCAAGATGAATTTTTAGCTAATTGGCCGGTGTATACTGGTGATAATAATCTACAAGATCCATATGTAAACTGGGATAAAGAAATTGATTGGGGTACCGGTGATGAAGATATTCGTGGTATTTTACAACCTATGTATTTACCCGAAGGTGAACGTTTTTATAACCGTAAAGAAATTGATACCCGTAAATTAAATTACGAATACTATCGCATTGATATCCGCAGTGCCGCTGCTAAATCAAACCGTTTTATTCCAAATAAATCGCCCGATGTAAAAGATGCTGCACATGATTACAAAAAATCAGATTACGTAAACGGTGTAACATTAAATGATGGTGCTGCCGGTGCAGCAGGTTCACCCGCTACTGCAGTTACCGATCCGGCAAAGGATGGTAAAACCTTAGGTACCTATAATGTAAAGGATTTGGTTTCTGTAGGCCAAGGTAACTATGTGCCAAGAGAGCGCAAAGGGGTTGATCGTTCGGCCTTTATTATTAAAGATATTATCAATGTTTACCCCGATACCTTAGCTTGGGTGCATGATTTCACCTACTCATTTAACGAACCGCTTACTAATATGTACTTCTGGCATCCATCGTATGATGATTATCCGGTAGTAGGGGTAACTTGGAAACAAGCCCGTGCATTTAGTATCTGGAGATCTAACTTATTAAATAACTTCTTAATTGGGACCGGTCAATCTATTGTAAATGATTTCCGTTTACCAACTGAAAGCGAGTGGGAATATGCGGCTCGTGGTGGTCTAGAAAAATCGCCATATCCTTGGGGTGGCCCTTATATCCGCAACTCCAAAGGTTGTTTCTTAGGAAACTTTAAACCTATGCGTGGCTCTTATGTAGATGATGGTGGTTTTCATTCATTATACGTCTATTCTTACAATCCAAATGATTATGGCTTGTATTGCATGGCCGGTAACGTTTCAGAGTGGACCAGTAATGCTTTTGATGAATCCGCTTACGATTTCCAACATGACTTAAACCCTGATTATGTATACGAAGCACAAGATAAAGATGCCAACGTACTTAAACGTAAAGTCATTCGTGGTGGAAGCTGGAAAGATGTTGGGTATTACCTACAAACCAGTACCCGTACTTACGAGTATCAAGATACCTCTAAATCTTATATTGGATTTAGAAATGTTATGACCTTCTTGGGCCGCTCTAAATACGACAACTTTTAATTAAAAAACATAAACACAGTTCAATATATCTAACAACACAAACTAACAAAAACAGCTATGAGTAGATTACCTAAAGTAAAAGGAATGAAAAAAGTTATGCACATGGTAACTTGTTTCGGTGCAGCAACGGTTATTCTTGGTGCATTATTTAAAATCATGCACTACCCGGGTGCTTCTATTATGCTCCCAATGGGTTTAATTGTAGAAACGTTTCTGTTCATATTTTTTGGCTTTGACATTCCACATGAGGAAGTAGACTGGACATTGGCTTACCCTGAATTAGCAGGTATGGGTCATGATGAAACGCCACACTTAGAAGAAGAAGAAAATAATTTACCTATCACTGCGCAATTAGACAATTTATTGGCAGACGCTAAAATTGGACCGGAATTAATTGAAAGTTTAGGTTCAGGCATTAGAGCATTAAACGATACTACCGGAAAAATTTCCGATATTAGTAATGCAACCGTAGCTACCAACGAATATGTAGATAACGTTAAGAATGCTTCAAAAAACGTTTCACAATTAGCTGATACATACAGCAGAGCTGCCGATTCAATGGCTAACTTGGCCGATTCAAATGAAGTTGGTGCGTCAATTGGCGACTCATTAACCAAAGTCTCTAAGAATTTATCTTCTTTAAATGCGACATATGAATTACAATTACAAGATAGTCAATCACACCTAGAAGCTACCAGTAAATTCTACAATGGATTAAATGATCTCATGAAAAACCTTCATGATTCAGTAGAAGATACTAAAAAATACCGTCAAGAAATGGCTACTTTATCCAGCAATTTAACCTCGTTAAATACTGTTTATGGTAACATGTTAAGTGCGATGAACGTTCGTCCTTAATTAAGGTGTAATCAGACAAATCATTTAGTAGTATTCACATTCTTTAAATAAAAACAAACAATAAACAATGGCAGGCGGAAAAGAAAGCCCTAGGCAGAAGATGATTGGCTTAATGTACTTAGTACTTACAGCCATGTTGGCCCTTAATGTATCTAAATCAATTCTCAATGGGTATCTCTCTGTGAATGATAGTTTGGAAAAATCCAAGAAAAACATGGCCGCTAATAACGACCGTGTAACCGAGGCTTTTAAAGCAACTATCAATGGTAATAAAGCTGCCGAACCTTATTTTAAAGAAATTCAGGTATCTCAAAAAGACATCAAAGAACTTTACTTTTATATTGATGAAGTAAAAGCCAACATGGTTCACTATGTGTTAGGACTTGAACCAACTCAGAAACTTACCGTAGATTCTATTAATTTAAGAAGAGAACCTTTCTTTGCAAATATTGGTGATTACGATAAGCCCATGACAGTGATGTTGGGAACTGGTGATCATCCTGCAAAAGGACCATTAACTGCCGATGAATTAAGGGGAAAAATGGAAGGTTTACACTCAAAATTAATGAGTCAGTTGGAAAAAATGCAAAAAACAGATGGGCTGCATTTATTAAAAGAGGATTACGACAACTTAAAGAAGAAGATTGATATTTTAAAACCTGAACCAAGCGGATTCGAAGAGGACGGTATCAAGTTTACTTGGGAAATGGACAATGTTGAACATTTACCGATGGCGGCTGTTTATGTTAACATGAATAAATTACAGGCCGATCTTAAGAACGTTGAAGCCGATATGCTGCAAGTATTTAGTGGAGCAAGTGGTAAATTAGCCATTAAGTTTGATAACATTTATGCCAAAGTAATCGCACCTTCATCTTACATTAGTGCCGGTGAGCCTTACAAATCAGAAATTTTCTTAGCCGCTACCAATTCAAAATTAGGTGCA
The DNA here is from genome assembly GCA_947480015.1 of Sphingobacteriaceae bacterium. GTDB lineage: Bacteria > Bacteroidota > Bacteroidia > B-17B0 > Aurantibacillaceae > Aurantibacillus. The sequence goes on from CANKBS010000026.1 coordinate 21,467, forward strand.
GGTGATATGGAAGTTTTATTGGGGGTTGACTCGGCTTCTGCGGCTAAAGGTGCAAAAGGCACTCAGGTTCCTATAGTTGGTGGTATGGGTATGTATCAAGTTGGCACAGGTGCTACCGGTGATCAAAAATATAGCGGGGTAATTAAATACAAAAAACCGGATGGTACTTTTGAATACTATCCTTTTAAAGGGGAGTATAAGGTTGCTAAATCTGCTGTTGCCGTATCTGCAGAACAAATGAACGTGTTTTATCGTGGTGTTGTTAACCCTGTTGCAGCCGGTGCTGCCGGTGTTTCACCAAATGATATCGTTATTAATGCTTCAGGCGCTGGTGTAAAATATGTACCTAGAGCTGAACCTGGTAAATATGATTTCACTTTTACTGGAGTTGGTGAGTGTTTGATTACTGTTTCTAAAAAAGGGCCGGATGGTATCAAACCTGTTGGTCCTCCTCAAAAATTCAGAGTTAAACCTTTACCTAAGCCGGAAGCTAAGGTAGGTGGTAAGTTTGCACCACCTGAAATGAAAAAGGGTGATTTGAGTACGGTAGGTGCAATTGGTGCCGGTGCTAATGGTTTTGACTTTCAAGCTAACTACATTGTACAAAGTTATGATCTGGTAGGAAAAGTGAAAGGTAAATTAGTTACGGCTCAAGGTAATGGCGCAAATCTTGCCCCCGATGCTATCGGTATTTTTAAAGGTGCTGATGTGAATACTAAAATTTATGTTGATATAAAGGTAAAAGGTCCAGATGGAATCATCTATTCTTCTACTTGTGGTATTAAAGTTCTAAAATAAAAATTTAAACTAAAAGAAATGAAACGCTACATACATATTTTAATAATTCTCCTCGTGAGTTCTCTTGTTAGTTCGGTTTCGGCACAACAAAGCATTTTTCAACCGGGTGATTATAAAGACGCTGTTTATGACAAGGAAAACGCCGTAAACAGACGATTAGTACCTTACACGCATTTGCGTGAAGCTGATGTGACTTGGGAAAAAAGAGTTTGGCGTACAATTGATATTCGTGAAAAAGTGAATCAGCCTTTGTATTACCCAACTGACGTTAATGTAAGCAGAATTTCAATCATGCAATTGATGACCAAGTATATTCTTTCAGGTCAGATTATTTCTTTTAGCGATGAGGAATTTTTAGTGCCTTTCGAAAAATCCGCGATCCGCGATAAAATGGTAATTAAAGCCGATTCAGTCGATCAGGAACAATTTGATGCGGATGGTAACTCCTTTACTATCAAAGTTGCAGGTAATATCGATTCTACCTGGATTTATGAAAATTTTTGCGAAATAGAACTAAAAGAAGATTGGTTTTTTGATAAACAAAAATCATCTCTTGAAGTGCGCATTATTGGAATGGGTTTTAACGTTCAGTTAAAAGGAAAAGAAGATTTGGGCTGTAACTCATTTTTTTATGTTTACTTCCCTGCCTGTCGGCCTTACTTTGCTAAACACGAGGTGTTTAATACTAAGAACGATAGCGAACGCAGAACCTTTGAAGATATTTTCTGGAAACGAATGTTTGCCAGTTCTGTAAAAAAGGAATCAAATGTTTACAATAGAAATATTGAAAATTATTCTAAGGGCATAGATGCCTTGTTAGAGTCAGATCGCATAAAAGGAGATATTTTTAGATTTGAACATGATCTCTGGCAGTTTTAAAAAAGAATGTAAACCTCTTCTTCGGAAGAGGTTTTTTTTTGACTCTCCGCATCTTTTGTTATTATATTAAAGGTTAAAAATTCTAAATTATATCCTAAGATTTTAAATCTTGGTATATTTGTTGTAACGCACAGTTAATCATGAAAAAAAACATCTTTACGGTTCTATCCCCCCTTTTTATTGTTGTTTTGGGGTTTTCGCAAAAACAAAGTCCTGAGAAAACATTTAGTTTTAAAATTGAAGGTGTAACGCGACATTATACCGGCAACAACATTTACCTTCACCACAAATGGAATGAAAAAGATTTTACCGATTCGGCCAAGATTGTTGATGGGAAATTTAAATTCAATTTAAAAAGTGTGGAACCCAATATGTATTGGTTTACCACCAGTAATAACATGAATGCCCAGTTCAATTGTATCTTTTTTGCCGATGCCTCTCAGGTTAAAGCAACCATCATTGGAGGTGATTCAATCGTTTATTCGGGCATTGAAGGAGGCCAAAGCCAAAAGGATTATTTAGAATACCGAATGATCATCAATAATTTGGTAACGATTCAACAAAAACTTCAAGCCGACTTTAATCTAGCTTCTCAAAACGGCGATGTGAACACACAAAAAGCTATTCAGGCCGAATATCAGAACTTAAATATCCAATACATCTCAGGTCTAAAAAACTTCGTTAAAACACATCCAAAATCGGCCGTGAGTGGTTTTATCATTTATAATGATTTTAACAATGCGAGTATCCCGCTGAGCGAAGTAGAAGAATCGCTTAGTTACATCGACAAAAGTATTCAGGATACGAAGTTTATTAAATTAGCTACCAAACGGGTTGACGACATTAAAGGCACCACCGTTGGACACAAGGCTACCAATTTTAGTCAAACGACACCCGATGGCAAAAAAGTAAGTTTATCTGACTTTAAAGGAAAATATGTGCTGGTAGATTTTTGGGCCAGCTGGTGTCGTCCTTGCAGAGCCGAAAACCCAAATGTGGTGGCAGCTTACACCCGTTTTAAAGATAAAGGATTTACTGTGTTGGGTGTATCAATGGATTCGAATCGTGACCCTTGGTTAGCGGCTATTCAACAAGATAAATTAACTTGGACCCATATTAGCGATTTAAAAGGTTGGGCAAATGACGTTGGTAAACTTTACGGCGTTACGAGCATCCCACAAAACTTTTTAATAGATAGAGAGGGTAAGATTATCGCCAAAGATTTACGCGGTGCTGCCTTAGACGAAAAACTTGCCGAAATAATTAAATAATCCAATAGAAGAACTAAATTTGCCAAAATTTCTTGACGTATGAAAATGAATAAATTCGTTGTTGTTGCTTTAGCGGTATCAACATTTGTAAACCCTGCTAAATCACAAGATCCGGTTGTAATGACCATTAATGACAAAGCCATTAAACGATCAGAATTTGAAGCGGTATACCGCAAAAACAATGGTAAGGAAGTGAATAACACCTCTAAATCAGTAAAAGAGTATGTGGATCTTTTTTCCTTATTTAAAAGTAAAGTACTCGAAGCCGAAAGTTTAGGTTTAGATACCTTGGCCACCTTTAAATCTGAATTGGCGGGCTACAGAAGACAATTGGCGGCTCCTTATTTAACCGATAAGAATACCAATGAAAACTTATTGACCGAGGCTTATGACCGAATGAAATATGAAGTTAGAGCCAGTCACATTTTAGTGAAAGTAGACGAAACCGCTTTGCCGAAAGATACACTGGAAGCCTTTACCCGCATTCAATTAATTAGAAGCGCAGTCATGGGGAAACTTCCAAGTACTGCCGAAATTGCGCATTACGATAAATTACTTAAAAACACCACCGAGGTTTCTAAACAATTAAAATCGAAAGATAGTACCTTGTATAAATTGAAATTAAATTCAGTTAAAAATTTAGCTGATTATGGTAAAAATGCTGAAGATAAATTTCCGGCCATTGCTCAAAAAACAAGCGACGATCCTTCCGTAACCGATAACAAAGGCGACCTAAATTATTTTTCAACCTTAGACATGGTTTATCCCTTTGAATCGGCTGCGTATAATACAAAAGTGGGCGAATTAAGCACGGTAGTTAGAACCCGATTTGGTTACCATGTTCTTAAAGTGTATGATAAACGCCAAAACCGTGGTGAAATCACCGTTTCACATATCATGGCTAAATTCCCTAAGGATGCAACCGATCTCGATAGAACCAATGCTAAAACTAAAATTGATGAGATTTACAGTAAATTAAAAGCCGGACAAAGTTTTGAAGACCTGGCCCGTCAATTTAGTGATGATAAACAAACCAATGATAAAGGCGGACAGTTACAACCTTTTAAAGGTGCACGTTTCCCTAAAGCATTTGAAGATGCGGCTTTTGCTATTAAAAACAACGGTGAATACAGCGAACCGGTTCAAACACCTTTTGGCTGGCACATCATTAAACGAAATGAACTAAAAGGTGTGCTTGCTTTTAACGACATTAAGATTGAATTAAAAAACAGAGTGAGTCGTGATAGCCGCTCCCAAATGGGCCGCACGGCTTTAATTACACGCGTGAAGAAAGATAACGGATTTAAAGAAAATTTAAAAAACAGAGACGAGTTTAGTAAAATTCTCGATTCCACTTATTTAAGAGCTACTTGGAAAGCTGAAAGCGCCGATAAATTAGGGAACAAAGAAATTTTTAATTTAGGCGCTAAGTCGTATACTCAAAAAGAATTCGCCAAGTTTCTTGAAACCCAAATGAGTTTTAGGTCAGCTACCGACTTGACTGAGTTATTAAAAAGTATTTATAAAACTTGGGTGGATGAATGTGTGGTTGCTTACGAAGATTCGCAATTAGAAAATAAATATACCGACTTCGCTAACCTCTACCGCGAATACAGAGACGGCATTTTACTTTTTGACTTAACCGACCAAAAAGTATGGAGCAAAGCCGTGAAAGATACCGCAGGATTGCGTGTGTTTTATGAGGCTAATAAAACCAAATACCTTTGGGATGAACGTGCCGAAGTAACCATGTACAAATGCATTGACGAAAAGGTGGCTAAAGAATTACGCAAAATGTTGAAGGCTAAAAAAACCGAGAAGGAAATGACCGATGCACTGAATAAAAGTTCACAGTTAAATCTTGCCTTTGAAAACATTACGTATTTGAAAGGCGAAAACAAAAACATTGATGCCAATTGGAAAGTGGGCGTTGCCGAGAAAGACATTAAGGATGAAAAAAATGTAGCTGTAATTGTTGTAAATAATATTTTACCTAAATCACCAAAAACCATTGGGGAGTGTCGTGGTAATGTTACAGCCGACTATCAAAACTATTTAGATTCAGAATGGTTAACGTACCTGAAAAACAAATACAAGGTGGATGTTAAAGAAGATGTCATCTCAACCATTAAATAACAATTTTAAATGAAAGCCGGTTTTAGTATCGGCTTTTTTTTTGCCTAAACGAGGCTAACTTACGTTGATTTCTCACTCAGTTATCGCACAGTAATTGCGCTTAAATTTATGGGGAAACAAATTAAATATTACCTTTAAATCGAAAATGCACCATAAAATTATTCCATATCTCTGTTTCTTTGTTTTTCTTTTAGGCTGCAAACAGTCGGCAAAGGAAGCAGGTCACGACAACTCTAAATCTGTAGCTAAGGCCGGGGAAGAAGAATTGACACAGGATGCCTTTACCGAGGGTTTTGTGAGCACGGGAGTAATTAAAGACAGTTTGTTTAATGCTAAAAAATCGATTGAAAATTGGGCTATTGAGGCTTTGTTTTATCAAGAGGCAATGAGCAAGTTAAATGAAGGCGAAGTTCAGATAGAGAAACAGGTGCAGGATTACCGAAAATCGTTGGTTAATTATATTTACCAAAGTAAACTCATTGAAGCCAATTTGGACACCACCATTACTAAAGAAGAAATTGAAGTCTATTATAACAAACACCGTGATAATTTTATTTTAAAAGAAAATATCTTAAAAGTAAATTATTTTAAGGTGCCCATAAAATCTCCTGCCTTGGTGAAAATTAAACGTTTGGTGTGGTCAACCAACCCTAAGGATAAGGAGCAGTTAAAAGCCTTATGTGTATTGAATGCGGAGAATTTTTTCATGAACGACAGCACCTGGTTGTTTTTAGATGATGTAAAAAAAGAAATACCGGGATTAAAGGACCAGCCTGATTTTAATTTAAGTCAGGGCAGGGTCGTTGAATTTTCGGATGACGATTATTACTATTATTTAAAAGTGAAAGATGTGATGGTAAAAAACGGCTTATCACCGATTAATTTTGAGAGTAAAAACATACGAAAGTTTATTATTAATAACCGTAAAACCCAACTCATCAGTCAATACAAACAAATACTTCTCGAAAAAGCTAAGACAAATAAAACCTTTATTCAGTTTTAAAATTGGTTTAATTTAAAACCGAGTGAAGCGTTAAATCTTCATGCCAGCAAGCAACATATCATCTACCTGCTCATGCTTGCCTCGCCAATTCGTATTGGCTTTTAGCAATTCGCTTTTTTGTTCCTCTGCTTTTAGATGAGAATTCGTAAGGAGTTTTGTTCAAATTGCTGGTATCTGATTTTTTTTCCATTTGGTCCACCAAACGGATCGGCAAAACCATCGGTAAACGTATAAATGCAGTCGCCCTCCTTTAAAGGAATGCGATGAGAAGTAAACGCTTTGTTAATATACGAAATAAGCTGTAGCAGAATGTTATCATAAAAAAACAACAATTCGGCGCGGTTTTTTAACAATGCTTTTTTTAAATAGAAACTCGTAATTTGAAAGGTTTAGGTTTGTAAAATCCCAACGTTGTATTGTTTGGTAATAGGCGAGTGGTTGGCCATTTCAATACCCATACTAATTACTTTTCTGGTATCGAGTGGATCAATAATGGCATCCAACCATAAGCGTGAGGCCGCGTAGTAAGGTGAACTTTGGCGATCGTAACGATCTTTTATTTTTTTAAATAGCTCACTTTCTTTTTCCGGAGTAATTTCTTCACCGTTTGCTTTTAAACTCGCCACTTCTATTTGTACCAAAACCTTTGCGGCTTGTGAACCACCCATAACGGCCACATTGGCTGTAGGCCATCCCACAATTAAACGTGGATCGTAGGCCTTTCCACACATGGCATAATTAGCAGCACCATAACTATTACCAACAATGATGGTGAATTTAGGCACCACACTGTTGGCCATGGCGTTAACCAGTTTAGCGCCATCTTTAATAATCCCACCTTGTTCACTGCGAGAGCCAACCATAAAGCCGGTAGCATCTTGTATAAACACCAATGGAATTTTCTTTTGATTGCAGTTCATAATAAAACGCGCTGCTTTATCGGCACTATCACTATAAATTACACCACCAAATTGCATTTCGGTGCTGCCGCCCGGTTTTTTCCCTTTCACTATTTTACGTTGATTGGCAACAATACCAACCGCCCAGCCATCAATGCGTGCATAAGTACACACAATACTTTGACCGTATAATTCTTTGTATTCTTCGTGTTCACCATTATCAACCAAACGCTCAATCACTTCATGCATGTCGTATTGTTTATCGCGACTGTCGGGGATGATGCCATAAATATCGGCCACGTTTTTTTTAGGCGCAAACGATTCAATGCGACTAAAGCCTGCTTTATTATAATCGCCAACCTTCGACATAATGTTACGGATGCGATCTAAACAATCGGCATCGTCTTTACATTTATAATCGGTAACACCGCTTATTTCGCAATGTGTGCTGGCGCCACCCAAGGTTTCATTATCTATGGTTTCACCAATGGCCGCTTTTACCAAGTAACTTCCTGCTAAAAAGATGGAGCCGGTTTTATCTACAATCATGGCTTCATCGCTCATGATGGGAAGGTAAGCACCACCTGCAACACAGCTACCCATCACGGCAGCTATTTGTAAAATGCCCATGCCACTCATTACCGCATTGTTTCTAAAAATGCGACCAAAATGTTCTTTATCGGGAAAAATCTCGTCTTGTAAAGGCAGGTATACACCGGCACTATCAACCAAATAAATAATGGGTAAACGATTTTCCATTGCTATTTCCTGAGCTCTCAGATTTTTTTTACCTGTAATAGGGAACCATGCGCCTGCCTTTACGGTGGAGTCGTTAGCCACAACAATACATTGCCTACCGCTCACATAGCCAATCACAATTACTACGCCACCACCGGGACAACCACCATGTTCGGGATACATTTCATATCCGGCAAATGCACCCATTTCAAAACGTGGACTGTCTTTATCCAATAAATAGTCTATACGTTCACGGGCTGTTTTTTTGCCTTGTTTATGTATTTTTTCTATGCGTGATTTTCCGCCGCCTAAATAAATTTGTTGTAAACGTTTTTCCATTTTGCTGATCAGCAATCGCATCTCATCGTCGTTCTTATTAAATTCTATGTCCATTTAGAAGGCTTTACTAGTATATAAAAATTTAAATTTATGTAATTAATTGTTCTCAATAAAGTAAAACAAATCAGACTTTTATCATCTTTAGATAGGAGTCGACTACCTTTAAGTAAGCCAAAAGACCAAGCCCTTCATTTTTACTGATGATCATGTCGCTTTCGCTAAATTTGCTTGCTGTACCGAGCTTTAAAGTAGCTTCAATGGAAGAACTCAAGGCAATTGCAAATAAGTTGTGACTGTTGCAGGTATTTATAAGCAGGTCAAATTTTTTGCCTTTTAATTCAACTAGACTGTTTTGTTTAGGTAGTTTTAAAAAACCAGTTTCTTTGCGCGTAAAGCAGTGCCAGTCGCCAAAGGAGCTAAGTTCCGAAGTGGTTTCAATGTAAAACACTTCCACATATTTCCCGCTTTCTTGAACAAATCGATCAATTTGGCTTTTGTTCAACTTAGGGTCATGTTCGATGAGCAGTGCCATTTTCTGAATAGCATCCCAGGATAAGAATCTTTTTTTTCTTGAATTATTTTCTTTTTCGATTCTTGATTTAAGTATGATCTTAGCCAGTGCAGCAAACATTAAAATAAAGTTTTTACAAGTTCTCTGAATTTTTTCTCTGTAGCAGCAAGATTTTCATCACTTCTGCCACCGGCCGCATTAATATGACCACCCCCATTAAAATGGTTTCTGGCAAATTGATTCATATCGATAGTCCCTTTACTTCTAAAAGAAATTTTAACGTAATCTTCTGTTTCATTAAATAAGGCACAAACCTTAATGCCTTTTACCGAGAACGGATAATTCACTAGGCCTTCAATGTCGCCTTTTTGATAATTGAAGCGGGCTAGTTCCTTCTCGTTTAAGCTGAAATAGGCTACCGGCAGTCCTTCAACTAAATTAAGTTTTTCATTTAAAGCGAAACCCAAAAGTTTTAAGCGGTCGATACTGTAGTTATCGTAAACTGCGCCATGAATATCGCTAGGCACAATGCCCGTTTTCATTAATTCGGAAATAATTAAATGCGTTCGTGAACTAACACTGGGATAACGAAATGAACCGGTATCGGTCATTATGCCGGTATAAATACAGGCGGCTATTTTTTTATCAATGAGTTTTTTTTCACCCAAGCCCACAATAAAATCAAAAATCAGTTCGCAGGTGCTGCAGGCTGCCACATCATGAAAATAAAGGTCGGCGAATTGATCAGGCTGCTGATGGTGATCGATGAGTATTTTTTTCGCTTCCGTTTTTTCGATGATGGTACCTAATTTCTCGAGTCTTTTATAGGAATTAAAATCAAGGGTGAAAATAAGTTCAGCCGAAAGCAGGATTTTAGCAGCTTTGGCCTCATTATCCTGAAAATTGAGCACTTTTTGATGTCCCGGCATCCAATGCAAGAACTCGGGATAATCATTTGGCACAATAACATGCACTTTTTTACCTAATTTAAGTAAAAACAGGTAAAGGGCCAGACTGCTTCCAATAGCATCGCCATCGGGACTGTAATGGGTTACAATGGCAATAGTTTGGCTGTTATTAAGGAGTTTTTTGAATTTTCGGAAGCTGTCTTTTTGCATAAATGAATATTGTGGGTAAATTTAGGTGTTTTGCAGCCTTTAAAATCATTAATTATCGTAAAATTATTTTCTTTGAATCCAATAAAATGCATATATTTGCCCCTCTAAAATTAATAAACAGACAAAATGTTAATAGTTCAAATTAAAGAAGGCGACAACATTGAAAAAGCGCTAAAAAAGTACAAGAAGAAATTTGAAAAAACCGGAGTGGTAAAAGCTTTGCGTGAACGTTCAAAATTCACTAAACCATCTATCCGTCGCCGTGAAGAAGTTATTAAAGCTTCTTACAAACAGAAATTACAAATTGGTTTAATAGAAAAATAGGGTTTTTCTCTATTTTTAAGATTATTTAATTGGAATCCTAATTTGAAATGTATAATTTCGATTAGGATTTTTTATTTGCTATGGTTGAAGGTGCAGTGAACGGCTTTTTTTCCTATTTAGATCTTCAACGAAGGTTTAGCCGCTTAACTAGCAAGAATTATGAAATTGACCTCAGACAGTTTTTTAATTTTCTCAATCACGAACTTCCAACCTACCGCTTAGACGATATCACACACCAGCACATTCGTGCCTTTATAGCTTCGTTAATGGATGCCGGCATGTCGGCTACCACCGTTAATCGCAAGCTCAGCGCCTTACGATCCTTTTTTAAATTTGCCTTAAAACGCGAATTGGTAAAATCAAATCCAACTCAAAAAATTCAGGGGCCAAAAACGCCAAAACGTTTACCTGTTTTTGTGGACGAAAATCAATTGGGTGTAATGTTTTCAAGCCTCTATTTTGATGACGGTTTTGAAGGAATACGTAGCAAACTCATTATTGAAATTCTTTATCAAACAGGCATGAGACGGGCTGAGATTTTGAATTTAAAGGAGGAGGATGCCGATTTATATAACCTGCAGTTTAAAGTATTGGGTAAAAGAAATAAAGAAAGAATCATTCCGTTTAGTTTAGACTTAAAGCGAAACCTAGAGATCTATTTTAACGTTAAAAGACAACTTAATTTAAGTAGTTCTTATTTACTGGTAAGTAGTAAAAACAAACCAATGAGCGCCCAAAAGATTAGCATGATTGTGAAAGAGGTTTTAGCGGCCGTTACCACCAACAAGAAAAAAAGTCCACACGTTTTAAGGCATACCTTTGCTACGCATTTATTAAATAATGGGGCAGATATAAATGCGGTAAAAGATCTGCTAGGCCATGCTAATTTATCGGCCACCCAAATATACACGCACAACAGTATAGAAAAGTTAAAGAAATCATATAACCAGGCCCATCCCAGATCGGGCAATTAAAATCAAAAAGGAGGAATAATTATGACAATCAACATCCAATCAGTGCATTTTACTGCTGACAGAAAATTATTAGACTTTGTGAATGAAAAAGTTGAAAAATTAAACACGTTTTACGACGGGATTATTACTAGTGAAATAACCTTGAGGCTTGACAAGAGCAGCACCAGTGATAACAAAATAGCTGAGATTAAAATGCTCGGAAAAGGGCATGAGTTTTTTGCAAAAAAACAGTGTGAAACTTTTGAAGAAGCCACCGACCTAGCCTGTGAGGCACTTAGAACGCAGATCAAAAAATACAAGGATAAATTGATCTCGCAGCATTAAAAAAAACACCACTTATATAGAAAGCCGCTACATTGCGGCTTTTTTTATTCAGTCAAATAGCATTATCTTTAGTGGTTCAATGCGCACAACACTCATATTTCTGCTACTCGGCATCAACCTAAGTTTCTTTGCACAGGAGCCTGGTAAAAAAAACGCTTTATTTACGGTAAGGGGCGTCATCGGAATTCCCCGAAGCATCAGCAGTGCCATGTTCCGTGCCAGTTTTGCAGGACTTTACGAAACCAATTTATCGGCTAACCTCAGGGTATTTAATAATTTTTATGTTGGTGTAGGTTATCAGAATTCACATTTTAAAAATAACAGCTTTTTAAAATACACCTATTTTAATGCAAGTATCCCCTATAACACCCGTTTAATTGGCAATGGCGTGTTTCTAAAATTAGGCTACGATCAGTTTTTTGATAAAGGATATGCCAGTTATTCGCTCAACACGGGCTATATGCGCGAAAATTTTATTCATGTGAATGCCGATACCAACAAAGCCAATCAGCCCTTTGTGGGGACAACTTTTTACGCACCTTATTTACAACCCGAAATTGCCATTAATTTTTTAGCCGATAGGGCCTTAACCTTTTCTCTTATTTTGAGTTACACAACATTGTTTTATAAATATGATCCAAAAGCACCGCACTTTAATCAGTTTGCGGATGTGAATACTGCTTCCAACCGATACTTCATGGGTTGGATCAATATTGGATTCGGTTTTAATGCCTTGATCAAATAAACTAATACAAAAATTTGCATGATGATAACAGCTGAATCGCCGGTTAAATTTGACAGAAAAAAACTAAAGGATACAAGTCTTTTGGAACTTTACACCAACTTGCTCCGACCTCGCATGATTGAAGAGAAAATGCTTTTGCTTTTACGTCAAGGCAAAATTTCGAAATGGTTTAGTGGCATTGGCCAAGAAGCTATTTCGGTTGGTGTGGCGTCTGCCTTGGATAAAGATGAATATATTTTACCGATGCACCGGAACTTGGGTATATTCACAACCCGCAAAATTCCACTCAACCGTTTGTTCTCCCAGTTTCAGGGTAAGCCGGGTGGCTTTACACAAGGCCGTGATCGTTCTTTTCATTTTGGCACCAATGAATATAAAATCGTTGGAATGATTTCTCATTTGGGTCCGCAAATGGGTGTAGCCGATGGTATAGCCTTGGCGAGCAAATTAAAAAAAGACAAAAAAGTAACGGTTGTGTTTAGTGGCGACGGAGGAGCCAGTGAAGGTGATTTTCATGAAAGCATTAATACCGCTGCTGTTTGGAATTTGCCGGTGATTTTTATTATTGAAAATAACGGTTATGGTTTAAGCACACCCAGCAACGAACAATTTAAATGCAAATCCTTTGCCGATAAGGCCATTGGTTATGGTATAGAAGGCATTTCAATTGATGGCAATAATATTTTAAAAGTTTACGAAACCATAAAAAATCTGGCTGAAGATTTGCGCGAACATCCGCGTCCGGTTTTAGTTGAATGCGTAACCTTTCGGATGCGTGGACACGAGGAAGCCAGTGGCACCAAATACGTACCAAAGGAATTATTTGAAATTTGGGGAAGAAAAGATCCGGTGGCAACTTTCGAAAAGTACTTAATAGATGAAGGGGTGTTAACCGAGGAGATGATTGAAAATTCTCGTTCTGAAATTAAACATGAGATCGAAGCGGGTTTAGAAATAGCCTTTGCAGAAGAAAATCCCAAACCCGACACTCAAAAAGAACTGCGTGAATTATTTAAACCATTCGAACTTTCGGTTTCAAATTCTTCTTCCGGCAAAAAAACCAACATGCGCTTAATTGATGCCATTAGCAATGGTATGAAACAGGCCATGGAACGCCACCCGAACCTGGTGTTAATGGGACAAGATATAGCAGATTATGGAGGCGTATTTAAAATCACCGAAGGTTTTGTAGACTTGTTTGGAAAAGAACGCGTAAGAAATACCCCGCTTTGTGAGAGTGCTATTTTAGGCAGTGGTTTCGGACTTTCTATTAATGGATACAAAGCCATGGTAGAAATGCAGTTTGCCGATTTTGTAACGGAGGGTATGACTCAAATTATAAATAATTTAGCCAAGAGTCATTACCGTTGGGGACAAAACGCCGATGTGGTGGTGCGTATGCCAACAGGAGCGGGCGTGGCAGCCGGACCCTTTCACAGTCAAAGTAACGAAGCCTGGTTTTTTAAAACACCGGGATTAAAAATTGCATATCCGGCATTTCCCGAAGATGCAAAAGGATTGTTGTTAAGTGCATTTGAAGATCCGAATCCGGTGATGTATTTTGAACACAAAGCTTTATACCGCAGTATTAGTGAAGATGTGAGCGATGACTATTTTACCATACCATTTGGGAAAGCACGATTGGTGAAAGAAGGAAACGCAGTTACGATTGTGACTTATGGTTTAGCGGTGCATTGGTCATTAGAAATTTTAGCAGCACATCCCGACATAGATGCCGATCTGATCGATCTGAGAACATTAGCGCCGCTTGATATAGAGGCGATTTATACGTCGGTTAAAAAAACAGGAAGAGTGATTGTGTTTCATGAAGATACCTTAACAGGTGGCATTGCCGGAGAGATCGCTTCCTTGATTACTGAAAATTGTTTTGAATATCTGGATGCGCCTGTAATGCGTGAAGGCAGTCTGGATACCCCTGTACCCATGAATGTGGATCTGGAACATAACTTTTTACCCCAACAACGTTTCAAAGAAAAATTATTAAAACTTTTGAATTACTAAAAAATGGCATTTATAGATCTGAGAAGTGATACGGTTACAAAGCCCGGTAAGGCCATGTTAGAAGCCATGTTCAGCGCACCCGTTGGCGATGATGTGTTTAGTGAAGACCCAACAATTACAGAACTTGAGGTATATGCCGCAAAACTGTTTGGGAAAGAAGCAGCCTTGTTTTGTCCGAGTGGCACCATGACCAATCAAATAGCCATTAAGGCGCACACAGAGCCCGGCAATGAGGTGATATGCGATGTGAATTCACATATCTATAATTACGAAGGTGGAGGGATCTCTTTTAATTCGGGTGTACAGGCAAAATTATTACAGGGTCAAGAAGGTCGCTTATCAGCTGAATTAATTGAACCTGCTATTAATGGTGATTTCGATTGGTTGACAAACACCCGTTTGGTGAGTCTCGAAAATACCGTAAACAGGGCCGGTGGAAGTTATTATACGCTGGCACAAATAAAACCAATTCATGCTTTATGCCAGGCAAAAAATCTGAAATTGCATTTGGATGGTGCCCGTATCTTTAATGCCCTCACCGAATCGGGTGAAAGTACTTTGGAAACCGGAAAGTATTTTGATTCCATATCCATTTGTTTATCAAAGGGACTAGGAGCTCCGGTAGGCTCATTATTACTGGGTGATAAGGAATTTATTAAAAAAGCCCGACGGATACGTAAGGTATTTGGCGGAGGAATGCGTCAGGCCGGCTTTTTAGCTGCTGCCGGTTTGTATGCATTAAAACATAATGTTGAACGATTAAAAGAAGATCATTTACGGGCTAAAAAACTGGAGGCTTGTTTACTTGCATTGCCCTATGTTGAATCGGTATTACCGGTTTATACCAATATTGTGATTTTTAATCTGAAAAAAGAAGTCATTAGCGGCGAAGATTTTGAGAAAAAACTAAGAGAAAAAAATATTAAAATTTCGGCCTTTGGCAAACAAACCATTCGCATGGTAACGCATCTCGATTTTACCGAAGACATGCTGGAAACCAGTCTGAATGTGCTTAAGAGCCTTGTATAAATTTATAAATTTGCACCTTTAAGAGAACGTAAACACTTTGATACCTAGAAACACCGTTGATAAGATCATTGAAACTGCTCATGTAGAAGAGGTGGTAGGGGAATTTATTACCTTAAAAAAACGGGGTGCTAATTTACTCGGACTCTGTCCCTTTCACGGAGAGAAAACACCTTCCTTTACAGTATCACCCGTTAAGGGTATTTACAAATGTTTTGGATGTGGTAAGGCAGGTAATTCGGTGAATTTTGTGATGGATCATTTACAACTCAGTTATCCTGAGGCTTTAAAATGGTTAGCCAAAAAATACAATATTGAAGTTGTTGAAAGGGAGATAACGCCGGAAGAACGCGAGCAGCAGACCGAGCGCGCGAGTATGCTCATTGTGATGCAATATGCACAGCGTTATTTTACCGAAACGATGATGAGTACCGATGAGGGAAAATCTATTGGTTTGGGTTATTTTAAAGAGCGCTCTTTACGGGATGATATTATTCAGAAATTTCAACTGGGTTATAGTTTAGAAGAACGTAATGCCTTTACCATTGCTGCTGTAAAAGGTGGATACATGCCAAAGTACTTAGCCAAAACCGGCATGAGTATTTTGAGTAACCGTTATGTAGAGGGAAAAGAAATAACGCAGTCGGATTTATTTGACCGTTACGCCGGCCGTGTGATGTTTCCTATCCAGGATGACGGTGGTCGCGTGGTGGCCTTTGGTGGACGGACCTTAAGCAGTGATAAAAAAACGGCCAAGTATATCAATAGTCCCGAAACTGAGATCTACAACAAGAGTAAAATTTTGTATGGATTATGGTTGGGGAAAAAAGCCATACAGGATAAGGACAGTTGTTATTTGGTAGAAGGCTACATGGACGTTATAGCCATGCATCAAGCCGGCATTGAAAACGTAGTGGCTTCCAGTGGAACTTCCTTAACGGTCGATCAGATTAAATCCATTCATCGTTTCACCAAAAACATTGTGGTGCTTTATGATGGTGATGAAGCAGGACAGAAGGCCAGTAACCGCGCCATTCCCTTATTATTAGAAGAGGGCATGAATGTGAAGTTGTTGCAGTTTCCAGCCAATGACGATCCCGATTCATACAGCAGAAAAGTTACCATACAGGAATTTCAGGATTATATTGAAAATAATGTTACTGACTTTTTATATTTTAAAGCAAAAAAATTAAAGAACGAAACCAAAAACGACCCCATTAAACGAGCGGGCGTAATTAAGGATATCGTTGAAAACATTGCTGTAATTCCCGATAACATTATTCGCAGTATTTATGTGAAGGAATGTTCTCACATCATGGAGATGGAGGAATCGGTGTTGCAGCAGGAGGTGAATAAGATCCGCCGGAAAACACAGTCCAAAGGAACTTCCGGAACATCGACTTATTCTGAACAAGCTCCAACAGCTCCACCTGAGAATTTTGAACTGATTGAAACCGAAACTCAGGAAAAGGAAAATTTTCTTTTTGATTCGGAAGAGCGGGAGTTGTTGCGGATTATGCTTACGCACGGGAAGGCACTGATAACAATAGATGCGGAGGATGAAGACGATACATCACATGAACTCGAAATCACATTGGGCGAATTTGTATTATTTGAATTATGGCGTGATGAAATAGGTTTTGAAAATCCGATCCATCAAACGGTTTTAGATGAATATGTGAAAGAAGTATCGAATCAGCGTTTGCCTGATATTCAATATTTTTCAGCTTCACAAAATCCATTGGTGAGTAGTTTTGTGATCAATAACATCATCAGTAATTACGAACTAAGCAGCAAATGGGCACATTTTGGTGTGCATGTGAATCAGGAGATCAATAATATTAAAAAAGGCACGCAGCATTTGTTATACAGTTTAAAAGAAAAGAAATTACATTCTTATATTTCCGAAAAACAAGAACTGCTCAAAACCGCTAAGGACGAGGAGATAGAGGCCATACAAAAAGAGATCATGCATTTAACCCAATTAAAAAGTCGGGTAAATAAGTTGCTGGGAAGAATTATTGTAAAATAATACTTGACATTTCATTGTATTCTGACAAATGCACAATCAGCACAAACTGCGGCAACACAGTGCATCAAACAAAACACTCAAAATAAATTCTGATTAAAAGGCGAAGGAATTAAAAGCTACATTTCTACCAAGGTACCGATTTTTTGCCCCTCGATCACATTTTTAAGATTGCCTTTTTTATTCATATCAAACACAATGATGGGTAAGTTATTTTCCTTACAAAGGGTGAAGGCGGTCATGTCCATTACTTCCAGACCTTTTTCATACACCTCTTCAAATTTGATGGTTTCGTATTTGGTAGCGGTTTTGTCTTTTTCAGGATCGGCGGTATAGATACCATCCACGCGGGTTCCTTTTAAGATCACATTGGCTTCTATTTCGATAGCACGCAGGGTAGCGGCTGTATCGGTGGTGAAATACGGATTTCCGGTACCGGCTCCAAAAATAACCACGCGACCTTTTTCTAAATGACGTACGGCCTTACGGCGAATATAAGGTTCGCAGATCTGTTCCATTTTAATGGCACTTTGCAGGCGCGTGTGAACACCCAAACCCTCGAGAGCACTCTGTATGGCCATACTGTTAATAACAGTGGCTAACATGCCCATATAATCGCCATGCACACGATCCATGCCTCCTTTTTCGGCTTGAATACCCCTGAAAATATTTCCGCCACCAATTACTATCGCAACCTGGCAACCGGCGTTGTAAACCGATTTAATCTCCTGGGCGTATTCCATTAAACGTTCTTGGTCAATACCAAATCCTTTGTTACCCATGAGAGCCTCGCCGCTCAGTTTTAAAAGTATGCGTTTGTATTTCATATGTGCTAGTATTTTAGATGGAGTCGTTAAGCAAAGGAGAACTTAGAACACGAAGGTATTATTTTTCGCGGAAGCTCTTTTGCTTTTGACCTGAATTTTAAAAAATAAGTTCAAAAAAAATCCCGACTAATTTAGTCGGGATTTACATGTTATGATAAGGAGTAACGTTTAAGGGCCGAAACCGTTAAATCTTTTTCAACGCCTTGTAAGAACTGGCGAACAGTCATTTTGTTATCGATAAAGTACTCTTGATTTAATAAAGTAGAATCTTTATAGAATTTATTTAATTTACCTTGAGCAATTTTCTCAACCATTTCTTCCGGTTTACCTTCAGCACGTGTTGTTTCGCGGGCAATGTCCAATTCGCGGTCGATAACGGTTTTATCCACATCGTCTTTATCAATAGCTACTGGAGCCATTGCTGCTGCTTGCATCGCAATGTTTTTGGCTACTTCTGCAGACACTTGTTTATTAAAACCAATGGCAACTGCTAAGCGGTTACCCGGGTGAATGTATCCAACCACTTGTTCAGCGTTAACAAGGTTATAATAACCGATGTCAATTTTTTCGCCAATTTTACCAACTTGTTCCATGAATTTATCGGCAATTGAAATTTGTCCGTTATAAGGCAAAGCTTTTAATTCGTCGATAGAAGCCGGTTTTTTATCAAGGGCAACCCCTGCAACCGTTTCAGCGAATTCAATGAATTCAGCATTTTTTGCTACGAAGTCGGTTTCACAGTTTACACTGATCACAACACCTGTTTTGTTATCAGCACTTGTTTTAGCAAGTACCACACCTTCTTTAGCATCACGGTCGGCACGATTAGCGGCAACTTTAGCGCCTTTTTTACGAAGAAAATCCACAGCGGCTTCAAAATCGCCGTTGCTTTCTTCTAATGCTTTTTTACAATCCATCATGCCGGCACCTGTTTGCTGGCGTAATTTATTTACTTCTGCTGCTGTAATAGCCATTTTATTTAATTTATGAGTTAATGTTAATTTTTGAAATTTTTTGTTTTGGGCTGCTAGTTTTAATCTAATTAATCCAAAAAAAACGGTCAGCCTGTTGCCAGAATGACCGCTATTAAATAAACTTATTAAAATTATTTTTTTGCTGCCACTCTACGACGTGGTTTTTTAGCGCCACCTTTGTCTTCTTCTTCGTCTTCTTTAGCACCTTTAATGGTTGCGCCTGCTGCTAATTCTTCAGCTTCAGATGCGCTTAATTCTTTGGTGTCGTTTTCTTCAGCACTTGCTTCTTTATCCATTTTGCGATCAGATAAACCTTCTTTCACTGCATTCACCATTAATTCGATGATGTAAGCGATTGAAGTTGAAGCATCATCATTTGCAGGAACTGCGAAGTCAACTAAATTTGGATTTGAGTTGGTATCAACAATTGCAAAGGTTGGGATGTTTAAACGTTTTGCTTCTGCAACGGCAATGTGTTCTTTGGTGATATCAACAATGAACAATGCGGCAGGTAAACGCGTAAGATCGGAGATGGAACCAAACTGAGTTTCTAATTTTGCACGCTCGCGTGAAAATTGTAAACGTTCACGTTTAGAAACGTTACTGAAAGTACCATCAGCAAACATTTTGTCAATCTGACTCATACGACGAACCGATTTACGGATCGTAGCAAAGTTAGTCAACATACCACCTGGCCAACGCTCGGTTACATAGGGCATGTTTACAGTTTTTACTTTTTCAGCAACAATATCTTTTGCTTGTTTTTTAGTAGCAACGAATAAAACTTTGCGACCAGAACGGGCGATTTGTTTTAGAGCATCTGCTGCTTCATCAATTTTAGCAACGGTTTTGTTAAGGTCGATAATATGAATTCCGTTTTTTTCGGCATAAATATAAGGAGCCATTGCCGGATTCCATTTGCTTTTAAGGTGACCAAAGTGTGCACCTGATTCAAGTAATTCGTTAAATGATGTTCTTGCTGACATTTTTTATGTTCTCTTTCTTTTAATGATCTAATATTAACGTTTGCTGAATTGGAAACGAGCACGTGCTTTTTTCTGACCGAATTTTTTACGTTCAACCATACGTGGATCGCGGGTAATTAAGCCTGCTGCGCGTAAATCTTTTTTAAGATCGGCGTTCATTTCAACCAAAGCTTTAGCAATAGCCAAACGGATAGCCTGAGCTTGACCGGTAATGCCACCACCAGCAACATTTACTTTAACGTCATAAGCTTCTACAAGCTTAGAAACCATTAAAGACTGAGTTACATAATAATGTAAAGTTGGGGTCTTGAAATATTCTTTGTAATCTCTTCCGTTTACTACGATGTTACCGGTGCCAGGTGTTACATATGCACGAGCAACTGAAGTTTTTCTGCGGCCAGATGTGTTAACTACTTCCATTTAATTTTATTAATTATTTAATTTTACTTAAATCTACTTTTTTTGGTTGTTGTGCCTCATGTCCGTGCTCTGAACCAGCAAAAATACGGATGTTGGTGTTTAAGGTTCTACCTAAACGACCTTTTGGCAACATACCATGGATGGCATGTGTTAAAATCTCTTCCGGTTTCTTAGCCAAAAGATCTTTTGGAGTAGTAAAACGTTGACCACCTTGGTAGCCGGTATATCTTACATATTCCTTATCTGTTAATTTTTTGCCTGTAAAACGAACCTTTTCGGCGTTAATGATAATCACATTACTGCCTGCATCTGCATGCGGGGTGTAACTTGGTTTGTGTTTACCGCGAAGTAACATGGCTACTTTCGAAGCTAAACGTCCAACTACTTCATTTTCAGCATCAACGAGCAACCACTCTTTATTAGCAGTAGCCTTGTTGGCAAATTTTGTTTTATAACTTAATGCGTCCACTTTGTAAAATTTTAGTCTTTTCCCTAATTTAGGGGGTGCAAATGTATGAAGTTTTTTTTATTGCGCAAAACTTTTTTGAAAAAAGGCCGGAGTTTTTCAACATTTTATTAGTTTCAGAAGATGTTTTCTGCATTTTGCGAGGTTATATTTGCCACTTTTTCCATGGGAAGCTCCTTTATCAGGGCAATTTTTTTGGCAACTTCCATAATATAGGAAGGTTCATTTCTTTTTCCTCTGAATGGCACCGGGGCTAAATAAGGGGCATCGGTCTCCAAAACCAGGTGTTCGAGGTCAATTTGCCTTACAACCTCATCCAGTCCAGAGTTTTTGAAGGTTACAACCCCTCCAACACCCAATTTAAAATCACCTAAACCTATAATTTGACGAGCTTGTTCTAGATTACCCGAAAAACAGTGAAAGATGGCTTTTGGGAGTTTGTTAAAACTCTTTAGTAGGTCAAAAATGACATCAAAAGCATCCCTGCAATGAATCACGATGGTGTAATTATAATCGAGTGCCCACTGAATTTGGGTTTTAAAGGCAGTTTTTTGTTCTTCAATAAAAGTCTTGTCCCAATATAAATCGATACCTATTTCGCCAATGGCCGCAAATTTGCGTTGTTTGAGCCAAGACTCCATGATGTTTAATTCGGCTACATAGTTTTCTTTCACCGAACAGGGGTGCAATCCCATCATGGCAAAACAGTTGTCTGGAAATTGTTTTTCGAGAGCAAGCATGCCTTGTATGGAACTTGAATCGATGTTAGGCAAGTAAAATTTTTTTACGCCGTTATGAATGGCTTTCTCAATAAGTGCGGTTCTATCGGACTCAAATTCTTCGGCATATAAATGCGTGTGTGTATCTATTAGCATGTTATACGAGCGCGTCCATGGTCACCTTTACCACATTGTTTAATTCAGTTTTAGTAGCGCCACTTTGACTTAATACTTTTAAACCACACAGGGCATTAAATAAAAAGGGACCATATGATTTGGCAGGCTTAGAAAGTGTAATGGCTTTTTTTGTTTGTGCATCAGCCAGCCAGGTGCCGAATAAGTCCTGCACGTTATCTTTGTTATTGCAGACAACTTGCGCCGTTTTATCGCAACGTTTACTCATTTCGGCGGCAGCATTTACCATTAAACAGCCGTTATCTTCGGGGTGATTGATCAAATGATTCACCACTTCCTTAAATAGCAATTCAATTTTTTGCAAGCCATTCAGGTTTTGTTCGTCAACCTGATCATAAGCTTTAGTTTCTTGGAGCTTATAAAAATCGAGTGATTGCAGATAGAGACTGTGTTTATCTTTAAATGAATCATAAAGGCTACTGCGGCTTAAACCTGTGGCTTTTAAGATTTCATCAATAGAAGTACCATTATATCCGTTTTGTTTAAATATTCCTGAGGCTACTTCTAAAACTTTTTCTTTGTTGAATTGTTTAACTTTAGGCATAGTTTTGTAAATTTGATTGATACATGTCACAAAACTAGTTATTTGGAACGAACATTCCAAATAAATCATCAAAAATTAATCATTTCTTTACCAGATGCCGAATTGTTCATGAAGCATGGTTTTAAACCACTTCTCGTGTCCGTATTGTTTGGTGAGATCGGCCTTAAGTTCCGGGACTGAATAAATTTTTTTCTTTTTGGGTAAGATAAAAAGTGAGGGGGCAGGTTTTATAATTTCCACTTTGGTTGCAAAATAAACCACACCGCCATCTTCGGTTGCTAAGCCCAGTATGGTGCCTGGTAATCCGTTAAAACTTTCGGGACCACTCGAAGGAATGATATCGTAAGAAAACCAGGCGTAAATGCGGGTACTGTCGTTAGCTTGCCAAATGGCTTTACGGCAGCTATAACCGGCTATTTTACGGGAGCTTTCGGTTATTTTCCAGGGGCGTTTAAAGAGGCTGTCGGAGAGGTGCAATTCTTCTCCCCAAATGGTTTTAATGAGGTAACGGCTATTGGTATTAAAATTCTGGTACACGCTGTTTTTAGAAGTGGCCCAGCTGAGCACTTCTCGCAATTCACTCTCCTGAGGTTTAAAAAGAGAAAAGGTATCGCTGATATAAAGTTCAAAAAAATCGATTTTGATTTTGTCTTCTTCTTTTACCCAGCGCTGGATATCATTATTCTCTTTAAATTTTTTATACAGATTTGTTTTACGCTCAAAAGTAATTTTAGCACCGTTAATCTGAGCCCTGAGAGGCAGGGCTAGCAATAAAACAAGAAAACAGAAAAATAGTTTACTGATCGTTTTCATCTTCCACTTTGTTTTTTTGACTGTTGAATTTATATAAGACTTTCAATAAAAAATAACGTTTAATGATTTGGGTTTTGGTGTCAATAATCTGATTCGAGTTAATGGTACGCTGATTAGAAATATTTTGATTTAAAATATCGTTAGCGTTAATAGAAATGATGAGTCCCTGTGTTTTAAGAAACATTTTTCCTAAAGAGGCATTTAAAATAAAATACCGGATATTATAACCCGGCGAGCGGTTACCATTATCTGTATAGGTGCCATCGGTAGAGACAATTATTTTTTTAGGAAGTTTGAGACTTAGGTTTCCATCGAGGCTATAGGTGTAATAAGGTTGAAGCGATTGCAGGGAGATGGTTGATTTTGGAACGTTATAATTGTATCTCCCACCAATTTCAATATTAAATTTTTCTTTATTCTTTTCGAAGTGAAGCGATGGGGAAACGCTGATGTTTTGGGAAATATTTTGAGCCGTGTTCACAAAGGAAACGCTGTTGTTAAAATTTCCATTCAAACCATAATACACTTTTAAGATTTTTTTGAATACCGGAAAGCCTCCGCCCATATAGAGATTGGCATTATAATTACCGTTAATGTTGATGGGTTGCGTAATGGCTTTGCCAATGGAATCGTAGACTGTTGTGTAGGAAATTTGGTTGCTTGTATTGTTGTAATTGGCACCTGACCAAAAATTCACATCCGATATGCCTTTATAAAAATAATAGTTCATGCCTAAGTTATTGCTAAAGGTGGGTTTAAGATCGGGATTACCTTTAGAAATACGGTTGGGGTCGGTATTATCGGTAACCGGTTGCATTTGCTGCAATTCGGGTTGTTGTGAATTTGTGCTGTAGTTGAGTGAGAGATTAGAGCCTTGAGAGATGCGGTAATTAAAGGAGGCCATTGGTAAAATATTTGTGACATTCAATTGTAGTTTCTGACCATTACTAAGATTCGTGTTTTCCTGCTGAATGTTCCTGAAATAGGAGCCTATCGAAATGCGGTATTTTTTTACTTCGAAAATTAATTTGGTGCCGGCCCGGTTAATAATTCGTTTGTTTGAGAAATTATTTGACAGATCGGTGTTAAACAGGTCATAGCCCGCCCCTTTGTTATCGTATGTTCGGCGGTTATTGCTGTTATGGTTATTAGTGAAATTGTAGCTCAGTTCGGTTTTAAATTTTTTACTCAAGGGTTCAACATACAGTACCGATGCATTGTTCTCCATTTTAATGTTGGACTGTGTGCGTTGTTGCACTAAGCTGCTATCTAACAATTCGTTTTTGTGATTTGTAAAATCGGTATTGAGTTTGGTTGAGCTGCTACTTTCGGTATAAATGGGTTGGTAAGTGAGAGTTAACACCCGGTCTTTCTTTTTAAAATTACGGTTGAGTTTAAAAAGCACATTTATATCGCTGTTATAGGTGATGGTGTTATTGTTTATTTTAGTGCTCCGTGTAAGTTCATTGTTTTCTGAAATAAAATCATCGTTTTGACTACTCGTGTTCTCGCTTACACTGTACTTTAATTTCGGTGCCACCGTTAGTTCGGTAAGCGAATCGAGTTTATGTGTGAAGCGTACATTAAATGCATGATTTTGATTTTTTGCCGTGTTGCTTTTAATCCGGCTATTTGTATACGAAGTATCTTTTAAGAAGAACTGGGTATTGGTTTCGGAACCGGAAACTAATTGGTTTTGATTAAACGTATAATCGGAATTAATCTTGCTGTTTTTGCCAATCTTATCATTAAAATAAAATCCCGATTTTAATGTTTGTGGAATTCCCTTTGCGTTGGGAGCATTGCTGGTCCACATTCCCAAATCTTCGTCGTATTGACCATTTTGCTCGCCGGTTAACCCGTATTTGTTGGCATCCATGCCATTAAAGGCTTGTTTGGGTGTGTTTGCTGCAATACCAAATAAAGATACTTTTCGGTTGCCTTTAAATTTATTGGCCAGTAATTCGCCTTCGTAAAAGTTCTGAAAATCGCCGGCTGCTGAGGCTTTTCCAAAGTAGCCTTTTTTCGAATCCTCCTTCATTTTTAAATTCAGAATTTTGAGCGTTTCATTTTTTCCTTCTTCGCTGCTTTCATTTTTTTTATCGTATACCTGCACATTCTCAATACTGGAGGCATTGAGGTTCCGTGTAGCAATGGTAGGGTCGGAGCCAAAAAATTCATCACCATCCACCAACACCTGATCAACTTCTTTACCCTGAATGGTAATTTTACCATTGGCATCCACGCGCATACCCGGCAGTTTTTTCAGCAGGTCCTCAACCGTAGCATTAACAGCTGTTTTAAAAGAATCGGCTGTATAAACCAGGGTATCGCCTTTGTAATAACTTTTTTCTTTAAAGGCAATGATTTCAACTTCTTTTAAAGAAATGGATCTGGGAGGCAGGATCACATTTTTAAAATTAAACACCGTGTCATTTGCAGATGGCACCAGCAAATAAGTTTTGTCATTAAAATTTGGATGTGATAAGATGACAATATAAGTATCGAGTGGAATGCGGATGCTTTTGAAAATACCCTGATGATCGGATCGGGTATAATTAATTAAGGTAGAATCGTTGAACTTTATGGCCATAAGCAATACATTGGGAAGGGCTTGTTTTGTGGCCGTATCTTTGGTGTTTCCTGAAATTTTAAGCGTTTGGGCATTTATAAAAAATGAACAAAATAAAAATATCAGTAAGGGTATTTTTTTGTTCATGTGTTGGGCTTTGTGTAAAAATAAAAGTATTAAAAAAGTGTTGATAATTTGTTTTGAGGGAGAAGGACCAAGGTTTTTTGGCTTTTTTTGGGACTATTAAAACAATCCTTAATATTTTGGTATCTTTAGACTAAAACCCAATTATCATGGTAAATCCTATACTCAGACTAAGTTTTTTAATTGCCATTCTTTTTTCATTTACAGCTTTTTCTCAAAAAGAAAATTACCAATGGTATTTTGGAAATCAAGCTGCATTAAGTTTTTCTACCAATCCACCAACTATTCTCAATAATAGTGCTTTGATGGCTAATAAAAGCTGTGCTTCAATTGCAGATACTGCCGGTAATTTATTGTTTTACACAAATGGTTTTGATATTTGGAACAAACAACACCAACTAATGGCCAATGGAGCGGCCTTAATTCCAGGTATTGTAAATGCAAATGGAACTCAATCTTCAATTATACTTAAAAACCCTTCCAATTCAACTACCTACTATTTGTTTGCAACAAATGCGATTAATAATATTTACAGTTTATACTATTCAATTATTGATATGAGCATGGCAGCTGGTCTTGGTTCTGTGACAGTGCGAAGTTATACCTTGGCAACAGGCATGACTGAAAAACTGACAGCCACTAAACATTGCAATGGCATTGATAGCTGGGTACTAGCGCATGTTTATAATTCAGATAATTTTTTGGCTTTTCAATTAAGTGCAAGCGGGGTAAATACCATCGCCATAGTTTCGAGCGTGGGTACTATTCATACTTATACACCAATACCAGGCTCTAGTGCAAATGCCCAAGGCTGTATGAAACTCTCACCACTTGGCCAAAAGTTGGCAGTTGTGAAGTATGCACCGGGAGGTTTAGAGTTATTCGATTTTAATAATGCAACTGGTGTAGTTAGTAACCCCTTGATGCTAGCAATGACATATAGTTTGGGCTACGCCCAAGGTTATGGTTGTGAGTTTTCTCCTGATGAAACCAAAGTTTATGCCAGTGGAGGGCCTACAGGAGCCCTCTATCAATGGGACCTTTGTGCCGGTTCCCCAACTGCTATTGCGGCTTCATTGACTTGGCTTTCGCCTACAATTAATATTTATAAATACAATTTACAGTTGGCTCCTAACGGTAAAATTTATGTCGCAAGAAATTTGCCAAGCCCAGCACAAAACCAATTAGGTGTTATTAATAATCCCAATGATGCTGGGCTTTCTTGTAATTACGTTGATTTGGGGCAGAGCGTTGGAACTGCTACCTCCACACAAGGCCTCCCCAATTTTTCGAGCGAACAATTTCGTTTAAAGCCTAGTAATTACACTTATACTTATTCACCTTTACTTAGTTGTGCTACGGTTTCTTTTAGCGCACCCGCTCCAATAGCCATGAATCCATTGGCTTGCACAGCCCCTTCTTATTCTGTTTTAAATCAAAGTTGGAATTTTGGAGATGCTGCTTCAAGCGCTGCAAATATTTCAACACTTAATAACCCAATGCATGTATTTACAAATGCGGGCACTTATAAAGTTAAATTGTTGTTGTATTATAATTGTCACTGCGATACACTTAGCCAAATGATAACTGTCACAAAAGCCGAACCTAACATTGGATTAAATGGAAAATTAAATATTTGTGCCGGGCAAAGTACGACCCTAACGGGCACGGGAGGAATTTCCTATCAATGGTCAAATGTTTCGGGCACTTCTGCCAGTGTGGTGGTAACGCCAAGTATAAGCAGTACCTATACTTTAACGGCCTATGCCAGCGGCACACCTTGTCCTGCTGTTAAAATTTATACAGTGAATGTATCGACCTGTTTAGGAATTATAAACAATACAGATGAATTGGAAATAAAAATTTACCCGAACCCAGCACATTCTTTTTTAAATGTTGAAACAGAACAAGCTATTGGTTTAAAAATTTATAATGAAACAGGACAGTTAGTTTATGAAACAGATTCTTTAATCGGAGAGAAAAAATTAGATATTAGCGCTTTAAAGTCCGGTATTTATGTCATAAAATACAGTAGCAGTAAAGGAAGCAAGGCTTTGCGATTTGTGAAGATGGAGTAAGGTTATGTTAGTTTTTATGTTGGAGCAAAAAAATCATTTAAATTTTCGGATAATTCTAAATTAAAATTTAAAAGTACAGGCTAAAATTAATTTATAACTTTGCGCTGTGCTTCTTCGCATTAACAGCAATAACATACCGGCCGGCAGTATTTCACAAATAGTGGACTGTTTAAAAAATGGCGGTATTATTATTTATCCCACCGATACAGTATATGCCTTGGGTTGTGATATAACCCAGGCCCGGGCCATTGAACGCATTTGTAAACTGAAGGGCATTAAACCCGAAAAAGCTAATTTTTCATTTGTGTGCAGCGATCTGAGTCATTTGTCGGAATACACCAAAGCCATACCCAATCATGTGTTCAGGGTGATGAAAAAAGCTTTACCTGGTCCTTATACTTTTATTTTAGAAGCCAATAACAACGTACCTAAATTATTAAAACAGGTAAAAAAAACGGTGGGCATCCGTGTGCCGGATAATGCCATTTGTAAAGAGATTGTGGAGAAGTTAGGCAATCCTTTAATTTCAACGAGTTTGCACGATAGCAGTGATGCCATTCTGGAGTATTTTTCTGATCCCGAACAAATTGAACAACAATACGGTGAGGTGGTAGATTTAGTGGTTGATGGAGGTTTCGGAAATATTTATACCTCTACAGTGCTTGATTGCAGTGGACATGAGATTGAAGTGATAAGAGAGGGTTTGGGAAGTTTGGAAGTGTTGAATTAATTTTGTTGAGTGATCCTCATGCCATCCACCGATGCTTCGACACGCTCAGCATAAACTAGCTCAGGATGACCAGCCTTCGATGCTTTGACACGCTTAGTATAATTCAGCTCAGAATATAGAAAGAATGGTCATGGTGAGCCTGTCGAACCATGACTGTAGATGCCATCCTTCGACAGGCTCAGGATGACCAGCCTTCGATGCTTCGACACGCTCAGCATAAACAAGCTCAGGATGATACTTTTAAAATCTAAAGATTCTTTACAGATTAATCAAATGATGAATGGCCAGGTCGTAGCCGGAAAGTCCAAAGCCAGAGATGCTGCCAATGCATTGAGCGCCTAAAAAAGAAACATGGCGAAAATCTTCGCGGGCAAAAATGTTACTAATGTGTACTTCAATAACAGGTGTTGTAATAGCTGCAATGGCATCGGCCAAAGCTACCGAGGTGTGGGTATAGCCTCCGGCATTGATGATAATGCCTTTGTAAGTAAATCCAAATTCGTGTAATTTATTAATGAGCTCACCTTCCACATTACTTTGAAAATAAGTCAGTTCAATGTCGCGGTATTTTTTTTGAAGTTCGGCCAGGTAGGTTTCAAAATCTCGTGTTCCATAGGTTTCGGGTTCACGCTTGCCTAAGAGATTTAAATTTGGACCATTAATAATTGCTATCTTCATTGGATGAAATTAATGTTTATTTTCTAATCAAAAAAGAGGGGTTAAAAGAGTTGATGAGTTCCTGGAATGTTTATTATATACGCTTTAAGCAGTATTTGCAGCTCGAACGTTCTTTGTCTAAAAATTCGATCGAAGCCTATGCCGATGATCTAAAAAAACTGGAAAATTATTCGGAACTATTTTTAGGACATCAAAAACCCGAAGCTTTTAATTTCAGGCAATTACAAGATTTTATCGAATGGTTTGCCGGCCTAGGTTTTTCGGCAGCAACCCAGGCGCGGGTGATATCGGGACTTAAGACCTTTTATAAATTTCTTTTGCTTGAAAATGAGATCAAACAGAGTCCGGCCGAATTATTAGAATCGCCCAAACTCGCGCGAAAACTTCCGGTATTTTTAAGTGTTCCTGAAATTGATCTGATGCTCAGTTTTATTGATCGCAGTACCATGGATGGCGAAAGAAATCTGAGCATGCTCGAAACCCTTTACAGTTGTGGACTGCGGGTAAGTGAGTTAAACGGCTTAAAGATCACCGATCTGCATTTGGAAAGTGATTATATAAAAGTTACAGGTAAAGGAAATAAAGAAAGACTGGTGCCCATTGGTAAGGGAGCCAAAAAACTCATTAAATCTTATCTGGCCAATGTGCGGGTTCACGTTCCCGTTA
>CANKBS010000027.1 GCA_947480015.1 Sphingobacteriaceae bacterium
TCAAGTACACCAATAAAAACACAAAAACTATGGAAGAACTATTATACCAAAAAAAGTACATTTGTAAACCAATTACAGGATTAACTATAAACTGTAAACTTAAGTCAGGATTAATTAAATAAACTGTAAACTTTTTTCAGGACGAGTCATTTGTATAATAATTGTTGGCTGAAGCGGCTTTCCCGCCTAAGCGGGAAAGCCCCTGCAAGCCTACAATTATTGCAAATGGCAAGCGAGGCTGAAGAGAAGGCCCGCCCGGGCGCCACAATAAAAAGAAAACGCATGAGTGATTCTAATTATCCAAAATTACAAGCATAAAAAAAGCGGAAAACAGTTCCGCTTTTTTTTATTTCATAAATTAGTTACCAACCTAAAATCCAGGCAAACATTAGTGGAGCCACAATAGTGGCATCACTTTCTACAATAAATTTAGGAGTATGTATGTCTAATTTACCCCAGGTAATTTTTTCGTTAGGCACGGCTCCCGAATAAGATCCGTAAGAGGTAGTTGAATCGGAGATCTGACAGAAATAACTCCAGAAAGGAATGTTATGCATGCCCATATCCTGATACAACATCGGCACCACACAAATTGGGAAGTCGCCTGCAATACCGCCACCAATTTGGAAAAAGCCTACACCTTTACCACCACTGTTTTTCGGGTACCAGTCGGCTAACCAAGCCATGTATTCAATACCACTTTTCATGGTGCTTGCTTTAATTTCATTTTTAATCACATAGGAAGCAAAAATATTTCCCATGGTGCTGTCTTCCCAACCCGGCACTACTATTGGTAAATTGCGTTCGGCTGCTGCCAGCATCCAGCTGTCTTTCGGATCAATTTCGTAATACTGTTTTAATTCGCCGCTTAATAAAATTTTGTACATGTATTCATGCGGAAAATAACGTTCGCCGGCTGTATCAGCATCTTTCCAGATCTTGTAAATGTGTTTTTGTAAACGACGGAATGCTTCTTCTTCAGGAATACACGTATCGGTTACACGGTTATAATGGTTTTCCAATAAGTCCCATTCTTCTTGTGGCGACAAATCACGGTAATTAGGTACACGTTTGTAATGCGAGTGCGCTACTAAGTTCATGATGTCTTCTTCCAGGTTAGCACCGGTACACGAAATAATATCAATTTTACCCTGACGGATCATCTCTGCTAAGGATTTTCCTAACTCCGCAGTACTCATGGCTCCGGCAAGGGTCACCATCATTTTTCCGCCTTCGGTTAAATGGGTTTCGTAGCCTTTGGCCGCATCCATCAAGGCAGCCGCGTTAAAATGTTTATAATGATGTTCAATGAAATTAGAAACAGGTCCTTTTTTTGAAATAGTCGTATTTGGCATGTTGTTTTTTTTGTTGCAAAGATAAAGTTTTTGCCTGAATGCCGGCTAAAATGTTCATTGCTTTAATTCGCCATGATATCATGCAAGGCGTGGCGATAATCCTTGCGCGTATAGCCGTAAAATTTAATTTCGCGGTAAGTCTGTCTTACGTCGAGCCATAAACCGAATGAGTAATAAAGTCCATTAAAATCAACGTTAACATTTTTATCAAGCACTAATCTGTAGCCCCCGGTGGCGCTAAGTCCAATCCAGCGAAAAGGTTTTAAAACGAATTGCAAACCAGCACCAGTTGGAACAATCACGCCCGACTGATTTAAAATAATAGTACCGTTATCAGCATCCACTTGTTTGTTTTTAAACTTACCTAATCCAATCTCAAAGGGCACATCAATTTCCAAAAAACGTTTATCCAACATCACATACTGGTAAAACACCGTAGCGTAGTTAAGCAATAAATAACGATCAATGGTGCGGGAATCGTTAAAGCGTCTTGAGGCTCTCTGAGCATTTGGAGTCATGGTATAATATCCCAGGCCAAACACGTGGTATTCTTTAAAAATAAAACCTATTTGTCCGCCCTGAAAGTTAACCGGTCGGTTTTTGATGAAGGAGTTTCGGTTATCGATGTTAGCGTATGGGCGGTAACGGTTAAATTTGAAAATGCGCGCGGAGTCGGCTTTAAATTTGATTGTCAACGAATCGATTTTTCTTTTTTTGACAGAATCGTTTTGTGAAAATGCTTGTCGCGCAAAAAGGCCTGATAAAATGAAGGTCAAAAAAAATCGCATGATTACTTAGACGAATATAAAGTATAAAAGATTAAACAGTTCAAAAATTTATTATACAAAGGTAACAGGATTATTTAATAGAAGGGTTTTGATGCTTGTTGATGTTGAATGTCAAACCAGACTCAGGCGGAGTGCCTCGCAAGCGTTATAAACCAATTGAAAGGCGGCTTCAAAATCCTTTTCCGATCCGTAATAGGGGTCCGGCACTTCTTTGTTCTGATTCGGAAAAACCACATCCAACAAAAAGCGCACTTTGGCATGGTGCTGTTTTTGATCGCTAATGCTTAATACATTCCTGTAGTTACTCGTATCCATCACATAAATACGATCAAAGTCCTCAAAATCTGAAACCTGAAATTGCCTGGCTCTTAATTTAGAAAGATCAACCCCGTTTTTGGCGGCATTGGCAATAGTGCGGTGATCGGGAGCCTCACCAATGTGATAATGAGCCGTACCCGCCGAATCGATCTCCAAAGGCAGACCGTGTTTTTCTTTCAGATGCAACATAATGCCCTCGGCCAATGGCGAGCGACAAATATTACCCAGACAAACAAAGAGAATTTTTTGCATAAAAAATGATGAGGCAAAACTAAAATAAAAAAGCGAATCAAATGATCCGCTTTTTAAAAATTTGTTCCGGCTATTTTACAAACCAAAACTATACGAAGCCCGCATGCCATTGGCATAAAAGCCTTCAATGAGTACCATGCCTTTTTTGTTCGACAAACTATTCTCAACGTCTTTTAGTGTCAGCATTTTTTTCTTATCAATGCTCGTAACAATAAATCCTTGTTGAATGCCTACCTGTGATAATATGCCCGGATTTAATTTTTCAATTCTGATCCCGTTTTCTAAACGTAAGGCAGCTAAATCATCGTTGTCAACCTCTGCAAACTCAGCGCCCAGGGCATTTACCGTTTTGGCAGGCATCTCCGATTTTTTTACCAGCTTGGTGGTATTGTCATATGTTTTTAATGTTACCGGTAAATTCAAGTCGTTGTTATTACGAACTATTTCCACTTTAATTTTATCACCCGGACGGTAACGGCTAATTTGTTCTTGCAATTCACTCACCGACCTTACCGGCACATCGTGAATAGCCGTGATCACATCGCCCTCTCTAATACCGGCATCCTGTGCACTTCCACCTTCATTAATGCTACTGACGTAAATTCCTTTTAAGTTTTTTAAGTTTTTATCAGCAGCCAGTTTTGAATCAATATCGAGTAAACTCACACCAATGTAAGCGCGTTGCACGGCGCCAAATTCAACCATATCGCTCACCACTTTTTTTACAATGTTAACCGGTACTGCAAACGAATAACCTTGGAAGGCTCCGTTACTGGATGCAATGGCGGTGTTAATGCCTATTAATTCACCTTCGGTGTTTACCAAAGCTCCACCACTATTTCCGGGATTAACTGCGGCATCTGTTTGTATAAAGGATTCAATGGGACTTTTGTTTCCGTTCAAAATATTATTCCTTCCTTTTGCGCTAATGATGCCTGCCGTAACGGTACTGTTCAAATTAAAAGGATTACCCACAGCCAAAGCCCATTCGCCTACCTTTACGCCATCGCTATTGCCATAATTTAAAAAAGGCAAACCATGTTCTTTAATTTTTAAAAGTGCCACATCCGTGCTGGCATCGGCACCAATAACTTCGGCTACGTAAGTACGCTTGTCGTTTAATACCACTTCAATTTTGTTAGAACCGGCTATCACGTGATTATTGGTTACAATAAAGCCATCTTCACTAATTATAACCCCGCTGCCACTGCCTTGTTGAACAAAATTCTGTTGTCTTTTTTGTGGTCCAAAAAATAATTCGGCAAATGGATCATATGCTAAATTATTTACTTGTTCACTCACGGTCATAATGTGAACGACCGAATTCACCGACTTTTCAGCAGCCATCACAAAATCGCTAGGTGCTGTGCCTGAGCCGCTGCCATCATAACTGGTGAATTTATACGGCGTTGAAGTGTCAGGATGTCTAACCTGGTCATTGGCCTTAGGACTATTCCCGAATAGGAAATGCGAAGCGGCCAGTGCCACAAATCCACCAAAACAAGCCACAAAAACGGTTGAAACTATTTTTTTCATATTGCTAATTGTTTACTAATTACTTGTTGAACGTAAAATTAATAAGCTTGTTACTTCCTTCATTTGTTTTTAACAAACCTTAACCACACGGGGCTTCCGGCTGTTAAAAATTCAGAATTTTAATACAGGATGCCGCCTAAAATATGACTAAATTTACATTAAAATTGATGAGATTGAAAAGGAAAATACCGACTTTTATTTTTGGCGTATCCATAGGTTTAATTATTGGAGCGGCTTTTTTTGTTTTCAAAATAAACGATGTTTTTAACAAACTAAAAGACACTACCCGCGAACAAATTACTGTTATTGAACAACCCATTAAAAACGTTACATTAACCGAGCAAGAAAATACTAGAAACCGCGAACGTTTTAAGATTAATTTAGGTAAAACTAAAAAAGTAGATTATCACGAAGCCGATAGTTTAATTCAGGAAGATTCGGATATTACCATTGCCACCGATCAATTGCTGACTGTGAAGAATGTAAAATCAATTCTGATTGGTGACGACAATAAGGAAAAAGATTCCTTGGCGGCTCGCCTGGCTCATGTTACAGAAACTAATTCCAATTTGTATTTTATCGAATTCTGGCGCACGCCTTTAAATTCAAAAGGCTACCGCTTTACTAAAAATAAAATTATTCTTTACGGCTTTGTTGATTTTAATAACGTGCTGCTTTATGAAGTAGATAATTCGTTTTACATCAAATGCTCTGATAAAGTATACAAATTATTTTACGGCGGCGACTTTAAGCAACTGGAGCGGGTTGTAGACACCGATCTCTTAGCCAAAATCAATTAATCTTTTTTCATGCAGATCAAATTTCATAAATACCAGGGTACCGGTAACGATTTTATATTGATCGATAACCGTCAAAATAACATTGAACTCAATACCCAACAGATTGCACAGTTGTGCGATCGCCGTTTTGGCATCGGAGCGGATGGATTGATACTCTTGGAATTGGAACCGGGCTTTGATTTCAGAATGGTTTATTTTAATGCCGATGGCAATCAAAGCAGCATGTGTGGCAATGGCGGTCGCTGCATTACAGCGTATGCGCAACACCTCGGCATGATTCAGAATTCTGCGCGCTTTCTGGCCATTGATGGCGCGCATGAAGCGCTTATAGCAGCTGATGGCATGGTGTCGCTGAAAATGCAGGAGGTTAAGCAGATAGAAGCCGGTGATGATTTTTTTTATTTAAATACCGGCTCACCGCATTACGTAAAAGCGGTGGAAAATCTAAAGAATTACAATGTTTTTGAAGAAGGTAAAAAAATAAGATATAACGAACGTTTTGCCGAAGAGGGCACTAACGTAAATTTTATTGAAAAAACCGACGACACACTTTTTGTAAGAACTTACGAAAGGGGAGTAGAAGACGAGACCTTTTCATGCGGTACCGGGGTTACGGCTGCTGCTTTGGTGGCTGCGCTTACAGGCATTTCGACGGGTAAAAACAATTGCCTCATTAAAACCCTGGGTGGCGATCTGGAAGTGACTTTTGAAAAAGTGCTCGACCGGAACTTTTACAACATCTGGTTAAAAGGTCCTGCTGTGATGGTTTTTGAAGGCAGTATCCCATTAGCAGAAATCATTTAATTTTTTTACATTTAGTGCAATGTTCTTAAAAGGAGAAAGCATATTTATTCGCGCCCTCGAGCCTTCTGATGCCAATATTCTTTATCAGTGGGAAAATAACATGGACCTCTGGCCAGTGAGTTTTACCCAAATTCCCTTCAGCCGTTTTATCCTCGAAGAGTTCGTGAATTCGGCGCATAACGATATTTACACCAGCAAACAATTGCGTTTAATGGTAAACAGTTTGCACGATAACAGCACCATCGGCATCATCGATTTGTTTGAATTTGACCCCCAACATCTGCGCTGCGGATTAGGTATTTACATTCACGAAAGTTATCGTAAACAAGGTGCTGCTCATGAATGTATCGACTTGATCAAAAAATATTGTTTTAACACCTTATTCTTAAAACAAGTGTACGTGCAGGTGAATACCTCTAACACAGCCAGTCTGGCCCTATTCGAAAAAGCCGGCTTCGAAAAGAACGGTTTAAAAAAATCATGGACCAAAACAGGCGTCGATAGCTATGAAGACGTTTGGTTTTTACAATGCATCAATTCGGGTGGCTAAAAGCACGAACATACTTTTTTTTCAGGCATGGGCTCGTTTCTTTTTCACTGATCCTGAGGGAAAGAAAACAAGTGGCTTAAGCATCGTATTTTTTTGTCTGTTGTTGACTGCTTGTAAAAATGAGGACCCGAAAAATGCAGAGTTAATTAAGCCTGTTGATTCTTTGGGTTATCTTAATCATGCCGATTCCGCCAGCTATGTAGGTATGAATACCTGTAAACTCTGCCACCAGGATATTTATAACACCTTTATAAAAACCGGCATGGGCAAGTCTTTTGGCATTGCCACTAAACAAAAATCAGCTGCTGATTTTCAATCCGCCTCCATTTATGATAAGATCGCCGATCTGCATTACAAGGCCTACTGGCAAAGGGATAGTTTGTATATCAAAGAATTCCGCTTAACTAAAAAAGACACCATGCACCTTCGGGTCGAACAGGTGAATTACATCATTGGCTCCGGTCAGCATACCAATTCGCATTTGCAAAGTAATGGAGGGTATATCAATCAAATGCCCATGACCTTTTACACACAAAAAAAACACTGGGATCTGCCACCGGGTTTTGAAAACGGTGTTAATACACGCTTCTCACGAAAAATTGGTTTGGAATGCATGAGCTGTCACAACGGCTATCCGGATTTTGTTTTGGGTTCTGAAAATAAATTTAAAAGTGTTCCGGGTGGTATTGATTGTGAGCGCTGCCATGGGCCGGGTAGTATTCACTTGGCCCAACGCCAAAGCGGCACTAAAGTTGACACGGCCCGTTACATCGATTATTCGATTGTCAATCCTTCCAAACTATCTATTGATGCTCAGTTCGATCTTTGTCAACGTTGCCATTTGCAGGGCAATGCCATATTAAAAGAAGGTAAATCCTTTTACGATTTTAAACCCGGACAAAAACTGAGTGATTTTATTTCGGTGTTTTTACCCAAATATAAAAATGCTGATGAGGAATTTATCATGGCCTCTCACGCCGATCGTTTAAAACAAAGTGCTTGCTTTATTAAGTCCATCCAAAAGGTTCAAAATAAAACTAGTTTAAAGCCTTATAAAGAGGCCATGACTTGTATTACGTGTCATAATCCGCACATCAGTGTGCGCGAAACCAATAGCAATGTGTTTAACGATGCCTGTAAAAAATGCCATCAGCTGGATTTAAAGGCATCATCAGAACATGCTGCCATTGGAGGACCCATTTCGGAAACTTGTTTTAAAAAATCAAAAACACCCGATTGTGTGAGTTGCCACATGCCGCTTTCAGGTTCCATTGATATTCCACATGTTACGGTTCATGATCATTACATTCGTAAACCCATCAGCCAAAAGGAAAAAGATAAAATAAAAACCTTTGTGGGTTTGTTTTCCATCAACGAAAAAAATCCCGATTACCTTACCCGTGCAAAAGCCTATATTAACCAATACGATAAATTTGACGCCAATGCGTCTTACCTCGATTCAGCTTCCATTATTTTGGCCGTACACCAAGACACGTATAAAAACCGTTACGCTTTAATTCAATTGTATTTTATTAAACAGGATTTTAAAAAGATCATATCGGTTTTAAATGAATTGGGCGAACAAGCCTGTTATGATCAGTACTTTGTGGCTCAGTCATACGAAAACCTCGATGCCTGGGCTGCATACCGCATAGCCGAGGCTTTTCATTACACAGGCAATGCTCAAAAATCCTTAAAATGGTTTAAACGGGCTGTATCACTGGCGCCATCTAACCTTGATTTCAAAAACAAACTGGGTACTGCCTTAGCCGGTTCCAATGCTATAGCTGAAGCTATGCAGCAATTCGAAGCAATCATCAAAGAAAATCCACGTTATGTGTCGGCCTACGCCAATTTGGGTTACTTAAAATTAGTACAGGGTGTTTCAGCCGAAGCCTTAAGATTATATAAAATCGGCATAAATTTAGATCCCGATAATGAGACACTTTTATTAAATTTAGCGGCTTATTATCTGTTTGTAAAAGATAAAAAAGCGGCAAAGGAACAAATTGAAAAGATCCTCAAAAAAGATCCAACAAACACCAAAGCAAAACAAGCCTTACATCAATTAAATGCTTAACATGAGTAAAAAAGGGAAAAATAGTTTTTTAGTTTCTTTCGTCGTAATGGCTCTTTTGGCCTGGGGGGCTTATTACGCCTATCAAAAACTATTTGCATCGGTGCATCTAAAGGATAAGAACTACACTTTTATTTATATTGATCGTAACGATTCTTTTGATGATTTGATTAATGATATTAATGCCGAGAAAATTATCGACGATCAGGAAGCCTTTGAATGGCTGGCAAAAAAAATGGATCTCGATAAGAACATGAATCCCGGTAAATACCGTATTCTTAACGGCATGACCATGCGTCAGATCATTAACTTGATTAAATACAACAAACAAGAAAAAGTAAAACTCACCTATAATTATCAGATCCATAATCTGGAAGAATTTGTCGCGTATACCGACGATAAACTCGAACTAACCGATTCGGAGTTGGAAGACTATTTAACTGATGAAAAAAAACTTGATGAAAATTTTAAGCTCGATCCCGATAATAGTTTCGCGTTATTAGTGCCAGGCGTATATGAAGTAAGTTGGGCCATTACGGCCGAAGATCTTATGGACATGATCAAAGAACGTTATAAACGTATTTGGAATCAGTCACGAACAGCACAGGCAAAAAAGCTAGGTTATCGTATTCCTGAAATTATTACGATGGCATCCATTGTGCAATCTGAAAGTAACATCGAAAGTGAACAGCAAAAAATCGCCGGCGTGTACTTTAATCGCCTAAATAAAAACATGCCCTTACAGGCCGATCCCACATTAAAGTTTGCCAACAAAACTTACGACATACAACGTATTTTAGATGGCGATAAGGATATTAATTCACCTTATAATACCTATCGTTATAAAGGTCTGCCACCTGGACCCATTTGTTTGGTTAGCACTCAGGCTATTGACGCCACACTGAATTACAAAAAACATAATTTTATTTTCTTTTGTGCCAAACCTCAGTTAAATGGTTTCTCCGATTATTCGGCAACCTATCAGCAACATCAAAAGTATGCCAGTGCCTATCAAAAGACCCTGAATAAAATAGGAATTAACAGGTAATAATTACTAATTTTGAAAACAATCAGAACTTCAAACGCTCTTGAATACTGAAAACACTTTGTTTCTATGGAAAAAACGATAAACGAAAAAATAACATTACTCGAAGATAAGTATGCGCAAACGGGGCAGGATATTAGTTCTTACCTAGAAGGGCTCTTATTGTCGAATTACCTGACATATTGGGACTACACCCAGGTGGAAACACTACTCACCTTGCAAAATCCTAAAACCGATTATCCCGATGAATTAATTTTCATCATGTATCATCAAATTACTGAACTCTATTTTAAATTGGCGCTTAATGAATTTGATCAGATCGCCAATAACGGAAAAATTATTTCGGCCAATGGAAAAGATGAAGGCTGGAAAGAAAAACTGGAAGTGGATTTTTTCGTGGAACGTGTTACCCGCATCAATCGCTACTTTGAAGCCCTTACCAAATCGTTCGAAATCATGATCGACGGTATGGATAAAGAACAGTTTTTACGTTACCGCATGGCCTTATTACCTGCCAGTGGTTTTCAGAGTGCACAATACCGCATGATAGAAATTTGCAGCACCGATTTTATTAATCTGGTAGATAAAGAGGTACGCGCAAACTACGAAGGCAAAAAAACCGACATTGCTGAACTCTTCAAAAACATTTATTGGAACAAAGGGGCTACAGAACTGGCCACCGGTAAAAAAACACTCACCCTCGAACAATTTGAAAAAAAATACGGACAAAAATTCATTCAAATGGGTCGTGATAACGAAACTAAAAATGTCTGGCAAAAATACTTGAGTCTTTCCGATCAAGAAAAGCAAGATCCCAAAGTAATGAATACGCTCAAACAATTGGATGTGAACGTTAACATTAACTGGCCTTTGGTGCATTATAAAAGTGCGGTACGTTATTTACAGCAAAATACCGGTGATATTGCGGCAACCGGTGGTACCAACTGGCAAAAATATTTACCGCCCCGTTTTCAAAAACGTATTTTTTACCCTCAGTTATGGACTAGCGAAGAAATTGCTGATTGGGGTAAAGGATGGGTTGAAACAAATGTGTTTAAATCTTAATTATAAAGCCATAAAATTCATTTTAAATTTGTTGCCATACTATGTCCATTCTCGTTAACCATATCACCAAAACATACGGCAGTCAAAAAGCATTAAACAATGTTTCTTTTGAAGTTGGCGATAATCAAATCGTGGGTTTTTTAGGTCCCAATGGTGCAGGAAAAAGCACCATGATGAAAATCTTAACGTGCTATATTCCACCAACAGAGGGTGATGCCAAGGTTTGTGGTTTTGATATTTTAACACAAAGTCTGGAAGTCAGAAAACTCATCGGTTATTTACCCGAACATAATCCGCTTTACCTGGATATGTATGTAAAAGAATTTTTAGAATTTGTAGGCGACCTTCACAAAATAAAACAAGTAAAAAACAGGGTCAATGAAATGATTGACATGACCGGTTTACAGCTCGAACAAAATAAAAAAATTGGCGCATTAAGTAAAGGTTACCGTCAGCGTGTAGGTTTGGCACAAGCCATGATTCACGACCCTAAAGTGTTAATTATGGACGAGCCTACGACAGGTTTGGATCCCAATCAGCTGGAAGAAATCAGGACTTTAATTAAATCGTTGGGTACTCAAAAAACAGTGATGTTAAGTACACATATTATGCAGGAGGTTGAAGCCATTTGTGACCGAGTAATCATCATTAACAAAGGCGAAATTGTTGCTAATGATAGTACCCGCACTTTACAGCAAAACAGCACCAAACAAATTATTACCGTTGAATTCGATGGCATAGTGGATGCAGCGCTATTAAAAACAATTCCTGAAATTGAGCAGGTGAAATTGGTTCAAAATAATATTTGGCAATTATCCACTACTTCTAAAAACGATGTTCGTAAAGAGATCTTTAATTTTGCTGTAGCCCACTCCATTGGTGTTCTCACCTTAAACAAGGAAGAACAAAAAATGGAAGATGTCTTTAAGGAGCTTACTAAATAGTCAATCTTCAAAGTTTAAAATTACTCTAATTATTTGGGCGCCCTGGCGGGCTGCGCTGGGCTCAATGCACTGGCAGGCTCATCAAGGCACTTGCTTGCTGCCCTATCCTGGCGCTCGTGGAATGTTAAACTCATTTTTAATCGATTTATTTTAGTTTTTATAAAATTTAAATCGACCGCATGTTAAATTAAAGAGCGATTTTCCTGCTATTTAAAACACATAGTATTTTCGCATCTCCTTATTCATCGATCTTATAGACTAATTGAGACTAGGCTAAATAAACAATCATGGCTTATACTTCAAGTCATAAGGCAAGAATTCACCGGATTTCAGAGCCGAATCAAAATAAAATTTATCAAGTTTTTTAAGGATGGCTTCAATGCCTTGTTTTTCCTCAAGACTAAGCTTTTCGGCATGTATAAATTCAACTTTTTCTACTGCTTTGGCCGCATTGATCTTTAGTCTGACTTCGAATGCCTTTGAGAGATGTTTTGATTCCAGAATTCCTTTAAGCTCTTTTACCAATGCTTTTTTACCGCCTTTATAGTGACAGGTAGCAATGGTGTATACGTTTACTTGCATAGGTGAATTAGACAATGAGCCGTTTGTATTCATTGGACTGCCACCTGAATAACTGTAATTGAGACCAGGCGAAGAACTCGGTTGAGTAAT
The DNA here is from genome assembly GCA_947480015.1 of Sphingobacteriaceae bacterium. Taxonomy (GTDB): domain Bacteria; phylum Bacteroidota; class Bacteroidia; order B-17B0; family Aurantibacillaceae; genus Aurantibacillus. The sequence goes on from CANKBS010000027.1 coordinate 12,207, forward strand.
GACTTGCTCAGGTACCTGACTAGTAGCCAAGGAAGGTGAAACCTCTGCCGTTTTTAATGCCTTACTTTTTTTAGAGGTGCTTTCAACCACTTCTGATTCTTCTTGCTTGGCTACTCTTTTAACGTCCGACTTATTGGTGCTCTGTTTCGTGTCTTCCAAAACCACCTCATCGGTAGCTATGGTTTCAACTTCCTGCAATTGTAAAGGAGCCTTTTCAACAGAGCTTGCCGCATCATCCGCTTCCTTATCTGCAGCCCCTGAGCCGGAAGACCGATAAACCGCATCTTCACTACCGCTAAGCAATCGGGGTTCAGTAGCCTGATGGTTTTGTTCGTGCACGACAGTTTTCACCGAAGTCTTTGCTTGCTCCGTAACCACGGTTTCGCTCGATATAGCAGGTTCTGGAGGCACTTGGGTTTTTGATTTCGGTTCTGCAAGAGCTAATTTGCGCTGTTCTTTTTCATTGTTTTGAAGGATAAATAAAACACTTAAACCAATTACCAGTAATAGTCCGGCAGCCGCCATCCAATAGAATGGTGAGGACTTGCGCGATGATTTTGAAAACAATTCACGCTCAATTTTTGCATCCAATTGCGATTTTAAGGCAAAGGCTTCTTCTTCTGAGGCCAATTGATCAAAACCTTCTAAGGCCTCTTTTTCGAAGTCGTCCATAGTCTCCATGCCCTGACCTTTGGCCTTACCTAGCAAATCCTTCAGCTTATCCGGCTCTTTATGTTCGTCCTGTTTGTTCATTTTCTAAGGCTTCCATTTTTAACTTGAGATTGCGTTTACCATTTTGAATATAACTTTTTACGTCGTTTGAACTGAAGCCAGTTATTGCTGTTATTTCGGCATACGACTTGTTTTCTAAATAAAACAAGCTAATGCATACTTTTTGACTCTCATTTAGCAATAAAATTGCCTGCTCAAGTAACACCATCTGTCTTTCCTTTTCCTTGAGATGTTCAGGATCCGACAAATCCATAAACAAATGGCTGTTTTCTCTAAGTTCAAGCTCTTTTTTGAGCTTACTCTGGCGTTTACGCAATGCCATTAAACAAAAGTTTTTACTGTATACATACAGCCAACTTTTAAAATACTCTATTTTATACTTTTTGAGATCACTCAATAATTTGCTGAAAATCTGAATCACCGCATCCTCTGCTTCGCCCCTGTTTTTAAGGTATTTGAGACATAAACCCAGCACCAAATGACCGTGTCTTTTATAGAGTATGCCTACAAAAGTAGTGTCCCCAAGTTGCAAATAATTGTTAATGAGCTCCTGGTCGGAATAATTATTGTATTTGTCGTTATAAACCAATTCAATAACGAAAATAGTTCTATTTAATAAAATAACCATTATTAATTTGGCATTTCAAATCAAATATTATCTTTGTAAGATTCATTTTAAACTGCACAAGGTCTATAAATATTTAACCATTCTTTTGGTCCTGATTTCTTTCGGATTTCAGCAACCAAATTCCTATGATGTGAACTCCAAATTCAAGGCGGTTTTCCTATATAGCTTTACCCGTTATTTCGACTGGCCGGATGAAAAAAAGACCGATGCTTTTGTGATTTATGTGGTGGGTAAGAACGACGCACTGGTCGCAGAATTAAAAAAGAATCTTTCAGGTAAAAAAAAGGTGGGAAATCAGGAAATAGAAATAAAAAACTCGCCTGCTTTTGATCCTTCCATTACCTCTAACATTATTTATTTTGCCCCCGATGCTTTAAAACCGGTTACCGATGCAGCATCAAAAAATAAAAAGAAAGGTGTGCTTATAGTGGCTGAAGCACCCGGCGCCTGCAAGTCAGGAGCAAGCATCAACTTTATCTTTCTTGAAAATAAATTAAAATTTGAATACAGTAAAAACGCCGCAGTGAAAGCGGGTTTGAAAACGAATGAGGACTTTAAAGCTTTGGCAGAAATAAATATTGATTAACTTTAATCTAGATAAAATGTGCAGCTTGCGCCAACATATTAAATACTTGCTTCTAAGCCTACCCATGCTTATAAGTGTGAGTGTACTTGCACAAGAGGATAAGCTAGTTAGAGCGCAACAGTTGTTGCGTAACAAAGAAACAGAAGCCGCCATTAAAGCAATCGATTCAGTAATCGTTCATCCTCAAACCCGCCTTGATTTTATAAGCTGGACTACCCGCGCCTATATTTATTTTGATTTCTACAAACGCTCCGGTGAAAAAGCGCTACTTAACTCACGACTGCGCGATACGATTGTATCTTCTCTTCTTGCTTCGAATAAACTTAAACCCGATTCACATTATTTGGTTCAAAATAAGAACCTGCTATCTAATTTATCTGTTAACTATTTTAATTTGTCTAAAAAACTGCTCGAAGACTCAGTTAACGAGCAGCGTAGTTTAATTGCTTACAATCGATTTAAAGAACTTAACCGTGTTGTTAATCCTAACGTTGATCTTAGTTCATACGATATAGCCTATAATGTCGCATTAGGTAGCATCTTCTCTGACCGTTTCATTAAAGATAATAGCGATATCAAGTCACAAGAAATAGCTAAAGTAGCCCTATTAAAAGTATTGGAAGTTCAGCCTGAAAACCCGACTGCTAATATTAATATGGGCTTAATGTTTTACAACCATGCGGTGTTCTTAAGTAAATCGCTCGATTATGGAGCCGATTTCTCACAAATTGATATTGTTCAAGAAAACATGGTGAAGCTGGCCAAACAAAGTGAACAGTTTATTTTAAAAGTTTACAGTAACGATAATAAGAACACCAAAGCTATTCAAGCTTTATTCTATATTTACCGCATGCTGAATGAAATTCCTAAGTCGGATGATTTTAAGAAAAAGGGTGAATTACTGGGTTTAAAGTTCTCAGATCAAGAAAACGAAAAATAACAAAAAATGAAAATGAAATTTACCATAGGCAGAAGGATAGGATTGGGGTTTGCCATTTTTATTTTGTTAACCGTTATTGCATTTATACTAACAGTTGTAATTCTTGACGAAAGTAAAAATCGCACCGAAACTGTTGTTGGACAGGTAACGCCAAGTGTTGCGGAATTGAAAGAATTAAACCTTTTATTACAACGCTCGCATACCGACATTTCAAAATGGTATTACAACAAAAGTTTTAATGACATTGATTTCAGAGATGAACTCAAAAAAATTATTTCTACAGATTATCCTAGGAAAAAAGCTATTTTGAAAGAGTTCTCTGGACTTTGGACGGACGAAGAGAAAAAACAGTTGGATGTAATTTTTACACGTGTTGAGGATCTTTTTGATTTGTATCAAACCCAAATCATTAATGCACTCAATAGCCCAGAGGCCTATGATGATCCAAATATTTACATGTTGGCCCTTATACCTTATGAGGAATCAGACGGTAGTATTAAAATTATTTACAAAAACCTGAATTCCTTAATTACATTAAAACAAAAGTTCGCCGCAAAAACGACCAATGAAATGTTTGTGTCAATTAATTTTCTTCAAACCTTCGTGCAACTTTTAGGTATTACCTTAGTCATCGGTGGAATTCTAATTGCCTTCTTTACTACACGCAGCATTACCATCCCAATTCAGGTCCTAAAAAAAATGTTATTGTCAATGGGGCTTGGTATATTACCGAAAGAGCGGGTGAGTGCCACTAAGGATGAAATAGGTGAAATGGGTAATGCGCTTAACGACCTCATTCGGTCGATGCAGCATACCACCGATTTCGCTAAAGAAACCGGGGCAGGTAATTTTGAAGCTTCTTATACACCTTTAAGTAAAGACGATTCATTAGGTCACGCGTTATTAAAGATGAGGGAGGATTTGGCCGAGAATGAACGTGTTCTCGAGCAAAAAGTTATCGAACGTACCGAAGAAGTTGTTCGTCAGAAATCGGAGATTGAAAATAAAAATGAAGAACTCGAAATCTTATACAAACAGGTTACCGATAGTATTCATTATGCAAAACGAATTCAAGATGCTATTTTACCTACTAGCAATATTGTAAAACAAATGCTTCCCGATTCGTTTATATTATTTAAACCCAAGGACATTGTTAGTGGCGATTTTTACTGGATAGAGAAAAAAGAAAATTTGGTTTACTTTGCAGCTGTCGATTGCACCGGACACGGTGTGCCGGGCGCCTTCATGAGTTTGGTAGGCCATAATATTTTAAAAGACATTATTAATAATACGTCGGCCACTCAGCCTTCACACATCCTCGATCGTTTAAGAGAAGGAGTTGTAAATACCTTGCGGGTGGATGATTCGGGTAAACAAGCTAAAGACGGCATGGATATGACGCTTTGCGCCATTAATTACGACGCAATGGAATTACAGTACGCTGCCGCCTTTAATCCACTCTATATTATCCGTAAAGGTGAATTGATTATGCACCCTGCCAATAAATTCCCAATCGGTTCGTTTATTGGAGAAAAAACAAATTTCGACAATCATGTGATTCAACTCGAAAAAGGAGATCAAATATTTATTTTTAGTGATGGATATGCCGATCAGTTTGGTGGTCCAAATGGAAAAAAATTCATGGTTGGTAACTTCAGGAAATTATTGACTCAAATAGCTGCACTTGATTCTGTATCCCAAAAAGAAAAACTGGATGAGACCCTGCTTAAGTGGCAAGGCGTACAGGAGCAGGTGGATGACGTTCTCGTAATAGGAGTAAAGGTTTAATGACCAAAAATAATGAAAGTACTTCCTGCAATAATTTTTTCGTGCGGTAGTCTGTTTTTTTGTGCCCATGCTCAAATGCAACCAAGAAGTGTAAAAATAACCACAACCGCTATTGGTATTTCTGCCATTAGTATTAATACCATTGTGGCTAAAACCTTTAATTTCAACTTTCCTGTTTTTAATTGCAAAAAAGATTCTTTAACAAAACAACTTTTTGTTTCGGCCCGCCAACGTGGCGACGCAGCAGGAAATTTATATTTGAGTCGTGGTTATTTTATGGGAATAAGTTGTACCGGTGACACCGTTAACTGGTTAAACGAATCGAGTTTATTTAATGTATTGGTTTCGGGTACTAACCTTCTTGTATCAAACGATGAAAAAACGGTACGATATAATAAATTGCATGGTTACGATGAGATTCGTTATGACCATAAAATTATTTATACGCCGCCAAAATTCAATAAAGGATTAATGTATAGCAGCACCGCTAATGATGTACTTCATGGCGTAAGTCTTGCCACAGGAATCAGCTCATGGTCTTGCAGCATACCACGTAATGAAGATTGGGTGGACATGCAGTATTTGAACGATTCGGTATTACTTGTGGCAGCAAATGGACTTCATGCCATCAATATCCGTTCAGGGTTAAAATGGACTTTCCCATTATCTACTTCTGCCAAAACAAGCCGTTCATTAATTTATTCTTCAGCAAAATATAAAACCATTCAAAAAATCAGTACTGTATTAAAAACTTCCAGCGAAGAAAATCAAGTCACTCAACTAGCATCCAATATTCTGAAAGATGATAAATTGATTTATTTTTCTTCTAAAGAAAAACTCATTGCTGTAAGCCACGAAGGGCAGCTGGCATGGGAACTTGACCTGAAGAATTATCCGGTTTCGAAAATGTATATTTCTAAAAGCGACTCTTCCCTCACTTTGGTTAATTTTGGACTGGCTACGCACAGTAATAATTTCGTTACTTGGGGCAAACCGTTTATTTTAAGTATTGATCCACAAAGTGGGCGCATCATGAGTCAATTCGATTTGAGCGATATTGATAATCTGGCCGATTTTGTTAAAACGAATAATTCCCTTGTCTTTGCTGCTAAAAACTCTATTCTTGAAGCCAAACTCGGCAGCAACAGTTTGAAAACCGTTATAGCCATGAATGGCCATAAATACGGTTCTTTTTCCGAGTTTATTAATGGAAACGACTATTACATCCTAAAAGAAGGTTATTTTGTACCGCTTAATTTTATTAATGATAACCTTGTTTATTTTAAAGCCGATAACAACAAAATTTACGGCTTGGATTCAACCAATTTGGTTTACGAATACCATTTTAATGAGTTGTATAAACTCGATAGAAAATTTGAAAACAAAACTGTTTTGATAAATGATGAAAAAACACTCATAACCAATAACACCTTCGAATTACTTTTCACTTTAAATACGACAGCCGAAAGTATAATTCTAAACGACCGGATCTATTTTATAGAAGATTACAAAATTCACATGGTTTTATTTAAAGACCTGAAATAGAAGGCCATTCAGCACTACTTCTCGTATGCCTCAATACACTGGCGCCAAGAGTGTGGAACGGGTATGCTCATGTTTTGAATGTAATCGCTTGCCACTAAAACGCCAATGGCATCGGCACAAGCTAAAAGCTGGGTTTTTTCTTTGCGCAAAAGGGTGTTTTTAATGGTTATACTTTTTGTGCCGACTTTAAAAATCTTGGTGCAACAAAAAATTTCATCTTCAAGAAATATTGGCAAAATATGATTAATCTCGGTACGTGCTAGTACAAAACCTTGTTTGTCCCATTGCACGTGGCCTTTTAATATTTCTCCAAAATAGGTAACCCTCCCAAGTTCAATGTAATTATGATAACACGCATTGTTTACATGGTCCAATCGATCAATATCACTAAATCGGATTTGCACAGGAATGATGTGTTTATAGTCCTGATACTGCATTATATTTGACGGTTTAAAAGTTCAAGTGCAAAATTTTTCAATTTTTCTTTTTTTGATTTGCCGGCATTTACCTTCATTAAATAGTCAATGGCAATAGCGGTGTGTTTATCGGCTTGGTTTAAGCATAATTGTTGAACGCAAAGCTCTTTGTAGAGCTTCATGGTTCCCTTTATTTTTTTGGATGCTTCTTTGGCTGGAAGTTTTAGTAATTTACTCAACCGATCCTTCTGTTCCTTATTCGCTAGTTCCAAGGTTTTAAGAAGTAAGAATGTTTTTTTATTAGCAACAATATCCCCACCTGGTTTTTTGCCGAATTTCTCAGTGTCCTGTGCAAAAGCATCAAGCATATCATCCAGCAATTGAAAAGCAATTCCTAAATGTTTACCGAATTCATACAAATAAGCCTGGTCTTTTTTTCCGGCAGAAGCATTGATGGCGCCCATTTTTAAACTGCAACCCAATAATACGGCGGTTTTAAAGGTGATCATGTGAAGGTAGTCGGAAACCGTTACCGATTTACTGCTTTCAAAATTCATGTCCAGTTGTTGACCTTCACAAACCTCGGTAGCAGTGGCACTAAAAACGATATTTAATTTCTTATACTGCGAATTTTTGTAAAGTTCTAATACCTGAAAAGCTTTAACCATCATGACATCTCCACTCAAAATAGCAATATTGGTATTCCACTTCACGTGCACCGTTTCTTTATTTCGGCGTAACGGTGCTGCATCTAAAATGTCGTCATGTATCAACGAAAAGTTGTGAAACAATTCAACGGCCATGGCCGAATGTAAGGCCAACTTAGGTTCTTTGTCAAATAAATCACAGGCTACCAAGGCTAATAACGGGCGCAAACGTTTACCGCCAAGCGATAAAATATAATGCTCGGGTTCATACAGTTCCTTGGGTAATTTACCCGATAAACCAGCTTGGTGTTTTTCTAAATGATTTAAAAATAATTCTAAAAGATGCTTGTAGTCTTTCACTTGAAAGGTATTAAGAATTTTTCGCAAGCTCCAGTAAATAATTACCGTAACCGCTTTTGGTTAAGGGTTGAGCTACTTTAATTAATTGTTCTTTGTTTATGTAACCCATGTTAAAAGCTACCTCTTCAATACAACCTACTTTTAAACCCTGACGTTCTTCAATCACCTGAACAAACTGACCGGCTTGCATCAGCGATAAAAAAGTACCGGTGTCTAACCAAGCAGTTCCTCTATCCATAATCGACACTTTAAGATTTCCTTGTTTTAAATATTCTTTATTGACATCAGTTATTTCGTATTCACCGCGAGGACTAGGCTTTAAATTCTTCGCAATTTCTACCACGTTATTGTCATAAAAATAAAGTCCAGGTACTGCGTAATTCGATTTTGGCACAGTAGGTTTTTCTTCAATAGAAAGAACTTTGTTGTTTTTATCAAAATCAACGACACCATAGCGTTCGGGGTCACTCACGTGGTAAGCAAAAACAACGCCTCCCTCCGGATCATTAATTTGTTTGAGCGCTGATCCTAACCCTACACCGTAAAAAATATTATCACCTAAAATAAGGGCCACTTTTTCTTTTCCAATAAATTTCTCACCTATTACAAAAGCCTGTGCTAAACCATTTGGTACTTCTTGAACAGCATAAGTAAAACTGCAGCCTAAATTTTTACCATCACCCAGCAAGCGCTCAAAGTGAGGTAAGTCGTGCGGTGTAGAAATGATTAAGATGTCTTTTATACCAGCCATCATAAGCACCGAAAGGGGATAATAAATCATAGGCTTATCGTAAATAGGCATCATTTGCTTACTAACTGCCAGTGTAAGTGGATGCAAACGGGTTCCCGAGCCTCCTGCTAAAATTATTCCTTTCATGCTTTTTTTTTAATGGTTTACGTGTTTTGCCTGACTTGTTTCTATAAAACTAAGTTTGTTAGGCAAGGAGCCGAAGATACAAAATTATTAAAATCAAAAAGACCCATCTGGATTTATCCCATTTTTTTTATGGTTTTTTAATTGACGCTCCTGGGAAGTCGTTTCGGCATGATACTTTTAGTGGACTAAAAACCTACAAAACGCTATACAATTTAGAGATTGAGGCTAAATTTAAGGCTTCTGATTTTTTTTCAACAGCTAATTTGTAAAAATTAAGGATATGACTGAGTAAAATATCCCTTTCAGTTATTGAATTATTCGAATATTCCTCGTATTTTTAATACTTTTGTTTATGTTAATTATGAGGACTCTCAAAAAACTGATTTTCACGGCCATTATTTCACTTTTTTTGCATCAACGTGCATTTGCTCAACCGCCTATAACGGTTGGAACATTTACAGCTTGTCCAAATCAAACAGTTACCGGTTGTGCTACTTGGAACAATGTGGGAAGCGCTACTTATACTATAGTGCAACCTACAGGAAGTACTCCCACCTTCACAAACATGGGTTCGAACAATTGTTTTGCATTAAGCAATGCAGGCCCTGGCCCTTCAGTTGCTAACTTTACTATTTACGGTTCGGGTATTTATGCCAACGCACCTATCACTGCATCTGCAATTATAGTAGTTAGCATTCAAAGCCCTCCTGTTCTTACTATCACTAATCCGGGATATTTTTGTTTTGGCAGTAATGCAACATTTACTGCTGATATAGGTGGAGCTAATTATCTTGTTACTGGCCCATATCCCAATGTGAATTCACCTTCAAATATCATCAATTTCGGTCCTTTGGGCCTAGGCCATTCAGGGAATTATACCGTAACCTCAGTTATTAGTGGCTGTACAGTTACCGGCGTTACCTCGGTAAATATTTCACCCAATAATCAAATATCAGTGAATAGTACCAGTAATATTTGTCAAAGTACTTCAGCAATAGTTACTTTAAGTGCTAGCCTTCCAAGCGGTGGCAGTTATCAATGGAGCGACCCCTATGGTACGCCATTAACACCAGGAAATATTGTGAATGTTGGCGGGTTTCCTTCTGGCATAACGCCAACTAACAGTGGTGTTTACACGGCAACAGCTTGTTTAAATTATAATGGTTTGTGTTGCCCTCGTACCGCAAGCACTCAAATTAATGTGGTTGCTACCAATCCTGTTCTAACTGCAGCTTCTCCGGCAGCACTTTTATGTCAGGGTAATAGCTTAAATTTATCAGCGTCCGCTGGGGGTGCCAATACTTGGTCGTGGGTTGGGCCAGGTTCTTTTGTGTCCAGTGTTCAAAACCCTGTCATTAATCCAGCAACGCCTGCAGCCACTGGTATTTACTCAGTGACAGCGTTTTTTGTTGGCTCTTTTATCACTTGCTCGGTAAGTTCTCAAATTAATGTTCAGGTTGTTCCTGTAAACCTTCCAATTATTACCATGCCTAACAGTGTTTGCCAAAGTAATAATATAGGTCTTAACTTTTCAGTTTTAGCGAGTGGCGCCAATCAATTTATATGGACCGGTCCAGGCTCATTCAGTAATACCGTGCAAGGTGCACAGCAAACTATTAGCGCACCACAACCAAGTAATTCAGGTACTTATTATGTTACGGCTAAATTTGGCGGTAATTTATGTTCATCCACCTCTTCAGCTCAACTCAATGTGGTTCCGGTTAATACGGTGTCGGTAGTACCTCCGGGTATTATTTGTGAGCCAACCAATGCAAATTTACAGGCCAATGCTACAGGAGCAAATTTGTTTACCTGGGTGGGGCCAAATAACTTTTCTTCACCGGGCGCCAATGTTATTGTTTACTATCCAACACCTGCAGCTAGTGGTGTTTATACCGTTACGGCTTACTTTGTAGATATTAATTTAACCTGTAAAAACACTAACACCCTGTTACTCACGGTTTATCCGGTGATGCATTTTACACTCATTCCACGACAACAAACCTGCTATAAGGTACCTATTACAATTACCGGTCCATCTGGCGCCACTTCGTATACTTGGACAAGTTCTACCGGTTTTATCTCGCATTCAAAAGATGTTTTCATTGCGTCAGTAGAGCCTAAAAATAGCGGTACCTATACACTTAATGTGTCATTAGGTCCATGTATCTCCGGCGCTGAAACAAGTATAGAGGTAATCTCACCTATTCAATTTACGTTAACACCCAAAAGCCGCAGCATTTGTAGAGGCGATACCATTGTGCTTGAAGGTGGCGTGAGTGGCGGTACTCAGAATTACGCTTACGGTTGGAATCCGGCTGTCTATCTTCCTTCCTCTACAGGCTCTATACAAACGGTGGTGCCATTAGGAAGTATTGCATATAATTTAATTGTACACGATATTGCTTGCCCTAATTTTTCCTTAACACATAGTTTTGATATTACGGTAAATCAACCACCAAATCCTGTGGTTCAATTAAAAGCCGGTGAAGGGTGTTCCCCACTTGATTTTGTAGTGAATACCAAAACGCAAAAAGAAGCTTTTGTAACTACTTTCGATTTTGGTGGATTAATGAAATATCAAAAAGTATTTGCGGGTACGGATACTGTGTTTCAACATTTTTTGAATGCTGGAACGTATACCCTAAGTATTTATTCGGTGGGTAAAAATGGGTGTAGTGGTACATATGTGTACCCATATCCAATAAAAGTACATGAAAAACCAGGGGCTGATTTTTATACCGACCCTGAAAAACCAACTTCTACAGATGATATTAGTTTTATTGCCACTACCAAATACCAACCCATTACTTATTATGGTTGGAGTTTCCTAGGCGGTAAAACTCCAGGTGATACGAATGTGTATTCAGCTGCACCCGATACCTTTAATTTGCCTGTTGCACACCGCAGTTATGAAAATGCTGGTAAATATCCGGTATTACTCATGACTGAAACCGACTTTGGTTGCAGAGATACTGTGGTTAAATACATAGATGTGATTGACGACATGCACCTTTATATACCAAACACCTTTACCCCAAATGATGATGGTGTAAATGATGTGTTTTTCGTAAAAGGCATGGGAGTTAAAACAGAAGGTTTCAGTATCGAAATTTCTGACCGTTGGGGTAATGTTATTTTTTATACCAAAGACATCAATGAAGTTTGGGACGGTAGTGTTAAAGGTGTAAAAGCCAAAGACGGGGAGTATATTTACCGGATAAAAGCCATAGGCTTAAATGGAGAAGGCCGTAAAGAGATTTCGGGCTTTGTGACCATTTTAAAATAAAACATTCAAAACTTTTAATAATCCCCTTGTAATAACACAAGGGGATTTTTTATTTTTATGCCTAGGGCAACAAGGCCCATTGAAAAATATAGCGAATGAAACAGTATGGCGATTTAATGCAACATGTTTTGGATGTTGGCACATCTAAAACAGATCGAACCGGTACCGGCACACTGAGTGTGTTTGGATACCAGATGCGTTTTGATTTGAAACAAGGTTTCCCTTTATTAACCACAAAAAAATTACACACAAAAAGCATTATTCACGAATTGCTTTGGTTTTTAAAAGGCGACACCAACATTAAATATTTAAAAGATAATGGGGTAAGTATTTGGGATGATTGGGCAGATGCAAACGGTAATCTGGGTCCGGTTTATGGTTACCAGTGGCGTAATTGGCCAACACCAAGTGGCGGGCACATAGATCAAATTACTCAAATTATTGAGATGATTAAAAAAAATCCCGATTCACGCCGATTAATTGTAAGCGCTTGGAATGTGGCGGATATTAATAACATGAAATTACCTCCGTGTCATGCCTTTTTTCAATTTTATGTGGCTAACGGAAAATTAAGTTGTCAGTTATATCAACGTAGTGCCGACATTTTTTTAGGAGTGCCATTTAACATGGCTTCTTATGCTTTATTAACCATGATGGTAGCTCAAGTCTGTGATCTTGAAGCGGGTGAATTTATCCATACTTTAGGTGATGCGCATTTATATTCGAACCACCTCGATCAGGCACGTTTGCAACTAAGTCGCGATTACAGAGCTTTGCCAACCATGAAAATTAATCCGGCGGTTAAGTCAATTTTTGATTTTAAATTCGAAGACTTTGAATTAGATAATTACAATCCGCATCCGCACATTAAAGCGGCTGTGGCGGTTTAGTAATCCATTACCAAATCATCATCTTATGATAGCTACCATATTTCACTTAGGCAGAGAATTTAAAGTTGATTTTTTTAAGCCTATTGATATTTCGATTCCCTTATCGGCGAGTAACGACTGTGCTAGCGCCTGGTATGTGGAGCCTATGAAATTAGAGCCTGTAGTGATGGGCAACTGGGTAGGTGACGTAAATAAAGGAGGAAGTGTCAATTTTCGAACCATTACCTTCAATCCTCATGGAAATGGAACACATACCGAATGTGTTGGTCATATAAGCAAAGAGTTTTATACCATCAACCAAAACTTAAAGCGTTTTTTATTTTTGGCCGAATTGGTTACCATTTTACCCTATGAACGCGAAAATGGCGATTTTGTCATTACCCGCAAACAGTTTGAAGAACTATTGGGAGATCTTGCAAAGCCCGAAGCCATTGTTATTCGCACGCTTGGCAATGGTAAAAGCAAACTCAGTACCAATTACAGTAATACAAACCCACCTTATATTTTAAAAGAGGCCATTGATTATTTGAATGAAATTGGGGTTCAACACCTTTTAATTGATATGCCAAGTATCGATAAAGAAGTGGATGGTGGTGCATTAGAAGCCCATCATGCCTTTTGGAACTATCCCCAAGACACACAATTACATAAAACCATTACTGAATTTATTTATGTGTCAAATGAAATCACTGATGGAACCTATATACTTAATCTGCAAATAGCTCCCTTCGAAAACGACGCCAGTCCCAGTAAACCAATCTTATATCAGGTTTATTAAAATTTATTTTTTATCAAAACGCTCGTCGCTTAAACTCAACATAAAATTCTCTAAGTCCTTTTTTTCGTTTTCGCTTAATCCTAAAGGTTTACTTAACAACGAATCGCGGTTAATCGAATTGGGAACAAGTTTATCAGGTTCGTTATAGTAATCAATTACCTCACGTAGGGTCTTAAACATACCGTTATGCATATAAGGTGAAGTTTGTGCAATGTTACGTAAACCCGGCGTTTTAAAGGTTCCCAGATCTTTGCTTTTACCGCTAATTTTAGAGCGGCCCACATCGTTTAAATTTTTTCCGTTGTATAAACCTATACTTTTAAACTGATCGCTTCCGGTAAAATCAACCCCAAAATGGCAATCAAAACATTTGCCTTTGTTATTAAAGATAGTCAATCCGCGTTTGGCGCTTTCGCTGAATAAAGTGGTATCGGTACCTTTCATGTATTTGTCAAACGGACTTTTATCGGTTTCTAAGGTTCGTTCAAAGGCTGCAATGGCCTTGGCTAGTAATTCGCGTGAAGGAGCCTTGCCATATACATTCATAAATGCGGCGTAATACATTTCGTTTTTTAATAAACGGTGTATGGCCAACGATAAAGGCAGATCCATTTCAACGGGATTTTCGATCGGCCCCATGGCTTGTTCCTCTAAAGTTTCGGCTCGGCCATCCCAAAAATAAAAATTGCGATTTGTTTGGTTCATGGCGCTTGGAGTATTACGCCCGCCTTTAAAATGAAACACGCCGGTACTTACCGGTGAATCATCGGCAAACGCATGCTCGGGCTTATGGCAACTGGCGCAACTTACCGAACTGTCGCGCGATAAAATGGTGTCAAAAAACAGTTTCTCGCCTAATTTGGCTTCGGTATAAATGTCACTGGTTTCTGGTCCTGAATCACAGGCATTAAACACCACAAGGCTGCCGATGCATAAGGTTGAATAAATAAACTTTTTCATAATTTTTTAACTTGTCTAATCAGCGTGATTCAAATAAAAAGCGATACTTTTAAGCACCACTAAATTAATAAATTTAAAAGAATTTAACCGGCTTTAATGAACGAAACCAACCAGGAGGAAAATCAAGTTAAACTGCCCTTTAATAATCTTTATTTAATATCAGGATTGGTGCATGGTCTTAACAAGGCTTGGATGTACTTTTTGACCATTCTTTTTCTTATTAGCGGCTACGTGCTTTTTCAGGCCATTATAGCCATGCCACTCATTGCCATACTACTTCAAAATGGGTATACCACCCAGGATATGACTGATAATGCAAATTTGCTATTTGATAGTACCGCACTAAAAATGGATCGCAATTTGGTATTATTGATGGAAATGGGAATGTTTGTGTTTGCATTCATCGGCTTCTTTATCGGTTTAAAATACATTCATTTGAAGAGTCTTACCAGTGTTGTTACAGGTTTTCAAAAATTCAGATTAAAAAGATTCTTTTTTGCCTTTGGAGTTTGGGGAAGTTTACTTGTATTAACCGTTTTATACGATTTACTGGTTGAACCTGGAAGTTTAAAGATGAACATTAATTGGACAGGATTTATTATTTCTTCACTTATTATGATTGTATTGATGCCGGTGCAAACGGGCATTGAAGAGGTTTTCTTTAGGGGCTATTTGTTACAGGGACTGTCGCAGGTGTTTAAAAATGGCTACTTACCGCTTATCATCACCTCCTTGCTCTTTGGTTGGGCTCACATGAGTAATCCTGAAGTAAAAGAATATGGCCGGCCAATCATGTTAACCTATTATACTTTTTTCGCCTTGTTTATGGGCTCCCTGACGCTTTTGGATGAAGGCTTGGAATTGGCATTTGGCATACATTTTGCAAATAATATCATAAGTAGTATTTTAATTTGCCCCCAACATTCGGTTATCAAAACCTATTCCATCTTTGAAAGCACAAGCGAAAATCCTTACACCGAAATTTTTGTTTGGTTAGTTATGGCCATCATTACTTTTACCGTGTTTTGGTTCAAATACCGTTGGAATAATTTCAAACTCATTTTAAAATAATTCATGAAACATTTCGCCTTTATTTTCCTTTTTCTAATCTCAACAAAGTTTCTGGCTGATGAGGCTTATCATTACAAAGTTGATCTCACCAAGCTTTCAAACGATCGGCTTTTGGTTGAATTGAGTCCTCCCGATAATTTAAAGGAAAGAGAAATTGATTTTTGTTTTCCTGCCATGGTGCCCGGCACTTACGAGGTGTATAATTTTGGGAGGTTTGTTTCTAATTTTAAAGTCACCGGTAAAAACGGAATCCTCATCAAGTTCAAAAAAATCGATAGTAATACCTATCGCATTTCTCCCGCCGACCAAATCGAAAAAATTACGTATGAGGTAGATGATACCTTTGATAAATGTGACCTTCCCGGCACAAAAGACAAAATTGTATTTGAGCCGGCCGGTACAAATTTTGAAGCGGATAAAAATTTTGCACTCAATACACATGGCTTATTTGGTTACATAAAGGGTTATAGTCAGCGGTTGTTCGTACTTGAATTTCAAAAACCAAAAGGCTTTTATGCAGCCAGCGGTTTGTCGGATATTAGCAGTGGCGAAATTGCCGACGTGATTAAAGTGTTTGATTATCACGATTTGGTAGATGGGCCCATCATGTTCTTTCGTCCTGACACAACAACGATTCAGGTAGGAGATTCAAAAATTCTGGTAGCCTGTTATTCACCCAATAAAAAAATTAGCGCTTCTTATATTGCATCTAACTTAAATGAATTGCTGCAAGCGCAAGGCCAATACTTGGGTGGCGAGTTACCGGTAAAAAAATACGCCTTCCTTTTTTATTTTTCAGATAAAGCATCCTTATCCGGTTCAAACGGAGCTTTAGAACATTCGTACTCCTCCTTTTATGTAATGCCTGAAATGGACAGCACACTCATTCAACAGCAAATTAGAGATATAGCCGCGCACGAATTTTTTCACATTGTTACTCCCCTCACTATTCACGCAAAAGAAATCGGGGACTTCGACTTTAATGCACCCAAAATGAGCGAGCACTTATGGTTGTATGAAGGAATGACAGAATACGAAGCCCATCACGCGCAGTTAAAAGCCGGACTCATCGACATCAATCAATTTATGAATGTGATGATGCAGAAGTATGAAACGAGTCTCGATGGTTTTAACGACAGCATGAGCTTTACATATATGAGTAAGCATGTGCTCGAACCAAAAATTCACATCCAATACAATAACGTTTATGAAAAAGGTGCGGTAATTGGCATGTGTCTTGATGTTTTATTACGCGATGAAAGTCATGGTAAATACGGCACACAGAACTTACTGAAAGATTTGGCAAAAAAATACGGAAAAAATAAATCGTTCGATGATACGGATCTTTTTAGTGATATTGAAAATTTGACTAGTCCCACAATTGGAAAATTTTTAAAAGACCATGTTGGTGGCGGTAAACCCTTACCAATGATTGACGTTTTTGATAAGATTGGTATTGAATTTGTAAAAGAGAATGTGGTTTACGAATTTTCTCTTGGTAATCCGGATTTGAGTTTTAATGAAACCACGGAACGTATAAAAGTTGAAGGAACAAAAGATTTGGATGAATTTGGAAAGGAGTTAGGGTATAAAAAGGGGGATGAGTTTTATAAATTAAATGGGAAGGTCATAAAAATTGCTTTGCTAAAAGAGATGATTGCGACCTATTACAGCGCATTAAAAGAAGGGGAGGTGGTTACTGTAGATGTTTATCGTCCCAAATTCAGAAAAGGGCATTATAAACATATAAAACTAAGCGCCAAGGCTCGAAAAATTAAAATGACGCGAAAAAATCAGATTTCATTAATGAAGGATCTTAATGATCAACAAAAACAAACGTTCCGAACATGGTCAGGCCTTTAAAACTTGTGTAAAATTATTCTAGAAACTAAGTAAAATCTTAAAAATTTAATTGTTTTTTTGATGAAGTTTAAAGCAGTATATTTAATCAAAATCTAAACCAATGCAATTAAAAAACACCAAAATTGTTTTACTGATACTTGTACTCATCAGTTCATTATTTAACGTCAAGGCACAAGAATCTTTAATGCCGGGCGAATATACCAGTACGAACAAAAAAGCGATTAAATTTTACGAGGAAGGTAAACGTTATTACGATGTGCGACAGGATAAACGTGCCGAAGAGTTGTTATTGAAAGCCATTGACGAAGATAAGAAGTTTATGGAACCGCATGCAATTTTAGCTGTATTGTGTTTAGAACAGAACCGTTTAAAGGACAGAGAAGTGCATTTGCTGGCAGCCACAAAAATTGCACCACGACTTTATGTTGAAAATTATTTTTTCTTGGCAGAAACCCAGTTCGACTTGGATAAATTTGAAGATGCAAAAATGAATTATAACACCTTCTTATCGTTTAGCCGAATTAATCCAAATGAAAAAGAGGAAGCTGTTTTTAAATTAAAATGTGCTGACTTTGCCATGGAAGCGAAGAAGAATCCAAGCCCTGTTAAATTCTCAAACATGGGCGCAGCTATTAACTCACCACAAAACGAGTATTTCCCTTCAATGACTGCTGACGAAAATTATTTTTTATTCACCCGTCATTTGCCTTGCGCCGATTGTATTAGCAAGTACCAAGAAGATTTGTTCATTTCGAAAAACTTGGGAGGTAACTGGTCTGAATCAAAAATGATTGAGGAACTCAGCAGCCGAGGTAACGAAGGTGCGCCAAGTATTTCTGCCGATGGTAATTATATGTTTATTACCATTTCTCAGGAAATAGATGGACGTTACATGGGCGGTTTAGCACAAGGTTTAGGTAGTTGCGATATTTTCTACACACAAAAAGTAGATGGCCGTTGGATTAAGCCGGTTAATTTGGGTTCAAAAGTGAATTCAGCCATGTGGGAAAGTCAACCTAGTTTTAGTAGCGATGGTAAGACTTTATATTTTGTAAGAGGAACGCCGCAAAGAAACGGCACCATTAAAGGCATTGATATTTATTGTTCGGTAATTGATAAGGACGGTAAGTTTGGTCAAGCTGTTCGTTTACCCTCTAATATTAACACAAGCAAAGATGAACAGTCGGTATTTATTCACCCCGATAATCAAACTCTTTATTTTTCGAGTGAAGGTCACGTTGGCATGGGAAGAGCTGATATTTTCATGTCACATAAAAAAGCCGATGGTAGCTGGGGTAATCCGGTAAATTTAGGGTCTCCAATAAACTCATCCGACGATGAAAATAGTTTATTGGTTTCTGCTTCCGGTCGTATGGCTTATTTTGCATCTGATCGTGACGGTGGTTTAGGTGGATTGGATTTGTATCAATTTGAAGTGCCTGCTTCGATGAAACCTGAAAAAATTACTTATGTGAAAGGAAAGGTATTTAATGCCAAAACAAAACAACCTTTGGAAGCTAATTTTGAATTGGTGGATTTAGGAACCTCAGTAGAAGTAACCAAGTCCTATTCACAAAGAGACGGTGAGTTTTTAGTAACCTTAAATGCCAATAAAAATTATTTGGTGAATGTGAATAAAGATGGCTTTTTGTTTTATAGCGATAACTTTAGTTTAAAAGATGTTGAAGCCGATTTTAATAAGCCCTTTCTGCTGAATATACCCCTGCAACCCATTGATACCGGTAGTGTGGTGGAATTAAAGAATGTTTTTTTTGAGGTAAATAAATGGGACTTAAAACCCGAAAGTAAAAGTGAGTTAGATAAATTGGTTTCTTTTTTAATGAAAAACCCTTCTCTAAGAATTGAATTAGGTGGACATACCGACAATACGGGTGATAAAAAAGCCAATGTAACCTTATCTTCAAACCGTGCTAAAGCAGTTTACGATTATTTAATTACTAATGGTAAAATTGCAGCTACACGATTAAGCTTTAAAGGATATGGTGATTCTAAACCAAAAGCAGCGAATGATACTGCCGAAAACAAAGCGAAAAACCGTCGTACCGAATTTAAGGTAATTGGAAAATAGGTGATACTGATTTTGAAAAAAAATAAATGTGAGGTGAAAAAGATTTTATTACTATTTTTATTTCTTTCAGGAGCTTGTCTTCTTACGGCGCAATCTTTCCACAGAGGCGGGGTGGTCATGGACCTTAATTCGGGTATCGAGTTTTATAATACCAGTTTAAATTACAACATCAACAATGCCATTAAGAATCGCGATACCTCATTAGTGAGTAAGGCTGCCAATGTTAACCTGGCTTTTGGTATTGAAGTGGGTATTAAGAAACATTTCGGCATAGGCTTAAGGGGAAAAGCCAATCTGTTTTTTAAAGAGTTGGATGCCGCATCCAAAAATCAATCCACTGTTAAATCAAGCGACCTTATTTTGTTTTTAAATCTTCATCCAATCGTTCGAAAAAAATTGGATTTGATTATTGGAACAGATTTGGGTTGGTCGACACTCAACTTTAATGTTTACAGTTTTAAAAACAATCAAATTCAAGGTAGCGGGGCCT
Organism: Sphingobacteriaceae bacterium; assembly: GCA_947480015.1. GTDB lineage: Bacteria > Bacteroidota > Bacteroidia > B-17B0 > Aurantibacillaceae > Aurantibacillus. The sequence continues at coordinate 32,156 of CANKBS010000027.1, forward strand.
ACCTTACAGCCTATGTGAACCCTCGGATCTACTTTAAACGCTGGGGATTTAACATTAAGGCGTACTTGCCTTTTGTAAGCTATACGAATTTAAACGCCGCTTCCGATAACCTCGATAAGTATATTCTTTCGACGTGGAAAGGAAATGGCTTTGGTGTGAGTGTTGGCGTGCAGTTAAAACTTAATTAAGCTTTAAATACTTTTTGCCAGCGGCTAAGTATAAACAGTTTAAAGAGTAAATTCGACTGAAAGTTGTTATCTGTATTGATAGCATCCACTTGCTGCTTATTCACGAATTCAAAATCAGCTGCTTTTACTTCCGCTAAAAGTTGGGGTTTTAATTCCTGCATCCATTGTTTCATAGGCGTTTCAAATCCTTTTTTGTCGTACCGCGAATAAATTTCTTTTGGTAATTTATTTTTTACCGCTTCACGCAGAAGGTATTTAGAAATACCGTGTTTTATTTTTTTATTTCCATTAAATGAAAACAATAGTTTAATAAGATCAAGGTCATCACTAAAGGGTGTTCTGCTTTCAACACCGTGCCACATGCCACAACGGTCTTCACATTTTAAAAACGATTTTAAACGGGTTTTGTAAATATCGTGTTTTAATTGTTCGTTCACATCCGAGAAGTAAACAAAAGGATTTTTAACAGGATGACTGATTAAAAAATCGGTTTTTAAAAATGCAGAAAAATGTTTTTTATTAAAATAATATTTTTCTTTTAGATTTTCTTTCAAATAAAATGTAAACGCATTTGGAATGGTTTTATTGGCAAGTCGAATATCTTTAAACCCATCAATAAATTTTCCTTGTGAAAGGAGATTATTCCATTTAGCAATAAAGTGATGGTGGTAGCCGCCAAATAATTCGTCAGCCCCTTGTCCGTCTAAAACCACTTTTATGTTGTTTTCTGAAGCAAGTTGCATCACTTTGTATTGTGCGTAAGTACTGGTGCTCCAAATGGGCACATCTTGTGAATAAACCAAGGCATCAACATCATTCATAAAACCGCTTCGTTCAGGTTCAATTTTAAAATGATGGCCGTTTATTTTTTTTGTCACAAGGTCAGCAAAATGCTCTTCGTTAATGGATTGGTTTTTGAAAATGGCGGTGAAGCATGATAACGGTTCTTTGTTAAATTCGGCAATACTAACGGCCAGCGCACTACTATCAATACCGCCACTCAAACACACGCCAACTTTCACATCGCTGCGCAATCTGAGTTTAATGGCGTTTTCGAGACTGTGACTTATTTTATCTATTAATTCCGCTTCACTTAATCCATCATTTATCTTACTCTCCTCGTCTTCAATATGAAAATAAGATTCTGTTCTAAATTCTTGTTTTTTAATATCATAATACAAATTATGACCCGGCCAGAGTTCGGTGATCGCATCAAAAAAATTCTGCGTACCAGTTTCAAGCAGGCCATTAACTAGGTAATTGTGTAAGGCTTCTTTATTTATTTTAGCATCTGCCAAGCCTGATTTAATAAATGCTTTTTGTTCACTGGCAAAAGCGAAGTAAGAAGTGTTATTTATGTAGTAGAATGGCTTAACTCCAAGTCGATCGCGTGATGCGAAATACACGTGTTTTATCGAATCGTAAATACAAAACGACCACATGCCATTAAACTTAGTTACACAGGAAGTCCCCCATGCTTTATAGGCGCATAAAATAACTTCAGTATCACTTTCAGAAATAAAAGTATATCCCAGTGTTTTTAATTCTTCACGAAGTTCAATGTAATTATAAAGTTCGCCGTTGTAAGTAATCCAAATTGTGGTGTCCCCACTGCACATGGGTTGATGGCCACCCTCACTCAGGTCAATAATAGCGAGCCGACGATGCGCAAATGCAGTGTGCACACCATCACTGTTTAAGGGAAGTTTTGATTGTGGAATATAGGACAGGTCTTTTCTTTGGTAATTGTTTTGTAACAAGTAAAAGTGTGCGCGAATTGAATCGTCGGTAACATTCATAAAGCCTTCACCGTCAGGACCTCTGTGACTCAATGCGTCACTCATAGCAACGAGTTTTTCATTGATATTAAATGATACCGATTGTTTTAAAATTATTCCCGCTATTCCGCACATAATGGTTCACCTACTCAACCCACATAAAAACTTTATTATTATCGGCAAATCTATCGATATTCTTATCCAGTAACAATACAAAAAAGTCAACCAATGGCAAAACTCCAAATGCGCCACCCAAACTGGCAATATAAACTATCGGAACATAGGGAGCAGTGCCGAGGTAAATGCGGTGAAGGCCTACAATGCCAAAGGGAAAAGGAAAAGCGAGTAGGGTAGCGGTGATTTTTTTGTTTTTAGATTTTTTCGAATGGAAACGCTTAAATAAAGGACTAGGTCTAGTAATGTCATTCAAATTTATTTCGCTAGGTGTTTCAAGAAGTGCGACAAGTGTATCCGAATCATGTATAAAGATTATCTCTTTACAAGCAAAGCGCGCTTTTAAACTGTTTGTAAAAACAAACATGAGAATAATCACAACTGCAGATCGGATAAAGAATGACATCTATACTTGACGACGTAAGAGTACAATTAATTGCATCATCAAATGTATTAAATTGCTTAAAAAATCACAATTTTGTTTCCATAACCGCGATTTATTATTACAGTATAATTATCTTTGCCAAGCAAAAAAAAAGCTTTGACTCTAATTAAAAGTATTTCTGGAATAAGAGGCACCATCGGCGGCAAACCCGATGCCGGATTAACTCCTTTGGATGCAGTAAAATATGCATCTGCCTACGGTACCTGGATTATTGGTAACAACAAACAAATCTCTAAAGTTACAGTTGTTATTGGTCGTGATGCTCGTATGAGTGGCGAGATGATTTCGAGTCTTGTAAGTAATACCTTGATAGGTTTAGGAATTAATGTGATTGACCTTGGATTGAGCACGACGCCAACGGTTGAAGTGGCTGTTACGGAACTTCAGGCTCAAGGCGGTATTATTTTAACTGCCAGTCATAATCCTAAACAATGGAATGCTTTAAAACTCTTAAATGAATTGGGTGAGTTCATTAGTGAACAAGCCGGACAGCAACTTTTAAAAATTGCTGAATTGAGTGATTTTACCTATGCAGAAGTAAATGATTTAGGTAAGTATACGTTAAATACAGATTTTCTCAACACGCATATACAAAAAATAATTGCCTTGCCTTATGTGGACTGTGAGGCCGTTAAAAAAGCGAATTTTTCTATTGTACTAGATGCAATTAATTCAAGTGGTGCTATTGCTGTACCTGCGCTGCTTAGGGTATTGGGCGTTGAAAAGATTACAATCATTCATGGAGAAACAACTGGTGATTTCGCACATAATCCCGAACCACTACCCGAACATTTGAGGGATTTGAGTCAAACAGTGGTGAAACAGCGTGCTCATATAGGAATTAGTGTTGATCCGGATGTTGACCGTTTAGCATTTGTGTGTGAAGATGGTGAAATGTTTGGTGAAGAATATACCTTGGTGGCAGTAGCCGATTATGTTTTAAACCATAACCAAAAAGGAAATACCGTTAGTAATCTTTCCTCTACAAGGGCTTTAAGAGACGTAACCGAATCTCAAGGCGGCGTTTATACGGCCTCGGCAGTTGGTGAAGTGAATGTTGTTGCAAAGATGAAAGAAACCAATGCGGTTATTGGAGGAGAAGGCAACGGAGGCATTATTTTACCGGAACTTCATTATGGGCGCGATGCACTAGTTGGGATTGCCATTTTTTTAACGCACCTCGCAAAATATGGCAAATCGGTATCTATGCTGCGAACTACTTATCCCAATTATTACATCTCAAAAAACAAAATCGAATTAACACCTCAGATTGATGTTGATAAAGTTTTAAACGACATTAAAGAAAAATATAAAAAACAACCCGTTAACACCACTGATGGTGTTAAAATTGAATTTGATAAAGAGTGGGTTCATTTGCGTAAAAGCAATACCGAACCCATAATTCGAATATATAGTGAAAGTCAGAGTTTATCTACCGCAGATAGTTTGGCCAAAAAAATCATTAACGACATTATTGAAATAATTAAAAATTAAAAGTGATTGCGTTTTCGTTTGAAAATTACTGCTCTTTGATTTAATATGAGTACTAACTTTACGGATTGTTTTATTAATACAAAAAGAACGTAACTTAACTATATCCTAACTCCTGTGTTTGCAAACCCCCGCAACAACAAAAGGATGGTAGTAATAAAATTTATTCTCTACATGAATCGGATGTGTATTGTATGGCTAAAGGTAAAGAGACTAAAACTTATTAATTTGGTTGCAAAGCCTCAGTAGTACTCACAAAAAGTACAGGCATTATTGTTAGAGAAACAACCTTTGAAAAAACACAAACGATCTCTAAACACGTATGGGCCTTGAAAAACGCAGTAAATCAAAAATGATACAAATACGACTTCTTTGAGTCAATGAAGACAGGAGACAATTAGTCTTTATAGGACAGAATGTAAATGGCAGAAATATTCTGCCATTTCGAATTTTGAGATAGAGTTACCGAAAATTACGCGTTGAGATGCCCCCGACTTTTTATTCTTTAATGAATTTAGATTGTGCAAGCAGTTTGTTATCATCTAATAGCTTTACACAATAAACACCTTGTGAAAAAAGGCTTATGTTTAAACTAGTTTGGCTAGCTTTTAGAGTTTCAATACGGACCATCTCGCCAAGAGCATTGTAAATTTCGATGCGTCCATTCCCACTTATAGAACTGGCACTTATTGTTACAAAATCTTTCGATGGGTTAGGATAAATAGTCATGATTGATGGATTGCCCTTTAGCTCCAAAACACCTACACACTCGGTAACTTTTAATGAAGCTGTAGCTGTGTTTATGCAACCATTTGGGTCGGTGCCGCTTATTGTATAATTAGTGGTGATAGTAGGGGTAATGATAATCGCGAAGTTATTAGAACCTGTATTCCAGGTATAGGTTGTCGCTCCGCCGGCGGTTAGCACTGCTACCTGATTGTAACAAATGCTGGAAACAGTAGGACTAATTGTAACGTTTGGTAGTGGATTTACAGTTACCCCCGAAACCATCGAGGCCTTGCAACCATTAGCACCAATGCCTGTAACGGTATAGTTGGTGTTAAGCGATGGCATAACGGTTGCATAATTACCTGAGTAGCTATAGCTTAAAGCGTTCCCCATTGGAACTATGGTAAAACCCTTACCTGCGCAAATTGTGCCGCTGTTAACAGTAAAAATAGGAGTCGGCTTAACAGAAATTGTAACCTGTGCAGAATTGCTGCAATTTGCACTGGTGCCTGTTACCGTATAACTTGTTGTAACCGTTGGGCTAAGTGTAATAACCTGTGTTTGCGGCCCGGTTGACCAATTATAGTTGTTGGCTCCATTAACCGTTAAGCTTGTAGTTTGCCCCGGGCAAATGATTATTAAGCCACTTAGCGTTAGCGAAGGAACCGCGTTGACTGAAACAGTAAGAGCAGTGGTATTGCTGCAAGGCCCGCTTACTCCAGTAAGGATGTAGTTGGTCGTTGAAGTTGGGTTGAGTGCTGCGATCTGAGCTATGGCGCCCGAGGACCAACTGTAAGTGCTTGTAGCACCATTGCCTGTTAAGTTAGTTGTTTGCCCGTTACAAATTACTGTATTTCCGCTCACAGTAATGGTAGGAATCAGTGTAACATTGACCAATCTTACAACGCTGGCACTACAGCCATTTGCGGCCAGTCCAGTAACACTATAGTTTGTGCTTACGGTTGGTGATACGCTTATAGTTGCCGTATTCGCTAAATTAATCCAGTTATAACTTAATGCCCCGGTTGCTGTTAAGGTAGTACTTGAGCCATTGCAAATAGCGGTATTACCCGTAACGGAAAGAGAAGCCGACAGAACAACAACTGTGGAAACAGCCCTGGCGATACAACCATTTGTACCGGCAGTGCTTACCGAATATTGACTTGTTATGGTGGGGCTTACAACGGCTGATCCACCCGTGTAGGTATAGGTTGTGCCGCCAGTTGGTGAAAATGTAAACGAATAGCCATTGCAGATAGAGCCGCTGTTTACGACAAGCGTAGGGCTTTGTAACACTGTAATTGTAAAAGTTGAACCGGTTGGAGAAGGGCAACCATTAGGGGCAACACCAAATAGTGTATAAGTGGTTGTTACAGGAGGACTCACTGTGAACGAAGTACCTGTTAACGAATTGGACTCGCCCACCAGAAAATAATTCGACGCTCCAGCTCCATTAACCGTATAGGTGTTGCCCGAACAAAGCGTTCCTGAGTTGGCACTAACAAATAGTGGCGCTGTAGTGGCCACTGAAAGTGTAATAGTTGCGAGAGAGCCGGCACCACTGCCATTTGAGGCTATTAGGGAAAGTGTATAGTTACCAGTACCTGTAAAGGTTAGCACCGGATTTTGTAAACTAGAGACGAAGACACCATTTACACTGTATGACCAGGAAGTTGGTGTGTTGGAAGAAGTACTTGTGAGTTGAACTGTTTGATTAATGCAGGCCGGAGATACACTCAAGGTAAAATTAGAGGCGGGAGTTTGGGCCTTAGTTCCAGATGACATTAACACTAAAAGACCAAGCAAATTGACAAATTTGTTTGGTCTGAGGTTTAACAAAAAATTTACAAACGAATGGGATTCTTTTTTATTTTTTGAAGAGATAATTATCTTATCAATTCGCATAGAAGAGATGTAATTATTGCTGATTGTATACGCGATGAATTTGGACATTGTTTTTTTATGGTTGTTGTTTTTAGTGTGCTAAAAAAAATGTTTATCTAGCAGAATGAATTAATAAATCCTGCTGTTAATGCAGAGTCAAAAATAAAACATCTATTAAGGCAGCGTAAAACAAAACTCTTTATCACGTATTAAACCAAATGTAATCAATTTCAGAATAAAATTATGGTAAATGCGATTTATTTGTAATTCACTTAGAAGTGGAGTGAATTGAATGAGAATTTACAGAACCAGTTTCAGCTAAATCTAATAATTAAAGTAAAGTATTCTTTTTTTACTGATCGAAACTGGGTAACACCCATCTTTTTTACAACTTGAATTAAAGCAAAAAACGACTACCTTTTAAAAATAGCCGGTTTTATATGGGAGGACTCATTTAGTAAACGCTTTGTGTCAAATTGGTTATAATTCAAATGTAAATATTGGAACAACAATTATTGATGCAAGCAATCAAATCTGCGGCTTGCTATTTGTTCAAATCAAAAAAGGTTTAGAGTCAAAAAGCTTAAATTGATAAAAGCCTAATTATTTGTTATTAGTGAACGGCGGTTGATTTTTATCCGCTTTTTTTCGGTTTAATTCTAAATCGATTTAGGGGATTTTAAGGATTTGTTCGTCTTAAAACTTTTTTTTATATATTTACTTGGTGCTTAACTAGAAGTAATCCAAATAAGACACAACAATAAAAAAACATGACTAGATTATTCCAAATTCAGAAAACGATAATGCTTTCTCTTTTTGTGCTTAGTTTGCACCGCACTGCTTTCGCACAGGAGTGGACTTGGGTAAAAGGCGCCAACACAATTAATGCCATTGGCGTTTATGGCACTCAAGGCACACCGGCTACGTCTAACTTACCAGGTTCGCGCGAAGGTTCCGCAACATGGACGGACCTTAGTGGAAATTTATGGTTGTTTGGTGGAAATGGCTTTTCTTCTTTGTTATACGGACGATTAAACGATTTATGGAAATTAAATCCTACTACACATCAGTGGACTTGGGTTAATGGTCCAAATAATACTAATCAGTCGGGTTTATATGGCACTTTGGGAACTCCAAGTAGCACCAATAACCCAGGGGCCAGATCCTATCCGGTTACTTGGACCGACGATACTGGTAATCTTTGGATGTTTGGTGGTTTAGGTTATGACGCTTTTGGAAGTAATGACAACCTAAATGATTTATGGAAATATAGTGTGGGTACAAATCAATGGACCTGGATGGGTGGAAGTAATTTGAGTGATCAGATAGGTATATATGGAACACAAGGGGTCCCTTCGGCAACTAACATACCGGGTGCCAGAAGATTAAGTAATGGCTGGAAAGATAACAGTGGAAATTTATGGCTTTTTGGAGGTTATGGTTTTGATGCAAGTTCGGGTCAGTCGGCATTGAGTGATCTTTGGAAATTTGATCCTAGTGCTAACACATGGACCTGGGTAAAAGGAGCTAGTGCACGCGATGATTATGGAATTTACGGAACACAAGGCGTTCCAACTTCGGGCAATTACCCCGGTTCACGATATGGTGCCACTTCATGGAAAGATAACAGTGGTAATTTATGGTTGTTTGCCGGTTATGGTAAAGACGCTGTGAATAATTCAACTTACTTAAGTGATGTTTGGAAATACACGGTTTCAACCAATCAGTGGGCTTGGGTGAAAGGTTCGAATGTGGGAAATGCTGTTTCAGTTAATGGTACACAAACTATTCCCGCATCGGCTAATCATCCTGGTGGCAGATACCAATGCACGAATTGGGCGGATAACAGCGGTAACTTAGTCCTTCAAGGTGGATTTGGTATAACTAATAATGCCGGTGGCCCACATAATTTAAATGAAGTTTGGAAATTTAACGTTACTACTAATCAATGGTCATGGATTCGTGGCGTTTATAATGAAATAGCAGGTGCTTATGGCACACAGAGTGTAACGGCACTTTCAAGTGATCCAGGTTCAGGATATTTTCGTGTAAGTTGGAAAGACGCCTCCGGTAAATTTTGGTTATTTGGAGGATATGGTTTCGATGTAAATGCTAATCATAACGTATTAAGTGAATTATGGGTGATGGATCCTTGCCCTGCTGGAGCCCCTATTAATGTTGGCGCTTGGTCAACATTAAATATTTGTAACGGAAACAACACCACATTGTTTGCGGTAAGTGGCACAAATACCGTGAGTTGGTATGCTAATGCAACCACCACCACTGCGCTGGCTACCGGTACAAATTATACGACGCCAAACCTTTCAACCGGTTCGTATACTTATTTTGCTGCAGCAACCAATACCTGTGGCGCGAGTTTTGTTAGGTCGCCACTAATTGTAATTTCTAATAATGTTAACCCAACAGTAACAACCGGCCCTAGTCAGTTTACAGTAAACTATGTGATAGGAAGTGGACAAACAATTAATTCCAACTGGAGTCCATGGAATTTTACATTTACCGATCCATTACCACTTGGCGCTATCATTACTGGTGTTGATCTCACTTGTGATGGAGTGGATCAAGGATGGGGCGGCACAGGATATAATGCTGATTTTCAGTTGGCAGGAACAAGAATTGGTTATGCGAGCTATCAACATTATATTCAAACTTTTAATATTAGGAGCACGAAGCCATTTCCGAATTATATTTATGGTGGGACAAATGTTTTTCAAATGTATTTTGCGGGTTGGGGTGGATGGCAAGGTTTTATTTACAACGCAACACTCCATATTCGTTATCAAACGAAAACACCGGCGGCCATTACAGCCTGCCAGAATAGTAGTTTAACGCTTAAGGCTTATGGCGCAGTAACCTATACTTGGTCAGGCGGAGTTACGGATAATGTATCGTTTCCATTAACAACATCACAAACTTATACCGTTACCGGGGCTAATATTTTTGGCTGTGTGAACACCGCTACTCAACAAGTGAATGTTATTTCTGCTCCAACCTTGGCCTTAAGTGGAAACACCTCGGTTTGCTTAGGAAACCCAATCGCAGAGGCCGTAACCATTTCGGGAGCCTCCACTAGTTTCTCATGGAATACTGGTTCAACTTCTCTAACCATTAGTGCTACCCCAAGTATTAGTACTACTTATTCAGCTATTGCACAAAATTCAATAACCGGTTGCTCGCATTCTGTAATAAGAAAATTAATTGTTAGTGCAAGTCCAGTACTCAGTGTTTCTGCCTCCAGTTCCATTATTTGTTCCGGTCGATCCACTACTTTGTCGGCCAGTCAACTCATTGCCTCTTATGGATTAAATTTTGATGGCCTTGATGATTATGTAGAAACAAACGCCAATATTACCGAATTGGCTCAAGGTGATTTTTGCATTGAAGCATGGGTTAAAACAACGGGTTACTCCCTAGGTATTGTAAATTGCGCCAATTCCAACACAACTTGGGAACCGGGTGAAAAATCGTTGTATCTTGATGCAAGTGGAATACCAACTTTTGTAGGCTGGGGAAATAATTATATTCCGGGTAATATTGTTATTAATGATGGTACCTGGCATCATGTGGCAGTGGTTTGGAACTATGGCGCCGGTGCAGTAAATGTTGGTAAAATGTATGTAGATGGCGTGGATCACACAGGTAGTGTAAGTTACACCCCTAATCAAACGAATCTGGGTACTTTTAAAATAGGCTTGGCTAATTATTGGGTTGCAGAAGCTCCTAATAACTTTACCGGAACAATTGATGATGTGAGAATTTGGAATGTGGCCAGAACGTCAACAGCTATTGCGGCTGACATGAACAGTTGTTTATTAGGTAACGAACCCGGTTTATGCGCATATTATAAATTTGAAGACGGCCCTGGTAATAGTAGCTCAGCCGACTTGTCTTATAATGATTATCATGGTGTGTTAACAAACATGAACACAGCTGCTGCTTGGGTAAATGGAATGACTAACTGTACTGCTAGTTACAGTGGTTTTTCATGGTTGCCCGGTGGGATAACAACATCAACCATTTCTGTTTCTCCTGCAGTAAGTGCTGTTTATACGCTTAATGTCAGCAATAATTTTGCTTGTTCGTCGGCAATAACAAAACCCATTACTGTTAATCCAACCCCAACTGTAACGGTTGGTAATGGAACTATTTGTATCGGTAGTTCATTTACCCTTGTTCCTTCAGGTGCTTCAAGTTATTCTTATTCAAGCGCCTCTGCAGTGGTTAATCCAACTATCAGCAGCTCCTATTCAGTAGCTGGTACCAGTTTATTAGGATGTGTTTCGAATGGGCCGGGTATTTCCAACATAACGGTTAACAGCTTGCCTGTTTTATCCATCAGCGGACCAAGCGCAGCGTGTAACGGCTCATCAATAACCCAAACTATTTCTGGCGCTAGCGTTTATTTATGGAGCACAGGTTCTACCAATTCTGTTGTAACCATTACCCCTACTGTTGGAGCTACTTATAGTGCTTTAGGAACCAATACTATTACAGGTTGTATAAATACTGTTTCAAAATTAATTGTTGTCGGTAACTTACCTGTGATATCCGTGAATAGTGGAAATATTTGTGCCGGTTCATCTTTTACCATGTTACCAAGTGGAGCCGCCACCTATTCCTATTCCAGCGGAACCAATGTCGTATCACCTTTGGTTAATACCAGTTATTATGTGACTGGAACAAGTGCCTTGGGTTGTGTTTCAACCGGCTCCGCCATTTCAAATGTTATTGTAAATGCTGCGCCTGTAATTGTTGTGAATAGCGGTGCCATTTGCGCAGGTAAATCTTATACCATTGTGCCTGGAGGAGCGGCTACATATACCATTTCTGGTGGTTCCTATGTGGTGTCCCCACTAAGTAACACTAATTATTCGGTAACAGGCACTAACGTTTTGGGTTGTATTTCTTCAGTGCCGGGTGTTGCATCTATTTCAGTAAATCCATTGCCGCTTATTGTTGCTTCCAATGGTAGCGTGTGTTCTGCTAGTAGTTTTACCATTAATCCTTCTGGTGCTTTAACTTATACATATTCCTCAGGTTCTAACACAGTGGCACCACTTGCTAACTCTAATTATTCGGTAACAGGAACAAGTTCTTTAGGATGCGTTTCTTCTAACACTGCAGTGATAACCGTTTCAGTGCTAGCTCAACCACTTGTCAGTATTAACGGAGGCACGGTTTGTTCGGGTTCAATATTCGTTTTATCACCCACTGGCGCGCTTACTTATACCTATTCCGGTGGAACAGTGAATGTAAGTCCACTTGCAACAACAAATTATTCTGTTACTGGAACTAACGCTTTGGGTTGTGTTTCGTCAAACACTGCGGTTGCTACAGTAACGGTTATAAGTTCACCGATCATTTCGGTTGCTAACGGTTCTGTTTGCCCGGGGAATGTGTTCACATTATCACCAAGTGGAGCAATCACTTATACTTATTCTAGTGGATCACAAACCGTAAGTCCTTTAGTTAACAGCTCATACGCTATTACAGGGTCAAATAGTTTCGGCTGCATGTCATCAAATACCGCTGTTGCAGCGGTTGTCGTGGGTTCAAATCCAATATTAACCATTGCGGGTAATACAACGCTTTGTATTGGTCAAACCGCAAATTTAATTGCCGGTGGAGCCTCCACGTATACTTGGAATACCAATGCAAATGGTCCATTCTTGAATGTCAGTCCTGCCACAACCAGTAATTTCTCTGTAATAGCTACCGCTGCTAATGGCTGTAATGCCCAGTCTGTAATTCTAATAACCGTAAATAGTTTACCAACCATTTCGGTTAATTCAGGAAGCGTGTGTCCTTACAGCTCATTCGCTATTATTGCATCAGGTGCAATATCGTATACGTTTTCTGGTGGAACCAATATGGTTAGTCCTGCTGTAACTTCCACGTATTCAGTTTATGGCACTAATGCTAATGGTTGTGTGTCGGCATTGGCAGCAGTTTCTACGGTAAGTGTAAAAAACAATGTAACAATTGCGGTAAGTGGCACCAGTTTGGTTTGTTCAGGAAGCGCAGCTAGTCTTTCCGTTTCCGGTGCAAATTCATATTCATGGAGTACCGGAAGTTTCACCACGACAACCGTAGTTACACCTAGTATTTCAACAACTTACTCAGTTATTGGTGCAACGGGCACTTGTGCCGATACAAGTTATTTTATGGTAACTGTAAATCCATTGCCAAGTTTAACCATAACAACATCTGACAATTTACTATGCGTCGGTAAAAGCGCTACCATTACTAGCAGCGGTGCAAGTTCCTATACTTGGCACGACGGTTCAAATACAGCAGTTATTGTAGTTAGCCCGTTACGTACAACGAATTATACGCTTACCGGTATGGATAGTCATGGTTGTACGAATACCCTTGCCATTACCCAAAGTGTAAGTACTTGTGCTCATGTCGATTATTTGTGGGAAGAATTAACTTCACTCATCACAATTTTGCCCAACCCTAACAATGGTGATTTTGTGATTAAAACAAGCAAAGGAGTTAACATAAAAATTTCTAATTCATTGGGTCAAATTGTTTCAGAACTGGAATTGCTTGAAGGTGAAAATCAGTTCCATCTGAACGAGTATAACAATGGAATTTATTTTGTGAGTTTTTATGCAAACAAACAATTTAAGACTCTAAAGATTATTAAACAATGATAACAATCATTTTAGTTACACGAGCATTTGAATAATGCAATGTTTCTGAAATGATTAACTTGTTAAAGCCTTCTTGCGGCATTGCTAAAGGGTAATGCAGCCTTTTTTATTCGGTTTAAAAAAAAGCATAAAAAGGAAAAACTTTTTTTTTAGAATTTAACGTATGAAATTCACAGCATAGTTGCTTGTAGGGTTTCTGTTTTTTTACTAATTTTAATATATCAATCCCCCAACGATATGAAGAAAACATGCTTAGTGATCTTAATGGTAGCCTTAAATGCCTCGGGTAATTTTGTTAATGCTCAGTCTGAATTATGGGGTTTGACCGCCAATGGTGGTGATGGATTCGGTACAATTTATAGTTTACCAACAGGAAGTACGGGTATTGCAACTCAATATAGTTTTACTGGAAGTCCTGGTGCAAATCCACAATTTAGTAAATTAGTTTCCAATGGAAATTCAAAACTTTATGGGTTAACCAATGCCGGTGGAGTAACTAATGTTGGTGTGTTGTTCGAGTATGATACTGCAACGAACATTTACACGCGTAAAATAGAATTGAGTTCTACAATGGGATCCAACCCTAAAGGTTCTCTCATAAAAGCTAATAACGGGAAGTTTTACGGTATGACTCAATTAGGAGGTTCGGGCAACTTGGGTGTTATTTTTGAATACGACCCTGCAAGCAATACGTATACAAAAAAGGTTGACTTCACCGGAACAATTGGAACGGCCATTGGTGCTCAGCCATTTGGAACCTTAATGGAAGATCCATCGAATACCGGGAAGTTATATGGTGTTACACGTTTTGGTGGAGCTAATAATGTGGGTGTTGTTTTTGAATATAATTATTCTACGAATACCTATACTAAGAAGGTCGATCTTACAGGAATTGGCGGAGCAGCTTCTGGATCAAGTCCGTTTGGGCAACTAGTAAAAGTAGGTCTTAAGTTATATGGATTAACAAGTTCAGGTGGCGCAAATAATTTAGGGACAATTTTCGAATACGATCATATTAATGATGTGTTTGTAAGTAAAGTTGATTTGACCGGAACTACCGGTGCTAATATTGGTGCTAATCCGCAAGGCTCAATGATTTTGGCCAGCAATGGTAATTTATATGGAATGACAGCACAAGGTGGTGCTGCAAACGTTGGGGTTGTTTTTCAATACAGTATAAGCACTAACGCTTATCTTAAATTAATGGAGTTTACCAGTGGTGTTGGCGGAACGGGCGCTAATCCAACCGGGGATCTACTTCAGGCGACGAATGGTAAATTCTATGCAATGCTTAGATCAGGCGCTGCAGGCAATGTTGGGGCTTTGTTTGAATACGATTTGAGCGGGCCTACGTATACTAAAAAAATTGATTTGGTTAGCGCAAGTACAGGTGGTTTGCCTTTAGGTTCTCTGATTCAGGTGTCGACAGGCAAATTATATGGGATGACACAAAATGGCGCAGCTACCAACGCTGGCGCTTTGTTTAATTATCAGATTTCCACCAATGCGTTTGTTAAGAAAGTTGATTTTAATAGTTCTAATGGTGGGTTTCCAAATGGGCATTTGATTCAAGCAAATAATGGAAAAGTATATGGTTTAACCTCTGTAGGGGGTCTCAATAATTTGGGTGTGCTTTTCGAATATGACAAAGCCTTAAGTACCTATACAAAAAAAGTTGACCTAAGTAGCACAAATGGTAGTTCGCCTTTTGGTTCATTGGTGCAATCGAGTTTAACCGGAAAATTATATGGCTTAACTTCGGCAGGAGGTAACAGTGCCTTGGGTACATTATTTGATTATGATATTTCAACCAACACCTATACAAAACGTGTTGATTTCACTGGCGCTGCAGGACTTGCGCCTGGTGGCGTTCCTTATGGTTCACTGGTTGAATTTAGCGGGAATAATAAATTGTATGGCTTGACAAGACAAGTTATTAGCGGCAGCAGTGTATTATTTGAATTTGACCCTGCAACAAATACTTATACAAAAAAGATAGATTTGTTAGCGGCGAGTGGCTATAGTGCTTATGGCTCCTTAGTTGAGTCCTCAGGTAAATTATACGGCATGACAATTGCCGGCGGTACAAATAATTTGGGTGTGATATTTGAATATGATCCAAATTTAAATAGCTTTACTAAAAAAGTTGATTTTACCGGAACGGCCGGTGTTGCCCAAGGAAGTCAACCTTCAGGATCGTTGGTTCGGACGCCTACTGTTGGAATTTTATATGGTATGACAAAAACAGGTGGAGCCAATGATTTGGGTGTCATTTTTGAATACAATGTATCACTCAATACCTATACTAAAAAAGTTGACATGGTAGCCTTAACTGGTAGTTTGCCTTTAGGTTCGCTCATTCGCACAGTAAATGGTAATTTATACGGTGTAACTTTTTCCGGTGGATCTAATTCGTTGGGTGTATTGTTTGAATATAGCATTGCTACAAATACGTACACAAAAAAGTTTGATTTTATTGGAACGAACGGTAGTTTACCTGCGTATACTCAATTGCTCGAAATTTGCGCAAGACCAAGTGCACCGGGTGCTATTTCATCTACTACAAATGCCATTTGCCTTGGAAATGCTTCTACGCAAAATTATAGTATTTCAGCCATAGCAAGTGCAACTTCGTATGCATGGACTTTGCCTGCGGGCTCATCAACTGTTTCAGGCGCCACATCCACTAATTTCTCGGCAAATCTTTCAGGAGTTGCTGTTGGCGTTTATACGTTTGGCGTTGGTGGGGTTAATATTTGTGGTACAGGTGCCTTGGGTATTTCTAGTATTACTGTAAATGCACTGCCTAACATTTCGGTTAACAGTGGAATGGTTTGTGCCGGGCAACCTTTTGTTATTAGCCCAAGTGGCGCTAATACGTATTCCATATCCGGTAATAATTTCACTGTTTCCCCATTAATTGGCACTAATTACACAGTTACTGGCCAAAGTGTTTACGGTTGCCCTTCATCCAATATGGCTATTTCCAATGTAGTTGTAAATGCCCTGCCTTTGGTTACTGCTAACAGCGGTTCTGTTTGTTTCGGTAGTTCTTTCACCATTGTTCCAATTATGGCGCCCACAGCAGCTGCTAGCTATACCATTAGTGGTAATTTATTTGTCGTGACTCCCGCAAGTAGTAGTAATTATTCTATAACAGGTACCGATGTAAATGGCTGTGTGTCATCAAATGTTTTTGTAGCGAATGTTGCAATTAACCCATTACCTGTTATTTCAGTCAACAATGCAAGCTTGTGTGTTGGTAATAATGTTGCGCTTAGTCCAAGCGGTGCAGGAGCTTTGGCTACTTATACCTTAGGAGGCACACCTGGTGCAGGTCCTTTTGTTCTTTCACCATTAAGCACTACAAACTATACAGTTGCAGCCACTAATTCATTAGGTTGTATTTCATCCAACACACCGGTTGCTGCTGTTACAGTTTATACTTTACCAATACTCTCCGTAAATAACCCAACCATGTGCGCCGGACAAACGGCAACCATTATTCCTTTCGGCGCGGGTGTTCTTGGAACTTATACGGTTGGTGGAATTCCGGGATCTGGCCCTTTTTTAGTTTCTCCGCCTATTAGCACGAATTATAATGTAACAGGAACCAGTGCTCAGGGTTGTTTGGGAACTAACACAATTATTTCGGCGGTAGCGGTCTACACGACGCCTATTATAAGTGTCAACAGCGGCTCTTTATGTTTCGGAGGCTCATTTACGCTGTCACCTTCAGGAGCAGGCGCCGGTGGTTCATACAATGTTCTACCAAGCGGTATGTTTACAGTTAGTCCATTAGCAAATACCATTTATTCGGTATCAGGAACGAATTCATTGGGATGTGTGTCAACAGCTCCGGCTTTGGCCAATCTCTTAGTGATTGCCTTACCAACCATCGCGGTTTCAAGCGGATCGATTTGTGCAGGGAAAGTATTTAGTCTCAATCCAACCGGTTCGGGAGTAGGCGGCACCTATACAGTTGTACCGGGTGGACTTGTCAATGTAGTTCCTGCGGCCAATACGACATATACGGTTATGGGAAGGAATGCACTTGGTTGCACCTCATCATCACCTGCTTTTGGAACGGTGACTGTGATTGCATTACCTGTAATTACGGCTACAGGCGGTGCTATATGTTATGGCGATGTTTTTACAACAACCGTTAGCGGCGCTTCAACCTATACTTACAATAACGGGGTGAATTCATATAATGCACCCGGTTCTATTACCTTGAGCCCATCTGGAACAATATCCTATTCTATTACCGGTACTAATCCGGTTGGTTGTCGGTCAACCGTGCCAGCTATGATTGTGGTGAATGTAAATCAACTTCCTCTGGTATCCATTGTTGGAAATTCTGTTTTATGTTCTGGTCAAAGTGCGGTGTTAACAGCAACCGGCGCTAATACGTATACCTGGGGTGCTTCAGCGACTTCGAGTATTAGTATTACACCTTCTACAACAACTAATTATAGTGTTATTGGCACCGATTTATACGGCTGTTCAAATACCGCTTTTGTGATTCTTACTGTAAATCCATTGCCAACAATTACCGTTATTAGCGGGGCCGTTTGTCCGGGTAATTCATTTACCTTAACACCGGGAGGCGCAACTAGCTATACGTATTCATCGGGATCAAATATTGTAACCCCTGTTTCTACTAGTAATTATACAGTTACAGGAACAAGTGCACAAGGTTGCGCGGCTCTTTTACCTGCCGTGGCTACGGTAAGTGTGGTGAATATTTTAACGGTAACAATCAATGGAAACACTTCTACATGTGTAGGTGGATTAATTACACTAACCGCTAATGGCGCTTCAAATTATAATTGGAGCAATGGTGTAAATACAAATACAGTCATTCTTGCTCCAACAGTAAGCACAACCTATACGGTTATTGGAAGCTCAGGAACCTGTAATAGTGCAGCATCTGTTTTAGTAACTGTAAATCCATTGCCTAATGTAACTATTGCTTCACCATCTTCTGCCGTTTGTATCAATGAAACCGTTAAATTAGTTGCAAGTGGTGCTAATTCATACACCTGGAATACAGCACAAACCGGAACAAGTATCGTCGTTAGTCCAACGCTTACCACAACTTATACCGTTCAAGGCATTGATCAAAATGGTTGTGTAAATCAAGGCTCGTTTGTTTTAAATGTAAGTTTATGTTTGGGTGTCGATAATTATTCAAGTAATGGCGCTCGTTTGTTAATCTATCCTAATCCATCTCATGGGGAATTTGTGATTGA
>CANKBS010000028.1 GCA_947480015.1 Sphingobacteriaceae bacterium
AACACTGGCAACACTGCCTCTTTGGTTGCATAATTCGACAGCCTTGAGTTTAAACTCTTTACTGTAAAAGATTCTTTCTTTTTTCATGACTTTAAGTTACAGCTTATCAGCTTAACTTTTTTGTCCACTCAAAGCTACTAACTCCAAATTGGTGATAATATTCCGGCAGGACAAGGATTCTATGTTGTTGCTAATGGCGCTGGAAGTTTAACTTATGATGAAAGTATAAAAACCAACGCAAATACTGGTACAACACCTTTGTTAAGAACAAGTTCAAATAATGATATAGGAAAAATATTTCGAATTAAATTAAAAGGAGCCAATGATTGGGATGCGACCGTTTTTAGAATACATAAAGACGCTACACCACATTTTGATATGGATTGGGATGCGCACAAAATCTTTCAATCACCGGGTTATATTGGCTATCCGGGAACTTATACCCATTATACAACAATTTCAAGTCGGGATGATTTAAATAAAAATTATTCAATTAATTCGATTCCTCTGTTATACGAAGCAAAGAAAATACCATTACTTGTGAAAGTTAGTACCACAGGCAGCTATACCATTAGTTCTGAAGATTTTGAAGGAGTAAATGCGTGTCTCGGCCTCTTAGATAAACTCACCAACACCTATACTGATTTACGTCAGGGCACTTATGTTTGTCAAATTAGTGATACTACTTCGGTACCGCGCTTTGAATTATTTATGTGTAAGGATGAAAGTTTAAATACGGTTGGTATGGCTAAAAATGAATTTGCTTCAAGCATTCTCATAGCGCAAGATAACGAGGGTGCTTTCGTAAAAACCAGTTTCGAGCAAAAAACCAACGCTACTATTGGCGTTTATAATATCATGGGTCAGCAATTAATAAAAGACATTCAAGTGGATGGTTTAGAGAATACAACGCGCTTGAACATTGACCTTCACAATCAGGTTGTGCTTGTAAAAGTAACTACGGATAAAGAAAGCAGTGTGAAAAAATTGGTGCTGCGTTAGTTCGTCCAAACTTTTTTACCACCCTTCGACTGGCTCAGGGCAAGCATCGATACATAGTTTTCATTTTTCTGTGTGCCTAGAAGATACACATAGGGAGTTTCGCAAGCGAAACTATTTTACTCAGTATTACGAATTTATTTAGCCACCCTTCGACCGGCTCAGGGCAAGCATAGAAACAAAGTTTTCATTTTTCTGTGTGCCTAATGGAGAACACAAAGATGGTTCGACCGGCTCACCATACTGTGTTTCGCAAGCGAAACATTATCGCGGGATGTATTACCACTATGAGCACAAAGTGTATCACAAAGGACACGGAGGTGCACTGCAGATAGGTTTTTTTTACCACCCTTCGACCAGCTCAGGGCAGGCATAGATAAGTAGTTTTCATTTTTCTGTGTGCCTAGAAGATACACATAGGGAGTTTCGCGAGCGAAACTATTTTCTCCCGTTATCCTATTTTTTTTCCAAATAGATACTAAGTAGACATTGGAAAAAACGAAAAGCAAAAACCATAAAAAATAAAACATAGCATTTGAAGCTTTGCTTCAAATGCTATGTGGCTCTATGTCTTCTGCGCAAAGCTGAGCCTATGTTTCTATTGCCCGCCCTGAGCAAGTTTATGCTGAGCTTTGTCGAAGCATCGAAGGGTGGTTTAAAAACATGTGAAAATCTTTAAGGGACTTTAAATTCAACAAGTTTTAACCGTCTCAATTATAAAAATGTGACTTTTGTCAGTCTACCCCCACAAAAAGTCAATTATTTATCAAAAAAGTTGATAATTTTGAGTTACACCCCCTCTTTTTTTAGTATTTTTGACAGAAAATAGATAAATAATGACTAGCAGACGAATTTTAGCCCTCCAGGACGTTGTAAATCGCGTTCCAGTTGAATTAAATAAAACCAATCAATCGGTTTCACAGTATTATGGTTCAGATGTGTTTGGTTTAGATGCCATGCGCGAATATTTATCGGAAGAAGCTTTCGATAGCATTCAGCACTCCATTAACCAAGGTTCTATTGTAGAGCGTAAAATGGCCGATCAAATCGCCGCTTCTATGAAAGCCTGGGCACAAAGTAAACATGTGACGCACTTTACACACTGGTTCCAGCCCTTGTCGGGCGCTACCGCCGAAAAGCATGATGGTTTTTTTGAACCCATTGCCGGTGGCCGTGCCATTGAGCGTTTCAGCGGTAATCAATTAGTACAGCAAGAACCCGATGCTTCCTCATTTCCAAATGGTGGTATTCGTAATACTTTCGAAGCCCGTGGATACACTGCCTGGGATCCCACTTCACCGGCCTTCATCTGGGGAAATACTTTATGTATTCCAACCATTTTTGTTTCTTATACAGGCGAAGCGCTCGATTTTAAAACACCTTTATTAAAATCTTTACATGTATTAGATAAAGCGGCAACCGAAGTATGCCAGTATTTTGATAAAAACGTTACTAAAGTAATTGCGACACTGGGCTGGGAACAAGAATATTTTTTAGTGGATTCGGCTTTGTATAATATTCGTTACGATTTACAACAAACCGGTCGTACCTTATTTGGTCATGCTCCGGCAAAGGGACAACAGCTAGAAGATCATTACTGGGGTTCTATTCCAGAGCGTGTATCGGCTTACATGCGTGATTTTGAATACGAGTCACATTTGTTAGGCATACCGGTTAGAACCCGTCACAACGAAGTAGCCCCTGCTCAGTTTGAATGTGCTCCGGTATTTGAAGAGGCTAACTTAGCGGTTGATCACAACCAATTATTAATGGATGTGATGGAAAAAGTGGCCATCCGTCATAACTTCAGAGTATTGTTACATGAAAAACCATATGCCGGTGTGAATGGCAGTGGTAAACATAATAACTGGAGCTTGGCCACAACAGGCGGTAAAAACTTATTATCACCGGGTAAAACCCCTAAAACCAATTTACAATTTCTTACTTTTTTCGTGAACACTGTGAAAGCTGTTTACGAACATGCTGATTTGTTGCGTGCTTCCATTGCCTCTGCCAATAACGATCACCGACTAGGAGCCAACGAAGCACCTCCTGCTATCATGTCGGTATTTTTAGGTGACCAATTATCAAAAGTATTGGACGATCTTGAAAAAGCTATACACAGCGGGAAAATGAGTCCGGAAGAAAAAACCGCCTTAAAAATGAACATCGGTAGAATTCCAGATATTTTATTGGACAATACCGATAGAAACAGAACCTCCCCTTTTGCCTTCACCGGAAATAAATTTGAATTCAGAGCTGTTGGATCGAGCGCAAATTGCGGCTGGCCAATGACCGTGTTAAATGCCATTGTTGCTGAATCACTCATTGCTTTTAAAAATGAAGTAGATACCTTGATCAATGATAAAGTAGAAAAAGATGAAGCTATTTTCCAGACCTTAAAAAAATACATCATCGAAAGTAAACGCATTCGTTTTGAAGGAAACGGTTACGGAGATGAATGGAAAAAAGAAGCTAAAAAACGCGGTCTCAATAATATTCCAACCACACCGGGCGCATTAGAGGCTATGACCTCAAAAAAATCAAAAGCATTATTTGAGTCTTTGGGGATTTTAAATCACATTGAGTTAGAAGCCCGTCATGAGATAAGTTTAGAAACTTATACCAAAAAAATTCAGATCGAGTCGAGGATCATTGCTGATATGGTGAATAATCAAATCATTCCTGCTGCTTTGAATTACCAAAAAAACCTGGTTGATTCGGTGCGAGGCATGAAAGAATTCATGAGTGCAGATGATTTTAAAACGGTAGCAAAAACACAAATAGAATTGATTAAAGAAATTTCTGATCGTGTAACTACCATTAAAACGGAAGCAGACGCGATGACTGAAGAGCGCAAAAAAGCCAATACTTTAGATTCAGCCGAAAAACAAGCACATGCCTATTGCGACAAGGTAAAACCGTTTTTTGACACCATGCGTTATAATGTAGATAAGTTGGAAGGTATTGTGGATGATGCCACTTGGCCGCTTCCGAAGTACAGAGAGATGTTGTATTTACGTTAATTGTTTTATACAAGTATTTTAAAGAACACAGGGTGAAAGCTCTGTGTTTTTTTTGGCGCCTCCCCCTGAAGCAGAAAGGCTTTGGGTAATTTTTGGTAGCCTTTCGCTTCAGGGGGCCCTGCTAACACACAAGCTGGCTCAAAAGGCTACAAGCCTTTTGCCCTGCTTTATCCCGCTTGCCCTGCCTAAGAGCGGGTAGTTTGGTGCGGGGTCTTTGCCCTATTGGTCAAGGCTCACGCACAGTCCGGCTCAAAAGGCTACAAGCCTTTTGCCCCCACCCAAAACCCTCTCTAAGTCAGGTCTGCACGGGGATGCCGCTATGGTCAGTGGCGCGTTATTCACGATTTCTAGTTTAAAATGTAATTGATCAGAATTTTAATTTCCGTTCGAACAATTCTTAGTTATTCAATTATATCTTAAAAACACAGGGTGAAAGCTCTGTGTTTTTTTTGTTTACGGTCGTGCCATTATCTTATTCATCCTTCGGCAGCGCTTCGACTGCGCACAGTGCAAAGGGCTCATCCTTCGACAACACTTCGACTACGCTCAGTGCAAAGGGCTCAGGATGACCATTAGTTTGTCATGGTGAGCCTGTCGAACCATGCCGACCATTGCCATCCTTCGACAAGCTCAGGATGACCAGCCTTCGACAGCACATCGACTGCGCTCAGTGCAAAGGGCTCAGGATGACCAGTAGTGTGTCATGGTGAGCCTGTCGAACCATGACATTTTAGAATTACTTATGAATGTTTAAGGTGTAAGAAGAAAAGACTGTTTATTTGTATGGATGCGCCACGTAAACCGGCATGTCATTAATAAAATTAATAACGCGTGAAGGTTTCATGGGTCGGTTTTTATAATGCCGCATGTAATTGGTATAGCCTTTGGTATCTGTCCAGTTTTCAATTTTTAAATTTTCGAGATTTTCCTTATTGAGGTCTAACAATTGATAACCTAATCCCACTTCTATGGTTTTTTCTTCGGCATCTAAGTAAATTCGTTTTATACCGGCATGTGTTAGGTTTTTAAAATAAAAAGCCACAAAATTAAAAAAGCCACCGGTGCTCATGTCCTCTATGATGCTTATTTGGTGGGCAATGAGACCGATTTGCGAATTAAAAGTTAAATTCTCCAATACTACTGAATCGAGTGTAGAATTAGTGCCTTTACTAAAGGTAATTTTGTAAACCCTTTGAACGGGACTTTTAAAAATGGATGAAAACTTCGGTCGTGTTTTAGCAACGGAAGCCGATTTTTTAAAATCCACTAGTATGTTTTTAACCAGCATTTTGGGGTAAAATTTTAAAACATAATCGATTTGTTTTTTGATACTAGAGGTGGAGTCAATATTTTTTAATTCAACCCGATGGGCTGTATCGTAAAATGGAGCTACGAGTTGCGCATTTAGGGTTTTATAATACAGGTTTTGGGCACTGCCTGAGAGCAAGTTTAAAAACAGAAATCCAATAAAAATTGCAAACTGCCTGATCATGTAACGAAAGTAATTAAATTTTATTTTCCCTGCTAATAGGTTAAATTTACAGGTAATTGTATGCTTTTCTCCGATTCGTATTATACCATTAGTGCTGCGGCAGAAGGCCTGTTTAAGGACCGGGGGTCAAAATTTCTGGCTTTTGCCTTTCCGGTAAAATCGGAAGCCGCAATAAAAGTGTGCTTAAACCATTTGCGTAAAGAACACCCCTCAGCCACACATCATTGTTACGCTTGGCGATTGGGTGCCGATAAAAATGCCTTTCGAGCCAACGACGATGGTGAGCCAAGTAACACTGCGGGAAAGCCCATTCTCGCGCAAATACAGGCCAAGGACCTAACAGATGTGCTGGTGGTTGTGGTGCGCTATTTTGGAGGGACCTTGTTAGGTGTGAATGGCTTGATAAATGCCTATAAATTAGCTGCCGCTGAGGTTTTGGGGCAAGCACCGATTGTAGAGCAGTTCATTTATTTTGAATACATGGTTGAATTTGATTTTAAAGATACCAATGCGGTGATGCGCTTATTAAAACAGAATCAGGCCAAAATTCTGGCTACCGATTATTTAGAAACAAATAGCATTGTGTTTCAGATAAAAAAACAGCATTCAGAACAACTCGAAAAAAAGTTTGAAGATATTTACGCATCCAAATTAAAATTCATGAGCATGCATTAAAACTTAATAAACAACACATGGAAAAGAAAAAAACAAGCGGCCAATACGATTTACTTAAAACGCTGTGTGGCATACATGCCCCAAGTGGTAATGAAGTGGCCATGAAGGATTTTATTTTAAAATACGTAAAAAAACAAGCCAAAACTTGGAAACATGAAGTGAAAGTGATTCATGGCAAAGGATTTCAGGATAATATTATTTTAATTTTCGGAAAACCAAAAACGGCGGTGTTTGCCCATATGGATAGCATTGGCTTTACCGTGCGTTATGGTAAGCAGTTGGTGAAGATTGGCGGTCCACAAACCGCCAGCGGGTATAAATTGGTTGGTTCCGATAGTATAGGCAAACAGGAAGTAGAACTAAAAAGTGTAGAAGAAAAAAAAACAGGTTATAAAAGTTTGGAATATATCGGTAAACGCGATTTTGAACGCGGCACCGAATTGGTATTTAAAGCCAATTGGAGGGAGGATGCCAATCACATCCAATGTTGTTATATGGATAACCGTTTGGGAATTTATAACGCCTTACGTTTAGCCGAAACTTTAAAAAACGGGGCCATTGTATTCAGTAGCTGGGAAGAGCATGGTGGAGGCAGTGTTTCCTATTTACAAAAACACTTACAGGAAAAATATAACATTTCACAAGCCTTGATTTCGGATATCTCCTGGATTTCAGACGGGGTGCATTATGCCAAGGGTCCGGTAATTAGCATGCGTGATAGTTTAATTCCGCGACGATCCTATATAAACCGGATTATCGACATTGCCAACAAAAATAAAGTTCCTTATCAGCTCGAAATAGAAGGCAGTGGAGGATCGGATGCCAAGGAATTACAAATGGCCGAATATGCTTGGGATTGGTGTTTTATTGGGGCTGCCGAAGAAAACGTTCACACACCCGACGAAAAGGTGCACAAAAAAGATGTGGAGGGCATGATTCGCTTGTATGAAGTATTGATGAAAAACCTTTAAGCGGTTCTAAAACCCATAACCTTTATAATCTTTAGTAAACTCTTCTTTTTGGAAAGGTTTGTTTAGTTCGATGCCGGTGTATTCATAGCTTTCAAACAAGCCGGCATCATCGTATAAACTTAAGCATACCGGTAGCATCAGTCTTTCATCGATGTATAAAATGGCTTTTTGACAATAGAGTGTAGGCACGTGTAAAACACTGCCTTTTTTTATGTAACCAAATTCGTTAAGTAAATTATTTTTATTGCGAAGTAAATAATCGTTCACGCATAATTTGTATGAGATGAGGCTGGCTGTTTCTCTGTCACCCACTACATAAGGGGTATAGTTGTAACTTTTATTTTCGTATTCTAAAAAGTAACAGGTATAACCATTCTTTACTACTTTGCCCAAATAGGTGAATTTATTAATTCCGTCTTTGTCTTTTTTAATGGTAAGCGCTACCGATTTACCAATAAAGTCATATCCCAATTCATTAATAGAATAATGCTGATTCTTACGCATGATGTTGCCGGAAGGATCGAGCGAAAGCGTCAGATAGGGAAAAACATGGGGTTTTACATAGGCCTTGTGTAAGGAAGTTTCTGCATTATACAGAATCTCTATTTTTTTTAATTTGTTGTGGTAATAAAGTTTGCGTGGCGAGGTTTGTAATTTGATCTCGGAAAAGGAGGTATTAAAGTGGTTTTCGATGCGTTCGATGGCATGTACACTTTGACGCAGCGTTTTAATACCCTTAATCGAATCGAACATTTGAGTTAGTATTTTAGCCGGCTTAACTTCAGAATTGTTTCGAAAAGAGAAACCACAGAACAGAATAACCGTTAATATTAGGGCAAGTTTAGACTTCACAACTGATTGCAAAAATAAATAATACTTTTTAGTTATTTTTGAGGATTCTTAAAATAAATTTTTTTTATCATGTCAATATTAGGAATCATTCCGGCACGTTATGCTTCAAGTCGTTTTCCGGGTAAGCCTTTGGCGCTTATTCAGGGCAAATCAATGCTGCAAAGGGTTTACGAACAAACGGTGAAAGCACAACTGCTTCAAGAAGTGATCATTGCCACCGATGATGAACGCATTGCAGAACATGCCCGCCTTTTTGGCGCAAACGTGGTCATTACCAAAGCCGAACATCCCAGTGGTACCGATCGTTGTTTTGAAGCGTACCAATTACATGGCAAAACATTCGATTATATTTTAAATGTGCAAGGCGATGAACCTTTCCTTGATCCCGAGCAAATTGACTCCCTGGCAAGGGGCTGCGACGGTGAGGTGGAAATAGCCACACAAATGATTAAATGCAGCAGTCACAAGGTGTTGTTTGATACCGGCGAAGTAAAAATCGTTTTGAATACTAAAAAAGAGGCTTTGTATTTTAGTCGTAATGTCATCCCACACATTAAAAACAAAGAAGAAAAAGACTGGCATACGTGTTTTGATTATTACCGTCACGTGGGCATGTATGTGTATCGTGCTGATATCTTAGAAAAGATTACGCAATTAACACCTTCTTCCCTCGAGAAGGCTGAATCATTGGAGCAATTACGCTGGTTGGAAAATGGATATAAAATAAGCTGTGTGGAAACCAACTTTGACAGCCATTGTGTGGATACACCTGAAGACATCGACAAGGTGTTGCGATTAATGAACATCGGCTAAAGAATCTGTGATGCAGCATCCTTCGCAAATAGCCATTAGTGACTATACCTATGAGTTACCGCAAGAAAAAATAGCGGCTTATCCTCTTGAAAACAGGCATGCCTCTAAATTACTTGTTTATAAAAGTGAAATTATCGAAGAGTTTGTTTTTAGCGATTTAGCAGATCTTTTACCTGAACAAACACTTTTAGTTTTTAATAAAACCAGAGTCATTCAAGCGCGTTTACATTTTTTTACTGAAAAATCTCAAGCCATTGAAATTTTTTGTCTCGAACCACATGAACCACATGAAGACCTCACGGTAGCCATGGCCAAGCAGCATAGGTGCCGTTGGAATTGTTTGGTGGGAAATTTAAAACGCTGGAAAGAAGACGAATTAATTTTAAAAAAAGGCGACCTTCGGCTCAACGCTTCTATTGTGGATCGGTTGGAGACCCATGTCGTGATTGATTTTAGTTGGGAACCTAAGGAACTCTGTTTTGCAGAAGTATTAAGTGCTTTGGGGAATATGCCCATTCCGCCTTATTTAAAACGTAACAGTGAACTTAAAGACAGCGAACGCTATCAAACCATTTATGCGGAAGCGGAGGGCTCGGTAGCGGCGCCAACAGCAGGATTACATTTTACTGAAGACGTGATGGAAGCTTTGGATAAAAAAGGAATTGAGCGTTTGTCACTAACCCTACATGTGGGCGCAGGTACTTTTAAACCGGTAAAAAGCGAACAACTAAAAGATCATAGCATGCACGCCGAGTGGCTGGAGCTAGAGAAAAGGTTGATTGAAAAACTTATGACGAGCAATGATAAAACTATTGTTGCGGTAGGGACCACTAGTTTAAGAAGTTTGGAAAGTCTTTACTGGATGGGTTTAAAGGCCGCCTTAAATCCCGAATGGCATTTAGAACAACTGGAAATAAAACAATGGGAAGTATACGAATTAGAAGAGCGTGCCATTCCTTTGGAAGCAAGTCTAAACGCCTTACTTAGCTGGATGGATGCGCGTAAATTAGAAAAATTGGTTTGTCAAACTCAAATTTTAATTGCCCCGCCCTATAAATTAAAAGTAGCCAAAGGTTTGCTCACTAATTTTCATCAACCCCAAAGCACCTTGTTATTATTGGTAAGTGCCATTGTGGGCAATAAGTGGAAGACTATTTATAACTATGCTTTGGATCACGAATTTCGTTTTTTAAGTTATGGGGATAGTTCTTTACTGTTAAAATAAGCTATTTCGAAACTAAAAGGATACTGCTCATTAATTCTGTCATTTTTTTTCTTATTTTTGAATTAACATAAATAACTACTATGAAAAACTTTTATCTTTCTTTATTTAGCGGATTTATAGCTTTATCTGTTAATGCCCAATTAACGCAAGCTAATCACGCACCGGCAGCAGGCGATACATATCAAGTATACCATTGCGATTCGGTAAATATTAATCCGGGTCCATCGGGTGCAGGTTCTGTTTGGAATTTTTCAGCAAGCACTTCTTACACAAATTTATTAGCTAGCTTCGCAGCGCTCACCGTAAATGCCACGAATTATCCGGGGGCTACGGTTTTGGTTGTGTCTTCACCTATTAATGCGTCGTATTATAACTCCAGCCCTACTGCCTTAAGTTATTATGGTGGCAATATCGCGGTGGGAACCGTGGCAGCTAATTTAACTTATACAGCACCTGCTGTTGCAGCGGCGTATCCCATGAGTTTAAATACGGGCAGTAGTTCTGTCACTGGCGGTAGCATCAATATTAGCAGTCCTTTAGCCATTACAGGTACTTTTAGTGGGGTCAGCAATGTATTTGCAGACGGCACCGGCACCTTGATATCAGCCGGTGGTACTTTTACCGGTGTGATTCGTGTCGTAACCAGTCAAACCATTAGTTTTACTAGTAATATTGCTATTTTTGGCGCAGGTACAGTGACGCAGAAAAATTATGATTTTTATTCTGCAGCCTATAAGGCTCCTATTTTT
This sequence comes from Sphingobacteriaceae bacterium, assembly GCA_947480015.1. GTDB lineage: Bacteria > Bacteroidota > Bacteroidia > B-17B0 > Aurantibacillaceae > Aurantibacillus. The sequence continues at coordinate 10,803 of CANKBS010000028.1, forward strand.
AGTATCACTACATCAACTGTTGTGGGCACTGTTGTTGCTGCTATTACCCAAACAACTGTAACCAGAAATAAAAATGCCGTGTTAACTACTCCAACCGTTGTTACCACTTCTATCAGCGAAAATTTAACTCAGGACATTAATTTACAGGTTTATCCTAATCCTTCATTTTACTATGTGAATTTTGTAACGGATAGTCAAGATGCTAAATTAATTATGGTATACGATCTTACCGGAAAACTTGTGTCGCAACAAAGTCTTAATGATGGTAAAGTAAGATTGGATGTTTCTGATTATAACAAAGGTTTATATATCTACCGTACAATCACCGCAGAGGGCAAAGTGCTTAAAGCAGGTAAATTTACTGTCGGCCAGTAATTAAAAAATAGGTTAAATAAGCCACTCAGTTTCGGGTGGCTTTTTTTATTTTTGTAAACGATTATTTAAAATTTAAGATATGAACATAGAGGAAAAAGTAAACGGAGAAATTAAAACAGCCATGTTAGCAAAAGATGCTAAACGCTTAGAAGCGCTGCGTGCAATTAAATCGGTGGTGTTATATTTAAAAACCTCACCCGAAGGGTTAACCGAAGATTCAGTGGCAAAGACTTTACAGAAAGAAGTAAAGAAGCGCAAAGAAACCGCCGAAATTTATAAAACACAAAATCGTCCGGATTTGGAAGAAGTTGAAATGTTTCAAGCGCATGTTATTGAGGAGTATTTGCCAAAACAAATGGGTGAAGATGAAATTAAGGCCGAACTCATTAAGATCATAGCTACTGTTGGCGCCACTGGTCCTGGTGACGTGGGCAAGGTTATGGGAGCGGCATCAAAAGCTTTTGCCGGTAAAGCGGATAATAAAATTGTATCGGTGTTGGTGAAACAATTACTGGGATAAGCAATCGAGATTGTAAATGTAAAAAGCACCTGAATATTCAGGTGCTTTTTTGTTTTCAAGCGTGTATAGGCTTCAAGATATGATGAAGGTATCAGGATCAAATTCCTCACTACTTTAGCAATTGGTTATTTGTTTTGCCCCTCCGGGGCAATTTTGTTTTAGGATAGTGTTTTAAAAATGTTTGGTCCCTCTGGGACCAAGGTGGCTGCGATTTTTTTTTTGAGGATGCGAGATTTTCGTTGATATTTGTCTGCTTAATTTCCCAAACTATTAAAGCCACATGGCATCTGGCAATCAGGTCGCTCCTATGGAGCTTTATAGTCCATTCATACTTTTTGTTACAAACAGATTGCGCCTACGAAGCTGTTAATTTTATTATATGTTTGGTCACTCTGGGACCACCTTGCTGCAAAGGGTTTACGGGGATCGTAAAATAGTTGCTTTTCTTTTGTGCATTTAGCTTTCCAAAATTTAAAGCCACATGTCATCTGGCAATCAGGTCGCTCCTATGGAGCTTTATAAATAGGCCAACTTATAATTACAAACAGTAAGCTCCTACGGGGCTTTTGATTTGGAATATTGTTTTACAAATGTTTGGTCCTTCCGGGACGAAGGCGGCTACAGAGGGTTTATGGGGATCGCGAACATGGTGTATGTTATTGGTGAATATTAATTTTCTAAACTAATGAAGTTATTCGGCATATGCTAAACAGGTCGCTCCTAAGGAGCTTTATAACTTTTTATACTTGTTATTACAAACAGATTGCTCCTATGGAGCCTTTTGATCTGGTCTTTTTTTACTGTTATAAACAGGAACCAAGCGGTGTAAATTTAGCTTATTAATAATTGCCTTGCTCCGGAGGAGCAAAACATATCTAAAAAGAATTCTTGAAAAAAAACGGGCCCAGAGGGGCCGAACTGTAGTGTGCTGTGGAAGAAAAACAGTTGAGAGGTAAGATTCAGGTATGCTTTTGGGATGACAAAATAATTTAAAGAAAAATTGTCGGTTACTATAAGTAAAGAAGGCAAACCTTCGTTAAAAAGATTTGCCTTTACTTATCCACTTGATATTATTAATGTGCCACAAATTTTATCGGTAGTTGATAGTATACTTTTACATTATGACCGGCTGCTGTAGCAGGTTTTTTAAATTTAGGAATAAGTGCTACCACCCTTAAGGCTTCATCATCCAAACCATAACCTAAATTATTAAGCAGACTTAATTTTCCCACCTTTCCGTTTTCATCCACCACAAACTTTACATACACCGTGCCGCCTTTGCCTTCGCCTGAAGCAATTTCAGGGTAGTGCAGGTGTGAGGCAACAAAACGGTAGAGCGCCGACAATCCACCTTCAAATTCAGGTTGGGTATCTACCTGATAGGCCGCTTTGGTGTCTGTTCCGATGCTATCGCCTTTATGTCCGGCACTTGATGAATCGTTTCCATGGCCACCCGGATGGGTGTTTTGGATAGCCAATTCGGATGTATCGGTTGATACTGCTGCAACACTTGTACTCCTCGGGTTTTCAGTTAGTGTGGTATCAACCACATTAACATTTTTAGTCAGTGTATTGTCTGTTTTTTTAGTAGCAGCGGCTTCGTCAGAACGCGCATCATCTGATTTTGGTTGAACATCGGGTGTTTTTTTAAATTCAATAACGTAAATGCTATCGTGAGGAAGTACTTGTCCCGACGCTGTTTCAGGCTCTTGATCATTTTTATTGCTGTAATAAAAAGCAATGCTCATGATGCTGGCGGCACCGAATATTACGGTGGTTAGCGATTTGAAAATGGTATTACCATAAGTAGAACGCAACACATAAGCGCCGTAATTTTTGTTGCGTTCAGCAAAAACGACATCGTTCATTTTTTGCTCGTTGTTTATTAGATAGCTCATAACACAGGTTTTTAGAGGTTAGGTCGATGTGTTTCATACGTTGAATAGATTTGTTGAAGTAAAATTAATACGATGTATATTCATTTCAATGGCACTGCTTAAAAGTGGCAGGCATTATCTTGTAAGTGGATAGGAGTGGGATCTAAGCGGTTTGCTTTTTAGCGAATGATGGTGACATCACCTTTCACTAATTTGTTTTTATTACCGGCTTCGTAAAACAAGATGTAATAATAGGTGCCATCGGGTAGGTCAATGCCATTCCATTTACCATCCCAGGGGGTGTAGCTGCCTTTTTGCGCATGTATTTTTTGCCCCCATTTATTATATATCTCCAATTCAAAATCAGGAAAATAACTAATGTTCGAAATTCCCATTAAGTCGTGGTAATTGTCTTCGTTGGGTGAAAAGTATTTGTCTACGTAAACAGGACAAGCTTCTTTCTCAATGTTGAAATAGAGAGTGGTGTCGAAGGTTGGGCGCAGTGAATCGTTCTTTTTTCTGAACTTTAATTCAAGGAAATAACTGCCATTCGTTAAATTAAGGGATTGAAGTGTGTTTGTTTCACCAGTACTCCATTTCGTCATTAAAATGTCTGAATCTTCCTTTTCGGTAAACGAAAGTGAAGCGCTTCCTTTTAAGCAGGATTCGGGAACGGTAATTAGTTTAAAGTGAAGTTTGGATTGCCCAAAAATTAAGTGAGGACTAGTCAGCAGGATAGCATATAGCAGTAAGTAAGAGAGTTGTTTCGCTAACATTTAGATTAAGAATCTGGCAAATATATGCATAAAAATTTAAAGGGTTTCTGTATATTTACACGTTAAGTTATGGAAGATATTATTGAGCCTGTGCGCAAAGAAGCCTTGTTAGACGAACTAACCAGAGAGCGTTATGTTCGAAAGGTGAATAACGGAAACAACCAAATTTACATCATTAACCACCACAATTCACCCATGGTGATGCGCGAAATTGGCCGCCTCCGCGAGCTTACGTTTCGTCATGCCGGCGGGGGAACAGGTAAATCCATCGATATTGATGAGTTTGATACCTGTGCTCATGCCTATGAACAGTTATTGGTATGGAATCCCGAGGACCAAGAAATTGTTGGCGCTTATCGTTATATTTTATGTAAAAATGGTGAGTTTATTAATGGCAAGGTACAATTGGCCACTACCGAGTTATTTGACTTTAGTGATCAGTTTTACAAAAATTACGTAAACGAAACCATTGAGTTGGGACGATCGTTTATTCAGCCTTTATATCAGCCGGGTGAAAATCGTCGTAAAGGCTTATTTAGTCTGGATAATTTGTGGGATGGCTTGGGTGCCTTGGTAATTGACAATCCTTCGCAAAAGCATTTTTTTGGAAAGGTAACCATGTATACTGATTTTAATCCACGTGCCCGTGACCTTATTTTGGCCTTTATGAATCATTATTTTCCGGATAAAGATCATTTGGTGCAGCCTATTCATGGCATTAAGGTACAAAGCAATACCGATGATTTTGTAAAACAATTAGGTGGCTTGGATTATAAAGAAGGACATGCGGCGCTGCACGGAGAGGTGAAGGCCTTAGGTGAGAATATTCCTCCGCTCATGAATGCCTATATGAATTTGAGTCCAACGATGAAAAGTTTTGGAACCGCTATAAATCCTACCTTCGGTGATGTTGAAGAGACCGGCATATTAGTGACGATTGAAGACGTTTACGAAAGTAAAAAAGAAAGACATTTCACTTCGTATTTAAAAGAAAAGGGGATTTTAAAATAAATCATGGAAATTAAGAAAGCAGTATTCAAACAAAGTGCTTCCAGTATTTTTGGTTGCCCGAAACCGGGTTTACAGGAATATGCTTTTATAGGGAGAAGTAATGTGGGAAAAAGTTCACTCATTAATATGTTGTGTAATAACAACAAACTCGCCAAGATCTCGGCCACGCCGGGAAAAACACAGCTCATCAATCATTTTATCATTAATGATACCTGGTTTTTGGTGGATTTACCCGGTTATGGTTTTGCGAAAACGAGTAAAGATAAACGTTCGAAGTTTGAGACCATTATTTTTGATTATTGCAAGAAGCGTGAAACCTTGGTTTGTTTATTTGTGTTGATTGATAGTCGTTTGCCTTTGCAGAAGATCGATCAGGAATTTATGTTATGGTGTGCTGAAACGGAGATTCCATTCAGTATTCTTTATACTAAGGCAGATAAAAATTCGAAGGCAGAGTTAGCAAGGAATATTCAGAACATCGAAAAGGAATTATTAAAAGAGTGGTCTGAGATGCCGAATACCTTTATTACATCGGCTGAGAAGAAGATGGGGAAGGATGAAATATTGGAGTTTATCGGATTTCAGATCAAGGAAAATCATCCACAGCGTTTGATTCAGAAGGATGAAGAAGTGGAAGAAGATTTTGAAGCGGACCCTGACGCAGAGTAAAATCTATTCACAATGTTTGACGCAGATAGTGAAGCAGAATAAATTCGCTTCACCAATCATTTCGCAGATAACACAGATCTTGTTAAAAAAAAATTAGCGCAAATCCTGAAGCAGAATGAATTCGCATAACCATACAGGTGAATCAGAATAAATTAATCTCAAAAATTAGTGAATAAAAGATAAGAGTAAAATGGCGAGTGATTGGGAAATATTACAAAAAAAATTAAAAGATCGTTTCGATAGTGAGGTAGATTATGATTCTATTTTGTTTTTAATTGGTTTGCAGGAATTAGGAAAGCCTTACCGCAAATACAAAAAGGACGAGAAGTTGGAAATCATGCACATTGCAATTTGTACCTTATTGGAGCCTTTTGGTTTTTACGAATTTGTTGGCAAAGATGAAGATGGCTGGCCTCACTGGAACTTGAAAGAGAACCTGCCTTTTTTAGATGCCAAACAACAAAACAAATTGATTATAGATTCTATTATCGATTATTTTAAACGCGAGGAGTTTATTTAATTCGGTATCACACAACATCCAAGATTTCAATAGCAACTATTTTATTTCCCCCTTGCACCTTAAAGGTGATTAAAATTCTATTGAATAATATTTCGAAGATTAATCTAGGTCCTAGGTCATTTTGTTTTTAAAAAAGTCAAATCTCACCACAAAATTCATTTCATATCTTCGTTTTATAGTCAAGTTCAGTACCCACAATTCACATTGTTAATATCCTGAGGATAAGCCTTTCCCAAATCTTAAACTTTTATTAACACTTCTCTTTTTACAATCCATGTCAGTTCAATCTTACGGAGCTTTTTTGAATTTTTATGAATGTCTGTTTGGTGTTATGAACATTGTTCATAGCTCCCTTTTTTTCAACAATAGTGGTAAAAAATGGTGTAAAGTGGTAAAAAGTGGTAAAAATATCCCTATTTTTGCTAAAATCATTTATTTCAAGCAATGACAAGCCTTATAGGGGAATACGATTGTAAAGTGGACGCAAAAGGGCGTTTCATGTTTCCTATCGACCTGAGGAAGCAATTGGAGGCTTTGTTTGAAAAGGGTTTTGTGATCAACCGCAATCTTCATCAAAAATGTCTGGTTTTATACCCGCTCAACGAATGGGAAAAACTGAATAAAAAATTAAGCAAGCTCAATCGTTTGATAAAAGCTAACGATGTGTTTGTAAGAAAATTTACCGGAGGTGCAACCAATGTGGAGGCCGATAATTCTGGTCGCCTTTTATTGCCAAAGTCATTAAGCGATTATGCTGAACTAAAATCTGATCTCAAAGTATTGGGAAGTAATAATGTGATTGAATTGTGGGATAAGAAATTATACGAAGAATTCCTAAATCAGGACATTAACATTGAAAAATTAGCAGAAGATGTGTTGGGCGGATTGAATTTTAATGACGCCGGCGATGAGTAATGCTTATCACACCTCCGTTCTTTTACAAGCCTGTATTGATAATTTAAACATTCAAGCGAATGGCATTTATGTTGATCTCACTTTTGGTGGTGGTGGTCATTCTAAAGCGATCTTAAAACAACTTGGCGAAAAAGGAAAACTTTTCGCTTTTGATCAGGATCTGGACGCGCATAAAAATGCTTTAAAGGATCCACGCTTTACATTGATTCCGCAAAATTTCAGATACCTTAAAAATTATCTGCGTTTACAAGGGATTACGAAAGTAGATGGCATTCTGGGTGATTTGGGTGTTTCATCGCATCAATTTGATGAAGCTGAACGCGGTTTCTCCATTCGTTTTGAGGCTGAGCTGGACATGCGTATGAATCAAGAGAGCGCCTTAACCGCCAAAAGAATTGTGAACGAATACGATTCAAAACATCTCATTCAAATTTTTAAAGAGTATGCCGAGATCCACAATGCTGCAAAACTGGTTGGCGAAATTTTAGATGCCAGAAAGGAAAAAGAGATCAGCAGTACAAACGATTTAAAAGAAGTGATTAAGTCATGCACGCCAAAATTTGAGGAACATAAATACCTGGCCAAAGTTTTTCAGGCACTAAGGATAGAAGTGAACGAAGAGATGGAAGCCTTAAAAGAGGGTTTGACACAATGTGTGGAAATACTTGAACCAGGCGGACGATTGGTGGTAATCTCATATCACAGTCTGGAAGACCGATTAGTAAAAAATATCATACGGGCCGGCAATGTGGATGGCATAGAAGTGAAGGATGTTATTTATGGTACAGGTAAAAAATTATTTAAAAACCTCACCTCAAAACCAATAGTGCCAACTGAAGAAGAAATAATAATAAATACAAGGGCCAGAAGTGCGAAGTTGAGAGTGGCGGAGAAGATTATAGATTAAAGAGTCAAGAACCAAGAGACAAGAAGAAAGAAATAAAATTTAAAGAGATCATAAAAAAATTGGCAAATAAATTCAGAGACATACCGGTTAAACCTGAACCTATCGTAGAAAAGCAAATCGCTGAGGCGATTGAGTCGAAAGTTCAGAAGGTCCAAAAACCCCGTAAAAAGGGTGTGTTGGCAAAGGGCTTGTCTTCGGTATTCAGCGGGACTTTTTTAAGTAACGAAAAAACAATAAAGCATCTTCCATTCATTTTATTTTTAGCCCTCATCGCCATCTTTTATATCGCCAACGGTTATTATGCCGATGATAAAATTCGCGAAGTGAACAAAATCTCTAATCAGTTAAAAGAATTACGTTCTGAATACATCTCCACCAAAAGCGAACTCATGTTTGCCAGTAAACAAAGTGAGGTGGCTAAATCGGTAGAAGTACTGGGATTAAAAGAACCGGTTGTTCCACCCATTAAAATTGAAGTAGACAGCGCACAACTCTATAAAGGCAGTAAATAAATTGGATAAAAAGAAAGACATATTAAGCCGCACTTACCTCACTTACGTGTTTATGTGTTTGTTTGCTTTGGGCATTCTTTACCGCATTTGTGTGATTCAATTTGTGGAAGGACAATACTGGCGCGACAAAGCTGAGGCCTTTACCACCAAAGTAGAAGACATGGAAGCGGTGCGTGGAAATATTTTTGATGCCAACGGTGCTTTATTGGCTACCTCTTTACCATATTATGAAATTGCCGTTGATATTAATACACCGGGTGTGACCGAAAAATTTTATAAGGCCAACCGCGATTCACTTTCTTTATTACTAAGCAATTTGTTTGGAGATAAAAGTGAGCAAGAGTACCGTAAAATTTTAAACCACGCCCGCAGGGATAACGACCGTTATGTGTTATTAAAACGCAACGTGTCTTATAAAGATCTTCAAACACTTAAAACTTTCCCAATATTCAGAAAAGGAAAACGTGGGGGCTTGGTTACTTTACAAACCAATCGTCGTGAACGTCCTTTTCAAATGCTTGGAGGCCGCACCATTGGTATGGCGCGTCCGGGCATTAAACCGGTTGGTTTAGAAGGCGCTTTTGATTCGGTGCTTACCGGTATTAGTGGGAAACGTTTGATGCAAAAAATTGCGGGTAATGTGTGGCGCCCAATTAATGATGAAAATGAGGTGGAACCAAAAGATGGCAGTGATTTGTATACAACCATTGATATTAATTTGCAAGACGTTGCCACACATGCCTTACTCAAAACATTATTAAAAAATGGTGCATCACATGGATGTGCTATATTAATGGAAGTTAAAACCGGAGAAATTAAAGCCATTGCTAATCTCACCAAAAGTGAAGATGATACGGCCAGTTATAACGAGAGTTTTAATTATGCCATTGGTTATCCGACCGAACCGGGATCTACATTTAAGTTAGCTTCTTTACTTGCTGTTATCGACGACTACAATGTAAGTCTGGATGAAAAAGTTAATGTGGGTAATGGCGAATGCACTTATTATAACAAAACAGTTAAAGATGCCCACGCTCCTGAGTCACCGGTTTTAACGGTACAACGCGTATTTGAAACTTCTTCCAATGTTGGGGTAAGTAAAATCATCACCAAGTATTACGCAAAAAATCCACAAAAATTTGCCGACAAATTAAATTCCTTTCACTTAAACAAACCATTGGGTTTATCTATTCCGGGTGAAGGGATTCCGCGTATTCCACAAACCAGAACAAAATATTGGTCGGGTGTTACCTTGCCGCAATTAAGTTATGGTTACGAAAGTTTAATTACCCCGCTTCAAACTTTAAGTCTGTATAACGCAGTGGCTAACGATGGCCGCATGGTGAAACCACGTTTTGTAAAAGAGATTAGAAGAAATGGCATTGTTGTAAAACATTTTGAAACCGAGGTTTTAATTGAACACATTGTGAAAAAAGAAACCATTCGTAAAGCTAAGATTATGCTGGAAGGTGTGGTTCAAAATGGTTCAGGAAAAACGTTGAACATTACGGCTTTTAAAGTAGGTGGCAAAACAGGCACGGCACAAATTGCAAAAACGGGTTCTCGCAAAGGCAGCGGTAAAACCGCATATGGCGATGTGGGTGATAGAACCTATCAAGCTTCTTTTGTTGGGTATTTCCCTGCTGAAAACCCACTGTATACCTGTATTGTTGTTATTAATTCGCCGAGTAATGGTGTGTATTACGGTGCTGCTTTAGCCGGACCGGTGTTTAAGGAAATTGCCGAAAAAGTTTATTCAAGTAGTTTGAATTGCATCATCCCTATTAATAACCGTACCCAACTCATCACCAAAGCTCCTGAAGTCATCACTGCAAAATCGGTTGAACTCATGAGCATTACCAATGCTTTTGCCATTCCTGCTGTTCAGATAGAGTCAGATAAGTTTGTAAGAAAAGATAAAAGTGATTCAACCCAATTAAAATTTACGGAATTAAATCTGGAAGGACTTTTAAGAAAAGGCATCATGCCTAATTTGTCCGGTTTATCGGCTAAAGACGCTTTGTTTTTATTGGAGAATAATGGCATGAATGTGAGATTACTTGGTTTTGGATCGGTGAAGAAACAAAGTGTAGAAGCCGGACAACGATTCAACAAAGGCAATAAAATTGTATTAACACTCGGATAAAATAAGTGAAACTATTAAGCGACATATTATATAAAGTTAGACTGGAAGAAGTACATGGCTCTACGCACATGGCAATTTCATCGGTGACTTTTGATTCGCGTAAAGTGAAGAAGGGATGTTTGTTTGTGGCTACCCGTGGCAGTTTAGTAGATGGTCACGAGTATATTCAGAAGGCTATTGAAAACGGCGCCATTGGCATTGTTTGTGAAGATATGCCTGAGCAAAGGAACGAAGGCATTACTTATGTGAAAGTGACCGATTCTACTTACTCATTAGGCATTATCGCTTGCAATTTTTTTGATAATCCTTCCGATAAACTAAAACTGATAGGGGTTACGGGAACAAACGGCAAAACTACTACCGTTACCTTATTATTTAATTTATTTAAATCGCTGGGATATTCCGTTGGCTTATTATCCACTGTTCAGAACAAGATTAACAATACCATTATTCCATCTACTCATACGACTCCTGATGCCTTAGCACTGAACGAATTGCTGGATACCATGGTGGAACAAAGTTGTGAATTTGTGTTTATGGAAGTGAGTTCGCATGCGATAGTGCAAAATCGTATTGCCGGCGTAACTTTTACCGGTGGGGTATTCACCAATATCACGCACGATCATTTAGACTATCACAAAACCTTCGACGAATACATTCGTGCCAAAAAACGTTTTTTCGATTTGTTGCCAAATAACGCCTTTGCTCTGGTAAATAAGGATGACAAAAACGGTGTGGTGATGCTGCAAAACACCAAAGCCAAAACCAACACCTATGCCTTACGCAATGTGGCCGACTTTAAATGCCGCATTATTGAGAACCATTTAAATGGTTTGTTCCTCAATATCGATAATCAAGAAATTTGGGTAAAACTCATTGGCACTTTTAACGCATACAATATGTTGGCTGTATATGCAACCGCTATTTTATTAAAACAAGATAAAACCAATATTCTCACCGCACTCAGTAATTTAAATTCGGTAGAAGGACGTTTTCAATACATCAAGTCGCCAAATGGGGTAATCGGAATTGTTGACTATGCGCACACGCCTGATGCTTTAAAGAATGTACTCGAAACCATAAAAGATATTCGCAGTGGTAACGAACAAGTCATTACTCTTGTGGGATGCGGTGGCGATCGCGATTCAGCGAAACGTCCGGTGATGGCTGCCATTGCCTGTGAGTACAGTAATAAAATTATTCTTACTTCCGATAATCCACGCAGCGAAGATCCTGAAGAAATTCTGAATCAGATGCAAAAAGGAATTAATCCCTTTGATTCTAAAAAAACATTGCGCATCACCGATCGTCGTGAAGCCATTAAAACGGCCTGTAGTTTAAGCAAGCCGGGCGATATAATCCTGATAGCCGGAAAAGGTCACGAAAAGTATCAGGAAATAAAAGGCGTGAAACACGATTTTGACGATTTAGAAATATTAAAAGAAACTATTAAAACCCTGGGCATATAAATGTTATATTATTTATTCAATTACCTAGATAAAACTTTCGACTTCCCAGGAGCGGGTGTATTCCAGTACATTTCCTTTCGCGCGGCAATGGCACTTATTTTTTCTTTATTGATCTCTTTGGTATTTGGTAAACGCATCATTGAAATTATCCGCAAAAAACAAATTGGTGAAACCATTCGTGAATTAGGATTAGACGGACAAAAACAAAAAACCGGCACACCTACCATGGGAGGTTTGATCATTATTGCGGCGATCATTATTCCAACCTTGTTGTTCGCTAAAATTCACAATGTATACATCGTCTTAATGCTCATCACCACCATTTGGCTAGGAGCTATCGGATTTTTGGATGATTATATTAAAGTCTTCAAAAAAAATAAAGAAGGCTTGTCGGGTAAATTTAAAGTGGTAGGACAGGTTGGTATTGGTTTAATTGTGGGTTGTGTTTTGTATTTCCATCCTGATGTCGTTGTAAAAGAGCGCGTATTATCCACCTCAAAAGATTTGGGTACAATTTCATCCAATTTCGAACATAAGATGAACAGTCCGAAATACGCCGAACATGCTGTAAAAACCTTAAAAACAACCATTCCATTTTCAAAAAACAATGAATTGGATTATGGCAAATTTATTTCATGGGCTTGTGATGATTGCATGAAATACGGCTGGTTAATTTTCATCCCCATGGTGATTTTAATTGTCACCGCAGTTTCTAACGGCGCTAACATTACCGACGGTATTGATGGCTTAGCCGCCGGAACATCGGCTATCATTGGCACGGTGCTTGGTATTCTGGCTTACGTATCGGGTAATACCGTGTTTGCCGATTATTTAAATATCATGTACATCCCAAATTCAGGTGAGCTGGTGGTGTTTATTGCGGCCTTTATTGGGGCCTGTATTGGCTTCTTATGGTACAATTCATATCCTGCGCAGGTTTTTATGGGCGACACCGGAAGCCTGGCTATTGGCGGTATCATTGCCGTGTACGCCATTGCCATTCGCAAGGAATTATTACTGCCTATTTTATGCGGCATTTTTTTAGTAGAAGCGTTATCGGTGATCATGCAGGTGTATTATTTCAAATTTCAAAAAAGAAAACACGGCATGGAATACGCTCAGGCAAACCGATTATTTAAAATGGCGCCCCTTCATCACCATTATCAGAAAAGTGGGTTTCATGAAACAAAAATTGTGATGCGCTTTTTCATTATAGGCATTGCTTTAGCCGTATTAACCTTTGTGACTTTGAAATTACGTTAAGTGGCAAAACGATTGGTTATACTGGGTAGTGGAGAGAGTGGCGTGGGGTGCGCGATACTGGGTAAACAAAAAGGATTTGATGTTTTTGTGAGTGACCGTGGATTAATAAAAGATAAATACAAACAACAACTAATAGAAGAAAATATTTTGTTTGAAGAGGGAGTACATACCGAAGCTAAAATTTTGAACGCCGATGAGGTGATCAAGAGTCCGGGTATTCCTGACAAGGTAGAACTTGTTCAAAAATTACGGTCAAAGAATATTCCGGTGATTTCTGAAATTGAATTCGCAGGAAGATATACGAATGCTACAAAAATTTGTATTAGCGGATCGAATGGAAAAACCACAACCACTTTGCTCACCTACCACATCATGAAAAAGGCCGGATACAACGTGGGTTTGGGTGGCAATGTGGGTAAAAGTTTTGCACTACAGGTAGCCCGCGAAAATTTCGACTATTATGTGCTGGAGCTTAGCAGTTTTCAGTTGGATGGGATGTTCGACTTTAGGGCAGATGTGTCGGTGCTCTTAAATATTACTCCCGATCACTTAGATCGTTACGATTATAAATTCGAAAATTACGTAGCCTCAAAATTCCGAATCACACAAAACCAAAGTAACAAAAATTATTTTGTTTACTGCGCCGACGATGAAGCCATAACCACCTTCATGCAGCATCACAAAATAAAAGCACAGCTTGTGCCATTCAGTATCAAAAAACCAATTGATGGGAATGGCGCTTATTTAACCGAAAACCAAATAACCCTTAATTATAAACCAAACCAAAATCCCTTAATTATGACAATTGAAGAACTAGCATTGCAAGGTAAACACAACGTTTACAACAGCATGGCAGCATCGCTGGCCACACGTATTGTAGATGTACGTAAAGAAATCATCCGCGAAAGTTTACAAGATTTCCAGAACATCGAACACCGATTGGAATTTGTAGCTTCTATTAACGGTATTGAATTTATAAACGATTCAAAAGCCACCAACATTAATTCAACCTGGTATGCGCTTGAAAGCATGGAAAAACCTGTGGTTTGGATTTGCGGCGGACAAGATAAAGGAAATGATTACAATGAGTTAAGTGAACTCGTAAAAGCTCGAGTGAAAGCTATTATCTGTTTAGGAAAAGATAACAGTAAAATTATTGCTGCTTTTAAAGATTTGGTCGAAATCATTGTTCAAACCGACAATGCTTCTGATGCAGTAGCGGCTTCTTATAAAATTGGTAAAAAAGGTGACGTGGTATTATTATCACCAGCCTGCGCTAGTTTCGACCTCTTTCAAAATTATGAAGACAGAGGAATGCAGTTTAAAGCAGCTGTTAGATCCCTTTAATTTTTGAATTTATAATCAGGTGTCATGAAATTATTTAACTACTTAAAAGGAGATAAGGTGATCTGGGCGATCATGTTCTTTCTCTCATTGCTTTCAATTTTAGCGGTGTATAGTTCGGTAGTGACACTTGCACATAGATACAAAGAAGGGAACTCCGAGTCTTATTTAGTGAAACACTTTGTCATAATTGCACTGGGTTTTGGTATAGCTTATGTGTTTCACAAAATAAAATATACGGTGTTTAGTAAGGTGGCGCAGATTGGATTTATTCTGTCTATCCCCTTGTTGGTATACACCTTATTAAAAGGCGTGAGTGCCGGTGAAGCCTCACGCTGGTTGGAAATTCCTGGCTTGGGATTAACTTTTCAGTCATCTGATGTGGCCAAATTAATGCTCATTATGTATGTGGCCAGAATACTGGCCCTTAAATTGGATGAGTTGGTTGATTTTAAATCGGTATTCAAACAATTATTAATTCCTATTGGAATTGTTTGCGCTTTAATTTTACCGGCTAATTTTTCTACCGCTGCCCTGTTATTTTTTAATTGTATTTTATTGATGTTTTTAGGTGGCATCAATATTAAAATACTCTTAAAAATTGTTGGTATTTGTATTCTGGTTGCCACGTTGTTTTTTACTTGGGTTTGGATGGCTCCGGAAACCATTCCGGGTGGACGTGGTCCGACTTGGAAAGCACGGATTGAGAATTTTTCCAAAGGCGATAGTAACAGTAACTTTCAAAGCGAACAAGCTAAAATAGCCATTGCAACCGGAGGAGTTATAGGAAAAGGTCCTGGTAATAGCACCCAGCGTGCGTTTTTACCTCAAGCTTCTTCCGATTTTATTTATGCCATTATTATTGAAGAGTACGGACTGGCCATCGGTTCGCTTTTATTATTTCTTTATATGATTTTATTATATCGCGGTGTTAAAATCATGCGCGATAAGGACAAGCCATTCGGTGGCTTGGTTGCTATCGGACTTTCCTTCAGTTTGGTTTTTCAGGCTTTGGTGAACATGGCCGTAGCCGTTAATTTATTTCCGGTTACCGGTCAGCCCTTACCATTAATAAGTATGGGTGGTACTTCCATTTGGTTTACCATGATTGCACTGGGTATTATTTTAAGTGTGAGTCGCGGTATAGAAGAAAAGGGCGAAGAAAAACTCGAGACAGTTTAAGAAATAGTTTTCACGATAATTATTTTCTCAATTTGAAACCATTAAAAGTCATATTAAGCGGAGGCGGCACTGGTGGACATATCTTCCCGGCAGTAGCCATTGCCAATGAATTAAAAAAACTGGTTCCCGACGTAGACATTTTATTTGTTGGGGCTTTGGGAAAAATGGAAATGGAAAAAGTGCCTGCGGCCGGTTTTAAAATCATAGGGCTTCCTATTGCCGGTTTGCAACGTCGCTTGGCCTGGTCGAATTTTAAATTACCCTTTTTGATTTTAAAAAGTTTATTCAAGACTCGTAAGATCATTCAAGAATTTCAACCCGATGTGGTGGTGGGTACAGGGGGATATGCCAGTGGTCCTTTATTAAAAGCCGCTACTGCAAAAGGAATTCCGGCTTTATTACAGGAGCAGAATTCATACGCCGGCATCACCAATAAATTATTATCCAAACGGGCTTCCAGAATTTGTGTGGCCTATGAAGGCATGGAAAAGTTTTTTCCTAAAGATAAAATTCTGCTTACGGGTAATCCGGTACGTCAAGATTTAAAGGAAGTAAAACATAAACGCGATGAAGGATTAGCGCATTTTAAATTACAAGCAGATAAAAAAACAATTTTAGTGATTGGCGGAAGTTTGGGTGCCCGCACCATCAATGAATCGATGGGTGCCGGATTGGAAAGTCTGGCAGCCAATAACATTCAGCTATTGTGGCAAACAGGTAAAACGTATTATACTATTGCCATGAAACAAGCCGAACGTTTCTCCAATAAAAACATTTACGCACTCGATTTTATTTCACGCATGGATTTGGCTTATGCCGTGGCAGATATTGTGATTTCACGCGCCGGAGCCAGTTCGGTTTCTGAATTGTGTAATTTAGGTATGCCGTGTATTTTAGTTCCTTCTCCCAATGTGGCAGAAGACCATCAGACAAAAAATGCGATGGCCCTGGTGAACAAAGACGCCGCTATTTTGGTAACAGATGCAGAAGCGACTCAGTTGCTTATTCCCAATGCACTTGATTTAATCTCAAATAATGCCAAGCAAGTAACCTTGAGTAATAATATCAGTAAGATGGCTTTTGAAAATTCGGCCAATGTGATTGCAAACGAAGTTTTAAAATTAGCAGGTTACTCCCAGGCATGAACGTACTCAATTACAAAGCATATTATTTTTTAGGTGTTGGAGGTATTGGCATGAGTGCCTTGGCGCGTTTTTTTAATCATTATAAAAAAACGGTGAAGGGTTACGATAAAACACCCACCAAACTCACAAGTTTATTAGAAGAAGAAGGCATTGCCTGTCATTTTAATGAAGATCTTACCGGATTAAAAACTTTTCTAAGTGAATACAAAAAGGAAGAGGTTCTGATTGTAATCACACCTGCAGTTTCAAAGGATCACACGGAATATCTTTTCTTAGTTGACTCGGGATATGAAATTCTGAAACGTTCGCAGGTGCTTGGTGAAATTAGCCGACAGTTTAAAACCATTGCCATTGCCGGCACACACGGTAAAACCACGACTGCGACACTGGTGACTCATTTACTTAAAAGTGCCGGTTATAATTGTTTTTCTTTTATGGGGGGTATTTCAAATAATTACCATACCAATTTATTATTGGGTGATATAGAAGATAAAAACACGTTTATGGTTGTGGAAGCCGATGAATACGACCGCTCTTTCTTAACGCTACACCCACATATCGCCCTTATAACCAGCTCTGATGCCGATCATCTGGATATTTATGGTGACGCAAATCAGGTTAGAGAGGGTTATGAATTGTTTTCGAAATTGTTGATTAAAAACGGCATTTTAATTGTTAAGAAAAATGTTGATAACGATTTGAGGCTCACCGATAAAAGGATAATCTACTCGTTAAATTTAGATACCGAATATTGTGCACACGCCATTCGTATTGAGGATGCACAATTTATTTATGACATAAAAAGTCCTGTTGAGTCTATACACAACGTCACGCTTGGTTTGCCGGGTTTGCACAATGTCGAAAATTCAATAGCCGCCGTTGCGATTGCGCAGCAGTTAGGCATAAAGGGCGATGTGATAAAGGAGGCATTACGTTCTTTTAACGGAGTAAAACGCCGTTTTGATTATAGGGTAAAAAACAACAAGGTGATTTACATTGATGATTATGCACATCACCCCGAAGAACTGAGAGCAACCATCGATTCGGTTAAAAAATTGTATCCGGAGAAAAAAATTACCGGTGTTTTTCAACCGCATTTGTTTAGCCGCACCAGAGATTTTGGTGAGGCCTTTGCGAAAAGTTTGGATATGTTAGATGAATGTATTTTACTTGACATTTATCCGGCACGTGAAAAACCCATTGAAGGCATCACCGCACAGTGGTTGTTGGATAAAATGAAAATGACGGACAAGAAAGTGTTATCAAAAGCTGCAGTTCTGGAAGAAATCGAAAAGCATCCGAAAGAACTGATTATAACAATGGGTGCAGGAGATATTGATTCATTGATTGAACCCATTGAAAAAATATTGAAAGCGAATTAGATAGCTAAAAAGAAAAATTGAAAAAAATAAATTATAAAAAAGTTTTAGTTAGCGTTCTTTGGATTATTGCAATTGCAGGATTAACAAGCTCATTGGGCTTCGTTTCCAAAAGTGAAAGTCGTGTAGTGGCTAAGAATTTAAATATTCTAATCCATAACAACGATGAGAATTTGTTTTTAAATGAAAACGATGTGAAGCACTTTTTTAACGAACGTGGCGATTCTATTCTCAACATGGAATACAGAAAAATCAATATTCCTGAACTTGAAAAAGCCTTGAACACACATCCGGCCATAGAAAATGCGGAGGTGTCGGGCGATTTGAATGGCGAGATTAAAGTGGAGATCACACAACGGACCCCGGTTCTGCGGATCATTAATAAAAATGGCGAGAGTTATTACATCGATGCTCAAACCAAATTGATGCCGCTTAACGATAATTATTCGGCCCGGGTTTTAGTGGCTACCGGAGAAATATTTGAACCCTTTGATCGTCGTTATCAGTTTTCGATTGATGATATCAAAAAAAGTAAATTATTTACCGAAGTCAGTTTGCTGGATGATATTTTGGATGTGAGTACCTTCATTAATCAAGATTCTACCTTAACGGAGCTGATTCAACAAATAAATGTGAACAAGGACAGAGAACTGGAATTGTATCCTGCAATTGGCAATCATAAAATAGTTTTTGGCTCTGCGCAAAACATTGCCGAAAAGTTTAACAAACTGAAATTATTTTATACAGAAGGTTTAAGTAAATCCGATAGTTGGACTAAATATTCAACCATCAATTTAAAATATAAAAACTTGGTGGTTTGCACCAAAAAATAAAAGTTATGGAAAAGAAAACAAACCCGAAGACTCCTAATTTAGCCTCCGAACTGGTAGTTGGCTTAGATCTTGGTACCACCAAAATTGCTGCCATCGTGGGTCGCAGAAATGAGTTTGGGAAAGTAGAAATTTTAGGTGTAGGTAAAGCCGAATCCTTAGGTGTTAACCGTGGTGTGGTTGTAAACATCGAACAAACGGTTGCTTCCATAAAAGCGGCTGTTGCTATAGCGGCTGATAAAGCCAACGTAGATATTGGTGAAGTGATTGTGGGTATTGCCGGACAGCATATTAAAAGTATGCAACACCGTGGCATGATCACCCGTCAGAGTTTAGATGATGAAGTGAATCAAAAAGACATTGACAACCTGATCGACAACATGCACCGATTGGTAATGAGTCCGGGTGAAGAGATCATTCATGTGATTCCTCAAGAATATATTATCGACAGCGAATCAGGAATTAAAAATCCGATTGGTCATGCCGGTATTCGTTTAGAAGGAAATTTTCATATTATCACCGGACAAGTGAGTGCCGTAAAAAATATTTTTAAATGTGTTGACAGGGCCGGTTTACAAACCGTTGATCTACACCTTGAGCCATTGGCCAGTGCTGATGCGGTTTTGAGTGATGAAGAAAAAGAAGCCGGTGTGGTATTGGTAGACATTGGTGGTGGTACAACAGATGTGGCGATATTTTATGATGGCATCATTCGTCACACCGCTGTAATTCCTTTTGGTGGAAATATTATTACGGATGATATAAAAGAAGGTTGTGGGATTATCCGCACCCAGGCTGAGCAATTAAAAGTAAAATTCGGTTCGGCTTTATCACAAGAAAATCAGGAAAATGAAATTATTTCTATTCCGGGTTTACGCGGCCGTCCACATAAAGAAATATCAGTTAAATTTTTAGCACAAATTATACAAGCCCGTATGGAAGAAATTCTTGAGTTTGTACTGTTTGAAATCAAGAGCAGCGGATACGAACGCAAATTAGCAGCCGGTATTGTTGTAACCGGTGGAGGCTCTTTATTAAAACACTTGCCGCAATTAGTCATGCTTACCACAGGTATGGATTGCAGAATTGGCACGCCTAATGAGCATTTAGCAGGAAGTGAAGATGAATTAAAAAATCCACTTTATGCAACCGGTGTTGGTTTGGTAATGAAAGGTATTGAGAAATACGAACGTGACTCGAAACGCGGAACCAATTTGGCGAAACAAGAAGTGGAAGTGGAAGTAAGCAACGAAAAGACCAAAGAAAGCAAAAAAGTTATCGGTCATTCTCAAAAGAAGATTGGAAGTTTTTTTACCACCTTGATCGATCGCACAAAGGATTGGATGAGTGATGATATTGAATAGTCCAAAGAATCAAGAGCAAAGATTCAAGAATTAAGATAAATAAAGAAGTAGAAATAAAAATTATACAATAACCTAATACGAATAATCATGATGCAATTTGAATTACCACAAGAAGAAAAATCAATCATTAAAGTGATTGGTGTAGGCGGCGGCGGAAGCAATGCCGTGAACCATATGTTCCGTTTAGGAATAAAAGGCGTGGACTTCATCGTATGTAATACCGATAAACAGGCTTTGGATAAAAGTCCTGTACCAAATAAGATACAACTGGGTGTTGAATCTACCAGAGGTTTAGGCGCAGGCTCTATTCCCGATGTTGGACGCGAAGCTGCATTGGAATCGATTAACGACATCAAACAATATTTTAACGAAAACACCCAAATGGTGTTTATTACCGCCGGTTTGGGTGGTGGTACCGGTACCGGTGCGGCTCCTGTTATTGCGAGCATTGCCCGCGAACAAGGTATTTTAACCGTTGGTATTGTTACCATTCCATTTTCATTTGAAGGAAAAAAACGTCGCGCACAAGCCGAGGCGGGTTTAGAAGAAATGAAAAAGTACGTAGATACCTTATTAGTGATTGGAAATGATAAACTACGCGAGATTTACGGCAACTTAAAAATGAGCGAAGCTTTTGAACATGCCGATGATGTGTTAACCGGTGCTGCAAAAAGTATTGCTGAAATTATCAGCTTGCATATGCACATTAACGTTGACTTTAATGATGTGAAAACGGTTATGAAAGACAGTGGCGTAGCCATCATGGGTTCTGCAGTGGCAAGCGGCGAAAAGCGTGCCATTAAAGCAGTTGAACAAGCTTTGAATTCACCTTTATTAAATGATAACGACATCTCGGGTGCTCGTCACGTGTTACTAAACATCATGAGTGGTAGCGATGATATTGATATGGATGAATTTGGTGATATTACCGATTTTATTCAGGAAGCTGCCGGTGGCACAGCTGAATTAATTACCGGTTACGGTACAGATCCTTCGTTAGGAGATAATGTAAGTGTAACCATTATTGCTACAGGTTTTAAATCAAAAACCAGTACTGGTTTTGAAGCTCCTGTTTTCAAAGAACGTAAAATTGTAAATCTGGATGAAAAAACGATTGAGCCGGTGGCTGAACAAACCACTCAAACGAATATTATTGATGAGATTCAAAAAAGCGAACCTTTTGTGTTTACCAAAACCGAAAAAGTTGAGGAAATTACCATTACTTCAGTGAACATCATCGAAGAAAAGGAAGAGATTAATTTTACCGTGAGTACCATTCAAGAAGAAACAAACGTAGTTGAAAGTGAAACAAATTTACCGCCGACTGAATTTACTTTCAACACCATAAAAAATGAAGAAGTAAAAACCCCGGTAAATGAAGTAAAACAAACCGAAAGCTTTCATTCCATGCAAGATCAAATGAGTCGCGAAGACCAAATTAAATTGGCTCAGGAACGTATTCGTAAATTAAAGGACATTACTTTAAAAATGAAAAGTCCTGAAGGACTTGCTGCACTTGAAAAACAAACGGCATTTGAACGCAAAAACATTATCCTCGAAAATAAAACACCGAGCACCGAATCAAGTGTATCGCGTTATACCTTAAGTGAAGGTGAAGATAAAAAGATTGAAATCCGTCCAAATAATTCATTTTTACACGACAATGTGGACTAATTCTTTTTGGTTCTAAATAAAAATTTAGTGTATTTTAGATTTTTATGAAAAACCACCAAATTAAGAATTTCACACTAATATTTATTTTAACCAAAAGGCCTTTATGATGAGCACTAAATTCACCATCGTAAAGGTCTTTTGCTTTTTTATTATTAGCAATGGCTTTGCTCAATTAGATAACTCTTCTTTGTTTTACAACAATAACATGGATACCACTCATGAGCAAGAGTTATTCATAAAAATCCAGAATCTGAATTACATGAAAAACAATGAGTATTCAGGGCCAATGGCCGATGGATACACCATGTTCGGATATCAATTTAACCCGCAATTAGGCTTTCAAATTTCACATCATCTGAGTATTGAAGGAGGTATTTTTTTGACGAAAGATTTCGGGAATCCAAATTTTGTGGAAGTAAGTCCGACCTATTCTTTACGGTATCAGAAAAACGATTTCAAAATGGTATTCGGTAACCTGAATAACAGTGTGAATCACCAACTCATCGAGCCACTCTATAATTTCGAACGAGTAATGACGAATCGTTTGGAAAACGGGGTCCAATTTATGCTGAAGAAAAAGCATTACGATTTTGATATCTGGATCGATTGGTTAAATATGATTTATAAAAGGACCAATCAAAAAGAAAAATTTGAAGTGGGCATGAGTGCTCATGCGTTTAAATTCAAAAAGAACAATTGGGAATTTTTATTACCGCTGCAAGCTACGGTAATGCACCGTGGCGGTCAGTTGGATACTTTAAAAGAAGGGTCTAATACCTATTTGATTGGAAGTGCAGGATTAATTTTAAAATACCATACACATTCAAAATTAGTGGAAACCATTTATCTCGACGCACGTTATATTAGACGGGCACATAGTTATTATTACGATTCCATTGTGCGTAAAGATCATGGCGATGGCTTGTTAGCCAACATTGGATTGAAAAGTAATCGTGGAACAGAAGTGATGTTGTCTTATTGGTGGGGAAATAATTTTTACAATGAGTTTGGGGGCTTCTTGTATTCAAGCTATTCCTCTACTGTAGCCTATCCGGGCTATTTTGAGAGGTATCGCGATTTACTCATTTTTCGTCTCACCCAAAAATTTCAATTAGCAAAAAACATCACGCTAACTTTACGAGCAGAGCCATATTACGATATTCGATTTAAGTATTTTGAGTATTCCTATGGTTTTTATATTAGTCTGGATGAAATGGCGTGGTTAAAAAAGAAAGTGACTTTCAAGGCAAACGACTAGTTCCCAAAATTTAGAATGAATCTGTTTTAGGCTAGCTAGCATGACAAAAATCATGTATCGCCGCCGTTAAATGCGAATAATTGCCTACAAGCCTATTTAACTTTGTGAAAAATAAATTATCATGAAAACTTCCTTTTCAGTCTTTGGTTTAGTGCTGCTTAGTTGTTTTACATTAAAGGCACAAACCATTCCTAACTCTAATTTTGACAATTGGACAAATCAATCCTATGATGAAGCCACCAATTGGACGAGTTCCAATCAAGAATCCATTCGAAAGAATGTTGGGGTTACATCCACATCTGTGACGGGTGCAACAGGTAAAGGTTTAAGAATGCAAACCAAAATTATTGGACCCGACACTGTTTTCGGCTATGTTTTTTATGGCGCTGGCGGTGGTGATCCCATGGCGGGACAGGGAGGTTTACCTTATTCGCAAAAGCCGAGCAATTTTATTGGACAATGCAGATATAATCTTCCGGTGAACGACACGGCAATTATGTTGGTAATTTTTAAAAAAGCTGGGGTGATTATAAATAGCAACGTCATTAAAATTCGTGGTACGGGTAATCAAAATTCATTTACGCCCTTTAGTTACACCTTAGGCGTTGCAAGTTCTACGCTTAGTCCTGATTCGGTTATCATTGCCGTAGCTTCAAGCAATGCCATACGAAATAGTGGAATTCAGAATAATAGTTTTATTGAAGTGGACGAACTTAATTTTACCGGGGCAGGCATTACACAAACAATTTCAAACGGTAGTTTTGAAAATTGGACAACTACTGATTTTGCGAAATTAAATAATTGGAGTGCGGCAGGTGAAGGAATCAGCCAAATAGCACCCGGTCAATCCGGACCATTTGCCATTCAATTACAAACACAAGTTTATTCTGGAAATTTTGTTGGCGTAACGGGTCTAACCAATGGTATGTATCCTCCAATGGGCGGACCACCAAAAGGTGGACAACCATATACTTTAACTAAAGACACCTTATTTGGTTATTACAAATTTAATGGCACAAACGATTCTGGCTTGATTAGTATAAATCTTAGAAAGTCAGGAATTCAAGTTTTCGGAGCCGTTAAATATTTTAAAAATCAAAACAATTGGACATTATTTAAAATACCTATAAACGCATCATCGGCACCGGATAGCTTGCGCTTGGAAATTTATTCCAGTAGCCCTCCGGGGCTTATGTCCGGTGGAGGAAGTAAGTTAAGTGTCGATAATTTATACCTTTCCTCCCAAGCAACTTTTATATCAACAATTTTGGAAAATGTCAGTGGGCTCACGCTTTATCCAAATCCCGGCACGTCTAGCCTCAAATTGAAATTACCTTCCGGATTTATTGGTGACATGAAAGTATATGATACTATGGGAAGAGAACTAACGTTGAAAAATATCAGTTATACAGAAACAGAAATGGTAATTGATATTTTAGAATTAAAGGCAGGTGTATATTATGTACAATTACTTAATAACACCGGTTCACTAGTAGCGAAATTTATCAAAGAATAATAAACCTCGGGTGGTTGAAAGATTAGCTCCAAAATGGACTTGTTTTTTTATTTTAAGTCTGATTATTGTATATATTCAGCTCCAAATTGGAAAAGGTTATTTATATTGATAAGGTTCGTATGAGTCTTTTAGAAGAAGGTATCATTGAAAATTACTATTTGGGAGGGAAGCCAATTGAACCTGCAGACATGTGGGAGGCAAAAAAGATTAATTTAGAACTTTCCGAAAACTGACCTTATTCAGTATTAGTTTTAGCGGAAGAACTTACCAGTTTTTCTATCGAAGCCAGGGAGTTGGCGGCCAGCAAAGAATTTCAAGGCAAGAACATTGCGAAAGCACTTTTTTTAATGGTCTGGGTCAACCAATTATAGCTAATTTTACATGCGGGTTAATCGCCCTCACATTAAAACAAATGTAATTGGTGACCGAAATAGACCGATTTCATGGTTGAAAGACCAAATGATTAGCTATTACAAGTCTGATAATCCCTCAAATTCATTTAAGCGTTATAAAATCATGTCACATTTATGGTATTTATAATGAACTAATTTTTAGTAATTTTAGTGGGGATAGATAACTTCTACGATCCGATTTTAATGTACTTAAAGTATCTGATATGTTTTTTTTTCCTTTCCGGGAAAATGTTGTCACAGGTTCCTGTCACCGGGCTTGTTGGCGCTTGGCCTTTTACAGGTAATGCCAATGATGTTTCCGGAAGCGCCAATCATGGAACGGTTTATGGCGCGACATTAACAGCTGATCGGTGTAACACCTCAAACAGCGCTTACAGTTTTAATGGCACGTCGAGTTACATTCAAATGCTTACAACAGGACCAACCGGAACGGTTTCACGATCGGTTTCTTTTTGGGCCCGACCAACGGTATCATTATCCGGAACCCCTCGTTCGTCGTTTGATTACGGCACAGCTTCAACAGGATTAGGCACCTCTTACCAAGTTGTATGGAATTACTGCGCTGCCGGAGTAGGCATTGATGTAGGAAATCAAGCTTTGATCAGATCAAATAATTGTCTATTTAATGGAGCTTGGCATCATGTTGTTGAAGTATACGATGCTACACTGAGTACGCAGATTGGTGGTGTTTTATTTTATGTAGACGGTGTGCTTATGCCCACAATAAGTTGTAATGTGAGTGGCACGAATACTGCAATTAATACAGGTACCATGAATCCGGTTACCATAGGAAAACATGCGATTAATACAGCGCAACGTTTTTTTGCCGGTGACCTCGATGATTATTATCTCTATAACAGAGCCTTAAGTTCAACAGAAGTGATGCAATTATATACGGCACTTTCTTGCACGGCCAGTATTATTGGAAACAATCCGGTATGTCCCGGAACAACAATTATTTATTCAGTGATTCCAATTGCAGGAGCCACTTCATACACGTGGACCTTACCTTTAGGTTGGAGTGGCAGTTCATTAACCAATACCATTTCTGTTACCAGTAATACCAATTCGGGTGTTATCGCCATATCGGCATCTTCTGGAACATGCGGTGTTGTTGGTACGGCAAGCATGGTCGTTAACTCCGTATTTGGAACATCCGTTAGCCTTAGTTCATCTTCACCAAGTATTTGTGCCGGTAACACAGCCACACTTTCGGGAGGAGGCGCTTTAACGTATACCTGGCAACCGGGAAATCAGACTACGACAACTATTAGCGTCAATCCACTCATCACAAGCAGTTATACATTAAGTGCTACCAATGCAAGTGGCTGTATCAATAGTATGACCTATACCCAAAGTGTATATAGCGCACCACAAGTTAGTATAAGTTCAAGTTCAGCAATAAATTGTAGTAATTACAACAATACTTTAACCGCCAGTGGTGCTTTAAGTTATACCTGGCAACCGGGTGCTATTAGTTCACCCAGTTTGTTGGTTGCTCCATTATCAACCAGCATCTATACTTTAATTGGTACTGATATACATACTTGTACGAATTCTGCAGTCTTCACCCAAAGTGTTTATCCAATTCCAATTTTTACCATAACATCTTCTAACCCAAGTGCATGTTCAGGACGCCTACTTACCCTTAGTGGCACCGGCGCTATTTCTTACACATGGTTACCCGGTAACATTATCAGCAGCTCCATTAATGTATCTCCCATTAGCTCTACTACATATACTTTAAAAGCTACGGCACTTAATACATGCACCAACACTGCCAGTTATTTACAGACAGTAATTCCTAACCCTACCATCACCATTAGTCCTGCAACACAATCAGTTTGTTATGGAAGTACCGCATCGTTTAGTGTAAATGGAGCTTCAACTTATACCTGGCTTCCAACGCTTACTACCGGATCTGTTTTTTCTACCTTTCCTTTAATTAATTCTATTTATTCGGTTAATGCAACTGCCATTAATGGTTGCACGGCTTTTGCTACAGCATCTGTAATTATTAAACCCATCCCTATTCCTTCTTTTATTACAGCTTCAATTACTTGCGCACATCTTGGTAATGGCACCGTTACTGCTGCCGGTGGTTTAGGTCCATATACCTATACGTGGACACCAACCATACAAACCGGCTCAACAGCTACAGGTTTATTTCCTGGTAATTATACCGTTACGATATTTGATGCCGGCACAGGCTGTGTTGTAACACCAACTACTAATTTCGCTTCACTTATTCCTTTAACCGGCACGGTAACTTCATCACCAAGTATTACCTGCTTCGGAGCAACTACCGGCACCGCTAGCATCGCTCTGGCAGGTGGCTCGGGACTACAATCGTACACTTGGACAAATGCAGGAGGAAATTTAAGCCTCAGTTCACCCACTGTTTTATCGGCAGGAATTCACACGATTGATGTGATTGATGCCATAACGTTTTGCTCTGTGACGCATACTTTTTTAATCACCCAACCAAGTGCTTTTACTCTGAATATTAGTTCCAGTTCACCTTCGGTTTGTTTAGGTAGTGGCATTAGTTTTACTGCGCAAAATTCAGGGGGAACGCCGGGTTATACCTATTTCTGGCTCGGCGGACCGACAACAGCAACGAACTCAGTTGTTGAAGCACTTGCCGGTACTTATATTTATACGGTTCAAAGTTTAGATTCGTACACATGCAGTAGCAACAATACTGTAAGCGTTAGATTTGTAAACAACCCTGTGGTAAGTTTGTTATCGCAGTCCATTTGTCCATTAGCACTAGGTAGTTTAAGTGCCTCAGGTGCTACCAACTATACATGGAGTTCTGGTTTTGTAGGTAATCCCATGATCGCATCTCCCAATAGTAGCACACAGTATACTGTGATTGGTTCAGCGGCCGGTTGCAGCAGTTCGGCAACGGGTAGTATAATTTTAAAACCTTCGCCTGTTGCGGTTATAGTAAGCACTACACAACTATGTCAGAATGATTATTTGCAGCTCAACGCCATGAGTGCTGGTACTTTGTATGTTTGGTCTGGACCTTCCAATTTTAGTTCTACACTGCAGAGCATTACCTTGTATTCGCTTAATCCATCACATAGTGGAATTTATAATTTAACGGTAACCGCTCCGAATAGTTGTACGGCGACTGTCAGCAAATCCATCACGGTACACCCAACTCCACCACTTAGTGCGTCTGGAGCAACGGTGTGTGAGGGTCAAGCATTAAATTTAACTGCTAATTTTTATCCAAACGCCAGTTATTTGTGGACCGGCTCATCTGTTATTTCAACACTTCAAATTCTCAGCTTTACGAATTCCGTTCCTGCAAACAGTGGTCAGTACGTGATAAAAATTACGAGCGCACCTGGTTGTACCAATATGACTTCTGTGAATGCTTCCGTTGTGGCGTTGCCGTTGCCAGTAATAACAGCGAGCGGCCAAATATGTCGGGGTTCAGATTTATTTTTGTTTGGTTCTGGTGGCGATTCCTATGTGTGGTATGGCCCAAATTATTTTTACAGCAGTAGTCAAAACCCTAGCATCACTGCAATTGGAATTATTGGAAGTGGTAATTATACCTTATGGGTTAATACCGGACCGTGTCATGTGAGTGCGATTAAATCCATTACTGTAAATCCTTTACCAATTCCAACTGCAAGCAATAATAGTCCGGTTTGTGAAAACACGCCGGTTAATTTTAACAGCAGTAGTGCTGTGAATTATACATGGACGGGTCCCGGTGGATTTACTAGTACAGTTCAAAATCCATTATTGGGATTGGCAACACTTGGGATGGCTGGTAATTATAGTTTAAGTGTTATGGATGCGAATAGTTGTATAGGCGGCACACTCATTCCTCTAACTGTATTTAAAGCGCCAATTCCTGTGGCCACTGGTGGTACCGCCTGCATAGGTAACGGATTAAGCTTAAATGCATCGGGCGGAATTTCTTACCAATGGTTTGGTCCCGGTAATTTTAGTTCAACACTTGCAGCTGCTTATGTTCCAATTGTAAATGTCAATAACGCAGGTAATTATACGCTTGTTGTTTCTGATCAAAAGGGTTGCTCTTCAGCAACTGTAGTAACGGTTATTGCTTTTAATTACTCCTTACCCGATCCAATTATCATAGCGCCCAAAAAAGCTTGCCTCTCTTCCCGAATCGTATTATCCGGATCGGGGGGACTTAGTTATTTGTGGCAGGGTCCTGATAAATTTAGCGCAAGTACGAAAGATGTGACACTGAGTGTTACCGCATATGCCATGGCCGGGATCTATTCCTTAACAGTGAACAACAGTAGTAATTGCATTGCAACCAGTACAGTTTTAATAAAAGTTTATGCACTGCCTCTGGCTTCTTTAACGAGTGATAAAAATAAGGTTTGTGTGCCTTTTTGTACAACATTCAGCATTATATCTGGACAAAACTTAGCGCCTATTGTGACCAAAAAATTCATTATTGGCCAAGAGTTTTTTTCTGATTCTATTCTAAATTATTGTTTTAAAAATTCCGGTAATTATTTAATCAACTCGAGTTACCTTGATACGAATGGTTGTGTAAATACCGCTACCTATGTCATAACGGCTTATCCAAAGCCAAAGGCCGATTTTGAATTCTCGCCAATTGAACCGCTTGCTAATAGTGATGTGGTAAAATTTACGAATACAACAGTTAGCGAACTATTTACAAAATGGAATTGGTATTTTGAAGGGAATATTACGGATACCATCTTTGAAAAAAATCCAAGTTATTTGTTTGAACAGGCAGGAAAATATCCGGTTACTTTGGTTGCGACGAATAAATGGAATTGTGTTGATACCGTGATAAAGATGATTGAAATTCAAAATGATTTGTTGCTTTATATCCCAAATGCTTTCACTCCGAATGGCGATGGTTTAAACGATATTTTTATGCCCAAGGGAATGGCCCTTACTAAGTATCACTTAGCCATTTACAATCGCTGGGGTGAACTTATATTTGAAAGTAACGACATGTTGAATGGCTGGGATGGCACATTTAGAGGGAAAGAATGCAAAACAGATGCTTACGTATATAAAATTGATCTGGTGAATAATAATTCTAAGTCAAAAGCCTATACTGGCACAGTCACCTTAATTCGCGGTCCGGTTAAAGAGCAGTAATTTATTGTATGCCCACCTATGACAGTTTATGTTAGTTTCACCCAATTTTGATTAATAAAGCACTTGCTGCTAAATCCTGATAAATTTAATTATTTTTGAATCTAGCTGAGGACTTAAATGCGCAGTGTATACATAGATATAAAGCATAATCGTTTTTAATTGAGAAGAAATTTAAAGGTGGAATAAAAAATGGTTCCTGAAATTAATTGAAATGATAAATAAAAAAATAAAAAGCGGATTGATTCTATTAGTCTTCATTGCTGTTACACTTGGATCCTACTTGCTGTGGAATAAATTCAAAAATTCACATGAGGCAAATTTGCCTTACAGTTTAAACGAATTAAACGAGACGAATTGGTCTATGGCCGATAAAGTGCTCGAATCACAGGTCTTTACAATAGATCCGGTAGCAGATACGATTCTTGAAACAAAAAAAGGCCTTGTTTTTCAAATTAAAGCAAATTCATTTATTGATCGCAATGGCAAAGCCCCCAAAGGCAGTGTGGATCTGGAAATTAAGGAGGCCTTGACGGCTTATGATATAATGAAGGCTGGTTTAACTACGACGAGTGATGGTAAGCTTTTAGAAACAGGTGGCATGTTTTATATCAATGCAAGAAGCGGAGACGAAGTGCTTGCAATTGATGTAATGAATCCTA
Organism: Sphingobacteriaceae bacterium; assembly: GCA_947480015.1. Taxonomy (GTDB): domain Bacteria; phylum Bacteroidota; class Bacteroidia; order B-17B0; family Aurantibacillaceae; genus Aurantibacillus. Next base: position 41,666 of record CANKBS010000028.1, read on the forward strand.
TTACTGTGGCAGTTCCAAGTTCTACACCAAAAAAAATGAGTTTGTTTGATGGACAAAGAATGAAGGATGGTACACTATACTGGATCAATCCCAAAGAAATGAAAAAACAATTAAGTACCGTTGAAATAAGCGGACTTGATTTTTACCCACCCAATTTTATTGATTCACTGTCTGCAATGGGCGTCGACATTAAGAATAAATTTTTAACCGATAGTATTTATTATTCACTAGCTAATTTCTCAAACTGCGAAGTAAGATGTGAGGGATCAAACTTACCATATGCTTCTGATTCTATTTCACATTCAGATTTAGACCCTGCACTTTTATACAAAAAAAACTGTGCCGATTGTCACGATGCTTTTACCGACAGAAGGCTCACCGGTCCTGGATTAGCGGGATTAATGAATCGACTTCCTAAGAATATGCATCAAATAGGCTGGTTAAAAAAATACATTTTGAATAATGAAAAAATGATCAAAGCCGGAGATGTTTATGCAAATAAAATTTATAAAGATTATGGTAAATCTGCTATGACTGTTTTTGAAGGAAGATTAACTGAAAGGGAAGTGGATGTGATCATCGATTACATTATACACGGACCACCGAGTCTTTACAAAGCAATTAACAATAGCTGTTGTCCTGAAATAAACCCTTCCCGCATTCACGCCATTTGGGATCAAAAATTGAATACTACCATTTTGGCTACTAAAGAATTTGAAGAACGATTAAAAACTATTTTCAGGACCTGTGATGCCGGCTTGCTTGAGCTTTATGTAAATCATTTGGATAAAGCCATGTATGAGCTGGATAGCATTGCGGCCTCGGTAGTGAATTCAGAATATAAATCAAAATTTCTTGAATTTTTTAATCGTCGTGATGGTGGGGTGGATGTGAGTTCAGATCAGAATAAAAAATTGCAGACTTATTTTAAAGAAAAGCAAAGAATTTACGACGAAGCCGTGTTTAAGGCAATGGACAAATTATATACCTCTGAATTTAAACAAACGCTGGATGCAAATGAGAAATTGATGAATTACAAAAATAAGTTGAGCAGAAAACAAGCTAACTTATTAAAGGAAGAAATAGATGCCAATATGGACGAAGTATATAGGCAATTAGGTAAACCAAAAATGCCGACTGTTCCATCCTCTAAATTATTAACGACTACCATTAGTACCCCCGGTTGGAAAAATGTAGATGTTTATGTTTATGAATCAACGATCAACAGAACGAGTTTGACTTATACCGATAAAGTAACCGGTACCAAAGCAAGTATTGAATACAAAGAAATTACCTTGAATTTACCGGATTTTAAAAATTATGACAGAGTAGTTTGTTATTTACTGACAGATAAGTTATCGTCTTTTCAATTACTTAAGAATGAGGGCCCGCTTTATAAAGAAAAACTAAATCAGAATTTTGTCAATTCCATTATTACAATTTCTTATAAAGACGATAAAACATTTTATTCGGAGATCAAACACGCTGAAGGGAAAAATTACGATCTGCTTTTGAAGGAAATCAATCCACAATTATTAATAGGAACTATTAATGCGCGCTATAATTTTATTTCCACAACGGATGTGATGTTGGATTTGGATTTTCAGCAATTTGAAAAAAAAGAACAACAGCGACTGAATACCATAGCGAAACGTGAAGACCTTCGAACGAGATTGGCTTCTGTGGTTTATCCTTGCGTCAATCAACTCCCCGCTCGACCAAAATAGGCGAGTGGTGAATGAACTAAAAAGCCATTTTAAACAGAAAATGTGAAAGGTCAAAATGACCGTGAGCGCCAGGGATTGAGCCATTTGTTTGAGCTCCTTTTTGCTCGTAAGTTTTTGCTGACAAAAAGAGCGAGTGGCGAAAGCCCGCTCGGGCGCCCAAATAAAAAATTCATTATTCGAAGTTCGATGAGTTGGGCAAGTTTAATAATTAAATCACTATTTACACCACAAAATTCACAATCTTTTTAGGGACAATTATAATTTTCTTAGGTGTTTTGCCTTCTAAGTATTTTTGAACTTCTTCACTGCTCATCACTTCTTTTTCAATTTCAGGAACGGTTAAAGTTGCAGGAAGTTCCATGTTGAAACGCATTTTACCATTAAATGAAATGGGATAAGTAAAACTGTCTTCCACCAGATAAGTTTCATTGCAATGTGGAAACTCAGCAAATACAATGCTTTCAGTATGTCCGCATAGTGACCAGAGTTCTTCGGCAATATGAGGTGCATAAGGTGATAAACAAATTAAAAGCGGTTCTAAAATGGCGCGTTTATTGCATTTTTGATCACCCAATTCATTTACACAGATCATAAAATTACTCACCGACGTGTTGAATGAAAAACGTTCTATGTCTTCGGTAATTTTTTTAATGGTTTTATGTAAGGTTTTTAATTCAGCTTTTGTGGGAGCTTCTTCAGAAATAACAAAGTTGCCATTCAGAAAAAACAAACGCCAGAGTTTTTTCAAAAAGCCCGAAACGCCTGTAATACCATTAGTATTCCATGGTTTGCTTTGTTCTAATGGACCCAAAAACATTTCATACAAACGTAAAGTATCAGCTCCAAATTTTTCGCAAATATCATCAGGCGAAACTACATTCCATTTTGATTTGGACATTTTTTCTACTTCAAAGCCACAGAGGTATTTTCCGTTCTCAAGGATAAATACAGCTTTATCAGAATTTTCAAGTGCATTGTTTTTTAAAGCTCTAAATGCCGGAATGTTCAACTCATCATTCATGACAATATTGACATCCACATGAAGCTGTGTAACCTCGTATTGGTCTTTTAAGCCACAGGAAACATATTTATTTTCACCTTTAACACGATAAACAAAATTACTCCTCCCCTGTATCATCCCTTGATTGATTAGCTTCTTCATGGGTTCGTCAATGTGAATTATGCCAAGGTCTTTTAAAAATTTGGTCCAGAAACGCACATACAATAAATGTCCGGTTGCATGCTCGCTACCTCCAATGTATAAGTCAACACTTTGCCAGAAATCGACCAATTGTTTACTTACAAAGTCGTTATTGTTTTTCGGATCCATGTAACGTAAAAAATACCAGCTGCTACCAGCCCAACCGGGCATGGTGGTGTGTTCGTAATCGTAAGTCCCATCTTTTTTCCAACTGCTAGCCGCGCGTGCTAATGGCGGTTCGCCATCTTCAGTCGGTAAAAATTTATCTACTTCCGGTAACACCAATGGCAATTCATATTCGGCCAAAGCATGTGGAATGCCATCTTTGTAATAAATAGGAATGGGTTCACCCCAGTAGCGCTGACGACCAAATACAGCGTCTCGCAAACGGTAATTGGTTTTCCCTTTACCTAAATTCTTTTTTTCGATTTCTGAAATAGCTTTTTTAAGTGCCTCTTTTACGTCGAGTCCGTTTAAAAAATCAGAATTAATTAATTTTCCTTCTTTGGCATCGTACGATTCTTTTGAAAGATCGCCACCGGCCACCACTTCTATAATTGGTAAGTTAAAATGTTTGGCAAAAGCATAATCACGCGAATCGTGTCCGGGTACAGCCATTACAGCCCCCGTGCCATAACCGGCCAATACATAATCACCGATCCAGATCGGAATTTGTTTTCTGGTAAAAGGATGTTCTACATAAGCACCGGTAAATACACCGCTTACCTTGGTCACTTCAGCCTGACGTTCCCTTTCACTTCTGTTCTTCGATTTAATAACATACTCGTCTACGGCAGCTTTTTGTTCGGCAGTAGTTATTTTTTCTACCAGTTCATGCTCTGGTGCAAGCGTTACGAAGGATACACCGAAAATAGTATCAGGGCGAGTAGTAAATACTTCAATTTGCAATTTTGAATTTGCAATCTGAAATTTTAAGCTAGTCCCTTCCGATTTTCCAATCCAGTAACGTTGCGATTCCTTTAAACTTTCGGGCCAGTCAATGGTATCTAATCCATCAAGCAAACGCTGAGCATAGGCAGTAATACGCATGCTCCATTGTTTCATCAGTTTACGTTCAACGGGATGCCCGCCTCGTTCGCTTACTCCGTCTTTTACTTCATCGTTGGCTAAAACGGTACCTAATGCGGCACACCAGTTTACATAAGCTTCTCCAAGATAGGCGATGCGGTATTGCATCAAAGTATCAGACTTTTGTTTTTCTGAAAACGAGTTCCACTCTTGTGCGGAAAATACTTTTGTTTCATCATCACATACCGCATCAATGCCTGCGTTGCCGTTCTTTTCAAATTCGCTAATGAGTGAATTTAAATTTTCGGCTTTATCGTTTTTTTTATTGTACCAACTGTTGAATAATTGAATAAAGATCCATTGGGTCCATTTATAATAATCGGGATTAGAAGTGCGCACTTCACGGTCCCAGTCAAAACTAAATCCTATTTTATCTAATTGGTCGCGGTAACGGTTAATGTTCTGCTCGGTAGTAATAGCAGGGTGTTGCCCGGTTTGAATGGCGTATTGTTCGGCCGGTAATCCAAATGAATCGTAACCCATGGGATGCAAAACATTAAAACCTTTATGACGTTTGTAACGCGCCATGATATCGGAAGCAATATAACCTAATGGGTGACCAACGTGTAATCCCGCACCGGATGGGTAAGGGAACATATCCAACACATAATATTTTGGTTTAGCCGAACTGTCGGCTGCTTTAAATGTTTTGTTATCGGCCCAAAATTTCTGCCATTTCTTTTCTATCTCACTAAAATTGTATTCCATAGGTATTACGTACTGCTTTTAAAAGCGAATAAAGATAAGGCTTATATAAGTTTTAGTCAAATAAAATATGGAATGGCACCCCCTCTCTTAAAGCCGCTATGGAAATGGCTTTAGGGGCATTTCAGCTGTTAGTGGCTCTGCGGTGTCCGGTCTTTATTCGCGCGTGAAAAGGCCTTGGTTTCCGGCTCATCGTCCCGGTTCAACATAGGTAAACGAAACTGGGTAAGTACATCAATATAAATAAAATCAAATTCTTCAACAACCTTGCCAATAATGCTGTACGAACCCGGACCCGTGAAAGGATGCGCCCTGGCTGAGGGTGGAAAATGTACGGTGTCAATCCAATAACCATCCACATCTAAAAAGGTACCAAAAAACATTTTTTCTTTGTTACTGGTATAGGTGGTTTTTATATTCACCAAATAACCCACTATTTCGATGGTTATACCAATGCGTGTTTTAAGATCACTTCGGGTAAGTGAATTTTTAACCGGATGCTTTAAGAGTTTAAAGGGATGGCAGAGTGAAAAACCCAGCAGTTCAATCTCATCAAAAGCATCGTCGAGCCAGGTGTTTTCGAGTTTTGGAAGGGTGTAGCGCTGTGGTTCAAGCTCGAAGAGTTCGTTCTCTTGTGTTTTTTGTTTTACCGGACTAATCAGCATGTGTGCTTCCCACAGCAATTCCTTTTTGTTTTTATTTAAAAAACTAAAAGCACCAACACGAATCAGAATGCGCAGTTGCTCGATTGAAATACCGCTACGTTTTATAAAATTGTATAAATCGGTATACACACCATTGTTGGTTCGTTCATCCAAAATGGTTTGGATTACCTGTTCTTCCAATTGATTGATCATACTCAGGCCCAGAAAAATCGTTTTGTTTTTTATTTCCGAATTTCTGCTACTGTTATTGATACAGGGAGCAATGATTTCGGCTCCATGCATGCGCGCTTCGTGTATATACAATTCGGCGCGATAAAAGCCACCACCATTATTGAGTGTGGCTACCATGTACTCTAGCGGATGATAGGCTTTTAAGTAAAGGGCCTGATAACTTTCAACCGCATAGCTGGCCGAATGTCCTTTTGAAAAAGCAAAATTCGCAAAACTTTCTATCTGGTTCCAGATATTGGTTATGGTGTCTAGGCGATGGCCTTTGTTCAGACAGTTGGTAAAGAATTTTTCCTTTACCATGCTAAACTCATTACGTTGCTTGAATTTCCAGCTCATACCGCGACGTAAATAATCGGCATCGGCTAAAGATAGTCCCGCAAAAATGTGCGCGATCTTGATCACATCTTCCTGGTACACCATCACCCCATAGGTTTCGCGCAGGATGTTGTATAATTCGGGAAGATCGGCTTCTGCTTTTTTTCTAACTTCTTCTTTCCGGTAACGCACAATGTATTCATTCATCATACCGCTTTTTGAAACGCCGGGCCTAATAATCGAACTGGCTGCAACCAAACGCAAATAATCATCAGCATGCAATTTGGCGAGTAACATGCGCATGGCGGGTGATTCAACATAAAAACAACCTATGCATTTACCTACACGTAATAATTTTTTTATTTCTTCATCGTGCTTAAATTTTTTAATGTCGTGGATGTCGATGCTAATGTTTTTATTTTCTTTTACCAACTCAACAGCGTCTTTTATTTTTCCTAAACCACGCTGACTTAAAATATCAAATTTAAACAGACCAATATCCTCGGCTTCCAGCATACTGAATTGTGTGGTAGGATAACCTTTGGGAGGGATGAAGGTGGCGCTGTAACTTGTAATAGGTTCTTCTGAAATTAAAATGCCACTCGAGTGTATACTCAAATGACTGGGGAAGCCGGCAATGAGCGCACTGAATTTTAAAACCAGTTTCGCCATCGAATCGTTGGTTTCTTTGGGGTCTTTTAGTTTTTGTATTTTATCAATTTCTGCAGGAGGCAAACCAAATACTTTTCCTAATTCCCGCGTTACCGCATCGTGCTGAAAAGTGGAGTAGGTGGCCAGCAAGGCAGTTCGTTCAAATCCAAAACGGTTAAAAATATATTCCGTTACATCGTCGCGGTCTTTCCACGAAAAGTCAATGTCAAAATCGGGCGCATTGCTGCGGTTTTCGTTGATGAAGCGTTCAAAATACAGATCAAGATCAATGGGATCAACATCGGTAATACGCAAGAGGTAAGCCACCATGCTGTTCGCGCCACTGCCACGGCCCACATAAAAGTAACCTTTGTTACGGGCGTAATTGGTAATATCCCAGTTAATTAAAAAGTAAGAAGCAAAATTCATTTTACCTATGATCTCGAGTTCTCTTTCAATGCGTTCGTGTATTTCGGGATTTATTTCACCGTACCTGTAAGGCAAGCCTGCATAAGCTTTTTCGCGCAACATGGCTATGTCTTTTTTTACACTGCCACTGTAATTATTTAAGTTTTTATTTTTGAGTTTCCCGAATTCAAGATCTACCGAACAGCTGTTAAGAATCATTTCTGTGTTCCCGATAATATCGGGATACGCTTCAAAACTTTTATACAAGACTTCTTTTGTGGGAGCTATCTCATCCATATTAGCCTGCTGATCCTTACCCAGTTTGCTTAGCAGGGTGTTCTCGTTGATGGCCCGCAGCAAACGATGCGCGCTAAAATGTTCCTTGTGAAGAAAGGAAAATGGCTGCAGCACCACCATCTTAGATGTAAGTGTTTTGAATTTGGAAAAAGGTAAATGTGTGAGTTCTTTTACGCTAATGCCAATAAATTCGTTTTCGGCAAGCTCATGTCCCTCGTAGCTGATAAAAGGATAAACGATAAACGTGTTTTTTAATTTTTCGGGTGATAGGGGTCTGGCTGCAAAGTCTTTTTTTTCGTGGAGATGTTCGCTTAAATGTTCGTTCAGCTCTTTAAAACCGGATTTGTTTTTGGCTATGCCAATGTAGTGTTGTTTAATGCCATTACGGAAGTCTATGCCGGGTATGGGTTTCATGGCTTTGTCTTTGCAAAGCCTCAAACTATCAAGCACCGCCGAGGTGTTGTTAATGTCAGATAATACAAAGGCGTGGTAACCCAGGTTCCAGGTTTCCCGAAGCAGTTCTTTTATGGATAAGGTACCATAACCAAAACTATAATATGTGTGGCAGTTGAGGAGCATGGGGTTTAGATGACGGTTTTTTCAGGTCGCTCCTACGGAGCTTATCTGTTTTGTTACAGGTTTATTACAAACAGTTCGTCCCTACGGGACGGGATTGTTTTATGTTTATACTTAATTTGCTTCCATAGTGCTTTTTATGTTTTGTCAATTTATCACAAACGTGTTATCTCAAGGGGACTGAGTTTTGTTTTCATTTTTATGCTGCAGGTCGCTCCTACGGAGCTTATCTGTTTTGTTACAGGTTTATTACAAACAGTTCGTCCCTACGGGGCGGGATTGTTTTATGTTTATACTTAATTTGCTTCCATAGTGCTTTTTATGTTTTGTCAATTTATCACAAACGTGTTATCTCAAGGGGACTGAGTTTTGTTTTCATTTTTATGCTGCAGGTCGCTCCTACT
>CANKBS010000029.1 GCA_947480015.1 Sphingobacteriaceae bacterium
CAAGGACTGGCTCCATTAAAGAGCCAAAGCCCGCAGTTGGAAATAATTTGACGACTGGTGAAAAACAACAAAAAAATTAACTAATTTTAAAATGAAAATGTCCTTAGTTATTTATGCATAAAAGTTCAGATTGGTTTGACGACATACATACAGATAAGAAATTCGAAAAGCAGGTTAACGATGACCGAAAGTTGGTAAAGGAGTTTGGCAAACTTCGTGCAGAGAAGATCACTGCAAGGCTTGCTCAACTGCGTTTCGCAACCACGCTTGAAGAAGTGAGAAACTTACCTGGCAACTTTCATGAACTTAAATATAATCGCAAGGGGCAATGGGGCTGTGACTTAGATCAGCCATATAGGCTGGTTTTTACACCACATGAAAGACCTATTCCCACCGGTGAGCAAGGTCAATATATTTGGACTGAAATCCGAGGGGTAGAAGTTATAGAAGTAATAAACTATCACAAAGAAAAGTAGTCATGGCAAAACAGAACCAATATTTTCCACAGACAGTTCCACATCCGGGTAAAACCCTGGAGGAAAAATTGAACGAAATGGAAATGGGCCCAAAGGAGTTTGCACTTCGTACAGGGAAACCTGAAAAAACAATTATTGCAGTTCTTAAAGGCGAAAGCTCAATCACACCTGATATGGCTGTGCAGTTTGAGAGTGTCACTAAAATACCGGCTAACTTTTGGATGAACCATCAAAGGGGGTATGACGAATATCTTGCTAGAGAAAAACGTCAAGCTGTAATCGAAGAATCTGTTACTTGGGCGAAGAAATTTCCACTAGGAGATATGATTAAAAAAGAGTGGTTGCCGAAAGTATCAACCATTCAAGAAAAAACACAAGAGATGTTAGTTTTCTTTGGTTTTTCCAATCATACCGCATGGGAAGATTATTATTTCAAACAACAATTAAAAGTAGCTTTTCGTATTTCATTAGCTCAAACTAAGGAACCGTATGCAATATCTGCTTGGCTGCGCAAAGGGGAGCTACAAGCCTCCGAGTTAGATGCAGAAGAGTATTCAGAAAATAAATTTAAAGATGCACTACCAGAATTGAAAACCATCATGGCGAAGCATCCAAAGGATTTTTTTAATCAGTTACAAAAAATATGTTTGGAGGCCGGGGTTAAAGTAGTACATACACCATGTATAAATAAAGCTCCTATCAGCGGTTCTACTCGTTGGTTAAATGATACTCCTTTTATTCAACTTACTGGTAGGTACAATAGAAACGATAGTTTTTGGTTCACTTTTTTTCATGAGGCAGGCCACATCTTATTACACGGAAAAAAAGATATTTTCTTAGAAAAGGTAGATTACTCCGATAAAGACCTCATAAAAGAAAGAGAAGCAGATCGGTTTGCCGTGAAGTGGACACTGAGCGAAGAAGAGGAAGAAGAAATAGTTTCAACAACACTTCTCACTGATGCACATGTACGTCATTTCGCAAAAAAATTCGATACTCATCCTGCTATAATTATTGGGAGGTTGCAGCACAAAAAGCTTATACCATATACATTGGGTAGGGATTATTTTGAGCCGGTGGTTTTTGAATAAAAGGCTTCAAAAATGTTATTTCTAGCTAATTAAAGTTGAGTTCCTCAAAACCCTTGATGAGTGGCATAAATCAACGGATTAGGCCTAAAATCTGCAATTAGACCTTGTGAATGCTGTCATTTTGGCGTAAATTTTCTTTGGAATGAAACTTGTTAGAAGTTAAACGCCCTTAGAAACGTCTAAGGGGTTGAATGTTTAAGTTTATTGTTCGCAGGTAAAGTTGCAATAACTGTGCCAGCATTGTCAGACCATCTGACAGTTCTATCAATTTACACCCTGTAATCAAATATAAGAAGATTACGAGTAATTTGATGGTGAATTTAGAAGCTTTCATAACATTTATATTGTTAAAAAGACCTCTTGGGTTTTTACTCAAAATGTCCGAGCAGAAAAGGGTTGATGATTTTTTGCAAGGTTCCAAGGCAACAAAGGCGGTTCAGTCTAACCGTTGGTAATCTTGGATAGGTTGCGATTAAATTCGCAATGTGAAATGCCACAATAACCGTTAATTCAGTTTTGATTGGCTAAGGGTGGATTTAGACTTGTACGGGTGCAAATCCCAAAATGATTGAGGCAATCATTAGTTGACCAACGGAAAACGTTGTGCATTAGCCGGAAAAGTTAAGACTGATTATGCTTTCCGGCTAATGTCCCAATAAAAGTGATGCATAAAGACTCTCTCTATACTGATGAAATATGGAATCGCTTTTCAGAAAAATTTGGCTCTTCGGCCGAGGACTTCGAGCTAAAAACTTACCCACAATTTGACCCATATTTTAATTTTCCGGAAAATAAAATAGTACTTCAGCAACTTCTTAAAGATGAGAAACTATTAGGCGTAGCCCAACATCCTTTTCTGCCATTTGTAAAAATCCTAACGAAGACCCCTCGTTATAGATGGCAAGAGGATGATGGCGAATACATGCTTGAAACCAAAATCCGACCTATTGCGTTTGCTTCACATTTTGATACTTATATTTATGCGTATTATTCATTCGCTCTAACTTTAAAGTATCAAGAGTATATCCGTAAACATGAGTTTCAAGATTGCGTCTTAGCGTATCGCAGTGATTTAGATGGCAAGTGTAACATTCAATTTGCCAAAGAAGTTTTTGATGCAATAAAAAATAAAATCAAGAATAAAAAGTCATGCAGTGTTATTGCTTTGGATATAACCGGCTATTTTGATAATATCGATCATGGTAAGTTAAAAGAAAAATGGTGCAAGATTCTAAATTTGCCTGAATTGCCAGTTGATCAATATAAAGTCTTTCGTTCTTTAACCAATTACGCATACGTTAATAAGGATAGCATTTTAAGGCATTTTAATATTGATTTGAAGCAACTTAAAAAAGAAGATATAAGATGGCAAACATTACTTGATCTTATTCCTGATGAAATTGCTGGACCAACTTTTAAGCAAAAATTTAAACTACTGAAGGAACGTAAATTGATAATGACAAATATGCCTAAGAAGCATAAAGGAATACTGCAGCATAAAGGTATTCCGCAAGGTTCAGCAATGAGCGCTTTACTATCAAACATTTACTTAATTGATTTTGATAAATGGCTTTGGGATCTGAGCCAAAAACTTGATTTTACGTATAAAAGATATTGTGATGATCTAATTGTGATTTGTGATACTGATCTGGTGGATGAAATAAACAGAAAGATACTTGCAGAAATTTCTAACTACAAACTAACCATTCAAGAAAAGAAAACAGAACTAATTGAGTTTTTACCCAATTCTAAAGGCAAAATAAGGGCATTCAATAGAAGGGAAATAATAAAATATGGTAGCAAAATTAATGCGAGCAATGAACAAAAATTTTATAAAAATCTTCAGTACTTGGGCTTCGAATTTAATGGTCAAAACGTTTATATTAGACCCGGCAGCTTATCTCGCTATTTTCGTAAAATGAAGGGGCGAATCATTAAAACTGTGATGATGTCCTATAGTGATAAATCAGGCTTTAACAAAATTAAGCGCAGGCAAATTTATTTCCGCTATTCTCATTTTGGTACTCGTAATTTTATTACTTACGCAAAGAACGCGGCCAAAGAGTTTTACAAAAATGGTGAGGGTTTACTGAGGTCTGGCATGAATTCATCTAGTATAAAACGACAGATTGCCTCACATGTAGATATTATAGAGAAGGAAATACGTTCAAAGAGCAATCAAAGGTTCGATCATAAAGAGTATGTTAGGAAGAAAAAAAAGGAGGTTGGTAAGCGACAGAAGTACATTCCCCTAAAAAAATGACAGATATTACTGTATTAAGGTCGGTGGGATAAAATTTTATGGGTTTTGTTTTTTATTATACTATTTAAATGAAAAATGAAAACATCAAATTTAAGACAAGCGGTCCGTAAACTAATGTTTGAAGAACTAAAAAGAATCGAAACTACAGTTCATGCCGCCATTGAGCGGGATGAAAACAAGAGCCCACATGAAGGAGGCTCTGGACAAATCCAAATTGAGTCAAACTCAGAATCATTTCGCAGTAAGATCACTGCCGACATTATCAAGTCGCTTATAAGGGACCTTAACAGAGAAGAAGATGAGTATTCAAAGAGTTAAAGTTAAATAGGAGGAGTTTATTAAATCTTCAATAGCTGATATCTTAAACAGTTTTGTGGATAGTAAGCCTAATACTTTTAATGTCCCTAGCACATCAGGCATATTACTGATAATTAATCTATTAGACCATCTTCGTCCTCTTTTAGTTCATCATAAAACAATGCAAGTGTGAGACAGTCTGCATAAAACTCGTTCGATATTGGTTCAGTCAGGGCTACTTTTACAGAGCGGAGAATGAGCAACAGAGCGTGGACAGAGTGTAGAATGAGATACAGAACGGAGAAGTAGAGTTTGTGTTTAAAATTTTTGAATGACAGCTTGAAATAGTTTAATCCAAGGCCTTGCCATTTGAATTCTAACAAATCAACGCCCCCTAAAACATAAAAAAGTAAAAGAATATGATCACCTGCATTCTGCGTAAACCATCTGCTTTGCCAATTTGATGACCTGAGCCGTCATACACATAATCCCCATCCAGTTTCCCGATCTGTTTGCCATTAGCGCTGTATAAATAATTGCCATCCAATTTTCCCACGTGATGTCCCGAACCATCATACAAGTAATTGCCGTCTAACTTCCCGATCTGGTGACCGCTTCCATCATAAATATAATTACCATCCACCTTTCCGATCTGATGTCCCGAACCATCGTAATAATAGTTCCCGTCAACTTTGCCTATCTGATGACCCGAACCATCATACATGTATTGAGCCCTGGCTAGGCCAAATGAAAGACACAGGAGGGAGATCAGAATCTTTAATTTCATGTTGTCAATCCAATAAAGTAATTTTAAAAATCAGAAAATTAAAAACAGAATCTATTGCTTGATTATTTTTTGTGAATACTGCGTATGACCTTCTGCATCGCTTACACGAATCATATAGACACCCGAAGCAAAAGCACTCAGATCAAAACTTGTTTGTACTTCCAGTTTTTTATCAAGCACTACTTTTCCGTTTATATCGGTCATTTGTACTTTGCCGGGGGCATTGAAAGGATTCTGAATATTAAGCAGACCTTTGCATGGATTTGGTCCAATGCTGATACCATTATATTTTGTGGCCAGTTCTTCAATACCATTGGTGTTGGGTGGGGTAACCACCGGACGAATACCTAAGGTAGCATCGCGGGCCGGACCAACGGTTTTATTAATGATCCAGTTATTCGGATCGCAAACAACAGCCGTGATGGTACCGGTTAAACAAAAGGAATAATTTTCTACGGCATTGTTTTGAATTAACCGCACCGTGGTGTCGGCTTTACCGGCTCTGCTGATCTTGTATTCAAGCGGAGTAATAAACAAAGGTGTTACCGAAGGCATACTCACAGTTTCGCTGGTCTGAATAAAACAGGTGTCGCGATCAAAATTATATTTCACATTAAAAGTGGGGTAACCTTCTCCGTAATACCACTGATTAAAAAACTGTGTGGCATTAATACCGCTTTGTACCTGATAAAAGTTTTTAAAATCAACCGCGCTGGCCGTGCTGTTTTTATAAGTGTTCTGGAAATTGCGCAAACAATTAAACCAAACCGAATCGTTATTGGTTAAAAATTGTAAGCTTCTAATAATAGCGCCGCCTTTATCATAGGTTAAACGTGAACTAAAAATACGTGATGCATTCATGGTATCGGCATTGGTAAAAAATACCGAACCTCCGGGCTGACTCATCACACTGTTATGAGCGGAGTTGAGGTTAGGCATAAAATTAGGCGGATCTAAATACTGCGCCACCAAATGTTCGGTATACGAAGCAAAACCTTCGTTCATCCAAATATCGCCCCAGGTTTTACAAGTCACATTATCACCCCACCATTGGTGACCAAGTTCATGCGCATCTACATAATAATCAAAAAAACCAATGCTGGTCATGGTTTGATGCTCCATGCCGCCTCCAAAAGGAGCCATACAATGACCGTATTTTTCTTTGTAAAAAGGATACATGCCATACATTTTGCTTTCAAACTCTAATACCTGTGGCATTTTATTTAAGGTTACTTTTTGACCTGTGATCCAGCTGGCATTATTAAAAGCCCCATCGTAAATATAATTCTGAATTAAAATAGAATCGTTGGGAAGATACATAGGCTTGGCATATAAATTATATTCCTTGTACTTGGCCACGGCCACCGAAATGAGGTAATAATCAATGGGCGTGCGCGATTTCCACTCATAACGTTTTTTACTTCCCACCGTTACCACATTTTTTAATAAGCCATTAGAGCCGGCTTTGTTCAAAGAATCAGTAGTAATAAATACCCAACTCGAATCTATTTTATCGGTGAGCATTTGTTTGCAGGGCCACCAGTGGTAGGCAACCAAACTTTCGCTTAAACTCCAGGTCGCCTGATTGCCCCAGGCTCCTGAGGTAGCATTGCTAAAACCCGAGCCAATGGCCGAACCACCAACCGGTGGATTGCCTTTATAATAAACGATGGTGGTAAAACTTGTTCCTGTTGTTAAAGCCGGATTCACCCTTACCTTTACCATACTATCTTGACGTATAAATGGTTTATTTACGCCATTTACATAAATGGAATCAATGGTGTGATTCTGATGTAAGAGGGTTTGAAAGGTATCTAAAACTGCAGCCGTTACCTTGGCAACGGTTTTCACATTGCCGCTAATGTATTTATTGATGCGCTCCACATTCACATTTAAATGCACAAACTTTACGTCGTATTTTATTTCGTGTACGATTTGTGGACTCAACGCTGAGGTTTTGGCCTGTTGGTTAAAGTAAGCCCCCATAGAACCTTGTTTGGCTTTGGCGCAGGCATGTTCTTGTGCTGTTAAAAGTGTCGACACAAAAAGAAATAGGAGAATGCTGATTTTTTTCATGATACGTTTTATTTGAAAGCTTCTTCCTGATACTTATGTGGAACAGGCCAAAGGATAAATTTAATTAAAAAATTAAAGAAAGACGGGCCAA
This sequence comes from Sphingobacteriaceae bacterium, assembly GCA_947480015.1. Classification (GTDB taxonomy): domain Bacteria; phylum Bacteroidota; class Bacteroidia; order B-17B0; family Aurantibacillaceae; genus Aurantibacillus. Next base: position 7,082 of record CANKBS010000029.1, read on the forward strand.
AGCGGCGAATTATTTTTCTGAAATGCAAAATTTGCTCGTAACTTCGCACGATGTTAAAAAACGACTTACTCATTAGAGCAGCCAAAGGATTAGAAGTGGAACGCGCTCCGGTTTGGCTGATGCGTCAGGCCGGCCGTATATTGCCCGAATACAAAGCCACCCGCGCCCGCGCCAAAAATTTTATCGATTTTGTTAAAACCCCTGAACTGGCCTGCGAAGTGAGCATTCAGCCGGTTGATATTTTAGGTGTTGATGCCGCCATTATTTTCAGTGATATTCTGGTAATTCCCGAAGCCATGGGACTGCCGTACCAAATGATCGAAGCCAAGGGTCCCTGGTTTGAAAACACCATTAAATCAAAAGCCGACGTAGATAAATTAAAAATTGCCGATGCCGGCGATCTCGATTATGTGATCAAAGCCCTGCAATTAACCAAAAAGGAATTAAATAACCGTGTGCCTTTGATTGGCTTTGCCGGAGCACCCTGGACCCTTTTCGCCTACATGATTGAAGGCAGTGGAAGCAAAACATTCAGCAAAGCCAAACAGTTTTTATACACCCAACCCGAAACCGCTCATCTTTTATTGGAGAAAATCACCCAAAGCACCATCAATTACCTGAAGGGCCAGGTAGCAGCGGGTGCCGATATTTTACAGTTGTTCGATTCATGGGCCGGTGTGTTGAGTCCGGATATGTATTACGAATTTTCATTGAACTACATTTCAAAAATTTGTGATGCCCTTTCGCCATTAGTGCCGGTAACGGTGTTTGCCAAAGATGCGCATTATGCCACTGAAAAAATTTCTCAAACAAGTTGTTCTTCCATTGGTCTCGACTGGACCATCAATCCTCAATCAGCCCGTTCACAAGCCGGAAACAAAACCCTGCAGGGCAATGCCGATCCTTGTTTGTTGTATGCCAGTGAAGAAAAGATTATTCGTGAGACAAATCAGATGCTGAAAGCATTCGGGAAAAACAAGTACATCTGTAATCTGGGACATGGTTTGTATCCGGATTTGGACAAAGAAAAAGTAAAATTCTTTGTGGATCTGGTGAAGAACTATAAGTGGAATTCCTGATAATTCACATTTTTTTAGAATTGTATCGGCCAATGGTACCAAAGGCGTCGGCCAACGGTGCTTAAGACTTACAACCAACTGAACTAAATGGTATATTTACTTTTTATTTTTTAAAAACAACAGCGTGTTTAAATATATTGGAGCAGCCTTAGGCTTTTTTCTCTTAGGCAAAAGTTTTTTCGGGGCCATTATTGGATTTTCAATTGGTTCCTTCATCGATAATTACGTATCGGGCAAACCCGCTGCCGGTGGAAGTACCGAAGACATGTTTGATTATTACCGACGCACCGCTGCAGGAAGTAATAACGATTTTGCCACCATGCTCTCGGCCTTGTCGGCTGCGGTTATGAAGGCCGACGGGAAACCTTTAAAAGTTGAATTGGAATTCATCAAATCATTTTTCTCCAAACAATTTGGTCCACAGTATTTAAACACCAATTTAAAAACCCTCAAACATTTTTTAGAAAGCGATCACATTCCACTCGATCAGATTTGCGGCGATATTAGTTCACGCACCCAAGTGGAAGTGCGGATTCAGTTATTGCATTATTTGTTTGGCATTGCCAAGGCCGACGGACATGTTGCGGAAGAGGAGATCCGTTTATTAAAACGTATTTCGGATCTGTTGCAGATTCCGAATTCGGATTTCGAAAGTTTGAAGAACATGTTTTACAGAGATGTCAATTCAGATTACCATGTATTAGGCATTGAACCCGGTGCTACCGAAGAAGAGATCAAAAAAGCATACCGACAAATGGCCATTCGTTATCACCCCGATAAAGTGATTCATATGGGTGAAGAATATCAGAAAGGTGCCAAAGAGAAATTTCAGAAAATTCAGGAAGCTTACGAAGCCATTAAAAAGGCCAGAGGCATTGCCTAGACAAGGATCATTCCAGTAATTTTACGAGCTCATTCAAATCCATGTTTTTTACGTATTCGTATAAAATAAGTGGATTTTCCTGCACTTCCACAGAGGCTAGTTCATTTTCGGTTCGGTTAAAAAACACTTCCACATAATAATTGTCTACCAAAAACAAAGAGATATTACAATCGTAATACACCTTTTCAGAGATGATCTCGCTGTATTTCCACAAAAATTCGGCCTTATCAGCCATGCTGAGTTTTATGAAATCTTTCTTTTCCATCTCTAACAAAGTTACTACATGGCGCAGTGAAGCATTGCTATAAATTATAGAATCTTTGAAAATTGTGCTGCAAGGGCTGATGCAGGCTTATTTGTATAATCCTCAAAACCAAATGTGTCTGGAATCAAAACGAAAAGTATGTGCTAATTCACCAGTGTTTACCGGGTCTTTAAAAAAAAGAGTACGCCCAATTTGTACTTTTGGATTTAAAAGGGTTTACCCCCTATCGTTTAAGTTGGGTTTAAAATATAAAGCAAAAATAAAGCGAATAATTTAAAAAGAAATTATTTATTCCTTCAGAATTTTTATTAACTGGCGTTCTTTTTCGGTACGAAGATCCAAGAAATAAAGACCAGAAGAAAGAAAACTAAGATCAAGCTCTTGTTGTAAATCAAAGTCGTTTTTTGAAAAAACAATTTGACCAATAGTGTTACTTATAATAAAATTTGCGGTTGAAATAAATTTTGATTTGAAATGAAGACTTTTTGTTGTAGGGATTGGAAAGATTTTAATTACAGATTCATTTAATTTGTTTTCGTCTATTCCAGTAAATACAGTTGACTTATAATTCCATCTTAAAATAACTCCGTTATTTCCAGTAATGATTGCAATACTATCATTAAGAAAAGAAAGCTTTATTAATTGAGATTTAATCCCAGTATTATAGATTGACCAGGTTTGCCCTAAATCAGTTGTTTTTGCAATGCTAGCATTATTTTGCATATCGGCCCCCACAACATAACCATTATTACCATTTCTAAACGAAATACCATTGGAATAATGCAAAGGTGCAAGAATGTTCTGCCAAGTATTACCACCATCTGTTGTTTTAGCAAAATATGAATCACCCCATATATCAGGAGACGAAACTGCAAAAATTGAGTCCTTATTTAGGAAAAAAAAATCATTAGGGAGGCCAGCAAAAGTCCATGAATATGGCCATGAATTACCACGGTCTTTAGAAAGATAAAATAAGCCTCCGGGATATGGAAAATTCGCACCTCCCATAATCACCATACTGTCCCCGTATGTTTTGGCAATATCTATAGAGTACAACGGTGAAGTACTAGTTGACCATGTAATTCCTCCATCAAGGGTTCGGAGTAAATTATTCATTATCCCTTTATCAGTAATACCTTCAAGGGTGTCAAAAAATGCAACACAGCTAGGTGCAAAGCCAGTGCTCCATTTGTTTTTCCAATTAAGACCACCATCAATTGATTTGTAAAGAATGGAACCATTTCCATTGGCAAGTAAGTATAAGGTATTAGTATCAAGTCTTTGTAAGTAGTAATAATAGTTGGAAGGGCCGGGGCACGGTAACGGAATTAACTGCTTGCATTCATTATAACTTTTTACTAGGTAATTATTTGTGTTACTGCAAATAACAATGTTTTTATCAATTATAGATAAATTGTTTAAGGCTTCGCTTGTTCCTGAATTAATTTGTGTTATCTGTGAATAAGAGCAAGTAATCGAGCAGCCAAGAATTAACCTAAGTATTTTGTCCTTTGAGAACATAAATTATTCTTTTAGTATTTTTATTATTTGCCGTGCTTTTCAGTAAGGAGTTCTAATGGTAAATGGCTGCCTTTTTTGACAAGTTGTAAATATAGTCTCTTTAGTTGAATTTTTAGTGATGAATTGAAACGAAAACGAGCTCTGCTGAGGAGCAACTCGCTAGGGATAAATTCATCCGACAGAATCAGGCAGGGCTTTGTTATTGTAACACATAATTCTATTAATAGTATAATCCTCAAAACCAAATGTGTCTGGAATCAAAACGAAAAGCATGTGCTAATTCACCAGTGTTTACCGGGTCTTTAAAAAAAAGAGTACGCCCAATTTGTACTTTTGGATTTAAAAGGGTTTACCCCCTATCCTGAGAAGCCTGTATTATCATAACCTACAAAGTCACTTTTAAGAACCTTGTACTTTTGGTTTTGAGGATTATATTTGGAAAAGGGCTTATTTAATTATTTCGGACCAATGGGTTCAGGAATACTGTGATCGGGTTTTGCTTTAGCCTGTTTTTTTACAGCCCTGTTATGTTTGGCTTCTTTTTCCTTTTTTTCACGGGCGTCATCTTCAGCGGCTTGTTTTTCAGATTCTGCCTTTGCTTTAACCGCATCTTCTTCAGCCGCTTTTTTGCGGGCCTCTTTCATTTTTTCTTCCTTCTCTTTATCTTTTTTTGCCTGTTCAGCTTCTTTGTTTGCTTTTTTCTCAGCTATCTTTTTGGCTTCGGCTTTATCTTCTTCTCTGGCTTTTTTCTGACCCTCGGCTTGTTTGGCACGTTTTTCTTCTCTGGCTTTTTCTTTGGTCTTTTCTTTTTCTGTTTTAGGCTCTATGGCTTTGGGCACAATGACATTCTTAGCCGGCGCTGTTTGTGCCGATACCTTAAAAATAATCAAACTGCAAAAAATAAGAAGGATCTGTTTCATAGCGTTTAAATTAAAAATCCGAATAATCATCAACCATTCAGAATGCAATAAGTAAAGATACTAAAAAACAACAAAATTGCGAAGCCTCTATCAAGCTCAACAAACGCCGACTCCCTGCCTCTTATAGTCTAACAAATCCCTAAAACATAGTGGCCTTTGTGCCAACCTTTGTGCACTTTGTGGTTAAAACGGTATGGTAATAACAGTTCATGGTCCAAATTCAACAACTCATCTGCTTTCTTATTTATTTGCGCTTAAGCCTTGCTTAGTTTTGACCCAACAAAACAAAAACCATGAAAAACACATTTATATTATTTCTGATGCTCCTTCTCAGCATTAACTCACAGGCTCAAAAAAACGAAGCGCCATTACAGGATATTCGCGGTGTGGTGCTCGATAAACAATCACAAAGTACCTTACCCGGTGCTAATGCCATTTTACTTGGTAGCGATGCGGTTAAAGGCGCAGTTAGCGATATGGACGGCCGTTTTAAGATTACCGATGTAAAACCGGGTCGTTACGATATTAAAATATCTTACATGGGTTACAAAGAAATTGTATTGCCCAATGTGGTGGTTACTGCCGGAAAAGAAGTGGTGTTGGAAATAGGCATGGAAGAAAACATCAATGCCTTACAAGAAGTGGTGGTATCGGGCAGCAAAAAAAATGAGACCAATAATGAAATGGTTTCGGTGAGCGGTCGTTCCTTTAGTATGGAAGAAGTGAACCGTTATGCTGGCGGTCGCTCCGATCCTTCACGATTAGCCGCTAATTTTGCCGGCGTGAGTTCGCCCGACGATTCACGAAACGATATTGTGATCCGCGGAAATTCACCTAGCGGCGTGCTCTGGCGTATTGAAGGTTTAAATGTGCCCAACCCGAACCACTTTAGTACCGTGGGCACCACAGGTGGACCAGTAAGTGCCATTAATACCAACATGATTAAAAATTCCGATTTTTTTACTTCTGCTTTTCCTTCCGAATATGGCAATGCCAATGCCGGTGTTTTTGATTTGGGATTCAGAACCGGTAATTCCGAAAAATACGAACATACCTTTCAAATAGGCGCGCTTACAGGGCTTGAGGCTATGACCGAAGGACCCATCAACAAACAAAAAGGCTCTTCTTATTTAATTGCTTACCGGTATTCATTTACCGGAGTAGCCCAAAAATTAGGTATTCCAATTGGAACAGCGGCTACACCTTTTTATCAGGATCTTTCTTTTAAGATTAATGGCGGCAATACAAAATTCGGACGCTTTACTTTATTTGGTCTGGGTGCAAAAAGTCATATTGATTTTTCACACAATAAAATTGATACCACCGACCTCTTCGCTAATCCTACTAAAGACAGTTATTTTACCAGTGATATTGGCATTGTGGGCATGAAACATTTTATCAAGATAAATGAACGTTCGTATGTAAACACCCTTATTGGCGCTACTTATAATGGCAGTAATTATTTGGAAGATAATGTGGCTACCGACCTAAAACCAACGATTCGCTACATTGAAAATAAAACCAGTCAGATGCACTATTCCATAAACAGCTCTTATAACTGCAAGGTAAATTCAAAACTCTTTATTAAAACCGGAATTATTTCGGAAGTGCTAAACCTGATGTTAAACGCCCGTCAACGCGATTCCAATTCGGTGTGGAGACAGTACTGGGATTATAATGATTATACGTTATTACACCAGGCTTATGCTCAGGCAAAATACCGCTTCACCGAAAAACTCACCATAAATGCAGGTTTACATGCTCAATTATTAACGCTTAATAATTCAAGTTCCATCGAACCACGTTTGGGATTAAAATACCAAATCAATCAAAAGCACAGTTTTAGTGCGGGTTACGGCATGCACAGCCAGATGCAACCTTTGGATGTGTTTTTTTACCGCTCGCAACTCGCTGACGGCAGTTACGTTCAAAGCAATAAAAATTTAGGTTTTACCCGCAGTCAGCATTTTGTAATTGGTTACGATGTGTTGCCGGTTAAGGACTGGAGAATTAAAACAGAATTCTATTATCAAACCTTATCCAATGTACCGGTTACCATTCAACCAAGTAGTTATTCGATGTTGAATACCGGGGCCAGTTTTATGCCGAACGATCAAACCTATTTAACCAATGCCGGAACCGGCACCAATTATGGCGCTGAGTTAACTGTAGAGAAATTTTTCAGCAAGGGATATTATGTTTTACTCACTGGAACGGTTTACGAATCGAAATACAAAGGCAGTGATAAAATAGAACACAATACGGCCTTTAACGGAAAATATGTTTACAATGTATTAGGAGGAAAAGATTTTAAAGTGGGTAAAGACAAACGCAATGTTATTTCCATTGGTGTAAAAATGACTCAGGCAGGCGGACGTTATTATACGCCGGTTGATCTGGCGGCTTCACAGGCTGCTCAAACCCAGGTGTTGCAAGGCGATAACATGGCTTATTCACAACGCATTCCCGATTTTTTCCGTCTCGATGTAAAAACCGGATTTACCTATAACAGCAAACATTCTAAAGTAGCGCATTCGGTTTTCTTTGATGTACAAAACGTTACAAACAATAAAAATGTGTTTGCCCGTCGTTACAATCCGGTAACCAAGAGCACTAACACCGCTTATCAAATTGGTCTATTCCCTAATTTTGTTTACAAAGTTCAGTTTTAAATATGCACAACCATGTCAAACATATTAAAAAGCGTTTTTTTGTTATTGTTTATCTGGCTTACCTGTGGCATAAACTGCAGTCGCTCAAAAAAAAAGCAGCACAAAAAAATTGATTAAATTTATACCATGCAAAAGAAAAAGAGCCGATTTATATACATGATTGTGGTGGGCATCATCATTTCTATTCTGCTCGACAAGATAGCCGGTGCCAAACCCATTATCGATCATTCCCGCTTCTTCGATCTGCTTACCTCTATCATTATCACCATCATGGTATGGGAAGGAAATTTGTTTATTGATGATTTTATGAATCGTCATTTTCCCTGGGAAAAAAAGCCCGGAAAACGCATCCTGATTCATTTGCCAGCCATTATTCTTTATAGTGCCGGAATCATTCATCTGTCTATGCTGACCTTTAATAAATTCGTTTGCAATTTCCCTGAAGAGGTGCGCGATCGTTTTATGGTGGTAGCAGTTATTGTAGGCGTTTTAATTTCACTTATTTTATTATCGGTTGAGGTGAGTACACAATTTTTTGGCAACTGGAAAAGGTCTTTAGTAGAAGTTGAAAAATACAAAGCCGAAAGTCTGCAGGCCCAATTACAAAATTTAAAAGATCAGATAAACCCACATTTTTTATTTAATAACATGTCGGTACTTTCTTCTTTGGTTTATAAAGATCAGGATAAAGCCGTTGATTTTATTAATCAGCTTAGCAAGGTTTACCGTTATTTGCTCGATACCCGTAGCAGCGAACTGGTAAGTCTTGGCGACGAACTTACTTTTATAAATTCGTATATTTATTTGCTTCAGATTCGTTTTGATAAAAATTTAATTTTTGATCTCGATCTGCCTAAAGAAGAAGAGCAAAAACTACTTCCTCCCATGGCCCTTCAGGTATTAATTGAGAATGCGATTAAACACAACGAAATTTCGAACGAGTTGCCCTTAACCATTCACATTAAAATTCACAGCAATAAACTGGAAGTAAGTAATACCTTGCAATTAAGAACAGTTGCAGAAGAAAGTTCTAAAACGGGTTTACAAAATATCCGCGACCGCTATCATTTTTTTACCGAAGAACAGGTGGAGGTCATACAATCACCAGGTGTTTTTACAGTTAGAATCCCCTTATTACAAAGTAAATGAAGGCTATTATCATAGAAGACGAAAAATTGTCGGCCGAACATTTAGCCACGCTGCTTAAAAAGATAGATGCCACTATTGAGATCATTGCTTATTTTGATACGGTAAAAAAAACGGTAGAAGAATTTAAAAAAGGCTTAAAGGCCGATCTGCTATTTGTGGATGTGCATTTAGCTGATGGCATCAGCTTCGAAATTTTTTCAAAGATCAGTATTGAAACACCGGTTATTTTTACCACCGCATATGACGAGTATGCCATTAAAGCTTTTAAGATCAACAGTGTGGATTACCTGCTAAAACCCATTGCTATTGCCGATCTGCGGACTGCTTTGGAAAAGTTTAAAAAACTCAATCAGACCAATCCAAACACCATTATTGAGAACATTACTAACGCCTACCAAACGATCAGCAAACAATACAAAAACCGTTTTATGGTTAAAATCGGCGATAGTATTTCTTCCATAAAAACCGAAGACATTGTTCATTTTATTTCGGAAGACGGCATGGTATTGCTGGCTACCGATACGGCTAAACGATTTGTGATCGATTACACCCTCGATCAACTCGAAAGTATGGTGGCGCCTGATATGTTTTTTAGAATAAATCGAAAAGTACTGGTGAACATAAAAAGTATTCAAAAAGTAAGCGCTTATTTTAATTCACGATTAAAATTAAATTCAAGCACCCTTAACGACGAGGATTGTATTGTGAGCCGTGAACGGGTGAACAATTTTAAAGCCTGGCTCGATAAATAAAAATTTAAAAAATGAAAACATGCACACTTTATTAGGGGGCAATGGTACCATCGGTTCGGTACTGGCCAAAGAACTCAGCAAGTATACAAACAAGATCCGTTTGGTGAGTCGTAATCCCAAAAAGGTAAATTCTACGGATGAACTTTTTTCGGCCGATTTGTCTGATGTAACTCAATTCGACAAAGCCATAGAAGGTTCGGAGGTGGTTTATTTATTAGTGGGTTTTGATTACAGTATTAAAGTGTGGCGCGAAAAATGGCCGCGCCTGATGCGGGCTGCCATTGACGCCTGTAGTAAACACAAAGCCAAACTGGTATTTTTTGATAATGTGTATTTGTACGATGTGAACGAAATCGGACACATGACAGAAAACTCCAAACACAATCCCCCCAGCGAAAAAGGCAAGGTGCGTAAACAAATTGCAGACATGATGCTGGATGCCATTAAAGATGGCAAACTACACGGACTCATAGCGCGCTCAGCCGATTTTTACGGTCCGGATAATGACAAAAGTTTTTTAATAGAAGTGGTGTATAAAAACATGCTGAAAGGAAAAAGCTCGAATTGGTTTGTGGATGCCACTAAAAAACATTCCTTCACTTATACACCCGATGCTGCCAGAGCCTTGGCTTTGTTGGCCAACACAGCCGATGCTTTTGATCAGGTTTGGCATTTACCAACTGATAAAAACACCTTAACAGGAAAAGAATGGATCGAAATTTTTGCCAAAGAAATGCAAGCGAGTGCAAAGTATTCGGTCTTACCCATTTGGATGTTAAAGTTGTTAGGCATTTTTATTCCCTTTATGCGTGAAATGCCGGAAATGATGTATCAGTATGATCGCAGCTACTTTTTTGATAGTTCCAAATTTGACAAACGTTTTGATTTTAAAACAACCACTTATCAAGATGGGGTGAAGGAAATTGTGGAGATGGGGAAGAGGGTTTAGTCTGGGAATTGATTCTGATAAAGGTGCTTTTTATCAACACAACATATACGCTTGACAAGTTATAATGCCTTTTATTTAACGAGCTTTTCAAGAAGTTCTTTGTCCTCAGAGAGTATTTGACGTCGTGTAAGTGTCAATTTGATACTATCACTCGATTGATGTTGCAGATCCTTTAACAAATCAAGTATGTCTTCCAGTAATGCTTCTGGAACACTATCAAGAACTTTTTGGATCTCGATTTTTATTTCCGTTTTGGTCATAGTCAAATATACAAACAAATAAACATTTTTATAACTCAAAAAAAGCCCCACAACACAGCGTTATGGGGCTTTTGTAAAATAAACAGTTCAGTACTTTCTAATAAGCACTCCAGCCTCCATCCACTACCATAATATGACCATTTACAAAACTAGCATCATCACTGGCTAAGAACAAAGCCGCTTTTGCAATTTCATTAGGCTCACCGGTTCGTGGATTTAAGGCCATACCACTCATAATGCGGTCGTTTACCAAAGGGGTAATTTTACTCATATCGATGGTTTCAGCAATGTTTGTATTCACCGCTCCCGGGGCAATACCATTACAACGAATGCCCGATTTAGAATACATATAACCGGTGTTACGCGTTAAGCCTACCAGAGCATGTTTACTGGCTGTATAAACGGCCCCGGCGACACCACCTTTTAATCCGCCTACCGAACAGATATTTATTATTACGCCATTACCGTGGGATAGAAAAATTTTCACCGCGGCACGCATGGCTTTAAACGGACCCTCCACATTTATTTTCATCACCTTTTCCCATAATTTATTATCCACTTCTCCAACCGGTTGAAAATTATCCATAATGCCGGCATTGTTTACCAGGATGTCTAAAGTGCCGTAGGTTTTTGTCGCCACTAAAATCATGTTCTCAATGTCTTCTTCCTTAGCCATATTAGCAAGGACTGTGGTGACTTCGCCACCTTTTGCATGAATTTCGGTTTTTAAAGCATCCAATCTTTTCTGATCAATGTCAGTTGCAATTACTTTACTGCCTTCGGCTGCGAATAACAGAGCTATGGCCTTACCCATGCCCGAACCGGCTCCGGTAACAAGAGCTACTTTTTTATCTAACTTTTTCATAAGATCTCCTTTTTATGGTATAAAATTACCATGCAAGGAAGACGATTGCTATGATTAGCATCATTGACAAATGCAAAAAGGAAGGATTTAAGAATAATTAATAAAAAAGATTGATTTCAGTTTTATTTAAAAAACTTATTGAATAACAGGTAAAAGGCAATGATAGCACCCAATGAACAAAGTAAAATCACAATACTCTGATTGGTGTTTGGTTTTTCATTTCTGCCACCGTCCTGCGTTTTTTGAATGACTAACAGGCGATGCAGCCCTAAATTCTCACGTAAAAATTTAGCCTCGTCGTAATAGTCGTTACCGTAAGTAAAGCTGTAAAAATCTTCTTTGTCAACTTTAAAAAATTTGCGACTCCGGCTACACCAGTCCATCATAGCATTATCTATTTGTTTATAGCTGCTGTAAATGATCCATTCGTCACCCACCGAAAATTTTTGTTCGCAGTCAACATGACAATCAAATAACACTTTAAATTCTTTGGCCGCATTACCCTTGTATAATTCGTCGATCGAAAAAACCGCCTCGCCAAATTTATGATCACAGTCTTTAACTGAAATTAGTTTACCCTTAAAAATGATCTCGTATTTGTTGCATTCTTCTATACTAAGTCTGGTAAGTGGACACTCACAAGCCAGAGCCGGTTTAGCAGCGAAGGAAAACAATAAAATAAGTATGAAAATTTTAAGAGTAATGGCTCTAGTCATTCAACTGAGTTTTTAGAAATTGTTGTGATGCCTGCATGAGTTCGTAAACCACTTCATCCTGCTTCATAAAGGGCACTACTTTTCTATAAGCCTCAAGCAGACTTTCAATTTTTTCGGAAGAACGGGCCGGTCGTCTGAATTCAATAGCCTGTGCGGCATTCAGCAATTCAATGGCCAAAACTTTTTCAACATTATTCACCACCAAAAAACATTTGGTCGCGGCATTGGCTCCCATACTCACATGATCTTCCTGACCGTTACTGCTTACTATGCTGTCTACACTTGCCGGTGTACATAATTGTTTGTTCTGACTTACGATACTGGCGGCGGTATATTGTGGAATCATAAAGCCGGAATTTAAACCTGCACTGGGTGCTAAAAAAGCAGGTAGCCCACGCTGCCCTGAAATTAAAAGGTACGTTCGGCGTTCTGAAATATTTGCGAGTTCAGCCATGGCAATGCATAAAAAATCAAAGGCTAGGGCCAAAGGTTGTCCGTGAAAATTACCCCCGCTTAAAATTTCATCCTCTTCCACAAAAATGGTTGGATTATCCGTCACCGAATTTATTTCTGTTTCGAAAACAGAACTTACATAATGTAAGGTATCTTTGCTGGCCCCATGCACTTGCGGCACACATCGGAAAGAGTAAGGATCCTGAACCTGTGCTTTTTTACGACTGATCAGTTCACTGCCTTCCAGATGTTTGCGAATACTTTGCGCCGTTTGTAACTGACCGGCATGTGCACGAATGGTATGCAAATGATCTTTAAAGGGATCGATGCGGGCATCAAAGGCATCGATAGAAAGCGCAGTGATAAGATCGGCAGCTTTACTTAAACGATGTGATTTTAATAAACAATAAACACCGTAAGCACTCATGAATTGGGTGCCATTTAATAAAGCCAGACCTTCTTTCGATTTTAATTTAATAGGACGTAACGACTTTTGTTCAAACACCAAATGGGTATCGAGTTTAGAGCCTTTGTAATTTACTTTTCCTAATCCCAATAAAGGCAAACTCAAATGGGCCAAAGGCGAAAGATCGCCACTGGCTCCCAAAGAGCCCTGCTGATAAACAACCGGATAAATTTTATGATTGATGAGCTCGCATAATTTTTCAACGGTACTTAATTGTACGCCGCTTTTGCCATACGACAAAGATTGAATTTTTAAAAAAAGCATGAGTTTAACCACGTCTTGCGGCACTTCATCGCCCATGCCACAGGCGTGACTTTTAACGAGGTTCACCTGCAGTAATTCAATGTCTTTATCAGGAATGATCACATTGCATAAAGAACCAAAGCCGGTGTTAATGCCGTAAATGGGACCATCATTCGATTTTAGTTTTTTATCCAGATAAGTGCGGCAATCAAGAATTGTTTTTTTTGTTGCGGCAGAAATTTCTACCTGCGCCTCTTTGTCATTTAGAAAAGAGTCGAGTTCTTTAAGGGTTAAGCGTTTGTTATGGTCAATCGTAAAGGTCATTTCTATTTATTTAATAAGTCAATGATTTGTTCTAAGTTGAGTGATTGTTGTTCGCCGCTGCCCATGTTTTTAAAAGCAAATTGGCCGCTGCCCATTTCGTTGCTGCCAACGGTACATACAAAGGGGATGTTTTTTTTATTGGCGTAATCAAATTGTTTGCCCAGTTTTTTAGTCAAGTCCGGATAAATTTCGCAACTGATGTTGTTGGCTCTTAGTGAGGCAGCCAGTTTCAGACAAAAATATTGAGAGGCCGCATCAAAGTGAGTGAATAACACTTTGCAGGAAGCGGTTTTGGCAATGCTTTCCGGAAATAAATTTAATTCTTCCATCACATCGTAAATACGATCAATACCAAATGAGATGCCAACGCCACTCATGTTAGGCAGTCCAAAAATTCCGGTAAGATCGTCGTAACGGCCGCCACCTAAAATGCTGGGTGTAAAAGTTCCGGCATTGGCTTTTACTTCAAAAATAGTTCCGGTGTAGTAATTAAGTCCGCGTGCTAAAGTAATATCCAGTTCCAGCGCCGCATGTTTACAAACAGAATTGTTCAATAAAAATTCAATTTCTTCTAAACCCTTAGCTCCTGTGGCATTTGAGCCTACCAGGTTTCTCAGCACTTCTACCTTTTCAAGATTAGAACCTTTAAAATCTAAAAGTGGTTGTAATTTGGCAATGGCAGCGGTAGAAATTCCTTTTTCGTTTAATTCGTTGTTCACCCCCTCTTTACCAATTTTATCCAGCTTATCTATGGCAACCGTTATATCAATAATTTTAGCAGGCTCATCAATCACTTCCGAAAGCGCCGTTAATATTTTGCGGTTATTAAATTTCAAAACAACCGGCACTTTTAATTCTGAGAAGGAAGCATCCATCAAAGCGATCAGGTCCAGTTCATTTAATAAAGAGTCTGAACCGATCACATCGGCATCACACTGGTAAAACTCACGGTAGCGGCCTTTTTGCGGACGGTCGGCGCGCCATACCGGTTGGATCTGATAACGTTTAAAAGGAAAAGTAAGTAAGTGTTGATTCATCACCACAAAACGGGCAAATGGTACGGTAAGGTCGTAACGCAAAGCTTTTTCGGTTAGCTCCTCAGAGTTACGAGAGGATTCGAGCGATAATTCAAATTCTTTATGGAGTAGGTCCTTATTTTTACTTTCGTGTATGCGGGAGTTTAAAATTTTAAAAATCAGCTGATCCCCTTCATCCCCGTATTTACCGGTTAAAGTACCGATGTTTTCCATGGCCGGGGTTTCGATAGCCTGATAGCCAAACAACTCAAAGTTTTTGCGTACCAGGTTTAAGATATAAAGCCGCTTCTGCATTTCTGCAGGTCCAAAATCGCGGGTTCCTCTGGGGATGGAAGGTTTCATGTATTAATTGAAATATGCCGCAAACTTACTAAAAAGATGGGGATTAGGGGAGGGAAATTGGGCAAATAACAGCAGAACGCCAATCTGTCCGGAAACCTTGCGGGTCAATACTTTGGCAGCTTTCAGACCAAACAGAACAGATTATTTCTAAACCTTTTACGGAATTTTTTGTTGAAACGAAGGGTAAAAGTCTGTATGGAAGTCTAGTCACTAAAACCATGAATCAACCCTTGCGCCGCCAAATGATTCGAGCAAAATCCATTCAGACCAAAAAACTTCGCCAAATTTTACATAAATGGCAAAATTTAAGGGCGGAAACTTGCGGGACAAAAAAAGTTTCCATAGTTTTGCGACTGCTTTAATGACACCTAAATTTTTAGATTAATAGAACAAAAATACGTTATGAGACTCAAAATTTTTACCCTCCTTTTTAGTTGCACCATCGGCCTTTTTGCCCAGGAAAAAGCAAGTATTAGCGGCTACATTAAAGATGGCAAAAACGGGGAATCCTTAATTGGTGCTACCGTTTCAAAAATGGGAACGAATATTGGCACCTATGCCAACGAATATGGTTTCTTTTCCATAGCACTTCCTAAAGGTCAGCATGTGATTGAAGTGTCCTTAATTGGGTATCAAACTTTTACTTTTTCTATCGACCTGCAAAAAAGTATTTCTAAAACATTTGAATTATCGGAAGAAGGAAAAAATTTGGATGAGGTTGTGATTACAGGTGAGGCCGAAGATAAGAACGTAAGGAGCGTTGAGATGAGTGTGGCTAAACTCGACATTAAACAAATTAATAAAATTCCGGCATTACTAGGTGAGGTAGATGTGATCCGCGCCATTCAGCTATTACCGGGTGTTACAACAGTTGGTGAAGGCGCCAGTGGATTTAATGTTCGTGGTGGAAACATCGATCAGAATTTAATTTTACTCGATGAAGCTCCGGTGTATAACTCCTCTCACTTATTCGGATTTTTCTCAGTGTTTAATCCCGATGCCGTGAAAGACGTCAAACTTATTAAAGGTGGTATTCCATCGCATTATGGTGGACGCGTTTCGTCTATATTAGATGTGCGTATGAAAGAAGGGAACAGTAAAAAAACCACGGTTACAGGCGGTATCGGTACCATCTTTAGTCGCGTGAGTATTGAAGCCCCCATTATTAAAGACAAAGCCAGTTTTATCATTGCCGCTCGACGCAGTTACATTGATGCGCTGGTGAAACCATTTTTAAAAAGCACCAATGCTTTAAAACATGCCGATTTTTTCTTTTATGATTTAACGGCAAAATTTAATTACCGCATCAACGATAAGAACACGGTTTTTGCCAGTGGTTATTTGGGAAGAGATGTATTTGGTGCATCCATCTTTAGTTTTAACTGGGGTAATGCCACGGCTACCACACGCTGGAATCACATCTTCAATAAAAAATTATTTATGAATGCCACAGCCTTTTATAGTAATTACGATTACTCGCTGGCCTTTGTGGCAAATAACGGACAAGGTTTTAAATGGAAGAGTAACATTATTAATTACTCCGCTAAAACAGATTTTATACATTACACCAATGCCCGCAACACCATCCGTTTTGGCGCTCAGGCTTTGATGTATGATTTTTTACCTTACAATGCTACCGGCACATTTGCTAACGGTACTGTAAAATTCAAAGCCGATAAACGCTACGGTGTAGAATATTCGGCATACGTGGGTAACGAACAAAAAGTTACACAAAAATTCACCATCGAATATGGTTTACGTGTGAGTATGTATACGTATAATGGAAAAGGCAAGGCGTATTATTTTAGAGATACCACGCCAAACACGGCCATGGCTTTAGCCGATACCAAAACTTTTACACCCGGAGAACTTATTAAATCCTATGTAAATCCTGAACCACGTTTATCGATGAATTATGTGTTAAATAAACACAGTTCGGTAAAAGCCTCGTATAACCGCATGGCACAATACATTCAATTGATTAGTAATACGGCTGCCTCTACACCTTTAGATGTTTACACCATTGCCTCCAACAATTTAAAACCTTTATTGGCCGATCAAGGAAGTCTAGGTTATTTCAGAAATTTTAAAGACAACATGTTCGAAACCTCGGTAGAGGTGTATTATAAATATTTACAAAATCAATTGGATTACATCGACAATGCCGATCTCTTTATTAATCCAACCGTTGAAAATCAACTATTGCAGGGACTTGGCCGTGCTTATGGTGCAGAGTTTTATGTGAGAAAATCAAAAGGGAAATTACAAGGCTGGGTGTCTTATACTTTAAGCAAAACGCAACGCTTGGTGAGAGGTATTAGCAACGACAATTGGTTTTATAGTCGTTACGATCGTACGCATGTGTTAAACTCTTCGGTAAATTACGACATCACCAAACGCTGGAATGTTTCGGCGAACTTTGTTTTTTTAACCGGTGTTCCGGGAACCTTTCCGAATGCAAAAATTCAAATCCAAAATCTCAACATACCATATAATACCGACGGAACAAGAAACAACTACCGTATTACCCCATATCACCGTTTAGATATTGGAGCCACGTATGCGTTTAAAAAGAACGAAACCCGCCGTTACAAACAAACTATTGTGTTAAGCGTGTATAACGTGTACAATCGACGAAATGCCTTTAGTATTTATTTCCGTACAAAGGACGGCGAGCCTTTACAAACCGAGGCCGTGCGTTATTCCATCATCGGAACTTTTGTGCCGGCCATAACTTATAACTTTAATTTTTAATCACCCAATCGCTATCAAAAATGAAAACGTTTTTAAACTATTTAGTTCTTGTTCCAACGCTACTGCTGTTAAGTGCTTGTCAGGATGTGGTACAGATCAAACTCGACGAAGGATCGAAACTTTATGTGATTGATGCCTTTGTAAATAGTTTGCCCGGTAAACAAACCATTCGCATTGTAACCAACGATTCGTATTTCTCCAACCGCGAAGCTCCTCCTGTTTCTGGAGCCTCAGTACTGGTGAAAGATCTTACGGCAAATAAACAATACCAATTTATTTACAACAGCAACGGAAATTACGTTTATAATGCGGGCTTAAACGATAGCATGGCACAGGTAAATCATCAGTATGAATTAAATGTGAGTATTGATGGAAATACCTATACGTCTCTAACCATTCAAAAACGTCCGGCTGGTTTAGATAGTATTTCCGCTGAATTAAATGATGGTAAAGGTGGAGGTTTTGGTCCACCCCGCGACCCTTATTATAATTGTATGTTATGGGCTAAGGATAAGGTAGGAACAGAAACGGATTATTACTGGATAAAAACTTTTCGTAACGACACCTTGTTTTCAGGTTCAGGCGATATTAATATTTCTATTGACGGCACTAACGGTCCGGTGAGTGACGTGCCTGTTGATTCCACCGATTTTACTCCACCCATTACCTTTTTAGGTTTCAAAAACTACAAATTTGGAAACACCTGTAAGGTGGAGATCCATTCCCTGACGCATGATGCTTATTTCTTTTTTATACAAGCCAGTGCACAAATTAATAATGGCGGTTTATTTGCCACTACGCCCGAAAACGTCAAGACCAATATCGTTACCCCCGAAGGTGTTAAAACCAAAGCAGTGGGTTGGTTTAACATGGCCAGTGTGGTAACGAAGACAAAAGTGGTGAAATAAAATTTCTGTCAGTCAGGAATGAGAGTGGTTTTTGAATTCCCAGATGAAGGTATATCGTTAACCGGAAACAGTGGAGCCTTTTAAGTAGTCTCTTATTTAGATCCAGAAGCAGCGTAATCAATTTATTCGGCCCCTCCGGGGCCGTTTTTAATGATAGGAGATTTATTTTTAGTGATGTTTTGCTCCTCCGGAGCAAGAATAGTTTAATTAATGTATTAAATGCTCCGTAGGAGCGTACTGTTTATAATAAAGTCACTTCCAGCGATGTTTTGAGCTCCATAGGAGCGACCTGATTTGAATGCCGATCAAAAAGGTATTCAAATGGCAAAGTTAAATTAGTAACAGTATAAGTAACCGTTTATTTATTAGGTAAAAATAAAGCAAGGATGTTTGTACATTTACAACAGATAATACTATGAAAACACTTTTGTATCTTCTTGCTTTTTTGTTCCTGATAAATGAAGGCTTTTTGGCACAGTCAAAAAAGGAAGTGAAAAAAAACAAGATTAACATTGCTACAGTTACTGTTACAGAAAATGGAAAAACCCTGAACGAAAGCAGTCGGAAGTTTGATGCCAAAGGCAATGAAATTGAATTTGTAGATTATAATAAGGAAGGTAAGATTAAAGAGATTCACCGTTATAAATATAATTCGAATGGTGATGAGGTTGAAGATGAACAAAGCGATGCTACAAATAAACTCGTTCAGAAAAAAATAACCAAATACAACATGCTTGGCGAAAAAACAGAAGAACTGTTTTATGACCCTGCTAACAAACTCATAAAAAAACACAGCTATACCTACGATAACAAAGGACTCAAAACCGAACGCAAAACCATAGATGCAGAAGGGAAAGTTATTGCTATTAAAAAACACAGCTATAGCTTCAAATAAAACATGCTAAACAACCTTTTAAATAGCTTTGAACCTATTTCCCTCGATGAGATGGATAATGTGAAACTCATGGACCGAACAGACACCAAGTACACCTTTCATTCAGAGATTCTACCAACTGTTCTTGAGCAACTAAAAGATTCTTACCGTGTTTTACGCATTAATGATACTTACCAGAGTAATTATAAAACCTTGTATTACGATACCAACGAGTTGAGTTTGTATTACAAACACCATAGCGGCAAACTGAATCGCTACAAAGTACGCCACCGCAGCTATGTAGATTCTAACATCGGGTTTTTAGAAGTAAAATTTAAAAATAACAAAGGACGCACCATCAAAGACCGCATCAAAAACAACGAGGTTTTATTACAATGGACAGAAGAGGCCCGACATTTTTTAGCTAAAAAAACACCTTATCTACCCGATACCTTAGTGCCTAATTTATGGGTGAATTATTCGCGCATTACTTTGGTAAATAAAACCAGTAACGAACGTCTTACCATCGATCTTAATCTGGAGTTTATTAAAGGCGATCGCGAAAAAAGCATGAAGAGTCTGGTCATAGCTGAAGTGAAACAGGAAAAAAATCAGCCTTCGCGGTTTAAAGAATTGATGAAACAACTGCGCATTCGCGAAGGTTCCATTAGCAAATACTGTATGGCAGTTGCGCTTACCGGCGAACAAGTTAAAATTAACAGCTTCAAAGCAAAATTAATTCAATTACAAAAAATAACACAACATGACAGTATTACAAATAGCCGCTGAAGAAAACATAACGCCTGAAACAATAATGGCCATGAAGGAATTTATTGTGAAGTTTGGCGTGCGTCTGCTCATCAATTTAACATCGGTGTTTATTCTCATTCGTTTTATTTATTTTAAAGTAAACCAACACCGCGAACTGTTTCTCACTTATTTTGTGTTTAACCTCGTTATCTTTTTAATGTGTTTTTTTCTGAACAAGGTTAAAATAAGTATGGGTGCAGCATTCGGACTCTTTGCCGTTTTCGGCATGTTGCGTTACCGCACCGAAGACCTCAGCATTAAAGACATGACTTATTTGTTTTTAGTGATTGCCATTGGTTTGTTAACAGCTGTGGTGAAACTCGAAGACATTGCCTATTACTATGAGTTTATTTTTATAGCAGCCATCAATCTGTTTATTCTTCTGCTTACTTTTCTATTGGAAAGTAATTGGCTCATGCGCAAAGAAGTGGCGAAAAGCATCACCTACGAAAACATCGAATTAATTAAACCCGCTCGTAAAGCCGAACTAATGGCCGATCTGGAAGAACGCATGGGCGTAAAAATTAACCGGATGGTCATTTCTAAAGTTGATTTTCTTAAAGACGTGGCTATTATTAAGATCTATTATTTTGAGGAGTAGTAAATTTATTATTTCTTAGCACTCACTTTATAATCCATCACATTTAATTCAGCTTCACAAAAAAAGTATTCTTCTGCTATGGCATTCGAACAAACAATCACCATGCGCTCTTTACAATAAGCACCAATTAAATGTTTATACCATTCAATGGCCTTGCGGTCTAAATTCGAAACGGGCTCGTCGAGCAGTAACAGCTGGGTGTCGGCTAATATGGCCAGTCCAAGTTTTAAGCGCTGTTTCATGCCACTCGAAAATTGTTTGATGAGTTTATCTTTGGCTTCTTTTAATTCAATAATAGAAAGTAAATCCTGGGCACTTAAATTTTTAAGAAAAGGTTTAAAAATCTGCGCATGTTCGATCATCTCCATCAAGGTAAAATCTTCTACCAATTGCAAGTAGGGTGAGGCTAAAGAAATGGATTTGCGTAAGTGATCGGCTTCAATTTTTTTATCTCCCAAACGGTAAATAACTTCACCTTCATTAGCACTTACAAAGCCGCTCAACACCTGTAAGAGCGTCGATTTGCCCGAACCATTGCCGCCTAAAATTACCAGTTTTTGATTGGCCGCAATTTCCAGTGACAGATCTCTGAAGATCCATTCTCTGTTAAATTTTTTTCCGAGTTTATTAATTGAAAGTGAGATCAAGCTTTTGTTTTTATATCCCTCTTACAATACCGTCTTTCTGATTGCGGATAAAATCCACTATCTGTCGGCGTATAGCTGTATCAGGCATTTCATTCTCTACTATTTCAAGAGCGTTACTTACATTATGTCCGCGTACAAAAATAATGCGGTAAATGTCTTCAATTTGTTTGATGGTTTCTTTATCAAAACCCCTGCGCATTAAGCCGATCGTATTCACACCAATAAACTGCAATGGCTCGCGGGCCACGCGAATATAGGGCGGCACACCTTTACGCACCAGTGAAGCACCCGAAACAAAAGAGTGTGCGCCAATATTCACAAATTGCTGAGCGGCTACCACACCTTCAATGATCACAAAATCCTCTACGGTGATATGTCCGGCTAAACTGCCATTGTTAGCAATGATCACATTGTTGCCGATGGCACAATCGTGACCTAAATGTGTGTAACACATGATCAGGCAATTGTCGCCCACCTTGGTGGTCATGCGATCGGCCGTGCCTTTGTGAATGGTGGCGTATTCGCGGATGGTGGTGTTTTTTCCGATAATGGTATTTGATTTTTCGCCTTTGTATTTGAGATCCTGATTCACAATGCCAATTACGGCACCGGGAAATATTTTGCAACCGCTGCCAATAATGGTATCGGGATAAATAACGGCATTGGGATGAATAAAACAATCGTCTCCAATTTCAACATCTTCATAAATCGTAGCGAAAGCTTCGATGGTAACGTTCTTACCTATTTTTGCTTTCGGACTAACGTTGGCGAGTGGAGAGATCATATAACTAAATTAAGCTAATTGAGGTTCGGTACTTTTCACTTCGCTGTTTTTTACCTTCACAATCTGCGCCATCATTTCGGCTTCCATTACCGGTTTGTTGGCTACATAAGCTACTCCGCGCATGTGGCAAATACCTCGGCGAATAGGCGTAATGAGGTTTAAACTAAATACCACGGTATCGCCCGGAATTACTTTTTGTTTAAACTTCACACCATCAATCTTCATAAAATAAGTGAGGTAGTTTTCAGGATCCGGTACCGTTTTTAAAACCAATACCCCGCCGCATTGGGCCATGGCCTCAATGAGCATCACACCCGGCATTACCGGATTATCCGGAAAATGGCCTTTAAAAAATTCTTCGTTAAGCGTTACATTTTTTACACCGATCACATGTTCTCCCGATAACTCCATAATTTTATCCACCAAAAGCATAGGCTGACGGTGAGGTAAAATTTTCATAATGTCGGTAATATTCAATAATGGTGTTGCGTTCAGGTCAATTTTCGGATAATCTTTTTCCTGCTTTTGTTTTTTAGCCAGGGCTTTTAATTTTTTAGCAAAATCAACATTACCGGCGTGACCAGGACGGGCGGCCAACACATGAATCTTCATGGGTTTTCCTACCAAAGCCAGATCACCCACAATATCTAATAATTTATGACGGGCCGGCTCGTTGAAAAAACGTAATTGGGTGTTGTTTAATACCCCGCGGCCTTTTACTTCCACATCCGGCTTGTTAAACACCTTGCGTAAATTATCGAGTTTTTCTTTGTCAATATCGCTATCCACCAATACTATGGCGTTATCCAGGTCACCACCCTTAATGAGGTTGTGCGCCAGTAAAGCTTCTAATTCTCTTAAAAATACAAATGTTCTGCAAGTAGCAATCTCTTGTTTAAACTCACGCAGGTTATACATGGAGGCATGTTGCGTGCCCAGTACTTCGCTGCCATAGTCAACCATCACCGTCACACGAAATTCATCCTGTGGTACGGCCAGCATTTCTACTTTTTTTATCGGATCCTCAAACGTGAGGTTTTCAGTCAGTTCAAAATAATCGCGTTCGGCCTCTTGTTCAACAATACCGGCTTCTTCCAGCAATTCAATAAATTTAATCGAGCTGCCATCCATAATAGGCATCTCAGGACCGGTAACCTGTATGAGGCAGTTATCGATACCCAAGCCCATCAAAGCGGCTAACACATGCTCGGTGGTATGTACACGAACACCTTTCTTTTCAAGCGTGGTGCCACGAGAGGTATCCACAACCAGATCGGCATCGGCTTCAATAATGGGATGACCTTCCAGATCAACCCGTTGAAACTTATACCAATGGTTTTCCTCTGCAGGATTAAAGGTAATGGTAACCGGTTTGCCGGTGTGTAAACCCACACCTGAAATGGAAACCGCCTTCTTAATGGTTCTCTGTTTATCGCTCATATCACATTCAATTAATAGTTTTTAAAGATAGTAAAAATTAGAGAACGCTTAAAATTTTATTAGTCAAAAGCCAAATAGGGGAGCAGCTTTGTATAGAGGGCCGGGTCGTTAAGAATTTCCTTTAAATTGGTAGCATTGAGGCTGGTTTTACGGCGCCAGTCGAAAAGAGATTTGGTAATTTCGTAACTTAAATACGGGTGTTTATTGATGCTTTTAAAATCGTCTTTATTCAGGTTTATTTTTTTGATGAGACTCGCATTTATTGTCACCGAATTTTTTACTTTTTGAAATAGTTCCTCGTTAAAGCCATACACCTCTTTGAGCTGTTCAACACTTACAAAACCACCTAGCATGCTGCGGTATTTTACTATGCGTTTGGCATAAGATGGGCCAATGCCGTTTAGTTCGGTCAAAGCAGTACTATCCGCAGTGTTTAATTCAATCACTTTTGTGTTTTGAGATTTTTTCGGAAGTATCGTTTCTCTAACCGGTTCAGGTTTTGGCGCGCTCTGTTGAATTTCGTTTTTAACGGAAATTAAAATATAGGGCTCTAATTCTGCATAAAAAGAATCAGACATCCCATACACTTTTTTGAGGTCACTTTTTTGTTTGAAAATGAAACCTTTATTTCTGTATTTAATAAATGTTTTGGCCGATCTTTCTCGGAAGCCAAGGGATATCAGTTGTTCCAGACTAACGGTATTGGGGTCGAATTCAAACTTTTTTGAACGGCTTGTTTTCTCTTCGACCGTTGTGTAAACTTTTTTTTCGGTGGATGCCGCTGTTGAATCGAGTTTCATTTCAATGAGCGGAAGATTTTGCACAATGATTTTATCGGGCTGAATAAAATAAGGGTAAGTAATTCGGATGAGCAACAGGAGCAAACTGATGCCAAGCAGTACCAGCAAGCCATTGCGCTGTTGTTTGTTAAAGCCGAAATAATTATACAGAAAGTTTTTGATCATGTTTACTTCGTTTAAAAAAGTAATAAACCGGAACGCCAAGTGCCATAATGCCTAATCCAAGCAAGGTATTAAAGGTTTTAAAAAGAAGCAAATCGATACAAATAGCACCGGCTAAAATAATGTACAGCGCGGGAATCACCGGATAACCCAGGGCTTTATAAGGACGAGGAGCATCGGGTTCGGTTTTGCGCAAATAAAATAAAGCAGTGATGGTGACGATGTAAAAAATTAACGAAGCAAAAGTACAGTAGTCGAGCAGCGAACCGTAAGAACCGCTTAAGCAGAGTAGGGAAGCCCAAATACCTTGCAACCAGAGGGCTTTAGAAGGTACGGCATTTTTATTAATAAAGGCGGCCGATTTAAAAAATAAATTTTCATGCGCCATCGATTGAAATAAACGGGCGCCTTGCAGAATTAATCCATTATTACAACCAAAGGTACTGATGATGATGAGTAAGGCCATGATGGAAGCCGAAACCTCACCAAACACCGGATACATGGCGGCAGAGCCCACCCGGTCGTTTTGAGCAAAAGCAATGCCTCTTTCAATAACACTTTGTCCATCGGGCGAACCCAGGGCCGGCAATAACATAAAATAAGCCACATTAGCGAGAATATAAAGCAGGGTCACGATGAGTACACCAATAAGTAAACCCAGTGGAATGTTTTTCTGTGGTTGTTTTATTTCTCCGGCAATAAAGGTTACGTTGTTCCAGGCATCGCTGCTAAACAAAGATCCTATAAGCGCCACGCCCAGAGCACCCAGTAAAGCTGTTAATGAAAAATTACCCGAACCGCTAGTAATCGCTCCGCCAGGTTGAAAAGGCAAAGCAATGTTGGTATGCCAGTATCCACTCTTATAACCGGCCGCAAAACCTATAAGGATGAGTCCTAACAAAGCCAATAATTTAGTACTCGTAAACAAACGCTGAATAATTTTACCATTGTTGATGCCCAGGGTATTTAAATAAGTCAATAAAAAAATGGAAGCCATGGCAAGCATCTGCGTGCTCGAAATAGTAAAAGATCCCAAAGTCATCAGAATGTGTTTTTCATCAAAAAAGGGAATGAATACCCCGCAGTATCTGGCAAAAGCCACAGCCACAGCGGCAATTACCCCGGTTTGAATCACGGTAAACACCGTCCAACCATAAACAAAGGAACTCAGTTCGCCATAGGCTCTTTTTAAATAGATGAATTGTCCCCCTGCACTGGGCATCATACCGGCCAGTTCGCCATAACTTAAGGCGGCAAAAATCGTAATAACCCCACTAATGATCCAGCACATGAGCACCCAAAATGGAGAGCCCAAAACACGCATCATATCGGCACTCACAATAAAAATACCCGAGCCTATCATCGAGCCTGAAACCAACATGACTGTGTCGAACAGATTTAAACTTCTTTTTATGTCAGGCATATGAGATTTTGTTTTAAAGATACTTAAATTAGTAGCCTAATATATCCATTAATCTATAAAGTAGAAAACGGATAGAGGACGCAACCAACAAATTTTTAGCACGCGGTACTATAACCGCCTTTGAATTATGAAAATTATAAGTGAACGTATTAGTATTTTAAAAAAAGAACAGGTGTTAAGTGTGGTGATCTTACCCACCACCGACAAAAAAAAATTAGGACTTTTATTTTTATGGTTAATGGCTTGGTCGGTATGTGGCATCATTGTTTTTGTCAATTATTTTAAACTCACCGATCAAAATGCCAAACTTTTTATCATTGGTTATTTGTCGTTTTGGTTTTATTTCGAATTCAATATTATCCGTTCCTATTTATGGAAAAAATTTGGTCGCGAAAAATTATGGATTCAAAATGGCATCCTGCATTATCAGCGCGAACTCAACAATAAAGGAAAAATTGAGGAGTTTAATCTCGACCTCATTAGCAAAGTTCAGCTTGTGCCACTAAACCCTAAGAGCCTTGCCGACACCATCAATCAAAGCTTTTGGGTGAAAGGTGGCGAACGTCTGGAGTTTTTTACGCAATCAAAAACCGTTCGTTTTGGCATGCAAATTAGCGATGCAGAGGCTCAAACTATTTTACGGGATATCAATCCGCTTATTCCAAATTAGGGAATATTCGGGCATAATTTTGTTTTTAACACTTTTCTTCGCGAGCTAAATGAGGGGCTAAAATTTATGAAGCAAATTTCATATATTTAGCCATTCTTGATATTATGAAAAAGTTTTTATTCAGTTCCTTGTTTGCATTTAGTTTTATTCTAAATGCTCAAACCAATCAACCGCGTATTTGTGGTACCCCGGTATTACCGCAACAATACGAAACCTGGGTTCAACAGCTCGCCACGTCAAATCCCGGTAAATACGGGGGAGGCAGCACACAATCGGTTTTTTATATTCCGGTTATTGTACATGTGATTCATAACAATGAACCACTTAATAGTAATACCGCCACTTCCGGTGGTAACCTCAGCGCCTTGCAGGTGCAGGATCAGATTAACATTTTAAATAAAGATTATAACGGAATTAATGCCGACACCAATTTAATTCCCGCTGTTTTTAAACCGCTCTTGGGCAAATTCAAAGTGAATTTTTGTCTGGCTGTGGTTAATCAAACCGGCGGCATACTGGCCGAGCCAGGCATCGACCGCATTAACCGTTCAACAATGGGATGGACAGCCCCACCATACTCTCAAACTTATATCGATGCAACCATTAAACCGGCCAGTATCTGGAACACCAGCAAATACCTAAACATTTGGGTGAGTGGTTTAAGCGGTGGTTTATTGGGTTATGCTACTTTCCCGAGTCCCGGCACTTCCGGACTTGCCGGCTTAACCGGAAGTTTTGGATCGACAACCAGTGATGGTGTAGTGATATTAAACACCTCTTTTGGAAGTATTGGAACAGCAGCAACCGGCCAGTATAATAAAGGCAGAACGGCTACGCACGAAATTGGTCACTGGATGGGACTGCGCCATATTTGGGGAGATGGCACTTGCGCCACCGATTATTGTAACGATACACCACCGGCACAAACGGCTAATTATAATTGCCCTACTTTTCCATATCATGTGGGAACCTGCAGCGGTAACACCACCGGCGAAATGACTATGAATTATATGGATTATACCAACGACGCCTGTATGTATATGTTTACTGCCGATCAGAAAAACAGAGCACAACTCATCTTAACTAATTCGCCTATGCGTGCAGCCTTAATTACCTCTACCGTTTGTAATTTGCCAACCGTTGGTAACGATGTGGGTTTAAGTTTTGTGTCGCAACCAACATATTCCCAAACCTTGCTTTGTAATAATACAATCAATCCCGTGGTGAGCATTACCAATTTTGGTTCTACCACATTAAATTCAGTACTGTTAACCTATAATGTGGATGGGCTAAACACGCAAACACAAACCTGGACGGGCACTGCCGCACCAAATACAACCTTTAACTATACCCTCAACACCATTAATAATTTAGGTTTTGGTGCGCATGTGTTTAGTGTGAATGTGTCTTCACCCAATGGTGGAGCAGATAATAATTTATCAAATAACAACAACACACAAAACTTTACTATCATCAATAACATGATCTTAACTGCTTTTTCTGCCACTACCTGTGTAGGAACACCTGTCCAGTTATCGGCCAGTGGTGCTACAAGTTATAGCTGGAGCAATGGTAGTAATGCTCAAAGTATTTCAGTGAGTCCGGCTTTAACCACCGTGTATACTGTAACAGGAACAACCGGAGCCTGTGTGGTTCCTAAAACACTCACGGTTACCGTTGTTACGACGCCTACCATAACTGTTAACAAAACTTCTGTTTGTGAAGGGGTTCCCACAACCATTACGGCAGCGGGCGCAACAAATTACACCTGGGATGACGGCGAAACAACGGCAAGTATAGTAGTTACTTTATTCAGTACCGGTTCGTTTACGGTGAATGGATCAAGCGGCATAGGTTGCTCGGCCACAACAAGTTTTACCATTGCGGTTAATCCTAATCCTGCCCTTTCTATGTCGGCCTCCAATGTGGGTTGTGCCAGTTGCACTAATGCAACCGTAACGACTTACCCAAGCGGCGGCACACAGCCTTATACGTATGCATGGACACCCGGCGGAGCAACCACTGCTGCAGCACCTAATGTTGGCATTGGCTGTTATACCGTAACCGTTAGCGACTCAAAAGGTTGTAAGGCAATCGACTCTGTTTGTGTTAGATTTGATACCGGCCTATTAAATTATTATTCTAATAAATTAGAGGTAACCGTAACGCCAAATCCAAATCAAGGCCAATTTGATCTTAATTTCTCCAACGAAGGATTAAAATCTATTGAGATCAGTGATGTGAGTGGTCGTTTAATTGAGCGCCATCAAACATCATCTAATTTAATGCACTTCGATTTTAGCGCTTCGGCCGCAGGTCTATACTACATAAACATACGTAGCGACAAGGGTTACAGCCACATAAAAATGTTAAAAGAATAATACACCTTTATTGAATCATTAAAAGGCTCGGCTTAGTCCGGGCCTTTTTTTATGTTGGATCATGCAGCTCCAAAAACAAAACTTAACGGTTAACGATTAACTATTAATTCATCAAAACGGAGTGTTTTAACAAGTCAATCATTAAAGCCTGAAATTGATGATGGTTTAATATGTTAATTTTCATCACACCTTGTTCTATTTAAAACTTATTTCAATTATTTTAATATCTTTGTTATACTAACTAATTAAAACAATTAAAACCATGAAAAATTTTTACGCCCAAACAAACAAATCAGTTTCGGATACTGATTCGGGTTCGCCCTCAAAAACCGGACCAAGGGGTCGCTCTCTGAAGGTTTTTTTATTGGCAGCCCTTTTGACTTTGGGTTTCTTATCACAGGCTCAGTTGTTGATTCCCTTTAGTGGAACGACGTCACTGGCTTGCGGTACCAATACATTAATCAAAGATCACGCCGGTAATACAACCTATGCAAACAATGCCAACGGTTATGTTGTTATTGATGGTGGGTTTCAAGGTGTGGTAAATTTACAAGGTAATTATGTAACAGAATCGTGTTGTGACTTTATCCGTATTTATAACGGTATTGGTACAGGCGGAGCCTTGTTAGCCAGTTATTTTGGTACGGGTTTTGCTAACTTCACCAGCACACCGGGCCAAACAATTACGGTTCAGTTTCAGTCTGATGGATCGGTAGTGTACAGTGGCTTTACCTTTAGCTGTGTAGCAACCGGTGCTTGTTTTGCAACACCTTGTTCAACTGCTCCGGGTAGTAATACCATTATCCCTGCCACCTATTCTACTTGTCCCGGTTTAGCTAATCCTATTCTTAATTTAGTAAACTCCTACAATGTATTTGGTATCAACTACCAATGGCAATCATCAACGGTTTCTCCGGTAGGTCCATTTACTCCAATTCCGGGTGCAACATTAACTTCTGCGCCATTACCTACTTTAGGCATTACTACTTGGTATCAAGCAATCATCACTTGTACAAACACCGGTGGTAATTTTGTTACTGCAGCTAGTCAATTTTATGTTGCCGGAACAACGACCAATTCGGTACCTTATGTTGAAGATTTTGAAAACATACAAGGTCCTAATCGTTTACCTAACTGTTCGTGGTATGCCGGAAATATCGGTTCAAGTGTAACCACTTACACCGCATCTCAAAGTAACAACCGCGTACCGCATAGTGGTTCACGTTTTGCTTCTTTTGGTTTACCTTCAACTAACAACATCGTTTATTCAAATGGTATCCAAATGAGTCCGGGTATTACTTATTCAGCGGCATTGTGGTACGCTACCGAATATTTTGGTTATAACAACTGGTCAAATTTATCCATACTCATTGGTAGTGCACAAGCTACTACGGGCTTAACACAAATTGTTTCAGTTGGGCCTGCTGTGAGTGGTCCGCATAAAATATTAGGAGGAACATTTACGGTTCCTAGTCCGGGTATTTATTACATGGTTATTAAAGCTACTGCCGCTGCAGGTTCAGCACTTTATTTATCATGGGATGATCTCTCCGTTACGATTCCTTGTTCTGGCGCAGGTTCTGTTAATTCTCCAACGCTTTCATTGAGTCAAAACGCATACACCATTTGTTCAGGTGATGCCATTACATTAAGTGCAAGTGGTGCAGACACGTATTTATGGAGCACAGGTGCTACCGGTGGAAGTACGACCGACATACCACTTACGGATAAAACCTACACCGTTTGGGGAACCAACGCCTTAACGGGTTGTATGAGCTATTCATTAATTACTGTAAAGGTTAATCAATCACCGTCTGTTTTGGTATTTGCAAGTTCACCAACTATTTGTGTTGGTAAATCTGTTAATATTACTGCGGTAGGTGCCGGTTCATACGTTTGGAGTAATGGTGCTTCTACCCCGGTAATTACCGTTACACCTTCTTTAACGACTACATACAATGTTAATGGTACCAATGCGAATGGTTGTAGCTCAGCCGGCTCAGCAGTAATTACCGTTAAAAACTTACCTGCAATTAGTCCAAGTAGCAGCCAAAGTGATGCTTGTATTGGAGATCTAATTACCTTAACTGGTAACGGAGCACTCACTTACCAATGGTTATCGAGTGCAACAGGTGTATTACTTCAAGGTAGTCCAATTAGTATAGTGATCACTGCAAATACGGTTTACACAGTAAGCGGTACCGATGCAAATGGTTGTGTTGGTAAGGCTACACTCAATCAAAACGCTAACATTTGCGCAGGTATTAATAAATTCTCAAGCAGCGCAAACGGCGTTCGTGTTTATCCTAATCCAACAAGTGGTGAGTTTACAGTTGAATTTAATTCGGCTTACAATAAATCACTTGAGGTACTTGATTTAACCGGCCGTGTGGTATTATCGAATACTAGTGCTGACGAAAAAGTAAACTTTAGTATTAAAGCACTTGCAAACGGTATTTATTATTTGAAAATTAAATCAAATGATGCTGTTGAAGTGATTAAAGTTGTAAAACAATAAAAATCATTCAGTAATTAAAACCTCCTTTCGATATTCGGAAAGAGGTTTTTTTGTGATATATGTTTTTTATTGAAATTAAATCCTTAGAAATAGACAAAGCATTTAAACTTTAACAGAAAAATTATAGCATTATCCTGATTATTTATTAAATTTATTAATCAATCATTTACCAAGCGAAGTTGCCGAAAATCGTTTTAAAGAGTAGGCAGAACTAAACTTAAAAACCATGAAAAAAATTTACGCACTTTTTATTGTATTTATTTTATTTGGAATTGATGCAAAGGCACAGTTGCCAACGTATTCCAACACCAGTGTAGCAGCCGGTGCAAATGCCTTTCCGCTCAACAGTAGCACTACACAAAGAAGGGTTCAATGGTTTATTCCACCCAACAGTTTAGGGGCTGTGCCTCCGGGAAATAACATTACAGTGGTGTATTTTCAAACCGGCTCTGCAGCCACCCGTGCTTATCCCATCATTAATGTGAAATTAAAAGTTGGAGCAGGTACCGGTTTAACAGGCATAGCAACAGGTCCACCGGAAGCCGGCATGACCACTGTTTATACAGGCATTAATCAAACGATTTCTTCTACCCTAGGTGGCTGGATTAGTTTTACCTTAACAACGCCTTTTCTTTATGATCCGACATTACCGCTCATAGTAGAATTAGAACACAATGCTACTACAGGTACCGGACCAACTATTTATCAGGCAGTGAGTATTCCGGGTCCGGGTAACGGCCGTCAATGGATGGATTATGCGGCTCCCAGTATTACTGGCGTAGGAACCCAGCAGGTTAATTTCGGAATTGATGTGATACCGTCAACACCTTGTACCACGGCTCCACCGGCAAACAGCATTTTGCCTTTAACCTTCACTACCTGTCCGGGTTTACTTAATCCAAACTTAACCTTAGCAAGTACCTATTCTTTTGGCGGTATCACTTATCAATGGCAATCTTCAACGGTTTCTCCGGTTGGACCATTCACCTCCATTTCAAATGCAACCTTAAGTTCTGCACCGGTTCCAACCATTGGTGTGAGTACTTGGTTTCAAGTGGTGGCAACCTGCACCAATACGGGTGGCACAACTACCTTAACACCAACAGGCTATGTAGTGGGTAGTTCAGTGGTTAAAACCGTACCTTATGTAGAAGATTTTGAAGGTATTCCCATTAATAACCGTTTACCTAACTGTTCGTGGTATGCCGCAAATTTAGGAACTACAGTGACCAGTTACACCACCTCTGCGAGTGATAACCGGGTACCGAGAAGTGGAAATAAATTTGTGTCCTTTGGTCAACCTTCCACAAACAATATCGTTTATAGTAATGGCATTACCATGAGTCCGGGTATTACCTATTCGGCTGCCCTTTGGTATGCCACCGAATACTTTGGGTATAACAACTGGACATCACTTTCTATATTGTTAGGAGCCAGTCAGTCGGTCACCGGATTAATACCAATTGCCACAATCAGTCCTGCTGTGAGTGGAGCCTATAAAGCATTATCTGGAACCTTTACCGTTTCGTCGCCGGGTGATTATTATATTGCCATTCGGGCCACTGCTTCAACAGGGTCTGCGCTGTATCTTTCATTTGACGATTTGTCGGTGACTATCCCTTGCAATGGCTTGGGGGCTATAAATGCACCTACGCTTAGTGTTTCGGCGCCGGCAACTACGGTTTGCTCGAATGTGGCGGTTAATTTAACAGCAAGCGGTGCCGACACGTATACATGGAATACCGGTTCAACAAGTAGTGCCTTGACTGATAATCCATCCGTAAGTCAAACTTACACGGTATGGGGAACCAATTTACTTACAGGATGTGTGACACAAAAAACACAATTGATACAGGTAGATCCTGCGCCTAACGTGTATGTTTTTGCAAGCACACCTTCAGTTTGTATAGGCCAACCTGCCATTTTAACAGGCTTGGGAGCTGTTAGTTATGTGTGGAGCAACGGCGCTAGTACATCCGTCATTACGGTGAGTCCTACGGTCAATGCAGCTTATAATGTGATTGGGACTGCATTAAATGGTTGTACCGATCAAAAATCTCAAAACATTCAAGTTAAGGCATTGCCAAACGTAAGTGCCAACAGCAGTTCAAGCGAATCCTGTAAAGGCGAAATGATTACTCTCAGCGGAAATGGAGCAGTTACTTATCAATGGTTAGCCAGCGGAAGCGGTGTGGTGTATTTAACAAATCCTGTAAATGTTGTATTAAATGTACCAACCAACTTTACCTTAACCGGAACCGATGCAAACGGTTGTACAAATAAAACCACCCTTTCACAAAACGTAAATGCTTGTACCGATATAAAAGCAAACATGTCGGCAACTGGTGGTTTAAAGTTATATCCAAATCCGGGTAAAGGGTATTATACACTTGAAACCAATTCGGATGTCATGAAAACTATTGAAGTGCTTGATTATACAGGCAAGCTCATTATGTTGACAAAAAGTTCGGAACAAAACATCAGCATCGATTTGAGCAACCTTGCCAATGGGATTTACTATGTAAAGGTAAGTGCCAATGATAAAAACGAGATCATTAAAGTAGTGAAAAACTAATTCTGAAACATCCTGTAAAACCTCCTTCCAAATTGGGAAGGAGGTTTTTTTATGCGATCTTGTTTACTAGTGTTTATTAAAAACGGGAATTTTTTTGAATACGATAAATGCTAGTCCCGGAAATATAACAATCTCCCAGTAGTTAATCAAAAAAGGAAACATGATTTCAGGAGATTGAAAATATAAAAAAAGCCATTTAAATGGCGCAAGTGTCAGTGGTTCATAGGTGTCTTAAGGGGCAGCACTTGCCATGAAGTAAGAGCTCATTTAACGAGGTTGATAAATTTCAACTGTCATGTTGGTATAGTTTACCTGATCGGCCAATTCATAGGATTCCATTTCTGTTTGATCATTGAGTGCTTGTGATAACAACATCTTTTACCCTGAATTTACTGTGGGCGGTTTTAATAAAATTGTGCGTGATACCATTGGTGGTATCGGCGCTAAGGCTAGGCATAAAGGCATTTACAGAATCGACAATCAGTTTTGAGTGTGCTCGATATGGGGCTCACTTTCATGTTTTTGCAGGAGGGCCCACTGGAAAATAAAAAACGGTAAACTAAGGTGTAGCTTTTTTTCAGTAAAGCGATAAGTTTCTAAGCACCTGATAACAGGCCTTAGAACAAAGTGTAAACGTGTTTATGGTGACGGATTTTATTATTTATACCACCAATTGAAAAAGGTAACCTGCCTTTGTTTTTACAATTTAGTGAAGAATTTTAAAAACCAATTCTTTTAGGAGTTCACCATAGCTTACACCCGAATTGTCTACTCCTTTTGATTTAAGGTCGCATTCTTTCAAATGAGAGAAGATCTGTTTGAGCTTGGAGCTGTTGTAATTTAATGCCGCCTTGGCATAACCGTCAATAAAAAACGGATTAACGCCCATGGCCGATGCCGCGGCAAATTTACTTTTATCGGCTAGAAATTGATATTTTAATATTTTGCTGAAGTAACCAAACAAGGAAGCCATCACAAGAGGCCCCGGGTTTTCTTTTTCATTTGCTGCAAAATGAATAATGATGCGGTTGGCTTTTAAAACGTCTTTTTTAGCTAAGGCATCTTGTAATTCAAACACGTTATAGTCTTTGCTTATACCAATATTATCCTGAATAAGTTCGGTAGTTATTTCCTTACCGGCGGGCAAACTAATAAGCAGTTTGTTTATCTCATTTGAAATTTTGCTGAGGTCGTTTCCTAAAAATTCGGCGAGTAGAAAAGAGGCTTTGGGATTAATGGTATATTTTTTTTCTTTTACGTAGTCGTTAATCCAATCGGGAACCTGATTATCATACAGCTTTTTTGTTTCCAAATACACCGCTGTTTTTTGAAGGGCTTTTGCCAGAGCACTTCGTTTATCGATGGTTTTATATTTAAAACAAAACACTAAAATGCTGGTTGGTTGCGGGTTGCTAAGGTAATGGGCCAATTGTTGAGCGCCATTGTTGGATGTGTTTTTTGAGGTGGAACCTTCTTCATCGCTAGCCGCACCTTTATTTAATTCTTTGATGTTTTGAGCTTCCTTTACGATGACAACATTGTATTCGCTCATCATCGGAAATTGTTTCGCTAAGCCTAACACGCTTACTAAATCAACATCTTTCCCATACACAATGGTTTGATTAAATTCACGATCGGCTTCTTCCAATACATTGTTTTCAATGTAATCACTAACTAGGTCAATGTAGTGAGCCTCTTCTCCGCTTAAAAAATATACCGGTTTAAATATTCTACGTTTTAGATCAAGTAAGATCAGGTTGACTTCTTTCACAATTATTTTTTTAAGTTTTTTTAATATCAAAACGGAATGAACTGCCGTTTTCGTTTTCAATTATCAGTTTAGAATCGAGTTGATCGATAAGTATAAGTACTAATTCCATGCCAAGTGTTTTACTTTCTCCTTTTTCAAAATCATCCGAAACGCCAATGCCATTGTCTTTCACCACAACGGTGTAATTTCCCTCATTTTTTAATAAAGCAACGGTTACGGTTCCTTTTTTTCCTAATGGAAAAGCATGTTTATAAGCGTTGGTCACCAGTTCATTAATAATGAGTCCAAGCGGCACCGCCCCGTCAATGGGCAAACGACTATCGGTTGCCACTATGTCGGTTACCAGCTGGATGCCGGTGGCAGTTACCGTAGCTTCAATTTGTTTGACCAGATTTTCAACGTATTCGCTTAAATTAATATTAGCGATGGTGGTTTTTTGGTACAACATTTGATGGGTTAAGGCTATGGCATTGATGCGTTGTTTCGCTTCAAATAAAATAGCTGATGTTTTTTCATCATCTAGTTTACTCATCTGTAAATTAAGCATGCTGGTAATGATCTGTAAATTGTTTTTTACGCGATGGTGAATCTCTTTGATAAGCGCTTCTTTTTCCTTTAACGATTGTTCAATCTGAGCATTCTGATTTTTAATTTGTTTGTTCTTAAACTGTAATTGCGTTTCCCGTTTTTTAAATAGGCGGTTATTAATGAATAAAAAAACAATGATAAGCGAAAGTATGAGAACACCTGCCAGCAAGTAAGCTCTGTATGAGCGCTGTCGGGCATCATCCAATTGAATTTGTTTGATGAGATTTTCCTTTTCCGCAAATTCCATTTCCCGCTGTTCAATATTAAAAATTACCGATTGATTCACCACGTCTTGTTCCTTTTCTAGAGCAGCAAAACTGTCGCGCATGGCAAAGTAAGTTCGGTAACTTGCGCTCGACAACCGGTAATCGGAAATGAGGTTATAATAACTTGCTACCGTTGGCAAAAACTTAAGTTGTAAGCTGGCGTTATTTCGTAAGCGCTTTCGCAAAACATCATAGGCCGAGTCGATATAAGCTTTCGCCAACTCTTTATTGTTTTGTAAAACATAACACTGAACGAGTAAATTATAAGCGTTAAAAACACTGCCATAATTATCCGCAAGGGAACTATAATAAATGTCATTTTTAAGTAAAGGAATGGCCTCATTAACGGCGCCTTTATTAAAATAACTTAATGCTAAGTTGCCATCTATTAATCCTTTATAAATAGCGTAAAAAACTTCATTTCCGCTTTCAGGCTTTTTAATGGCCAATATTTTTTTTGCGCGTAAAAAATAAAATGCGGCGGTATCTGATTTTTTTAAAGAATTGTAAAATACACCCATGTCGTTGTAGTAATTCAAGGCCAGCGCGGTGTCTTTCTGATCTACGGCACGGTATTCCTTGCGACGCTCCATCAGGGCCTTATCAACTAAACCCACTTCAAAATAAATAGTACTTTTTTTAACGCCAAAGTCAATTTCCTCGCCGGGTAGTTTGTTTTTCCATTTTAACTCGAGTATGTGATTTATTTCAATGGCCTTATTATAATTTCTGATTTTTAAAAAACTATTTTTTAAGGCGGCCCAGCATTTAAGCGAATCGTTGATGTTACGGGTGTGCCGTTGAAGGCAATTTTCGAGAATAAAAACAGACTTGGCGTAATTACGTTCATACATTTCTTTATCCGCTTCTATTTTATCGAATAAAAATTTTACTTCTTTATTTACACTGGGTGGTGTTTGAAAAACAGATTTACGAATCCGAATAAAGGTGTCTTGAATTAACGGATAAATATCTTTTATTTCTTCAAATGAATAGGAGGCTACTAAACGAATTTTTTCGTTGGGATCAGCTAAATTAAAATCATGCAAAAATTTAGCCTTGTTTATTTGTGCTTTCACACCTAATACAAGGCAAAAAAATAAAATCAGAGATAGGATGATTTTTTTCACATTATTTTTTTTAAGCAACTATAATTAAATCTCATTCAAAAGTAAAGTTCTTCCGGCAAAAATCTTACTATTTTATTGTAAAACATTCTTTTTTAAAAGACTCTACGCGCGCACTGTCTAAATGGTTTGTGATGATTCCATTTTTGTTTAGCTGATAGGTTATTTTAATCTTACCGTTTAAACTTACCGGTGCACTGTAAGCTCGGCCACTAGTAACATAAATATACGCGAATCCACCCCGTTTACAACTAAGCTGTGTATGGAGGTGTCGTTACGCGGAGAAAGATCTTTAAACGTAACGAGCACTATATATTTGATCATTGGTTTAACGTTTTGTATCTAGCAGCCTGTAAAATCAGTTGTTCTATTTTCGCAAAGGTTGTTTGTTTAGGCCAACTAAATAGAAATTACGGCAAGTTATAGCGCAATTTTATCCGGCCCAGCCGTCACGGTCTAAACTGCGGTATTGAATGGCTTCTGCAAGGTGATTGGTTTCAATATCCTTCGAATGTGCTAAGTCGGCAATGGTGCGTGCCACTTTTAAAATGCGATCATACGCACGGGCACTTAATCCCAAGCGCTCCATGGCGTTTTTTAAAAGCGTATTGCCTGCATCGGCAAGTATGCAATAACTACGCAAATCTTTAGTCCGCATTTGTGCATTACAATGTATTTCTTTTTCTTCCTTAAAACGCTCACTCTGAATTACGCGGGCTTTCATCACACGTTCACGAATGTCTTTACTTAGTTCGGCTTTTTGTGGTTTATTGAGTTCGCTAAAAGGAACAGGGGTCACTTCAATGTGTAAATCGATACGGTCTAAAAGTGGACCGGAAATTTTATTGAGATATTTTTGCACGAGTCCGGGTGCGCACACACATTCTTTTTCGGGATGGTTGTAATAGCCACACGGACAGGGATTCATGCTGGCTATGAGCATAAAACTGGCTGGGTACTCAACACTAAATTTAGCGCGACTGATGGTTACCACGCGATCTTCAATGGGCTGGCGCATCACTTCTAAAACCGTGCGTTTAAATTCGGGTAATTCATCTAGAAACAAAACGCCGTTATGCGCTAAACTAATTTCACCGGGTTGAGGGTTGTTGCCACCGCCAACCAAAGCAATGTCGCTAATGGTGTGGTGTGGGCTGCGGAAGGGACGTTGCGTGACTAGTCCAGACGCGTTCTTTCCGGTTTTACCGGCTACCGAATGAATTTTGGTGGTTTCCAAAGCCTCATCAACAGTAAGTGGTGGTAAGATACTTGGCAAACGTTTGCTTAGCATGGTTTTACCCGCACCGGGCGGACCAATCAGAATGGCGTTATGCCCACCTGCTGCCGCTATTTCGAGGGCACGTTTAATATTTTCCTGACCTTTTACATCGGCAAAATCAAATTCAAGGGCTTCCACTTCCATTAAAAATGCGGCTTTCAAATCGATCTCTGCCCTTGGTAAATCTTTGGATGCAATAAAAAAGTCGATTACCTGTTTGATGTTATTGGCGTATAATACTTCTAAGCCATTTACAACAGCAGCTTCAGAGGCATTTGACTCAGGAAGGATGATGCCTTTAAACCCATCTTGGCGCGCTTGAATGGCAATGGGCAGTGCGCCACGAATAGAGCGGAGTTCCCCATCAAGGGCCAGTTCTCCCATAATAACATAATCGGAAATTTTTTCGGCTGGAATTTGACCGCTTGCCGCTAATATGCCCATGGCAATGCTTAAATCATAGGCTGAGCCTTCTTTACGAATATCGGCCGGAGCCATGTTAACGGTAATTTGTTTTCCCGGAATTTTATAGTCGTGATGTTTTAATGCCGTATGAATGCGTTGCTGACTTTCTTTTACCGCATTATCGGGTAATCCAACAAGGTAAAAATTTACACCAACCTGAATACTAACCTCTACAGTAATCTTAGTGGCATTAATTCCCTGAACAGCGTATCCAAAAGTCTTCACCAGCATAGGTCCAATTTAACAATTTAAATATCACTATTAATTTTTAATTTTTTAATTTTTTTTGTAGGTTTGGTTAATATAACTAAATAATGAGAAAATTAATTCTATTCAGCGCAATACTATGGTCATTTAACTCCTTTGCACAGGAAAAACAAGTCGAATTGAACTGTTACAACAAATGGGCAGCTAAATTCGAAGATAGGGGCGCAGAATCAGTAACAGATGGTATTTATGATGATGTGATTATTACTAACCGTCAGGGGTCAAAAGCTACTTGTTTAAATGGCAAAGCCGAAGTGCGTAATGGACAAGTTGTGAAATTTTATGTGCTTTTAAGCGATGGTTCTCATGAAGAAGTAAAACGTACCTGGAAAAACAATTCTGATAAAAACGTTACTATCATTAACGGTATAAGCAAAAGCATGGTGTCGGTGCACGGCGAACTCATCAATGTTTTGTGGCCTTCACGCATCAAAGCTAAAAAGGCTAAACCTACCGCAGCAGCTGATCCAACCGATGATTAAGCCTGACAACAATCATGCTTTAAAAATTTTTAATGACAATTATATGACAATTAAAATTCAATTAAGTACCATCTTTGCGGTATCAATTGGAAACCTTTAAAGTCATAGCTTTCACACACAAAAACATTCCACTGGAATTACTGGGTAAGTTGCACCTCTCGCAGGATGAACAAACGCAGGTTTTAGGAGCTTTAAAAATCAATTTTGATTTAGACGAGTTATTGTTTTTGAACACCTGTAATCGCATTGAGTTGTTTTTACGCTGCAAACGCGAAATTTCGGATACATTTTTAACCGAGATCGTACTGTTTTTAAACTCCCGTTTAAGCTCAGCTGAGTCAACTAATCTTGCAATTGCTTCC
Source organism: Sphingobacteriaceae bacterium (assembly GCA_947480015.1). Classification (GTDB taxonomy): domain Bacteria; phylum Bacteroidota; class Bacteroidia; order B-17B0; family Aurantibacillaceae; genus Aurantibacillus. The sequence goes on from CANKBS010000029.1 coordinate 47,932, forward strand.
GAAATATATGAAGGCAACATGGCTGTTGAACATCTTTTAAAAGTGGCTTCTTCACTCGATTCCTTAGTTGTTGGTGAACGTGAAATCATCACTCAGGTTAGAAAAGCTTATGATTTTTGCAATGACTTGGGATTAACCGGCGATTTTATGCGTTTAATCACCAAACAAACCATCGAAACCGCCAAAGACATTTATACCAATACCGATATTGCTAAAAACCCAGTTTCAGTGGCTTCCTTAGCTTACCGTCAATTACGCGACCTTGGCATTAAAAACGACGCCCGCATTTTATTTGTTGGCAGTGGTGAAACCAATACGGTATTGGCCAATTATTTTCAAAAACACGAGTTTGCCAATTTCACCGTATTTAACCGCACCCTTCAAAACGCCGAAAAATTAGCCGCTGTTTTACACGGTAAGGCTTTTGAATTAAAAGAACTGCAACATTTTAAACAGGGTTTTGATGTGCTTATTGTTTGTACATCCAGTTCAGAAACCATCATTAGCAAATCCATTTACGCTTCTTTATTAGCCGGCGAAAGTTCTAAAAAAGTGATCATCGATTTGGGATTACCTTCTAACGTTGATCAAGATGTTTCAAAAAGCAAACAGGTTCATTACATCGACATCAATTCTATTCGTACCCAAGCTGAAGCCAATTTACAATTACGTAAAAATGAAATTGTAAAATGCGAAGTGATTATAGCTAATCGTGCCGCTCAGTTTAACAGCATTTATGCCGAACGTCGCGTTGAACGTGCCTTTGGTGATGTGCCGAAACAAGTGCGAGCAATTAAAGAGCTTGCTATGAACGAAGTGTTTGCAAAAGAAATAAATTTACTCGATGTGCAAAGTAAAGAAGTGCTTGAAAAAGTACTCAGCTACATGGAGAAAAAATACAATGCCGTTGCTATAAAAACCGCGAAAGAAGTTTTTAAAACAAATCCCAGTTAGTTTGTCAAAACCTGAATCGTTTCAGGAAATTCACCCACCATTAAGCACTAAAGCGATCTTTCAATTTCAAAAAGCCTGTTTCAAAAAAACGGTAAGAAAGTCTGCTGAAAATAATTGTGACCGTTAAGGTAATTAGTGCTTGAAAAATAAATAAGGCAAAGTTGGTTTCAAGTTCTGAACGAAATAAGGTTCTGAAAATAAACGAAAAAATAAATAACCAAAACATGTGGTAACAATATAAACCATATGAAATCCTTCCTAATGACGTTAGAAATTTAAGTTTCGAAATTTTAAAAAGTGGAATTGCAAATAAAAAGTGGACAAAAAACATTTAGCTTTAAGCCGCGTTTTTTAGTTTATTGTTGATTAATTTTTCGTGTTCCAAAATTGTCAAATTATTTAGTTTTTTATGCCTTCTATTTTTGTTATACCAGGTTTCTATATAC
>CANKBS010000030.1 GCA_947480015.1 Sphingobacteriaceae bacterium
AATAGTGTGGAAATACCAGTAATAGCATGTGGCGGTGGCGGAAGTATTGAAGACCTTAAAACCGTGTTATATAATACCAATGCCAATGCCGCTGCAATTGGCAGCATGGCCGTTTATAGTAAAAAAGGAATGGGTGTTTTGATTAATTTTCCAGATCGGAATACGATAATAGTAGAGTAAATGATTTTGAAAAGTATCAAGAACAAGATTTTGAAATTTGTATATTTAAATAAATTAGTATGAAAGTTTTAGTTACCGGTGCCGATGGTTTTATTGGCAGTCATTTAGTTGAGACTCTCGTTAATTCTGGTCACAAAGTTAAGGCCTTTGTATATTACAATTCATTCAATAGCTGGGGTTGGCTTGATAAATTAAGCAAAGAAACTTTATCCAAAATTGATGTAATAACCGGTGATATAAGAGATTCGGTTTGTGTTCGACTGGCAGTTCAAGATGTAGATGTTATTTATCACTTAGCAGCGCTAATTGCAATACCATATAGTTACCAAGCACCCGAAAGCTATGTAGATACTAACGTTGTAGGAACCTTGAATATTGTTCAGGCAGCAAAAGAACTAGGTGTTTCAAGAGTACTGATAACATCCACTTCAGAGGTTTATGGAACCGCCATGTATGTTCCAATTGATGAAAAACATCCAAAACAAGCTCAGTCTCCTTATTCAGCTTCCAAAATCGGTGCAGATGCCATGGCAGATAGCTTCTTCAGAAGTTTTAATGTGCCCGTTACCATTGTTCGTCCATTTAATACTTATGGGCCTCGTCAGTCTGCCCGTGCAGTTATACCAACAATTATTACACAATTGCTTGCCGGGAAAACAGAAATTAAGTTAGGCGCACTTCATCCCACAAGAGATTTGCTATTTGTTAAAGATACCGTGAATGGTTTTATGGAAATTGCCAAGTCGAATAAAACCATTGGTGAAGAAGTAAACATTGCAACCAATAGTGAAATAACAGTTGGCGAACTGGCTCAAAAACTAATCACTGCAATTAATCCATCCGCAAAAATTATAACGGATGATATTCGTTTACGTCCTGATAAAAGTGAAGTAGAGCGCTTGTTTGGAGACAACACCAAAATTATGCAGCTCACAAATTGGAAGCAGCAATTTTCGCTTGATCATGGGCTTAAAGAAACCATCGAATGGTTTAAGAATCCGGAAAATAACAAATCGTATAAATCAGATATTTATAATGTTTAAGGAAGTAACCGACTTCATAAAAACTACTTTTCAAACTCAGGATTTTATTCCCTTACATGAACCTCGTTTCATTGGTAAGGAAAAAGAATATCTCGCAGATTGTATCGACTCTACTTACGTTTCTTCTGTTGGAAAATATGTAGATGAATTTGAGAAGAGAATTAGAGACTACACAGGAGCAAAATATGCCATTGCAACTGTAAATGGCACAGCTGCATTGCATACAGCATTGATTCTCGCTGGAGTAAACGAAGGTGATATTGTTATAACGCAAGCCTTATGTTTTATTGCAACTTCTAATGCCATTTCTTATCAAAAGGCTATTCCACTTTATATTGATGTAGATAAAAAAACTTTGGGTTTATCTCCTGAGAAATTAGCAGAATACCTTCATGAAAATGTTGTGAGGAAAAATGATGGTTACAGTTATCACAAATCATCCGGAAAAAAAATTACCGCCTGTGTACCAATGCATACATTCGGACACCCAGCAAAAATTGATGAGGTCGCCAAAATATGTGCAGACTATAATATAGTTTTAATTGAAGATGCTGCTGAATCGCTTGGGAGTACTTATAAAGAAAAACAAACCGGCTTATACGGAAAAATAGGCGCTTACAGCTTTAACGGCAACAAAACGATTACCTGCGGCGGCGGCGGCATGGTCGTTACTAATGATGAGGTATTAGGAAAAAGAGCCAAACACATTACAACTACAGCAAAGGTGCCACACAGATGGGATTTTGTGCATGATGAAATTGGATACAATTACAGGCTCCCGAATATAAATGCTGCATTAGCTTGTGCACAAATGGAAAATTTGGATTTATTTATTTCCAAAAAAAGAGAATTGGCAAAACAGTATTATGATTTTTTTAATAACAAAGAAATCATGTTTGTTAGTGAACCTGAAAATTCTAAATCCAATTATTGGCTAAATTCAGTATTACTCAATGATAGAGATGAGAGGGATAAATTTCTTTCATACACCAATGATAATAAAGTGATGACAAGACCGGTATGGACTTTAATGAATAAACTGGAAATGTTTAAAAATTGTCCCAAAGGAAATCTTGATAATTCGGAGTGGATTGAGGATAGATTGGTTAATATACCGAGTAGTGTCACCAATGTCTAAGAATGTTGTTTAGATTGTGAAAATCATCATAAATTGTAATTTTGAAAAAAAATGAAAAATGTTATAATTATAGCTGAAGCAGGTGTTAATCATAATGGTGATATGAACTTGGCACGTGAATTGATTCGCGCGGCAGCGAAATGTGGGGTCGATTTTGTTAAATTCCAAACCTGGGTTACAGATGAACTTATTGACACAAATGCCCCTAAGGCTTCTTATCAATTAACTAACGATGGGTCAGAGACTAATCAGTATGATATGCTAAAAAGACTTGAACTTTCATTTGAGGATTTTCGTAATTTGAAGAAATATGCCGACGAAATTGGAATTTCGTTTCTTTCTACACCCGATGACATTCTGAGTTTGAATTTTCTTGTTGACGAACTTAAAATGGATATTATTAAGGTCGGATCTGCTGAAATATCCAACATTCCATTCTTGAGAAGAATTGGCGGAAAGCAAAAGGATGTGATTTTGTCAACAGGCATGGCCACTATGGATGAAGTAGTCACGGCATATGACATTTTACATTCAGCAGGTGCAAAATCGATTGCAGTGCTGCACTGCACATCTAAATATCCAGCAGACTATGAATCGGTTAACCTTAAGGCAATGCTTTCTTTGGGTGAGCAGCTCGGTTGTCGAATTGGGTATTCCGATCATACTGTTGGTAATGAAGTATCTATTGCAGCTGTAGCAATGGGGGCGCAAATAATTGAAAAGCACTTTACTATTAATAAATTACTACCAGGACCTGATCATAGGGCCTCTATTGACACTCAAGAACTAACTGCACTTGTAAATCAGATCAGGAATATTGAAAAGGCTGTTTCAGGAGATGGTAAAAAGGTACCACAATTGGGAGAAGAAGAGATTCGTAAAGTTGTAACAAAGGGCATTTATGCGCGATACAACCTTCTGCCGGGTGATAAATTCGCTGAAGAAAACCTCATGTTTAAAAGACCTGCCGGAGAAGTTGCAGTTGACCAGTTTGACTTAGTAGTTGGCAAAAGTGTGAAAAGGGAAATCCACAGAGGAGAGCAACTGAGACTGACTGACATAACATAATTCGTATTATTGTTGATAGATGAACAAAAAAAAAATCTGTTTAGTTACCGCTGCTCGTTCGGAATATGGCTTACTAAAGTGGGTAATACAGGAGATGCATGGAGATGCAGATATTAAGCTTCAATTGATTGTCACGGGAAGCCATTTATCGGAAAAATTTGGATTTACATACCGAGAGATTGAGACCGATGGATATGATATTGATGAAAAGGTTGACATGAGGTTGAATATTTTTAATCAAAAGGAGATTGCAGTGTCAATGGGATATTGTGCGATTGGAATGGCAGAATGTTTTGACCGATTAAAACCGGACCTACTCCTAGTATTAGGGGATCGTTATGAACTTTTACCAATCTGTTCAACAGCTTTGCTTATGGATGTTCCCATAGCACATATTTCTGGTGGTGATATTACCGAGGGAGCTTTGGACGATCAAGTGCGCCATAGCATTTCAAAAATGGCCACCCTACATTTTCCTGGTTCAGAGGAGTCAGCTAAACGTCTCGTAAATATGGGTGAGTATCCTGAAACGGTACTGAATGTTGGTGAGTTGGGTGTAGATGGGTTTCGCATGACGCCATTGATAGCAAAGACTGTATTGGCATCTGAGTACCAACTTAATGAAAATGCAAAGTGGGTTCTGCTCACCTATCACCCCGAAACAAAGATATCATTGGAAAGAAACAAAGAGGTTGTTATTAGATTAATTGAATCGATGGACCGAATTGATGGGATACAAGTTATTATGAGTTACGCAAATGCTGATTTTGGAGGCGAGGTCATAAATAAGGTATTGGAAGATGCCGCATTAAGTAAGCCAAGCAAATTCAAAGTGTTAAAGAGCTTTGGTTACAATCGTTACATAAATATGATGCGACATGCTTTTTGCATGGTTGGTAATTCATCTAGTGGTTTGTTCGAAGCGCCATCTGTTCCATTGCCTGTTATTAATATTGGTAATCGTCAGAAGGGGAGAATGACTTCAGTGAATGTTATTACAATTGATTCTGATTTTAAAACCTTGAACGAATATTTTGACCTTTTTTTGTCGGAATCATTTAGAACTAATCTGAAAAGCACCATCAATCCATACGGTGATGGCTATGCTAGCCGACGCATTAAAGATGCTATTAAGTCAAAGATGGAACAACCATTGATTAAAAAAGGTTTCTACTCAAAAAGTTAATATATGCCAGAATACAATTTTACACAATATTGGAACGAAGATCTCGTTAAATTTGGTAAGGAACATACTGATGTCTATTTTACAGAAGATTATATTAAACTCTATGAAAGCGACAAATCTGTTGCAGAATGTTTCGTTTATTCCGACCACGAAAAAAAATTCTTATTCCCTTATTTAAAAACAGAGGTGCCTTGGTCTGATGCAAAACTTTATGATATTGAAAGCCAGTATGGTTATGGTGGGCCTTTAGCTAATACCGAAGATCTGGCTTTTCTTGCTGACGCGCAAACGTGCCTCCACAAAACGTTTATTGAAAAGGGGATCATTGGTGGCTTTGTGCGCTTTCATCCTTTGCTCCAAAACGAATCACTATTAGCCAAAATCTTTAGAATTGAATTTAACAGGAAAACCGTAGCTATTGACCTTACCAAGGATGAAGCCACTATAAAGAATGAGTTTAGTTCGATGAATCAAAGAGCTATAAGAAAGGCATATAAAAGTGGCCTTCAAGTTATTATAGATCCATTATTTGAACACTTTGAGAGTTTTAAACAAATTTATGTCAACACAATGAGGCGCGTGAATGCCCACGACTTCTATTTTTTTGACGATGTCTATTTTGAAGAGTTGAAAAAAAATAAAAATGCCTATCTGAGCCTGATAAAGAAGGAAAATGTTTTTATAGCTGCCGCTGTTTTTTTTAAGAACGGATTTTATGCTCATTATCACCTAGGCGGGAGCTTAGCTGAGTTCCAAAGTGACAAACCCAATAACTTGCTTTTCTTTGAGAACGCAATTTACTTGAAGAAAAATGATTGTAGGATTTTGCACTTGGGAGGTGGAACAGATAGCTCGGAAGAAAATAGTCTGCTGCAGTTTAAAAGGGGATTTTCAAAACATGAATTTCATTTCTATATTGGTAAAGCAGTGTTTAATAGGTTGGAATACGACAGGGTCTGCAGAGCCTGGCACCTTGAGGACCCGGAGAAACATTTGCTCGATAGCCCGAATCTTTTAAAATACAGAACTTGATATGCCGATTATTAAGACGCAAACCAACATTGAGGTTTATAAGTATCTCGCGAGGCAGAAAGACATTCACTTTCTTTCGGGTAGATCCAAGAATAAAAATGTAACGGAGTTTGTTAACCGATGCATCATTGACAAAATGAAGTTTGGTGCCGATGATAATGTTGTGGATGTAGGATGTGGAGATGGTTCTTTGTTAGCTCAAATAGCCAATCAAGTAAAGTCTGTCACCGGCATAGTCCCTACTGATGAAGAAGAAGAAAGGCTGATATCATCCTACAAGGGAATTGCCAATTTATTGTTTATTAAAAGTAGAGCCGATTCAATAAAATGCTTAAACAGTTTTGCAAACAAAACTGTTTGTAATGGTGTAATGCTGCTGCTTACAGACCTAAATGAGGTAAAAAGAGCCATTTCGGAACTATCACGCATTACCCAGTCTGGGGGAACCTTGTGGATAGGAGAAGTAGCAATTGTTGACGAATATTCAGGTAAAAATTATGGAAAATCAATCATTAAATGGCTGTGGTATATGCTTATAAACGGAGACTTTCTAGGTTGTTACAATGGCCTTGTTAAAGCCTTAAAATCAAAATTCACAAGTCAGGATTTTATTATTCAGCCAAAAAAGATGTTTAGCATTGAGGCCGATCGCTTTGTAGAGTTGTGTATTTTAAATGGACTAGAGTTGATTGAGATGAAAACGCATTTGACAATAGGTATTAATGGAATTCCGATTGAGCTAAAGTCGAGAATGAATTTTATTTTTAAAAAAGTTAAATCATGAATAGAATAGGCTGGGATCCAATATGGGAAGAAGTATTTATTCAACAGGAATGGGGCAAGTACCCTGGTGAAAGCCTGATTCGTTTTATTGCCAGAAATTATTATAAGCTAAACCGCCCTGATGTAAAAATACTTGAAATAGGTTGTGGTGCGGGAGCTAATATCTGGTATATGTCGCGTGAAGGTTTTGATGTCTACGGTATTGATGGTAGCGAAACCGCCATAGGGAAAGCCAGTCAGTTGCTAGTAGATGAGAATCTATCTGCCAAACTAACGGTTGGTGATATAATTCAACTGCCATATGCGGATGGTTTTTTTGATGCGGTAGTAGATGTTGAGTGTATTTGTTGTAATAGTATCAACGATTCAAAGAAAATATTGTCAGAGGTCACAAGGATTTTGAAGCCTTCTGGACAATTTTATTCGCGAACTTTTTCAGAAAAAATGTATGTAGGTAAACAAAATTTCCGGATAAGTGCGCTAGAATACAACAATATTTCGGATGGACCATTAGCCGGTAAAGGGTTTGTGAGATTAATGGATAATGAGTCAATCGATATTTTGTATGGAAGCCAATTTAAAATTCTTTCTATCGACAGATCAGATATCACTGTTAGTAACGGCGAAGTGGCGATCAGTGAATGGATCATCGTATCACAAAAAAAATGAACCGAAACATTATTTTTATTTCACGATTCCTCAACAACTAAGGTTTGAAGCTTATCTTTAACCCAACTTTTTATGAAACAGTTTGATTCTAAAAGAATGATTTTACCCTGCACTTCATCTATACGGGATGGTGTTGAAAGACTTGATCAGATTGCCGCGGATACTACGCCACACTCAGTATTATTCATAATTGATGAAGGCCAGCGTTTAGTGGGAACAGTGACTGATGGTGATGTCCGTCGAAGGTTGTTAATTGATGGAACTGTAACAGGACCAATAACGGAATGTATGCATACAAACTTTCGCTTTCTAAGCAGAGCTAAGTTTGAGCCAACTGAAGCCGAAAAGCTAAGAAACTTGAATATCAGATTTGTTCCGCTATTGACTGAATCTGGTACAATTGAAAAGATATTGGATCTAAGCGCATATAAGGCATTCCTGCCGTTAGAAGCAGTATTGATGGCTGGTGGCGAGGGCCAACGTCTCAGACCACTAACACAGTCAACTCCGAAGCCGCTTCTAAGAATTGGGGACAAAACAATTATCGAGCACAATATCGAAAGGCTAATGAAGTATGGGGTAAATAAGATCCATGTTTCAGTCAGATACCTGAAAGAACAGATTGTGGAGTACCTAGGTAATGGCGAAAGGTGGGGAATTTCAGTCGAATACATTATTGAAGATTCACCGTTGGGAACGATTGGGGCTTTGGGGCAGAAAGAGGGTTTCACGAGTGAGTATGTTTTGGTTATGAATTCTGATTTGCTTACGAATATTGATTTTGCTGATTTTTATACGTTTTTTCAAAATAGTGAGGCTGATTTTCTTATAGCCTGCATTCCTTTCAAAGTAAGCGTGCCTTATGCGGTTATCGAGGTAGATTCAGATCACAATATTTTATCGCTTCAAGAGAAACCAATGATGACCTATTTTTCAAATGCGGGGATATACTTATTTAGGAGAGAAATTGCAGACCTAATTCCTCGTGGTCAAAAGCTTGACGCGACTGACCTGATTGAAAATATAATTTCCAAGGGGATGAAGGTTAAATCATATCCTCTTTCAAATTATTGGCTCGATATTGGCCGTATGGAAGATTTCAAAAAGGCGCAGGAAGATATCAAACATATTATCTTTTAATGGAAACTTTATTTATTATACCCGCGCGAGGCGGTTCAAAAGGAATTCCAGGTAAAAATATCAAAAATTTGAATGGAAAACCCTTGATATACTATTCTATTGAGGTTGCTCGTCAACTGACCACGGATGATAATATATGTTTGACAACTGATAGCATGGAGATAATTGATGTCGCTAAAAAATGTGGACTAAAAGTCCCATTCATAAGACCGACTCGTTTGGCGACTGACTTCGCAGGATCTAACGAAGTTATATTACATGCTATGGAATATTACGAAAAACAGAAAAAAAAAATTCAAACTATCGTTTTGTTGCAGCCTACATCTCCTTTCAGAGAGCCACAACAAATAAAGGAAGCAATGGAATTAATGAGTGGAGATATTGAAATGGTCGTTTCAGTGAAATTGAGTTCTGCAAATCCTTATTATTCAATAGTTGAGGAAGATGAACTTGGTTTTCTTAAGCTATCGAAAGAAGGTTCCTATACTAGGAGACAGGATTGTCCGCCAGTTTATGAATATAACGGATCTATATATGTCATCAATACCAATGCTTTGAAGTGTTCTTCTATTGATAAGTTTACAAGGGTGAAAAAGTATTTGATGGATGATATTCATTCAGTGGATCTGGATACTCAGTTAAACTGGGATTTTGCGGAATTTTTGATGAACAGATAAAATTGGCTGCGAAATTCTGATTTATTATTTGAAAGAAAAGAAAATGTTCAGTATTATAAATTTTATCATATTTAAAGGTAGATTGAAATGATTAATATTGCGGTAATAGGAGCAGGTGAACTTGGGAGTCGACATCTTCAGGCTTTGGTTAAATTGCCTGGAGATGGAATTATTCAGGTAGTGGATCCAAAAAACAATTCTCTTGAAGTTGCACGTCAGCGTATCGAACAGGTTAGCAGTTCATTTACAGGAACTATTACTTTTCTGAATAACATCAGTGAATTGGCAGATGAACTCGATATTGTGATTGTCGCGACTAACTCAAATGTTAGAAAGAATGTTATTGTTGAAGTATTGACTTGTAAAAAAGTAAATTACTTGATTCTAGAGAAATTTCTTTTTCCAAGAATAGAAGAGTATCAAATTGTGGCAGATTTGCTTGTAAAATGTAAAACAATAGCATGGGTGAATTGCCCTAGGCGAATGCTTGATTTTTATAATGAACTTAAGAAGACTCTAAATGGAAACATACATATTGCTGTGACTGGTAATGGATGGGGTTTAGGCTGTAATGGCATTCATTTACTCGACTTAATGGCATACCTGACCGGAACTCCCGATTTTAAATTCGACAATAGCATGCTTGATGACACCACAATTTCGAGCAAACGGCCGGGTTATATAGAGTTTACTGGAACTCTTACTGGATCGTGCAAAAATGGAACTATTCATTTTACATCCTTTGCAAAAGGAATTTCTCCCACAATTATGACTATTTCGGATGAATGTAATCGTTATGAGATTGTAGAAGCAGCTATTACAACTGTTCGGAAAGCAACATTTGAGCGTGAGTGGAACTGGGAATATTTTACCTTCGACTTTCCATATCAAAGTCAGTTGACCAACCTAATTGCAGCAGATCTCTTGAAAACAGGAAGCTGTATGTTGACACCTTATGCCGAAGCTTCAACGCTGCACATATCAATTTTGAGGGCTTTCATGGAACATTTAAATAAAAACAATTTATTCGTTAAAGAATGCCTGATTACATAAAAAATAAAAAAGTACTAATTGTTGGCGTTGGCGTAATTGCGCAGGAATATGCAAAAATTCTCACTGAGTTAGCGTATAGTTTTGTTGTAATTGGAAGAAGTGCTGATAATGTGGAGAAATTTCAAATGCAAACCGGAATTCCAGCAATAGCAGGTGGCGTAGATATATTTTGTAAGCAGCATGATTTAAAATTTGACGCGGCCTTTGTGGCGGTTGGTATTGAATCATTAGCTTCTGTAACAATAAGTTTGCTTCACTATGGTATCAAGAATATCTTAGTTGAAAAGCCTGGAGCAAATAGTCTTCTAGAAATTTCTGCTGTTGCTTCTTTAGCAAAACAACAACAAGCTCATGTATTGCTGGCCTATAACAGAAGATTTTTTTCATCAGTTTTAAAGGCTAAAGAAATTATTAAAGAAGATGGAGGTGTTTCATCTTTTAATTTTGAGTTTACAGAATGGGGACATGAAATTGAAAGTTTACCATATTCTGCTGACATTAAACAAAACTGGTTAATGGCCAATTCAAGTCATGTAATTGATATGGCTTTTTATATGGGTGGTTTTCCTGAGCAAATTGTTTGTTTTTCTAAAGATGAATTGTCGTGGCACAAACCTGCTAATTTTTCAGGAGCAGGTATATCACAAAGCAAAGCTTTGTTTAGTTATCAGGCTAATTGGGATGCGCCCGGCAGGTGGGGTGTAGAAATGATTTCCAAAAAACACCGATTGATTTTCAGACCGCTCGAAAAACTTCAGATTCAAAAAAAAGGCTCTGTTGAAATAAATCTTTCAGAAATAGATAACATTTTAGACGTAAAATATAAGCCAGGGTTTTATAGGCAAGTAGAATCTTTTTTATCAGGGGATTATAGTAATTTTTGTACAATATTTGACCAACAAAACAACGTTGAAAAATATTACACTAAAATATTGGGAGTATAATAGATGGCGATGCGCGAGGAGAAATTAAAATTTATGAAATCATTAATGTGGGATTATAACATTCCACCTGAACATTGTCTTGAAGTATTGGAAGGCACCCGAAAAAATGCAGGGCATTATACAGAAGCCACTTTGTTTAGAAAAATGCTTGAATCTTACCGTTGGTTTACAATTTTAAAAATACTCTCTACCAAACGAATTGCCGAACTTCTCACAGATGATGTGGTTAAATCATTGCGATTTAAATCAATGAGAACAAACTATGAGTTTATCCAAAAAAAACTACAGCGCGCTATATAAATTACAGGATAAAGTAATGGAAACTTTATCTGGTAATTACCGAAGCTTATACCTTACAGGAGGAACTGCCCTTGGTAGATTTTACTTAGATCATAGGTACAGCGATGATCTTGATTTTTTTACTAATAATGATCCGGCCTTTAAAGAAATAGTAAATAAAATTCGTGCAGTTCTTGAAACGAAGTTCAATTTTCTTTCAGATAAAATTATTCTTTATGACCAATTTATCCGGCTTTGGGTTGAAGAAAAGAACTGTGAATTAAAGATTGAATTTGTAGATGATGTTGCTGCTCGATGGGGCAATCCTGTTTTTATTCGTAATATTCTAATAGATAATCCCGGGAATATTTTGGCTAATAAACTTACTGCAATAGTTGGTCGAGATGAACCAAAAGATGTGTTTGATATCATCCAACTTTCATAACATTATTCGTTTAATTGGGCCGATGTTTTTGAACAAAGTATTCGAAAGTCGATTATTAATGAGCAAGATGTGGCAATGCGCCTTGCAACATTTCCTGTAGAATTATTTGCATCGCAGCCCTGGTTGAAACAGGCTGTTAATGTTGCAGACATGAAAGCTAAAATAGATACGATTACCGATGATTTTTTGTTTGCAAGAGACAATTCGCTTGGTATTGGAAAGACACATATTTTGGATGCGAAACCAATTGTACCAAATGCAAATATTTTTTAGTCCAACAATTTACCCTCTCAAAGAGAGGGTACAGGGAGAGGTAATAAAAAACGGACTAAAAAAAATATTTGTATTTGGAATTAAATAAATGTATTGGTGGCACATCAATTTCAAATTTCAAAGCAACTCTTCCAGAGTTGTATAGAATTTTTGAAAACTCTGGCAGGGTTATACGCCGAAATAGAATTGACAAGACAAAAACAAAAATTTAAATAAAACTACTAACAGAAAAAAGGTAAATCTTTTAATTTCGGCAGCTTTTTACAGCTATTTTGATGCTAAAATCAACAATAAAAACTGGAACCTTAAAAATTCGAATTTCTGCGCCAGGAACACGCAGGGCTTGGTTCTTTTGAGGCGAGGTTTTTTTCTTGCCTCAAAAAACCGGAGCGAAGCGGAGCCCGGAGTGGTCCGCCCGGGCGCCCAAAACTTGTATTGAGCTTGTCGAAATAAATAAAAAGACTTTTTGAGATTTAACGAAATATAAATCGATTTTAAAATGCTAACAGAAACTAAAGATACAGAGTGGACCACCATCCTTAAAGCCAAACGCCACTGGTGGAATATTGATTTTAAAGAAATTTGGGCCTACAAAGATTTGATTATGTTATTTGTAAGACGTGATTTTGTTGCTTACTATAAACAAACCATTCTCGGTCCTTTATGGTTTTTAATTCAACCACTATTTACTACAGTGGTTTTTACTGTAATATTTGGGAAAATTGCAAACATCCCCACCAATGGCATTCCACCCATGTTGTTTTATATGGCGGGTGTTGTGTGTTGGAATTATTTTGCCGAGTGTTTAAATAAAACATCTAACACCTTTGTTTCTAATGCAGGCATATTTGGGAAAGTTTATTTTCCCCGTCTCGTAACACCAATTTCTGTGGTTATTTCTAACCTCTTAACTTTTCTGATTCAGTTTGCACTATTTATGTGTTTCTGGTTTTATTTTATGTCTAAAGGTTCTGATATACATATTTCTCCATTTGTTTGGTTTTTACCTTTTTTGATTTTACAAATGGCTTGTTTGGGTTTGGGCATAGGCATCATTGTATCATCTATGACCACCCGATACCGTGATCTTACTTTTGCCGTTGGTTTTGGAGTACAATTATGGATGTATGCTACACCTATTGTTTATCCCTTATCAGAGGTGCATGGAAAATTGAAAATACTGGTGATGATGAATCCAATGACACCTGTTATTGAAACTTTTAAAAGTATATTTTTAGGAGCGGGCAGTATTAATATGAATATGTTGCTTTACAGCTGGATAGAAGTAATAGTCATACTTTTAATTGGCATCATTATGTTTAGCAAAGTAGAAAAAAACTTTATGGATACGGTATGAGTTCTGATACAAACATAGTGATCCGGGTAGAGCATTTGTACAAACAATATCGCCTGGGTGTAATTTCGCACCGCACCCTTTATAGGGAGCTGCAAACCAAATGGAGTAGGATAAAAGGAAGAGAAGATCCTAACTCTTTAATTACTGCTGATGATGAATTTGATCCTTCAAATAATTCCACATTTTTAGCATTAAATGATGTTTCTTTTGATGTAAGAAAGGGTGATGTTTTGGGTATTTTAGGAAAAAACGGCGCAGGTAAATCAACGCTGTTAAAAGTGCTTTCTCGTGTAACTACACCGAGTAAAGGTGAGGTAAAAATAAAAGGCAAAATAGTGAGCTTGCTCGAAGTGGGTACAGGTTTTCATCCTGAATTAACAGGCAGAGAAAATGTTTTTTTAAATGGTGCCATCATGGGTATGAACAAGCGTGAAATTGCCACAAAATTTGATGAGATTGTGGCTTTTGCCGAAATTGAAAAATTTATAGATACCCCAGTAAAGCGTTATTCATCGGGTATGTATGTGCGACTCGCTTTTTCGGTGGCTGCTCATTTAGAACCAGATATATTAATTGTAGATGAGGTATTAGCGGTGGGCGATGCTGAATTTCAAAAAAAATGTTTGGGTAAAATGCAATCTGTTTCTGAACAAGATGGCAGAACTGTATTATTTGTAAGTCATAACATGGATGCCGTGCAACGTTTGTGCAGTTCAGCTTTATTATTGCGTAAAGGCAAAGTAGTAACGCAAGGCGATACTAAAAGCATTATTGCTGAATATTTAAAATCAGACACCGGTTTTTTTGGAGAAAAAATATGGACACGCGAAGAAGCAAAAGGAAATAAATTAGTGAAGTTACTGGCTGTAAGAGCCAAAAATGAAAACGAAATGGTAGCGGCTGAATTTAAAGTAACGGAACCTATTGACATCGAGGTTGAGTATGAAGTGCAAGAAGAGGCTAATTATGACGTTCATATATACTTTACCAATCAAACTGGGGCGCATTTGTTTTTAGTTTCAGATGTACAGGCTGAAAAATGGAGAAGTACCGTCAGGCCAAAGGGTATTCATAAAAGTATTTGCCACATACCAGCTAATTTTTTAAATGATGGCGCTTTTAATTTGCTAGTAGCTATCTGTTCTTCACCATACTCAACTCACGCGGTTGTTGAAAATGCCATATATTTGAGTATTAAAGATGATTTCGATAAACTAGGTGCGCGAGGCTCGATGACTCAAAAATGGCCTGACGTAGCAGTAAGACCCCTACTTAACTGGGATTTTGAATACAATAAAGATTGAAATATAAATTACGACCTTGATTATGATAAATTCATTTAATTATATAAAAATTTAATTTAAGCGCTATGTTATTTAAAAACAAAATTGTTCTTGTTACAGGAGGTACCGGATCCTTTGGAAATTTCATTACTAAAAGACTCTTTGATATGGGCGTTAATGAAATACGTATTTTTTCACGCGATGAAAAAAAACAATACGATATGCGTATTCACTATAAAAATGATTCGCGGTTAAAATTTTTCATCGGGGATATCAGAAACTATTCTAGACTTGAAGAAGTAATGACTGGTGTTGATATTGTATATCAAGCCGCTGCTTTAAAACAGGTGCCGGCATGCGAATTGGCTCCGTTTGAAGCCATTCAAACCAATGTACTCGGTGTTCAAAATATTATTACAGCGGCATTAAAACATCAAGTTGAAAAAGTAATTACCGTTAGTACTGATAAAGCTGTTAAGCCTGTAAATGTGATGGGTATGACAAAGGCATTACAAGAACGCTTGATCATTAATGCCAATCATTCACCTCAAAATAAGGGCACAAAATTTTGTGTAGTTCGCTATGGCAATGTGCTTCAATCAAGAGGTTCTGTTGTGCCATTTTTTAGGAAACAATTAGCGGAGAAGCAGCAATTAACCATTACCGATGAAGGGATGACACGTTTTTTATTGACACTTGGAGACGCAATTGATTTAGTGATTTTTGCAACTGAGAATTCTGTTGGTGGCGAAACTTTTGTAAAGAAAGCGCCAACAACAAAAATAAAAACAATAGCCCAAGTATTAAGTAAGGAAGTAGGCGTAGCACTAAATTACCATGTGATAGGCAAATATCCGGGTGAAAAATTGCATGAAATTTTAATTACAGAAGAAGAACTGCAAAGAACTCAAAACATGGGTGATTTTTATAAGGTCAATCCTTACTGGATGCCTGAGAAATATACAGACATTACAGAAGAATATGGTTCGGGTACCAATGTGATTGAGGATCCTAAAATTATCGAAACATTAATTGCCAGATCAGATAATGAAATGATAGGTGTGAGTATTGAAAAGGGTGAATTTTCTAAAATATAACTTTAAAATATAAAACTAAAATAATGAATAACTTAAAAAATAGATTAATACAAAAATTAGTTGATGCATCAGGGGAACCATTTGTTAATTTAAGAACAACCGAACTTGCCCCTGAATGGCATCATGATTTCATTTTGCACATTGCAAGTATTATAAGGCCAAAGGTTTATGTTGAATTAGGGTTAAGAAGGTGTCCATTGTTTAATCGTATGATACCATTTGCGGATAAATTAATTGGCGTTGATATTGATCGTGCCCCAGAGCAGTATATGATCAAAAACCCGAAAGCGTCTTTTGTATGTATGCCTACAAGCCAATATGCGGAAACTTTAAAGGCCAAACCTATAGAAATAGATTTATTATTTATTGATGCTGACCATTCAGAAAAAGCTGTTTTTGAAGATTTTAATTCTTTTTTCCCATATATAAAGCCGCATGGTTTAATTATATTACATGATGGCCATCCTAAAAGTGAAGAATGGTTAGCCCCGCATTTATGCGATGATTCATACAAAGCAATTGAAGCTCTTTCAAAAAATGTTACTGAATATGAGATGATGACCATTCCTTTTCATCCTGGATTAACTTTATGTAGGAAAAGAAAGAATCAATTGTCCTGGAAAGAACCTAAATAATGAAAAATACAAGCATATTTATATTAGGACATAATGGTATGCTTGGTCAGATGGCCGCATACTACTTTGCAAAAAAAGGGTACAAAATACAGACATCAACTGAAAGATTTAATGCTATTGACCACCAAAAATTAATTGATCAAGTAAAATCGAGTAAATGTGATTATGTATTTAACTGTATAGGAAAAATTAAACAAAAAACGGATGATGTCAATCAACTTATATGGGCAAATGCCATTCTTCCACTTGAGCTTATAAATAAATTAGATTCTCAGAAGCAATTATTAATACAACCCAGCACTGATTGTGTTTTTTCCGGAAAAAAGGGTGATTTTTATTCAAATTCTGATTTTTCAGACGCCAAAGATGATTATGGTTGGTCTAAAAGACTAGGGGAAGTAGCACTCTTAAACAAACCTAATGTTTTAATAATTAGAGTTTCTATTATTGGGTTGGACAAGAGCACTGAACCTAAAGGACTACTTGGTTGGTTTTTGAGTAATAAGCCCAATTCATTAATTACTGGATTTACAAACCATCTTTGGAATGGGATTACTACACTCGAATGGTGTAAACAAGTTGACAAACTTTTGAAATCGAATTATTTGCAACCAAATCTGGGTAAAATTATTCATTTAGGCACCGTTGAGTACTATAGTAAATTTGAAATGTTGAATCTTTTTCAGGAAAAATTCGCTACAAATTATTCGATTCAGGCCCATGAGCATCAAGAGTATATTGACAGGAGATTGAAGCCTGATTTTATATCTCCTGATTTATCGCAACAAGTAAAAGAATTAGCAGACCTTAATGCTGAATGGAACCAAAAGTAACAATAGTATCACCAACCTATAAGCGCTCCCATATTCTTGCCAATACCGTAAAAAGTATTTTAGAGCAAACGTATAAAAATTTTGAGTACATTATATTGGATGACAATCATACCAATGATGTTGTAGAGATAAGAAAAACAAAAGAAGTAATCGATTCCTTTAATGATCCAAGAATTAAATACATAAAAAACACTACCAATTTAGGGCATCCCAATATTTTTAATAAATGTTTTGACCTGATTTCCGGGGAATATTTTATGTTATATGGAGATGATGACGAACTTTTACCAGATAGTTTAGATGTTTTTGTTAAATATCTTGATTCCAATGCTGAAGTTTCATTGGTCCATGGTTTAGATATGTTTAAAGGTGATGATGGTGTAATTTCTAAACCAACCCCTCTCTGGCTTGAAGATAAAATTTTCGATTCGGAAGTTTACTTAAAATCACTTTTATCAATTGATGGGAAGCATGGTATTTCGCTATCTGCTGTTTTATTTAGGAGTGAAATAATTACCGTTAATAAAATTAAAGTTTTTGGAAGTTACCAATGGGATGTGTATTTTTTTGCCCAGCTATTTTTATATGCAAAAAAAATTGGGTACTTAAATAGGTACACTGATATTAGAAATGCTGCAATTCATCATACAGGAAAGGACGGGTCGGATTTATATTTATTTTATATTAATGTAGAAAACCTCATTTTGATTTTGAAGTTTTTGGAAGAATTTCCTTTTGCACTTGCGGTTAAAAACATTGATATTAACAAATATCGTTTTATGATTGGAAAAAAATTATTAGTTCAGTTTATGCATATCCGAAGTTTTCCTAAAGCGTTGTTGTGTTTGGAATTTGGCTTAAAAAATATTTTCAAGGTAATATTTTATTATCTTGTTTTTGGAATTTATAGACCTTTGACTTATCTATATGGTAAATTCACAGCTATTAAAGTAAAATTTGTTGGCAAGAAAGTTTGATTTTTTTTGTAGATGAAAACAGTACTTTTTATCGTAAATCATAGTGCTCAGCTAAAAGCGCCCCTGAAATTAATTTTGCTTTTAAAGGAAAACCCAAATTATAAACCTTTGGTATATTTAAATTTTAGTGGAGGTTGGAACCTTTGGAAAGAGATTGAGATATGCCGGAAGAATGACATACCTTTTGTGTGTGACGCCGAAGGAAAATCAGAGTTACAAAATGGAATTGCGAAAGGGTTGAACGCAGAAAACCCATATTTTGTTTCTGCTAAAACTGATAGTTTTGGGATTAAAGAAAGAGTTAAAAAGCTTCTGATACAAAATTTTTCAGTGATTTTAGGAGCAAAATTTCTGAGAAAAAAAGTAAATGAACTTGTCCTCACGCTAAAAGAAAACAAAGTAAAAATTTTAATTCTGCCTGAAGATGCACATGGCATTCACCCTCTATTTGCAAAAGCAGCAAGTCGGAATGGTATCCCTACGATATTGATACCGTTTACCAAATCAAATCATCTCGAAATACTCGCATCTTTTCCTATAGTTAAAGTTAAGGGCTTGAGTTGGTTATATTGCCTTTTCAGACCAAAATGGAAATATAATTATAAGGTCGGCTATTATATGCCGTTTTCACTATCTAAAATTATTACTCATGATATAGCAGGTTTATCGCCTATAAAACCATTTGTTGTAACTGGAGGGCGGTCGAATCTCATGTTAGTTGAAAACGAAGATGATGTCCAATATTATCAGGAGGCCGGAATAGACTCGAAAAAAATAGTGAAAACCGGGGCTATTTATCAAGATACTTTCCATGACATACTGAGTAATTTCAAGAAAACACAGAACGATTTGTATAAAAAGTATAATATAACAAATTATAAACCAGTGTTGCTATGTACTCTTTTCCCAATTGCAACCAAGGTTACAGATAGTTATGGCGTTTTAAGTTACGGAACTGTGGATAAAGCTATAGATTTTTGGCTTAGACCTCTTTTGGAATGCAATAAGTTTCAGATTTGGGTTCATCACCACCCACGAACGAATACTAATTTTGTGAAATATCTTGAAGATTGGAATCTAAAAGTTATGGCGGAACCAATTGAATCAGTTCTTCCCTATTGTGATTTAGTGGTTTCCGGAATTTCTGCTACAACGAGGATGGCACTGAGCTTAGGGAAACCGATTCTTTGTTACACAGAGGAAGTTTTATATACAGATATTGAAAAATACAGGGGTACAGTTACCGTAAACAAAGGAGAGGAATATTTGAGTCTTATAGAGAAATTAAAATCTGATTTTTCTTTTTTTGAAAAATTAAAAGAAGAGGCTAAGGTTAATATGGAACGGTTTGGCCCATTGGATGGAAAATCGTATGAAAGAATATTAAAAGTATTTGATTCAATAGTCGTTTAAATATGCAAGCTACCCGATATCAAAAAAATGTTGTAAAAGACTTGTGCGAAATTGATGCAGAGGGCGCTGTTAATTTTAAAAAAGCAACCGCTAATTGGATTTTTACAGATTATCACAAGTATGCCAACGAATATACGGGGATTAAAAAATACCGTTTTTATTTTAAAATTTTCAGAGGATACATGCGTGCCTATTGGAAAATGTTTTTAACTCGCATAAAGGGTGAGTGTTATATTGGCCCATTCATTGGTGAGTTTGGCAATTTTTTATCTTTTATTTTACCTTATTTAAATTATCTGCATAGCAAAAACATAAAAGTACATTATTGTGGCATGGCACTGTATAAACCTTTTATGTATGATGATAAAAAGGAATTAATTGTATCCTCTTTTGTTGAAGTGCGTGATTTTTTGTATGAAACCTCACCTAGTGGTAATTCAGGACAATTGCCAAAAGATGTGGAGGAACAAATTAATGCATTTAAAGTCGACGCCAAAAGTAGTGGTGTCCCATTTTGGAATTTAGAACATGTTTTTTTCTATTGGTACATATTTCGCACATGGATTGGGCCTTTTATGAAAACACCAACTTTGGAGAAAATTTATAAAACGAAAGAAGAAAATTCAGTGGTTATTTTTCCACGAAAAAAAGATGTTGATTTTAACGCGCCTTATGGTGAGGCCTGGGATTTTGAAGAGTTAGCCAGAGTTGTAAGTCCATTTTTTAAAAAGGTCTATTTATTAGGTCATCCGGCACAAAGCATGAACATGAAATCACATGACAATGTAGAAGTATTGATAAGTGCGGATAATGCAGTGTTGATAGAAAAATGCGCCAACGCTACATTAATTATTACCCAACATTCGGGTACAAAATATTTAGGTGAATTAACCAATACACAGGTATTGGTTATTTATAAAGGTCAATTTCCGATATTTGGCATGTTGGATAATGTGATGATCAATTACAGATTGGGCAAAAAAAAACCGTGGCATTTTGCTTTTTCTTTGGATGAAGTAAAAAAATATTGTCAAAGCAAGATTGCGTCAAATTATTGACAAATATTAAATGGCGACTCTAAATATTTTAAGATGAAGTATATACCAGGTTTGGATGGAATAAGGGCATTAAGTGCCATTGCTGTGATTTTATTTCATCTAGAAATACCTGCTTTTGGATTAGGCTGGACCGGAGTGGATTGCTTTTTTGTTTTGTCTGGATTTTTAATTACTGGCATTTTGATAGAGTCAAAAAACAGCATTCATTACTTTCGAAATTTTTATATAAAAAGAAGTTTAAGAATTTTTCCTATTTATTATCTTGTTGTAATTATTGTTTTTTTATTTTTCGAATATAATGGTGCTTTTGTCAAGTCTATAGTATATTACTTAACCTATACCCAAAATTTTTTCTTTTTGAAAGTTGGTTATGAAAGTATTACGGCTTGTACCTATATCACTTACCTTGTTTTTATATCGTAGATAAATATTTTTACAATGTAAGTGATTCAACTTTTTTGAGTTGTTTAATAAAAATTAGTCTTACATATTTAATTTCATTAATGTCATGGCATTTGATTGAATTAAAATTGAATACTTTAAAGCAACGATTTCACAATTAATTAATAAATTTAGAATATGAAAATACTAGTAATAGGCGGATGCGGTTTTATTGGCAGTCACATGGTTGATCGTTTATTGACCGAAGGGCATTCGGTCGTTGTAATAGATAATTTGTCAACCGGAAGGTTAAAAAATCTTGAACATCAAAAGGAAAATCCGAATCTGAAAGTTCATATTCACAGCATAACAGATTTTGAAAATATTCTGCCGATTTTTGAAGGTGTTGACCAGGTATTTCATTTAGCGGCTTTAGCCGATATAGTACCTTCTATTGAAAAGCCTATGGAATACCATCATTCAAATGTAAACGGCACCATTTGTGTGTTAGAGGCTTGCAGAAAACATCATGTTAACAGAATCATTTATGCAGCTTCCTCATCTTGTTATGGTATTCCAGATAATTATCCTACAAGTGAAAGCGCGCCGATTCGCGCGCAATATCCTTACGCCGTTACAAAATATTTGGGTGAAGAATATTGTATGTATTGGCACAAAGTTTATAACATGAACATTACATCCATGCGTTTTTTTAATGTGTTTGGTCCGCGTTCACGTACTTCAGGCACTTATGGAGCGGTATTTGGTGTTTTTTTAGCACAAAAAATAAACAACAAACCTTTTACGGTTGTAGGCGATGGTAAACAAACCCGCGATTTTACTTTTGTAACTGATATTGTTGATGCCTGTTACACTGCAGCACAAAACAAAAGATGTATTGGCGAAGTGCTAAATGTTGGCAGTGGAAATACCTATAGCGTTAATCAATTGGTTGGATTGCTAGGTGGTGAAATTACCTATATCCCAAAACGCCCGGGTGAACCCGATTGTACCTTTGCAGATACATCTAAAATTAAATCACTTCTAAATTGGTCGGCTAAAGTACCTTTTGAAGAAGGTGTAAAAATAATGCTTGATAATATCGATTATTGGGCTGAGGCCCCAGTATGGGAACCAACATCAATTGCCAAGGCTACTGAAGATTGGTTTAAATATCTGGCAAAATAAAAATTTATGAAAAAACTTTTAAAACCTTTGATTAGATTTTTAGTAACAACAGGTGTTACCTGGAAAACCATTAATCTGTTTATAAAAATTACTCACCGCTTTAAATTTGAAAAGGATCTTATTGAAATTGAAAAAGGGCGAGAGGTTCAGCAAAATAAAGAGAAGCGGATTAAGGAAAAGTTTGCTGACCTTACCGTGAGGCATGGTTTTTTTAAGGGAATGACCTATTTTCCTTATGAGTCTCATGGAAGCTCACTCTATCCTAAATTATTAGGCAGCTATGAATCAGAGTTAAGTGAAATTATTGAACAAATTTGCAAAACAAATTATTCCGAAATTATTGATGTAGGTTGTGCAGAAGGGTTTTATGCTGTGGGATTTGCAAGGCGTATGTTTGAGGTTATAGTATACGCTTATGATAATGATCCGCTTGCTTTGACTGAAGCTAAACGAATGGCAGAGTTAAATAAGGTGGCTAACCGTGTTGTTTTTAATTCTTTTTGTTCAGCTTCCACGTTGAGCGAATTTAAATTTACTGGTAAAAGCCTGATTTTTTGTGATTGTGAGGGATATGAAATCGAGCTTTTTAATTCTTCCAATATTTCTAATTTACTTAAAACAGATATTTTGATTGAATTACATGATGGAAAAAACGAACGTATTTCTCCCTATCTTTTTAAATTATTTGAAAAAACCCACAATCATAAACTAATTCAAAGTGTTAATTGTTTCACAAAAGCATCTGAATATTTTGAATTAAAAGATTTAACAGATGATGAGTTGGAAATATGTTTACAGGAGCGGGGTGGTATTCAGCAATGGGTCTTTTTTACTTCCAAAATAGAATTAAAATGATAAATAAAATTAAAGATTATATTCAAAAATTCGAAGAATTATCTGTTCTGGTTATTGGTGAAACAATTATTGATGAATTTATTACCGTCAATTATGAAGGGCAATCAATGAAATCTATCTGCCCTGTTTACAAGCTAGATGGTGACAAAAATGTCCAACAGGGGGGCACACTTGCTATAGCAAATCACCTCAATGGTTTCGTGAAGAAACTTGATCTGATTACAAACGAAAATAATGAGATTGTTAAAACCAGGTATATTGACAAGGATGATAAAAAAAAGCATGTCGAAATAAACAAATTTGAAACTCTGAACTTCAAACCTATTTCCGTAATAACATCCGATTATGATGTTGTGATCGTTGCTGATTTTGGACATGGCTTTTGCGACAAACTAACCATTACTGATGGGTTTCACTTAATGTGCCAGACAAATTCAAATAATTTCGGCTTCAACCGAATCTCAAAGTGGAAAAAACACTTAAAAAAAAGTGTTTGTTTAGACCTAAGAGAAGCAAGTTTGCAGATGAATAAAAAAATTAAATTTCAATCACAGGAAGAAATACTGGAACTGTACAACTATGAAATGAATACAGAGCATCTATTCCTTACTATCGGGCGCGTAGGCTCTGCTTATACAAATGGAAATGAAATTATCAGGCAAAAAACATTTAAATGCGATGTGGTCGATACAATCGGCGCCGGCGACACCTTCTACGCCTTTGCCTGCTTAATGGGCGCATTAAATGATAGTGATAAAAAAGACATTATGCTGATCCCTGCTTTAGCCGCAAGCCTTTCTACTACCTGGTTATGTAATGAAAAAAGTGTTACACCTCAAACATTAATTGAACATGCAAATAAATTCGTATTCTAAAGTTTTTAATGATTATTTCATATCACGTGAATTCCTTTCTGAACAAAAAGAAGCGATTTCTTTATTCTTAAAAAGTAAGCGAATTTTTTTTATTGGAAATGGTGGTTCAAACGCCATTTGTTCTCACATGATGGAAGACTACGCGAAAATCGCGTCTTATCAAACCTTTACATTTTCTGATCCTGCGTTAATAACTTGCTTTTCCAACGATTACGGTTACGAAAACGCGATGAAAGAATGGCTTAAGATCTATTTTTCAGAAGGAGATGTTTTAGTGGCAATCAGTAGTTCCGGCAATTCACCAAATATTGTGAACGCAGTGAGCGAAGCAACTAAAAAAGGCAAAGTAATAACGCTTTCAGGGTTTAAACCCGATAACAAACTGAAAGCAATGGGCGATCTTAATTTTTATATTAATGCTTCTAATTATGGGATAGTCGAATGTTTTCACCAGGTTATTTTGCATGTGATTTTAGACGAAATTGCACTTATTAATCCCAAAAAATAATTTTATTTAAATTCATGAAAATTGGTTTTGCCTGTGGTGTTTTTGACCTGTTTCATGCGGGTCATGTGCTCATGCTTAAGGAATGCAGAGGAAACTGCGACTACCTGCTAGTAGCGCTGAACAGGGCTGAAAATTTTTCGGAGACGATCAATCCGGGCAAAAAAAAACCGGTTTATTCACTCGAAGAGCGGAAACTGATCCTGGCAAGCTGCCGCTATGTAGATGAAGTCATAGACTATGCATCGGAAGAAGACCTGTTGAAACTGCTCAAAACAAGGAATATCTCGATTCGCTTTTTAGGTGATGACTATAAACAGAAGCCGATAACCGGTGATGACTTAGGAATTGAAATTTATTACACGGACAGGAGTCACGGGTTGAGTACGAGCTATTACAGGGGGAAATTAACTAAGAAAAACAAGAATGCTGAATAGTTTTCTTTTTATAATCCCGCTAACCCCAAAAACACACTTAACACCCTTAAGAAGTTCTTTAAGGCAGCTTTGTTTTAATGCACTTGCTACTCAAACTTATGGTAACTGGAAAGCGATGTTGATTGGGTATACTACTGAAGAAGAAAAATTACACGAAAATTTCATCCTTGTAAACTACGAAGGTGCAAAGGAGGAAAAGTTACAAATTGCAACGCAATACATTTTAGAACAAAATCTGCACTGCGACTATATTATCCGTTTGGATGATGATGACATATTTAATCCAACTTTACTAACCGAACTTGCAAACAGGACTTTTGATCTGTTCACCGATAAATACCACACTTTTTTGGACGTTTCCACTGGACTTTTAACGCAGCAGGTTCTTTACTGGTTTCCTAATTCATGCATCCTTGCCA
This sequence comes from Sphingobacteriaceae bacterium, assembly GCA_947480015.1. GTDB lineage: Bacteria > Bacteroidota > Bacteroidia > B-17B0 > Aurantibacillaceae > Aurantibacillus. Next base: position 25,224 of record CANKBS010000030.1, read on the forward strand.
AAAAACACGCGTTAACTGTATTCGGGGTGTATCCCCCTGAGGATCAGGGAAAATCATATAAGAAATTTAAGGAATTGGCTTTCTTGATTGAAAATGGGCATGCGGATTTTCACTTTTATTTTAACGCGAATCATACCATTTTGTTTGCCAATAAAAATAACCCGGCATATGTGCGAACATTGTATCCCGATTCACATAGTTCCACATTTTCGGGTGGTCATGAAAAATTCATGAATAATTTTGGCGACTGGCGAAAAAACACATTCCAAGCGTTCCAGTTTTTAAAAGGATTCCCAAAAATAATCTCCCCCTTAAGCTCTGGGAAAAGCCAGGGCTTAAACGCGTTATTGAAAAACCGGCTCGCTAACTTAAGAGCGGCACTCAACTATGAAAAAGTAGTTATTAAAAATAACACTGAACGAAAATAATTTAAATGGTGTGTACAAAATGCATATTAACATCTGAAGACGCGTCTGAAATTACCTTCGACACGAATGGCGTATGCAGCTTCTGTAATCACTATGAGACAAGCCTTAAGTCACAGGTATCCAAATCTGATCGCAGTAAAGATCTTGAGCAGCTTATAAAGGATGTTAAAGAAAAAGGCAAAGAATATGATTGCATTATAGGCGTCAGCGGCGGTGTGGATAGCACCTATGTGGCCTACCTCGCAAAACAAAAAGGCTTAAGGCCACTTGCCGTGCATCTGGATTACGGATGGAACAGTGAACTGGCGGTTGCAAATATCCGATCCACATTAAATGTACTCGGAATCGATTTGTACACACATGTGGTTGACTGGGAAGAAATAAAAGACTTACAGCTGGCATTTCTAAAAGCATCTGTTGTTGATATTGAATTGTTGAACGACTTTGCTATTTATGCAGTTCTTCATAACCAGGCCTACAAACGAGGTATCAAATATGTGTTGCACGGTATGAATACAGAAACAGAAGGTGGGAAATTGCCTGAAGGTTGGGCGCATGAAAAATTTGACCAGTTAAACATTTTGTCCATCCATAAAAAATTTGGACATAAACAACTCAAAACTTATCCGCGCCTTTCTTTTTTTAAGCGTTTATATCTGATGAAAGTATATAAGCTACAATGGGTAGGGATTCTTGATTTTATGCCTTACAACAAAGACCAGGTGAAAGAGCTCATTATAAAAGAACTGGCATGGCGCGATTACGGCGGAAAACATTTTGAGTCGATATTCACACGTTTTTACCAGGCTTATATCTTACCGAGAAAGTTTAAGATTGACAAACGTAAATTCCATTACTCAGTTCTGATTTGTTCGGGACAAATGACCCGTGAACAAGCCATAAAGGAAATGGAGAAACCCGCGTACGATCCACAAATGCTTAAAGAGGATTACGCCTTCGTACTTAAAAAACTCGGACTCACTGAAGGCAAATTTGAAGCAATCATGGATCTTCCGGTAAGAAGCCATCTAGAATATTCTTCCTATGTAAACAAACACTATAAAAATTACGAAATGTTTTTTAAAGCAATTAAACCAATGACGCAATTCGTGAAAAAATTAATAGGAAAGTAATCAAAATGATAGACAAGGAAAATAAAGAAATGTTACTGTTTTCGCACTTTTTAAACCAAGAGGAATTAGATAAAGTCACGTATTTCTCCTATTACCCTGTTTTAATAGAGCGATCTGAGAGGCAACCCATTGCCAGGATTTTACCCTCTGACGATTGTATTGCTTACGTAACGGAATTTGAAATTGAAACAAAAAAAATCCTTAAGGGAGAAAAAAACTGGTTTAATGAAGCGTTAATTGAAAAAATAGACACTAAACGATTACTACCCGATGAGAAAATAAAATCAATCAACTTTTTTCACAAAAAGCATGATAAGTGCATTTTCTTTAACCTCCTTGATTATTGTTATGGGCACTCCCTAGTTAAGCTTTTAAATGTCCAGAAGTTTTATGAGGCGTATCATTACACGCATGATATATTTATTGTAAGTTTTCCGGACATTCACGATTACTTTCCAAAAAAAGATTTTAGCTCATGCCTTCTGGCCCTTTCTTTTTCTGAAATAAAAACGATCCACAATCTTGAAAATTTAATTAACAAGGTAAAGGCAAATTATAAGACCGTAGATTTTCCTGTAATGGATGCCTATTTGAAAATTGAAAACAAACCGAGTACAATACAGTTTTTCAATTTTTACGGAGAGGGGCCAAATAGTTATAAAGACAAAAAAATTGTTTCAGTATGCTACAGGAAAGAATTGGGCAGAAAATTGTGGGGCAATTCACAGGCAGAACAGATGACACAATTCCTAATGGTTCTGAAAGCGTATTTTGATAAGGATGTTTTATATTGTATTTTGGGTGATAAAGACGAAAAACAATTTCCATCTTGGATCCTCGATAAACGAGTGAGCAACTATCCTAATCCATGCGTGTATGAATACAGTCAAATTGCTTCTTCCAGTATCCTTACCATAGGTGTTATTGGCTCGAACCTCATGATCCCATCGCTACTTTCACCGGGCATGGTAGTCCATATCGTGAAGGAGGATTTTACAAATTTAACGGCCACGGATTCCATAAATTACAATGAATATTCTACTAAAACTGCTTTTGATCACATTTATCTGTACGAAGACCTTAATAAACGTGATTTTTCACCGCGAGACCTGGCTTATAAAATACTCAGACTCTTTGCCGGCAAACTCTTTATTAATTATCGCGACGTTTGTATAGGTCTGTTAAGAGACACAAAAAAAGTGGCTACACAGGCAGAGTTTATTTTAGCCGAACATTCTTATTTTAAGTATTCGAAAGTTAAGCAGTTAATTTTTGAATTTAATACCAGGGTCTATCAAAAGAATAAACGCCAGATGATCATATCCTTATTAACAGGCAATCCACTATATTTATTGAACAAAGTAGTTAAGAAAGTAAGACAAAAATTAAAATAATAGAGGTGATACGTATTTTAACACCCAACATTTTTAGGCGCTATAGGCAACTCCCTTCATGACGTGGCAAAAAAAACCAAAGACAATGATCAAAATTGGCGGCAGGCCTAACTAATGTCAATTTCTAAAGCCAACAAGTTTCGCAATGTTATTTAACTCCATTGAATTTCTTCTTTTCTTTTTTGTGGTAACTACTACTTACTTTATACTTCCACATAAATACAGGTATTTGCTTTTGCTAGTTAGCAGCTGTTATTTTTATATGGCTTTTGTGCCAATTTATATTTTAATCTTAGGCTTTACCATTGTAATCGATTATTTTGCAGGAATACTCATTGAAAATACGCAGGGCAAGCGAAGGAAAATATTTTTGATTGTTAGTCTTGTTTCAAACATTTTAGTGCTAGCGATTTTTAAATACTATAATTTTTTCAACGAAAATCTTTCGCATGTACTTGGAGCTTTTGGAAATAAAAACCCGGTTCCATTTTTATCCATATTACTCCCTATTGGTTTATCATTTCATACTTTTCAAGCTATGAGCTACACAATAGAAGTGTATAGGGGAAACCAAGCTGCCGTTCGCCATTTTGGCATTTATTCGCTTTATGTAATGTTCTACCCGCAATTAGTAGCAGGCCCCATTGAAAGGCCTCAAAACTTACTGCATCAGTTTGTTGAAAAACATGAATTTAATTATAACCGGGTAACAAGCGGATTAAAGCTAATGGTATGGGGTCTTTTTAAAAAAGTAGTGATTGCCGACCGGCTATCCATATTTGTAGACCAGGTTTATAATGATCCATCTCAATTTGAAGGACTCTCATTAATTGTGGCGACATTGTTTTTTACATTCCAGATCTATTGCGATTTTTCCGGGTATTCAGATATGGCACTTGGCGCGGCTGAAGTAATGGGCTTTAAACTCATGCAAAATTTCAAACGACCCTATTTTTCTCGTTCTATTTCAGAGTTTTGGAAAAGGTGGCACATTTCTCTTTCAACCTGGTTCAGAGATTATGTTTACATACCGCTAGGGGGTAATCGTACCTCAAGTAAATGGCGTTGGTATTATAATTTAGTTATAGTATTTCTTTTAAGTGGTCTTTGGCACGGTGCTAGTTGGACTTTCATTATTTGGGGCGCCATGCATGGGTTTTATCTTGTATTCGCAATTATTTCTGAATCCTTAAGAGATAAAATAAATAAGGGAATCGGAATTACAAAGTTTCCAGCATTATGGCGAATTTGGCAAATGATTATTACTTTTTCTTTAGTGAGTTTTGCCTGGATCTTTTTCAGAGCAAACTCAACTAACGACGCTTTTTATATAACTTCTCATTTATTTTCAGACGTATGGGAATCCTGCAGTGCTATTGCTGAAAATTTCTATAAAACCGGCCAAGGTAAAAATGTATTTGCGCCTATATTGCTTGGACAAAACATACAGGAGTTTATAATTGCGATAGTGGCCTTAGTGTTTATGGAAACTGTTCATTTTATGCAAGAAAAAGGGAGTGTTCGTCAAAAAATAAACAAGCAGCCTCTTCTTGTAAGATGGAGCATTTATTATCTTGCTGTACTTGCAATATTGTTTTTAGGCGTATTTGAACAACGTCAATTTATTTATTTCCAGTTTTAAACATGAAGACGCAGGTTAAAAAATTTATATTAAAACTGTCTCTTGTTTTTTTGCCATTTGTAAGCCTTTTGATGTTAGAATTATTTGTTTTACCAATAGATTTTTTTACATTCAGGTTTTATGAAACACTTAACGTTGAGTATTTTACATCCTGGTTAAACGGGCCATTTTATCCCAACATGCATCTTGAAAAAATTGAAGAAGGTGATCTATCACATAATACACCATTTGCGATAAAAAGAAAAATAATAACAGACACGGATAAATTCGGTTTCAGAAAAAAAAATACAGAAAAAAAAGCAGATGTGGTAATTATTGGCGATTCCTTTATCTGGGGGAGTAATTTATCACAAGACGAAATGTTAAGCGAAACACTTGAAAGAAAGATTAACAAAACCGTGTATCCATATGCCCAGGCAGAGATTAACGATTATATTATGGATGAAAGGTTTATCCAAAACCCACCTAAAACTGTAATCTTAGAACGTATTGAAAGATCAATTTATAGTCTCCCAGAACTTAATCAACAGCTGCTTAATGATCCAAAGCAACTTGGTTTACAAACAATGGCTATGTATTGCGATCGACTAATGAGTTCAAGAATGTTCAGTTATTACAAATCACGGTTTAATCACATTATTCAAAAGGCGAAGCCACAAAACGTGGACAGTGTTCTTTTCTTAAATGGCATACGGGCCTTTAAAGAAGCGTCAACCCTCGAACTTATCGCCACGGCAAATGTTATAGAAGGATACAGGGATTTTTTTAAAAAGAAGAATATTGATTTTATTTTCCTGCCAATCCCCAACAAAGAGAATATATACTATAAATTATTTCCGGCGGCAAAAAAATATAATAATCTGCAGAGGTTAATTGAAATTCTTAAAAAGAGAAATGTACGGGTAATCGACACGCAATCTGCTTTCGAAACAGCATATGGCCAGAGAGGTCAAACGCTTTATCATCGTGATGATACGCATTGGAATTATAAAGGGGTTGAATTAACAGTAAATTTGATCGCTGATTCGCTAGAAAAATGAATCGGGAAAGTATTTTTTTACAGTAACTAAGAAATAATATGAAAAAAAGGAAAATAAAATTTGCAGTGGTGGGCTGCGGAAGTATTGGAAAAAGACATATTGCTGTTCTGGATGCAGAACCTGAAGCGGAAATAGTGGCTATTTGTGATTTGGATGAAAAAAAGTGTTTGGAACAATCTCAACTTTATCAGAATATACCATATTATACTTCATATGAAAAAATGATTGAACAGATTAAAGCGGATGTAATTAGCGTGGTTACACCACACTTCTTGCATGCGGACATGGCAATTAAAGCACTCAATAAAAAATTCAATGTTCTGGTTGAAAAACCAATGGCTTTATCAGTGAAAGATTGCCAGGCTATGAATCAAGCGGCAGTGGAGAACCAGATGAAATTATGGGTAGTAAAACAAAATCGTCATAATGTTCCGATTAAGCTTGCGAAAGATGCGATTGATAAAGGAATGTTAGGAAAGATCTTTATGGTTAAATGTGATATTCTTTGGAACCGTTATCAAGGTTATTACGACGAGTCACCATGGAGAGGTAAAAAGAAAGAAGAAGGAGGAGCCCTGTATACACAAGCCAGTCACTTTATTGATTTGTTGGTTTGGTGGTGCGGCGATGTGCAGGACGTGAAGACTTTTATGGAAACTCAAAACCATAATATTCAGACAGAAGATTCGGGCAGCGCTATTCTTAAATTTACTTCAGGAGCAATGGGAAGTTTGAACTGGACCACCTGCGTTTACAACAAAAATTACGAAGGCAGTATCACCATCGTTGGAGAATACGGCACGATTAAAATTGGAGGACAGTACCTTAACAAAATTGAATTTTGGGACGTGCTTGGTTATCCGCTTCAGGAAGGAATTGAATTTACAGATAAGCCAAACGCTTATGGAAAATATCAGGGAACCAGTTCAAACCATGATAAAGTGATTAAAACTATTATTGAAACGATGCGGAATAACGAAGTTAGCGTCGAAGCTGTAGAAGGATTAGAGGGTATGCGCTGTGTGGACGCCATTGAAAGAATCTATAAGGCTTCAAATTGAAAATGGAAAACACCCCGCAGATAGTACAATCTTCAATCAAAAACGTTTCGTTTGGAGTCAATGTCAAAATAGTTGAACCGGTTAATATTTATGGCTGTAAAATAGGTTCAGATACCTTTATTGGGCCGTTTTGTGAAATACAAAAAGACGTTGTAATTGGTGAAAAATGTAAAATTCAATCTCATACATTTATCTGTGAATTGGTTACAATTGGCCACGATTGTTTTATTGGTCATGGTGTAATGTTTATTAATGATCTGTTTTCATCCGGTGGTCCAGCCAGGGGAAATAAAGATTTGTGGAAGAAGACAGAAATCGGCGATCATGTTTCCATTGGAAGTAATGCAACTATTTTGCCCGTAGATATTTGCGATAATGTTGTAATTGGTGCAGGTTCGGTAGTTACAAAAAATATTACAGAACCAGGAATTTATGCCGGAAACCCTGCGAAAAAATTAAAAAACTTATAATGGAAAAAATACCTTTTGTTGATTTAAAAATACAGTACCAGAATTTAAAAACGGAAATAGATTCTGCGATAGCTTCTGTTATAGCAGATACAGCGTTTATTGGTGGAAGTTCAAATAAATATGTCAACCAATTCGAAAAAGATTTCGCACAATACCTCAAAGTTGAGCATGTTATTAGTTGTGCAAACGGCACTGACTCCCTCGAAATTTTACTTGAAGCTTTTCAAATTTCAAAAAATGATGAGGTTATTGTTCCTGCACTATCCTGGATTTCAACTTCAGAAGCCGTTGGTCGGGCTGGTGCCACACCTGTCTTTGTGGATGTTTGCCCCGATACACTCTTAATGGATATCAATTTAATTGAAGAAAAAATTACGGCTAAAACCAGAGCTATTATTCCTGTCCATTTGTATGGTAACGCTTTAGATATGGAGTCTATAATACGTCTCGCGAAAAAGCACAATTTAATTGTGATTGAAGATTGCGCACAATCACATGGCGCTAAGTACAATAACAAACTCACAGGTACATTCGGCCACGCTGCTTCATTTAGTTTTTATCCCGGAAAAAATCTTGGTGCCTATGGTGACGCTGGGAGTATGGTAACTAATGACAAGACAATTGCGGATAAATGCCGAATGATTGCAAACCACGGCCAGTTAAAAAAACACCATCACCAAATGGAAGGCCGAAACTCACGGTTAGATGGAATACATGCTGCTATTCTTTCTGTTAAACTAAAATATCTTGATGTTTGGAATGATAAACGCAAAGACGCTGCGACTAAATACGCTAGCATTTTGCAACACGCAGGCATTCAACTTCCAGTTGAAAATGTAAATGCTTCGCATGTATATCATTTATTTGTTATCCAACAAGAAAATCGCGATGAATTAATACAAAAATTGTCAAACAACAATATTGAATTCGCGATTCACTACCCAACGCCATTGCCGCTAATGGAAGCCTATTCAACAAGGGGTTTTACAAGTAATGATTTCCCTGTTGCAGCTAAAGCCTGCAATCAAATTTTGTCTTTGCCAATGTTTCCGGAAATTTCAGACCTTCAGATCAAAAGAATCGCTGCTATAATTTGCGATTGAAACAACCCAATAAGTAATCTAACTCCAAAGGTTATAAGTTGACTTTTGAGTTCTCTTGTATGAAATTTAAATTGAGAAAAGAATAAACAGACCTGATGCTTTTTAACTCCCTTAGTTTCGCTCTATTTTTGTCTGTCGTGTTTGTCGTATATTGGTATCTCACAAATAATAATCTAAGGCTGCAAAATATACTGCTACTGGCAGCTAGCTACTTTTTTTATTCTTGTTGGGACTGGCGTTTCCTATTTCTGCTGATATTTTCCACACTCTTGGATTATTTTACGGGAATAAAAATGCAAGACGCAGGAAGCAAAATAAGTAGGAAAAATTGGTTTTGGTTGAGCATCATTGTAAACTTAGGTTTTCTAGGTGTTTTTAAATATTATAATTTTTTTGCTGACACTTTTGCCGAGGTAATGTCGCATGCCGGCATTGAAGTTAATCCGTTTACGATCCAGGTAATTCTTCCTGTTGGAATCTCCTTTTACACATTTCACGGCTTATCTTACGTCATAGATATATATAAGCGCAAAATTATACCCGAATATAACTTCGTAGATTACGCCGTTTTTGTCAGCTTTTTTCCTCTGTTAGTAGCGGGTCCAATTGAAAGAGCCACACACCTCCTACCACAAATAAAAAAGCCAAGAGTGTTTGACTACGCGAAGGCGATTGATGGTTTGCGCCAGATTCTTTGGGGCTTATTCAAAAAAGTTGTCATTGCTGACAATTGTGCTGTAATTGCTAACAGGATATTTGATCTAAGCGACGATCTTTCAGGAAGTACGCTGTTAGTGGGAGCACTCTTTTTTACTTTCCAAATTTATTGCGATTTTTCCGGATATTCGGACATTGCTTTGGGTACAGCTCGACTATTTGGCATAGAACTCTTAAGAAATTTCGCTTTTCCTTATTTTTCAAGAGATATCGCTGAATTCTGGAGGCGTTGGCACATTTCACTTTCATCATGGTTCAAAGATTACCTCTACATTCCACTTGGTGGAAGTAAAGGTGGAACCTGGATGAAAATTAGAAATACTATTTTCATTTTTCTTGTAAGCGGGTTTTGGCATGGCGCAAACTGGACTTTTATTGCATGGGGGTTATTGAATGCCTTGTATATCATTCCATCGATAGTCTTAAACACCAATAGAAACAATATGGATATTGTGGCTTCAGGAAAATACTTGCCTACAGCGAAGGAGGCGTTATCCATAGGCACCACTTTTATATTAACTTTATTTGCCTGGATTTTCTTCCGGTCAGATAGTATTAGTTCAGCATTTACATACATTACTAACATTTTTAAACCATCTCTATTTACAATTCCATCTATTCGTTCTTCTAATTTATTTTTATTGCTTACCTTTTTTACAATTGTGGAGTGGATATGCCGAAACAAAAAACATTGTTTGGAATTTGACCATCATTTATTTGTTAAACCACTGCGCATAACAATCTATTTAGTATTAACTTACTGCATTTTATTTAATTTAAAATTTCACGAAGAATCAGAATTCATCTACTTTCAATTTTAATTCTCTTGAATAAACTAATAAAAAACACGTTATTTTTTTTTATCTTGCTAATTGGAATTAGTTATCCGATCTCCCATTACATCACGACTAATTTTAATACTGAAAATAAACAAAATTGGGTCTTGAAGATTTCAGATTATAATTTAGATTATGCTATTACCGGTTCATCAAGAGTTGCTTATGTAATAGATGTGAAATCACTGGACTCTACGTATAATAAAAAAGGAATTAATATTGGAACTTCAGGAAGTTGTTTCGCGGAAGAGTATTTAGTGTTATCTGAATTCATCTCAAAAAATAAAATATCCACACTAGTTTTAAATACTGATGAACTAAGCTTTGATTCAAAAAAAGGGTATAAATACCCTTTTCATGATTATGAGTTCCTGCATTTATTCGATAATTATAATGATGTTTTTTTTGACTATATTCCGAAATGGAAGTATTATTTATGGAAAATCATACCTATAACAAAATACATTGAGTTTAATCAAAGATTTACTATTAGGAACCAATCTCTGCAGGATAATAATATGGGCTCAAATTTAGTAAATGATACCAAGCAGTATAAACTTTTATTTTTAAAAGGACGACAATCTCAAATAAAGGAAATGGACGCCAAATATTTTTTCAAGATCATAGATCTCTGCGGCCGTAATAAAATTAAAGTAATTCTTATAACCACGCCTATTTACTGTACAAAGGAGGAAACCAACAAATCCAACTTCAAACACTATATTGATTCTGTTTCGGAAAAATTGAAGGTGAAGTACTATGATTTTGATCGCTTAATAGAGGTTAAGCGAAGTCTTTTTAATGATAGTACACATACGAGTAGTGAGGGTTCAATAATCTATTCACGCAATCTTGGCAGACAATTGAAAATAGATGGGGAGTAACTTTTAACTTGGTTTAATTTGAAAAAAAGTGTATTAATAGTTTGTTTCGATTTCCCTCCGCACGCGGAAATTGGAGGAAGGCGATGGGCGAAATTTGCAAAAAGTTTGCTTAAATTTGGCTACGAGGTTTCGATCCTTACAAACACTCTATCGAAAAATGATACATCGTTCCATTGGATAACCGAAGAAGAATCGAGGCGTTTGACCTACTACTTCATCAAGCCAAACGCAATTTCCACTTGGTTACGTCATTCTGATTCTTTTTTATCTCCTTTTAAATTTAGGATTGCGAAATATTTGCTAAGTGTTCTGTTTAAAGGTTCTATATACGATCTATCTATCGGCCTTAAATACCGATTTGAAAAAAAGATGGTTCAGATTCTTGAGAAAGAAAAGCATAAAACCATAATAGTTACAGGCGCACCCTTTAACCTTCTTTTTTATTCAGCATGTTTAAAAAAGAAATTACCCGGCATCAACTTGATCTGTGATTTCCGTGACCCTTGGCTTTCAGCTGAAAATTATGGGATGAAAACTCTCACTAAAACGAGGAAAGCCAAAGAAGAATTCAAATTCCAGACTGTTGTTAAATACGCTGACGTTATTACCGCTCCAAATGCGTTTATGCTCGAGGATATTAAAGATGAGTCCGGCTGGTTAAGTAATAAAACTAGATTTGTTGAATTGCCGCACGCTTTTGACCCTGATGATTACAAAGTGATTGAAAGTATTCAAAAAAATAAAAATGTAATAACCATTATTTATGCCGGTGCTTTATACATGGGAATTGAACCTTGGTTACAATCAATTTCATATTATTTGAACCAAATCAATAGTAAAAGTAAAGCGAATAAAATAGTCTTAAAAATTTACACGCCGCATACTGATTTTTACAAACAATGCCGGATCAAAAACGATTATATAGCCGTGTCAGATGCAATTGGATCCATGATTTTTGAAGAAATAGCGAAGGCAGATTTAATTTTGATTTTACTTGCTCCGCATAATAAAAACTTTGTCACTTCTAAATTCTACGAATATATGCCCTACAAAAAACCATTTTTGTATCATGGTCCGGAAGGTTTTGTTTCAAATAAAATTGAAAGAGAGGGTCTGGGTTTTTGTTTAAAAAATGTGAATACCTTGTCAGAAATTCAGATTAAATTACATAATACCAATTTTTCTTCAAGCATAGAAGGATTTACTTTTGCTAGTATAACTAGATCAATCTTATTAAAATTAATCGAAAATAATTAAATTAATAACGTATGTGTGGAATTGCCGGAATTATAAGCTTAAATAGAAGCCAAATAGAGCAAGACGAGATTGTACGGATGCTCGATGCTATGCAGCACAGGGGGCCTGATGGTGAGGGCTTTTTAATTTCCAACAATTTTTCTTTTTACGATAGTTTAAAAAACGAAAGGCCTGAGGCGTATTTCCAATATGCCGAGCATTCACAATCATTAGTACTGGGTCATAGGCGCCTTTCTATTTTGGACTTAGACCTAAAGGCTTCTCAGCCAATGACGGAAAGTTCAAAAAGATATTGGATTGTATTTAACGGAGAAATTTATAATCATGTTGATCTAAGGCAGGAGTTAAAAAACAAGGGTTATGAATTCAAAACTGATCATTCCGACACCGAGGTGATATTAAATGCCTATGCTTGTTGGGGTGTGGAATGTCTGCAAAAACTTAATGGCATGTGGGCTTTTTCTATATGGGATAAACAGGAAAATACATTTTTTATTTCCAGAGACCGCGCAGGAAAAAAACCTTTTTACTATACCGAATGCGATGGCAATTTCTATTTTGCAAGCGAAGTTCAAGCGCTGCTAACAGTAAAAAAAATACCCCGTGAAATTAATAACAGAGCAGTTTATGACTTCCTCACATATATGATGGTGCCGGCGCCAAACACTATTTTTAAAAATATTTTTAAACTACCCGCTGCGCATTACATACTTTTTAAACCTGGTGAAGCACTACAAATTAAGCAATACTGGAGCCCGCTAAACAATGAAGCGTATCATAAGGGGACTGAAAAACAAATAGTAGAAGAATTGAGAGAATTACTCTATGCTTCAACAGAACTAAGAATGGCGGCAGATGTAGGGGTAGGCGTTTTATTAAGTGGGGGATTAGATAGCAGTGTGAATCTCGCTTGTCTAAGTAAATTTTCCAATATACCTATAAAAGCGTTTAGTGTTGGTTTTGAAAGTAAGAACGGATATAAGAATGAGTTTGAATATGCTCGCAAAGTAGCTAAGCATTTTAATGCCGATTATCATGAGCTATTAATAAGTGAACAACAGTTTATTGATTTTTTACCAGAGATGGTTCGATTGCAGGGAGAGCCAATTGCAGATCCTGCTAATATCCCCATTTATTATATCGCAAAAATAGCGCGTGAACAAAATGTAAAAGTTTTATTGGGTGGTGAGGGTAGCGACGAATTGTTTATTGGCTATCAACATTGGAAGTTAGCAAGACATTTTGCTAATGCGATGGAAGGAAAACCTCTTCTTGCAAAATTAGCTGGTATTTTACATCAAAACTCACCTGCAAAAAGTAAGCGAACGATATATCTGGATTGGTATAATAAAGTAGTAAAGAATCAACCAGTATTTTGGAGTGGAACAGAATTACATACAGAAAAAGAAAAGAAAGGCTTGCTAAGTAATGATTTTCTCGATAGTCTTGGAGAGTATACTTCTTTTGATCCGATGGCTAATTTATATCAGACCTTTAAATCTAAAAACAAATTGGATTTTTATGACTGGATGACGGCTGCGGATCTTCAACACCGGTTGCCCGATCTTTTGTTGGCGAGGCTTGATCGCATGACGATGGCAGCTTCGGTAGAAGCACGAAATCCTTTTTTAGATGTTAATCTTATGGAATTTGCCATGAAGATTCCTCCTGGTTTAAAAACCAAGAACAATCAGGAAAAATATATTTTAAAAAAGGCATTTGAAGGAATTTTGCCAGAGGAAATCATCTACAGGAATAAGGACAGTTTTACGGTACCTCTTCCACAACTTTTAAGTAATAGCACTTTCAAAGAACAGAATATTTCAACAATAGAACGGTTTAACACACACACACATATTTTTTCCGCCGAATTTATAACCAACTTAAAAAAGGATGAACGAAGCGATAGGATTTGGAATATTATCAATTTAGCCTCTTGGTATAACGCATTAACGGCTGACTAAACTGTCTCAATACTTTTATCAACACTTGGTCCAGAATGGACACATCAAAAGATATTAAAATACCTAAGGTTTTAGCAATCAGAACAGATTTTCAGCATCATGGGGAAGATTTTGGTTATAAACAAATTTTGAAATTTACGCAGCCATTTAAGGTGATTGGTGTGAATGAGAGAAATGCTGCCGAAAAAACACCAAGCATCAAAAAAAAATATCTATGGTTGTTTGAATTCGATCTGCTTAAATATAGCAAGGACATTGACCTAGTACATATTTTATATGGTGAAGATTATTACCGATGGAGTTACCGTTTATTTAAAAAACCACTAGTTGTTACCTTTCACCAACCTGCCGATATTTTAGAACGCGAGGTTCTTTATGGCGATTACCGCGGCCGTATTGGTAGAATAACGCATATAGTAAATAAAAACCGGTTTAAACATTTAGTTGCGGCAATCGTTACAAATAAAACTCAAATTGACGTCTTAAAAAAAGTAATGCCGGAAGAAAGAATTCATTACATTCCATTGGGAATACATGTTGAACGATTAAATACTAAGTTTTATCAAGGACTAACAGAAAATATAGATTACCAGACCACTAGTAATATTATTACCGTAGGTAATTGGATGAGGGATTGGGCCTTTTATTTGGAAACTGTTAAGCAATGTCCTGAATGGACCTTTCATCTAATTAACCGAAATATGGATAAGGCATTCTTAAAAACGCTTCCTTCAAATGTTAAGTATTATGACGATATTTCTGATGCGGAAATGTTTAATTTATATCTTAGTAGCAGTTTTCAATTTTTGCCCTTAGTCGCACTTGCAGGAAGCAATGCATTCATACAGGGCCTTGGCTTAGGTTGCCCGATTGTGATGACGGATATAAATGCAGAGGAATTTGTAAATGACAAGGAAATAATCACACTGTATGAAAAAGGAAATGTTTTGGATTGTGTAAACAAAATGAAAGACATTATCATGCGAACTTCAGAAAAAAGGACGGAACTGAGAAAGAAAGCTAATAGTTACGCCAATCAATTTTCATGGGAGATGGCAGCAAATAAAACAATAGAACTTTATAAAAAATTAATATGAATATAGCAGTATTTGGATTAGGATATGTTGGAGTGGTGAATATCGCGTGTCTTTCTAAACTCAACCATAAAATTTATGGCTGTGATGTAAAGCCTCATAAAGCCGAATTAATTAACACCGGAAAGAGTACAATACTTGAACCTCAAGTTGATGATTTGCTTGCAAAGGGTTACGCCAAAAGCAATATTATTGGCACTACAGATTCTTACCTATGTATTGAAAATACAAGTATGGCATTGGTCTGTGTTGGCACACCAAGTGACGCTTCAGGAAAGGTTAACCTCAATTACATAATTAATACCGCTATTGAAATTGCCTCGGCTGTGAAGCGGTTTGAAAAGAAGTACACACTTGTTATCAGAAGTACCATTCCGCCAGGCACAATTGAAAATACAATTATTCCGGAATTGCAAGGGGTGTTGGGTAAACAATTTGCAGATATGAGTGTTGTGTTTTTGCCTGAATTTTTAAGAGAAGGCAGCGCGGTAAAGGATTTTTTTCACGGCGCGCGAATTGTTATTGGCTTGAACGAAAAAGAAGAGGGAAAAAATGAAATTTCTGAGGTGTTTAGGTTTTCAAATGAGATGGCACTTGTTTTTACCAATTATAAAACGGCAGAATTTGTGAAGTATGTGGATAATGCCTATCATGCCACAAAGGTGGCCTTTGCAAATGAGATTTATTCTATTGGTTCTAGTTTAGGTGTAAGGGTTAAAGAGGCTAATGATATTTTTTTAATGGATACGATTTTAAACGTTTCCGAACGATATCTAAGGCCAGGTGCTCCCTATGGCGGATCATGCCTGCCTAAGGATACTAGAGCAATTGTGCATCTCGCAAAACTTTCGAATGTTGAAATCCCTTTTTTTAAAGGATTAATTGCCAGTAATCATGCACATCAGGAAAGGATGTTAACCAAAGCACTTTCATTTAATAAGAAAAATATCCTTATTTATGGATTAACCTTCAAACAAAATACAGATGATATTAGAGAAAGTCCCTTTCTTTTCCTATTGAAAGCATTGCTTGAAAATAACCGGATGGTAAAAGTATTCGATGCGGATTTAAACCTATTAGCCCTAAGGGTTGAATTTCCAGAAGTAATTAAATACGTGGAGAGTGATTTAGATAATTCAATAAAAAATGCGGATATCATTATTGTTAACAAATCCGACATTGAACGAGTTATAAAGGTGGGAGGAAAAGAAAAAATAATTCTTAATTGTTTTAATAATGAGGATTACTCAACAATTGCCAGTAATGTTGTGAATTTATTCTAATTCACTTATCACATTGTAGAATAGTCTTTTTAAAGTATAAAAATATTTAGTAAATTAATTTAATAGTTGGACCACTTCCGAATAAATATTCTGAATAGCCTGCGCGGAATGGACGCTTCATCTGCATGGTGATTACATTTTGTTTCTGCGGTTACGGGCTTTATAAAAACCTAATGGATTTTAGATTTTTTTTCAATCGGTCAATATGGCCTAAACCTAATTTTTGTAGTTTCTCCTTTGCTTATTCCTTGCATAAATTAGGTGTATGGTCATATTTACCTTTTGTATTGGGGCTTATTTACTATGTTTTAAGCATTTATGCCATTTCGTTAATCCTCTATGTGTTTTACGAAAATCAAATGAGGCATTTAAGGGAAGAATATTCTTTAAAAAACCACATCACTACAATTAAGTCATTTAACATGCTTAAAGGGTGAAATCAAAACTAGAAGTTTTAGATTCGCTAAGAGCCTTTGCAGCGCTTTCAGTTTGTTTGTTCCATTTTGTGAATACCACAACGGGGTTTATCCAAAATACGTTTATACTCGACGTGTTCTCTTATGGCAAGTTTGGTGTTCAGACCTTCTTTGTCATTTCAGGTTTTATTATACCCTGGGCAATGTTTAAAGTGGCTTACACGCCCAAACATGTTTTTCGTTTTTTATTAAAACGACTATTAAGGTTAGAGCCCCCCTATTTTCTCTCCATCCTTCTCGCATTGATTTTACTTTACCTCCGGGAACATGTATTAGGGAAAACAAACACGCATATAACTATCAGCGCAAATCAAATTTTATTGCATTTTGGCTATTTAATCCCCTTTTTTAAAAATTATGCCTGGTTAAATCAGGTATATTGGACCTTAGCCATCGAATTTCAATTCTATGTGCTTATGGCCTTTCTCTTCCTACCCTTAGTAATGAAAAAAAAATGGTTACGTGTTTGTATCTATATCCTAATTATGCTGGGGAGTTTGTATTTTACTAATATCATTATTTTTTACTGGCTCCCTTCATTTCTGTTTGGCATCTTAGTCTTTCTTTATTTATCAAAGGAAATAGGTGCCATAGAATATTATACTTCCTCGCTAGTCCTACTTATATTTTGTTGTCTAAAACTTCCATGGTTTTCATTGGTATTTACATTAATACCCATAGTCATGATCCTGTTTATGACCGATAAAAAAATTAAGCTGCTGGATTTTATTGGCAAATTTTCCTATTCCATCTATTTAATTCATCCAATCATCGGCGCCTCTTTCATCAATGTTTTTTTGCCCTATTTTCAGACCCCACTGCTTAAATGCATTTTAATTGGCTTGGGCTTATTAGTGACTTTTATCGGCGCAGGGCTTAGTTATATGCTTGTAGAAAAACCTTCAAAAAAGTTATCCGCTTCTATAACCTATCCTTAATTATGCGTATGCCACCTATAGATAAGGCCTTAAATGAGCCACAAAACACACGAAATTTTTGGATTACCCTATTTATTTATTTATCCATATTTATCTATTCATTTGTGTTTTTCAAAACACCCTTCGAATTTTATTTTGCCTATCTTATTTATATTGTCTTATTACCTGTTTTTATTACGCGCTATGGGCTAAACAGAGATTTTATCATTGTATTTTCTGTTTTATTTATCACCGGGCTTTTTAACATTTTTATAGGTAATAATACCATCGCCTTATTTTTTAAAGTATTCACTGGTTTATGTCTTTCCTATTTTTTTTATTATTATGTGGTACTCGAGTATGATTTTAATACCGAACAGCTCTTTAAATGGTATTTGAAAGGCAGCTACATTGCGTCCCTCATAGGCATCATTCAATTTGTTTCTTTTCAAATAGGCTTTAAGCCTGGTTACAATTATAGATGGATCTTAAATAAAGGCTATCCGGTTTTAGGTGGTAATTTTGGCATCCGAGTTTCGTCCGTCTTCGCCGAACCCAGTTACTTGGCTAGCACCTTGGCAGCGGCCTTTTTTGTTGCACTGTATAATTTATTTAGAAAGGAGAATTACTATTTAACTAGCTTTCAGGGCTTAATTATCATTTTAACGTATTTACTTTCCTTTTCAAGCCTTGGTCAATTAGGCCTCTTTTTAAGTTTTTTACTTTTAGCCCTTAATTTTGGTTTAATCCGCTATACCCTGATTGCCATTCCTGCCTTTATTATTTTATTTAATGTATTATACACCAATGTTAGTGATTTTAGGCAGCGTTACGATGGTTTGATTTCCTTAATTTCAGGTGAGGAATTCAAATTAGGGACAACCCATGGCTCCTCTTTTATTTTGTATAATAATTACGCGGTAACCATGAAAAGTTTTAAAACTAATTTTGTGTTTGGCACCGGCATTGGTTCACACCCGGTTACGTTTGAAAAATACTCCCTGGCTAAAAATTTTAAAGTAAAGGGATTTAACTCCAATTCTGCCGATGCCAATTCCATGTTTTTGCGTATTATTTCTGAAACCGGTTTATTTGGTCTGAGTTTATTTATGTTTATAGTATTTAGACATTATGTTAGTCGTGATCCCGAATACGATAGCCCGCACTGGCTTATCAGTAATGCCATCCTGGTTATTATTCTTGTTAACCTCATTCGTCAAGGGCATTATTTTTTAAATGGTTTTCCCTTTTTCGTCATCTTATATTATTTTAATTCGCTCTGTTATCGCATGTATCGGCAAAGCGGCAAAACCCTTTATGAAAATAAGCTGGAGCAAGATGCTGCTGCTTAGTTTTTTATTTCACCTATTCACTCGTCTGTCTGCAGGCCCGATCGGGCATTCTAAGTAAACAGCAAACATGTCAGAGGCCTTACCCCTTAGTCTTTTCTTAGCACGCTTCACCAACAGTCGAATCAGTGCGCTAACTCTTCCGCTCCGTTTTCATCCTTGTACCCTCAGTTGACGGTAGAACTATAACAGCCCGTCATTCAGACGCCGCATGGTAGCGATTGCGATGACGGGACATCCATAACAGCCCGTCATTCAGACGCCGCAACAGAGTGATTGCGAGGGCGGCGGAAGAATCTGTTCTTTGGCATTGCTAGCATTCGGTACGAAGGGACTCTTCTGGTCCGTTTCATTGCTGTGTACCCTCAGTTGCCAGTAGATCGATAACAGCCCCTCATTCAGACGCCGCAACAAAGCGATTGCGAGGGCGGCGGAAG